>JAZQHU010000040.1:0-4993 GCA_045540775.1 Anaerovoracaceae bacterium | reverse complement strand
ATGGACATGTCCGATGAAGAACTGGATCATTTTGCTCCATGGGATCCGGACGTTCAGGCATCATGTGCTAAGAACGGTAAGTAGCGGAGTTGGATCAAAATGATCCAAGTCCAATTGGACACCCTGTTACTTTGCGCTTACTTTATATCTAAGATTAACACGAGCAGCCTGCTATATCACCTCAGCAGTGTCCAATAAGCAAAGAGCCGGATCCAGACAGGACCCGGTTCTTCTTAAATTGATCAGATATAACAGTCGCTGCTGCAGCGATCATGAAATGGATTCATTTCATTCCGCTGTCTACTCCTGATCTGAATAGATGCTCTTACTGCGGTTGTAGTTCTCCTCCTCATCATCGTCCTCATATTCCGAGTTGCGACGTCTGATCAGGAATGCTGCCAGAGCTGCGATCGCTGCGAGTGCAACGACACCTCCGCCGATAGCTATAGGACTGATCCCTGCCTTAGGTGCATCAGTATCTGCGATATCTGTTGCACCATTGCCTGCGTTCTCAGCCTGCGGTGTAGCGTTATCATCGAGGTCTACGATGGTAGTAGGTCCGTTAGCATTCGCATCATTGGCTGCTGCATTGGCGTTGGCATTGTTCTGGCCGTTAGCCGCATTCCTTGCGCCTGCCTGTCCGTTGTTGCCTGCAGTATTATCTACAACAACAGTTTCATTCTCAGGATTAGGCATGTATGAGAAGCCGAATATATTCTTGTTCTCATCTGCAGTGAGTGTCTTTGTCAGGTTGTATGCATTAGGCTGGTATCCGTCTATGTACAGATACGATACCACTGGCTTATCGCCAACCATTCCGTAGTACTCATTGGAAGCCTGGAGCTCATCTCCATTCTCATCGAGATACATGATTGTGTACTTGACCATGTTGCCCTTGATTCCATAAGCCGCTTCATATGCAACATCCTTGTCTGCCTTGAATGAAACAAGCGAAGGACTCTCGTCGTTATCATGGCCGGCCTCTCTGAAGCCCCTGTTGTAGTACTCGTTGTTTGTGACCTCAAAGCCTGCATCACTTGCAAGTTTTGCAATGTCTACAGTCTCTCCCGCTTTGACATTGTAGGTCTTCTTAGTGGATCCGTCAGCGAACTGTCCCTGCTCTCCGGAATAGATAGTGACCGTATAGCCATATCCTTCACCTCTTGCTTCAGAGTCCGCAAATACACTGGTCACACCGGACATTACCATCAGCATCGAAAGGATCATTGTAAATATAAGAAGGCTCTTCTTCATATCACTCACGCTCCTTTCCTGCCGCATCCTTATTGAGGCCCGCTGCCTCAGCTGCCGTATCTCTGCGGTCTTTCCTGATACTCATGATCAGGAAAATCAGCATCAGCAGAGATGCAAGCATCATTGCGAGCGGTGTCAGGATATCCGTTGTGTCTCCTGTCTTGACCTTCTTGAATGTTTCGTGGTTTTCGAGCTCTACTGCATATGCTATCAGCAGCTGACCTGCTGTATCCATGTAGTCGTTTACTTCGGATTCACCATCGAACTTAACATACAGTCTTGTTTTTCCGGACTGTCCCTTATTCAGAGTCTGAATGAAGAACCACTCGTCTGTTGCATTAGTAGCCTGGTGAAGTCCTTCACCGTTGTCTTCAAATCCATGACTTGCCTTAGTGTCCTTAGGCTCTATCGCATATGAGTGTCCATCTTCTCCTGCGCCGCCGACTTTGCTGTTATCAAACAGAACCTGCTCAGAACCATCAGGTGCTACATGAGTAAGTATGTAAGTATATCCACCGTTTTCCGATCTGTCAAAGCTCTGTTCGAGAGTCTGGAGAGCTTCGTTTCTCATATACCAGTGAGTCGTTTCTTTATACTTGTTAGTGAATTTGACTTCGAATGTAGCATCATCTCCCGGCTCAAGTCCGCGGATCATGTCATTGACTTTATCAGAATCGAAATCACTGACTATTTGTTTTCCGTTGAAGTAACATGTCCCATTCTCTTTGAAGCTCTCTGCATTTGAATTAAGTGTCATGCCCAGCACCATTGTCAGAGAAAGTGCCAGGACGATCATCATCTTTTTGATTCTCATTTTCCTGTACCTCCTACTTAACTGTAACAGTGCCGTTCTTGGCGCTTACGTTGCTGACACCCCACAGACTGCTTATCGCATCATTGACATTGTGTGTCTGGATAGCCTGTACATCTGCTTCGATGTAGAATGTGAAGTCATCATAGTCATACTCATAAGTAATTACTGTGACTTCCGCATCATCAGGTCCGCCCTCTCTGTGAGTGGTAGTTGTCAGCGGTTCCTCCAGGTCATATACGGATGCATCGATCTGCAGTGTATCGAACAGGTCCGGAGCCGGCTTAGAATTGCCTTTGAGCATGCTCTTAAGATAGTAAGTATCTGACTCTTCAGTATGTTCTTTGCTGTTGATCTTCCATGCACTGTCGTTATATGCCTTATTACCGTATGTCAGCTTGATCAGACCCGGATCCATAGTTGTATCTTTGTTTCCTTCGCTGTCAACCCAGTATTTTCTTACTGTAAGTCTGACATACTGGTCGATATTACTGCCGTTCTCGGCTGTAATACGTTCCTCATACTTTTTGCCCGGAATGACCTCTCCCGGATTGCCGAGTTTATATGCTGGTGTATTGCCGTAGTGAGTATCGTTAGTATACCCGAGATACTCTACAAGGTTTCCCCTGTATTTCTCCTGCTTTGGTGCAGCTTCCTCATCGTCCGAGCGGTGAACTGTATTCCAGCTGTTCTGTCGTTCCCCGTTTACCTCGCAGACATCGCGTCCGTTTTCAAGAAGGTGCACCTGCAGGTGATCCAGTTCGAATCCTGCTCTGTAATCTTCACTGAAGTATGTCAGAGCTGCCTTCGTTCCTGCAAAACTGCCTCCTCCGAACAGAAGTGCTGTTGCTGCAAGAAGTGCAAGAGTTCTCTTTGAGAGCTTAGTATTTCTGAATTTCATCTTACTCGCCCTCCTTTCCTGTGATCTCCGGGATAACGATCTTGGCTACTGCACTCTTGCTCCAGCCGTCCGGCTGTACCAGTTTTCCTTTATTGTCATACAGTACCTGGCAGCCTTCATGAACAACCGTGACTTCATAGTCAAAGTCCGGTGCGTCGCCCTTCCAGCTTTCCTTGAGAGATGCTACAAGCAGACCTGCTTCTGTCTCTTGATCCGGAGCAAGTGCTGTCCCGAAGTAGTAATATCCATCATCAGCTAAGAACCAGTCTCCTTTTGGCGAAGGCATCGTCATGTTAGCCGGTCCGAATATACCGACTCTTACCATCATATATGTCTTGCCGGTGTTCTTGATCTGGATATCCTTCTGATTTGTTGCAGAACCTTCTTTCAGCTCTGTCTGTCCGCCGAGGTGCAGGGTGGCGCCTCCCGACGCCGCCTCATAATCGCTGAAGTATGCCAGCGATGCCCCGACTGTCACGGACAGGCTGAGTACCAAAGCGAAGATCAGCATTGTTGTTTTTCTTATATCTTTCATCGTTTTGTCCTCCTTTCCTGTCCGCTATCTTGGTGTTTCCTCTGCTGCAGGAGCCGGACTAGGGTTTTTGCCTGTGCTGTCCCTGCGGCTCTTGATACCGAATGTGTTCTTATCTACGGTGTTGATCACTCCGCTTCCGGTGATGTTGCCGCCTCTCTCATTCGTGTATCCGACTGAGAATGTTGAGATACCTGTCTTTTCATCGGTAGTCTTGGTCAGTGGCTGAACCAGCTTGCCCTTATAATCTGCACTGTAGACCTCTTCGATTATAATGTCGTCTTCAGTAAGATCTGTTGGTATCTTGTCCACCGTTACTGTCTCAGCAGCTACCTTTGTCGGATCGAACTGAACGCTGACTGTTCTGTCGATATCCTTATCCTGGAATGAATCGTGATACTTGATCCTGAATACAGCTGTTACGTTGACCAGCTCACCCTTTGTATCCTTAGCGACAATTTCATCAATGCTCTTGGTCAGCTTCAGTTCAGTGAATCTGTTTTCATTTACGAATGACAGTTCATCTGACTCTTCAGACTTCACAACCTCAAGCGTACCGTCTCCCTTATCGGATACTGTCAGCTCAACAGTCTTCTCTGACAGGTCATAGATGATACCTGTTTCCTCATCGTAGCCCCTGTCACCTACTACTGTAAGTTCAGCATCCTCAGGCACAACCTCAGTCACTTTATACCTGAAGGTTTTGCTCTTGAGAGTCTTACCGACTACGTTCTCAAGGTCACCAAGCTGGAACCACAGTTCAGGGAATGTAAATTCTCCGTCCTCATTGGTTACTGTGAGCTGAGCATCAGTATAGTCGTTACCATTCTCATCCCTCAAAGGTGCATTGCCTTCAGCAGTGATCTTGAATGTGAACTGACCATCCTCAAGCTTTTTGCCTTCCAGAGTCTTGGTACCCTCAAGAACAGCCTTGCCCTTAGCATCATAGGTATTGCCGAACTGCACCTGTGCTCCGCTCTTGTCAGGTGTCGCTGTGATCGTGCCGTCTTCATTATCGACCAGCGTTACCTTGATCTCCTGCGGTGTAGCATCATATGTGATGCCGTCCTTGACATATTTGCCGTCTTTTTCTTCCGCACCAGTCGGTATCACTTCGCTGATCGTGTACTTGATCGGACTATTCTTTACATCTGCAAGTGTGTAGTTGATCGCATCGAAGGTGATAGTTCCGTCTGCCGCGTTGCCCTTGGTCTGCAGCACTTTTCCTTCTGCATCCTTCAGTTCGAAGCTGAATGCTTCTTCTGTAAGGGTCTTGCCGGTCAGGACCTTCTTTGCTGTCAGTATTACGCTGCCCTTTGCATCATAGGTGTTGCCGAACTGCACCTGTGCTCCGTTCTTGTCAGGTGTCGCTGTGATCGTGCCGTCTTCATTATCGACCAGCGTTACCTTGATCTCCTGCGGTGTAGCATCATATGTGATGCCGTCCTTGACATATTTGCCGTCTTTTTCTTCCGCACCAGTCGGTATCACTTCG
>JAZQHU010000039.1:0-56580 GCA_045540775.1 Anaerovoracaceae bacterium | reverse complement strand
CTCTGCCATTCTTGTAGCTTCAGCTTCTGTTGTACCGGTACCTACTGTTGTGTAGAAGTAGTCATGCAGTCTTGCGAACTTGCCTTCCTTCTCATATGCTCTTACAGCATCGAGCGGAACGAGTACGTTAGGGTCTGCATTACCTGCTGCAGGGTCATAACCTGCGTGGATGGTCTTGAATACGCCTGCCTCAAGTCTGTCCATATCCTTGATGCTGTATCTTCCCCATCTTGTAGCGGATGCTGACTGGATTCTGTCAGGATTCTCTACAGGTACGCATCCGGATGTAGTTACGAGTGCAACTACTGCATCCTTCAGCTCGATTGCAGGTGCGATAGGAACGAGATCCTTCTCAGGGATAATAAGTTCTGTCTGATAAGGCTCGCCTGCCATCTTCTTCTTGAGCATCTGAACGCCTCTGTAAGCAGCGGTGTTCTCTCTGATGTCCTCAAGGAAGGCTTCGTGTCTGCATCCTCTTTCGAAATAACCTTCTGCTTCGCATCCGAGGTTAGGCTCGCCTGCGAGAAGCTTATTAGCGAAGTTGGTCAGAACCTTGACGTCCTGTCTCATCTTTACAGCGCCTGTGCCGCCCTTGAAGATGATTACGTCCTTCTTGAACATGTCAGCTCCCGGGTTCTCACCGTTCATTGAAGTGAGTACAGGAACTCCGAATTTTTCCTTAACGGCCTTGCAGACGTTTCCGCATGCTACTCCGTAACGGCCTGCCTGGAAAGCAGGGCCTGCGATGAAGAGATCCATTTCCTTGTCTTCGAGGAATCCCATGATTCTCGAAAGAGCTTCCTCAGTGTTGGATCCCATGAAGTTGTCACCGCATACTACTGTATGAGTAACCTCTGCATCCTTGAGGGCTGCATTGATCGCCATTGTAGGACCTACAACGCCTTCAACGATGTATGGTTCCTGGTCAGCCTTGTCCTCGCCGCCGATTCCGCCGAAGAACTGGTTGACGTAGCAAATTACTTTCTTCATGTCTCTGCCTCCCTTCCTCTAGAATTCTTTCATGGTCTTAACTGAGAAACCGCTGATGTGGTCTCCGCAGAACCAGTTGTTATCTTCCATGATGATCGAGCCGTCATCTCTTGCGGATTTGCCGAGCTTCTCATCATAGCCCCAGCTGCCGGACATTCCGTCTCTGTTCATTGCTTCGAGACATCCGATAACTGTCTTGCATGCAGGAAGGTCTGAGAGCTGCGATACGTTTCCTGAGGAAACGAGCGCGTTCATCTTTGAATCGAGTGTTACGAGCGGCTGGGAGAATCCGTCACGGCCTGTACACTCGTTGGAAATGCCTACTACAGGGATGCCTGCATCCTCAAGGATTACCTGGCAGCGTACATAGTCAGCATCAGGGTTTCCGTAACCTTCTTCAGTTACGATAGCGTAGTCAACGCCGAGGTTGAGAGCCATGCTTCTTACCATGATTGCAGCTCTTTCCTTCTGATCGAGTGCTACATTGAGCATCGAGAGGATGACTCCTACGAAGTTCAGGCTCTTGCCGTCTTCTGCGAAGAGCTCCTTGATTGTAGGGAAGTTCTGCATCTCATATGTTGACCACTTTGAGGATGCCGGCATGAAGGATCCGGAGATCATTGCACCGTCGAGTACCTCTGTAGGACTTACAAATGTAGGGAGGAACTTGTTCAGGTCCCATCCGTACCAGAGGTCGTTGTATCCGAGCGCCTCCATCTGTGACTGCGGCTGCAGTACGATAGCTACGTTAGGAAGTCCGTTGTTCTTCTTAGCTCTGTCAGCTACAGGCTCGAATTCATATTCCTCGAAGTCCTCAGCTGCTACTGATTTAGCGATCTTTCCGAGATACTCAGCGAATCTGTGACCAGCCCATCTGAGAGCGTGGTTCATTTTCTGCTGCTCATAACGTTCAAACTCTTCGTCAGTCTCGCCTACGAGGCAGATGTTGATGAGCTTGGACCAGTATGTGTGCTTTGCACCTTCTCCGCCCATATCGATGACACCGTCACCGAAGGAGCCCCATGTGCCGCCTACTACTGTTACGCAGCAACCCTTGAGAGCTTTGAGTTCTCCGTCACCTGCAGGTACTACTTCATCAGTAACTCCCGGGAACAGAGTTCTTCCGTCAACTCTCATTCTTGGCTCGATTGTTTCGATTACAGGTACGATTCTTGTGTCATCGCCAGGATGAGCGATAACAATATCGAGGCTTGTAATATGATCGTCCAGACCCATCAGGTAGTCGATTGCTGCCTGCTTATTGATGGTAAGAACGCCATCTGCAAAGCCGTCCTGAGCACCAAGAACTACATCCTTTACCTGGATGTTGCCGATCTTGAGTTTCATTTACGTACTCCTTTCTTGCTGAAATACTTTAATAGCGATAGCGATGTACGTTAGTGGTAGTGATAAGTGTTTTCTGTAGCTACATTATTGAAAACTTGTTTATTAAACGCGTTTTCTTTACATGCATTATAGAAAATATCTATTGTACTGTAAAGTATTTTTTTAACAAGTTTAATTAATTCTCATTAATTACTTGTAACAGTCTTACCGCAGTTGTTAAAATTCTTTTAACAAGGTGCGAAACCGGCCTTTTTATAGCCTGTTTCAGCAGTTCAGCAATAAAGGAGTGCTTAAATATGGGCAGGCCCTCCATGTCTGCAGAGACAATAAGAAACAACAAAATATCGTTGATCAACGCTGCCATGGAAATGATCCACGAAAGCGGCATACAGTCTGTTTCAGCCAGGTCTCTGGGTGCCAGAGTCGGAATGAACAGCGCGCTCATCTACAGGTATTTCCGCGACATAGACGAGCTGGTTCTCTTTGCGTGCGTGCATGCTCTGCAGGAATACACAAACGACATGGTCGTATCCAGCTCAGGTCTCGATCCTAATAACGATGAATCCTACGATGCTGAAATCTACATGCTTTCCTGGAAACTTTTCTGCAGGCACGCCTTCTCCAATCCCGAGGAGTACAACGCTCTGTTCTTCAGCCGTCACAGCGCGGATCTTCCCTCAGTGATAAAGGAATATCTTGAGCTGTTCCCGCCTGAGAGAGAAGATTCCGGGGACCTTATGCTGGAAGCGATGTTCAGGACAACAAGCCTTCAAAGCAGAAACCTGATCCTGCTGGTCCCTCTTCTCGAGACCAAAGCGTCCGAAAAAGATATAATCCTGGCCAATGATATGACCATCTCTTATTTCTATGCGCTTCTGACTCAGCTGCTCGGCAATGACCGCGACGTTACTCCAGAGTCGCAGACTGAACGCATGCTTTATGCCTGCAGAAAGGTTGCAGACTTATGATTTTTATCACCCGACAGGATCCTAAGGTTCTTGAAGAGCTGCGCATACGCGGTACATACACTGTCCGCGAGGAGTATGTCCGTCAGAAGTACACGACCATAACTGAGCACTACGCTTCTCTGTACCGGATGCTTACGTCTATGGCCAGGGGCCGCATCTCCATTCCGGAAGGTCTCCTCTATCCGGTATGGCTTAGCCCTGAGGGAACAGATGCCATACCCGAATCATCTGACGATGTATTTCTCAGGCTCGACATTCCGGAAGGCTTCTATATTCTCGCCAATGACGAGGTGTGGGAGCACATGATCAATCACATCTACTATCCCGCTGACGAAGCCGATGAACTGGATCATGAAGCTGAGCTGACAAGATACGGGATCTCCAATCCGGCATCGCTTATAAACGGCAGCGCCGGCAACTTCTACCCTCTTCTTAAGCAGAAAGTGCTTAAAAGCTGGGAGAGCATATATACCGTACAGCCTCAGGATCCATCACATATCGTGGGACTCTGCTGGGAGCTGCGTGAAGAATGGCTTATCGGCTGACTTATAAGTAACGGCTCATATGAGCCATTCTTTTTTGATGCACCAGAGTCCTGCCTGAACAGCCCTTACCCCTTCTATCTCAGGTTCCGTGCCGTTCAAGAGAGCCTTTCTTATTTCCGTGTCATACCGGAAGATCTTCTTCCAGCTATCCGTTATCTTCCTTTTTATATCCGGGTAAAATGGTTTGAGCACAGCCTCGGACGGATCCTTGATCCCCCTCCTCTCGAGTTCACGCCTGAATTCTGCTTCATCCTTTTCATCACTGCCGATGTATGAAAGACGAAGAACTTTATACCAGTCGTACTGATCGAAGAAGACAGCCTCAGATACCGGAACGGACAAGGTCATGATCCTTCCGCCGCCCGATACATCGACCTGATCGAGTGACCTGAATGCCCAGTACGGATATGCCCATGGCTCAGGCCTCGGCACTATCTTCCCGGCTTCCCGGATATATGCGTCATAGGCTGTAAGGAATATGGGAGCGCTTTCTTCGTACTTTTTCTGCACGTATTCGCGTCTCGAATACGCCGAGCCTATGTTCTGCAGTTCCTGCCACACAGCCTTGGACTGTGGGGAGTAGAGTGTCACATTACAGCATTTTTCACCCATTCCTTTTTCACCTCCCACATAAGTCCGTATGCATTCACGTTCCCGGCTATGACAGAATCGTCAAACAGCCTGTCCCAGCTTGCGATTATCTTTTTCTTCATTTCCGGATAGAAATCCGACATCACAGCCTGAGCATTGCTTATACCCATGCTCCTGAGAAGGCTGTTATGCTCAGTTTCATCCTCTTCATTCAGAGGAATGTATGAGTAGTTGGTGATGCGGGTCCACTTTTCAATGTTGACCGGAGTCACCAGCTCCTCCTCCACTCTGAGCTCGAGAACGGCATAACCGTCCTCAGGTCTCATCGTTGCCTCCCTGTCGAAGGAGACCCAGACCGGAAATGAAACGTCCTGGGGCCTTACAGACGCAGAAGGCATATGATCAGAGAGCCAGCGGTAGATAAACAGCATGATGTCAGTCGTGTCTTCAAGTTCCCGGCGTATATACCGTTCATCAGCTATAAATCTTCCGGCAGTCTCAAGCTGGTCAATGACCGCTGCATTCTGTTTGGTCCAGACTGTTATTTCCGGCATAGGTACATTCCTTCTGAGGATCGGTGAGCCATGCGGCAGACTCACAGCCCGCCGCATGGCAAGGTCATGATCGTACTAGTCTTCAAATACCTTCTGTCCGTCAACCTCGGTCTGAAGTGCTCCGAGAGCCTTCACTACGAGTTTGCGGCGAAGCTTTTTCTCCTCATCCTTGTCAAGAGCAGGGTTGCCCAGAGGATGCGGGATAGCTATAGCAGGCACGATCCTGTTGGCGCCTACTGTCAGTGAAATAGGTGTTACTGTACATACGTGAACTACTGGGAGTCCGGCTCTTTCGAGCTCTTTTACCATCGTTGCGCCGCAACGTGTGCATGTTCCTCACGTGGAGGTGAGGATAACTGCGTCTACTCCGTCAGCCACCAGTCTCTTGCCTATTTCTGCGCCGTACTTCTTAGCGCTTGCTACAGCTGTACCATTACCTACAGTTGCATAGTATTTCTCGTGAAGCTTGCCGATAACGCCTTCCTTCTCGAGATCGCGCATGATGTCTACAGGCAGTACTCTGTCTGCATCCTCATTTGCGTATACAGGGTCGTATCCGCCGTGTGCTGTTTCGAATGTGTCAGCATCAAGGTCTGTAACTCCTGCAATGCTGTATTCACCGAACTTCGAAGCACTTGAGCTCTCGATGTGGTCAGGGTTGCCCTTAGGTACGATACCGCCGGATGTTACGAGCGCGATCGTAGCGTGTGCCATATCCTTGACTGCAGGGTTAGGCTCAACTCTGTCGAAGTCAGGCATCGGGTACTCAGTTGTGAACGGCTTATCGTTCAGCTTGGCGATGAGCATATCTACAGCTCTCTTTGAGCCTCTCTCCTTCTCGAAGAAGTTGACTCTTACGCCCTGGTTCATGTAATTGTCTTCGCAGGAAGCACCGATCTTCTCGCCCTTTGCATACTTGAGCGCGAATGCTGTCATCTTCTTGACTGCATCTCTCATGCCTGCTGCGCTGTCCTTGGTCTGAATGATGTATGTCTTGTCCTTGTACATATCTGCACCAGGGTTCTCAACATACATTCCTGTCATCGACTTGATGCCGAGTTCTTCATGTACTGCTGCTGCGATAGTTCCGCAGGCTACGCCGTAACGGCCGGCATTGAATGCAGGGCCTGCGATGAACAGATCAGGTGCAAGGTCTTTGACCCATCCGAGGATCTCAGCCTTGACAGCATCGATGTTTTCATTGAAGTAAGAATCTCCGCATATGATGGTTGCGATGATCTCTGCTTCATCACCGAATCCGGTGTTGAACGCCATTCCCGGTCCTATGACCTCAGCCTTGTGGAGTTCAGCAGGGATGTCGGCTTTTTCTTCTCCGCCGATTCCGGCGAAGAACTGGTTGATGTAGTGAACTACTTTGATCTTAGCCATTGTTTTCTCCTCCTTTCCCCGCTCTTATCTTGCGCTCAGTGTTCCGAATCCCATCTCATTGGTAGCGCCTGTGATTACCTGGAGCTCTACCTCGAGTGTTCCGTCTTCTCTGAGTGTGTCTTCGCTTGCACCTGCGATCTTGTTGACGTAATCCATCATTCCGATGACCTTGTCAAGTTTTGGCAGGATAACTACTTCATTGGCATTTCCGCCGGTTACTACTGCATCAGCTGCTGCGTCTGCGTCTGCGAGGGACTGGGATTTTCCGTCTCTTCCTGCATATTCGTCTGTAACGATTACAGTCTTGACGCCTTCAGCCTCGATCTTCTTGCAGTTCATGATCAGGTCTGTATCCGGGTTACCGAAACCTTCCTGAGTTACGATGACTCCGTCGAGGTCGAGCATACGGCAGAGCTTAGCTGTCATGTTCGAGGACCTCTCCTTATCAGCCAGATATACGTTCTCATTTGTAATGATCTGGCAGACAAAATTCAGAGTCTTGCCGTGCTGTGCGAACAGATCCTCTATAACAGGGTTATTCTGGTGGATATAGGTCGGATTCTTATCGCATGCAGATACGCAGTTTCCGGATACGATAGCTCCATCCATAGCTTCAGTCGGGCTCATGATCGTAGGGATGATCTTCTTGGCATCGACACCGTATACATATGTGTCATGCAGAAGACCCTGTGTCTGAAGCATCGATACATACCCGACTCTAGGCAGATCAGGATACTTCTCGATTCCCTCCTTGATGCCCTGTGTCTCATATACGCAGGTCTCATCAGGTTCAACGCCCTTTGCCAGTTCTGCAACCTTAGCTGCAACCCTGAATCCGGCCATTCTTACTGCCTTTTCATAGTCGTGCTGTTTGAGATCCTCTACAGGCTCGCATACCATGCAGAGATTAAGTGTTCCGGAGAACGGCGTATACTGTGCGCCTACTCCTGTCATGTCGATGATTCCTTCCTGGAATCCGACGATTTTACCTGCTGTTACTACAGCCATGCCCTTGAGGGCGAGTGTTTTGCCGGAGCCAACAGTGTCTACCTTGGCTACCATACCCGGGAAAACTCCTCCCTTGCCTTCAACCTTGACCCTAGGCTCGATTACGTCCTTGACCGGTGTGATTCTTACAGACTCACCTGGCTTTGCGATGTCGAATACGACATCCTTGATCTTTTCATCTTCGAGCACTACAGGCTTCAGATCTTCAGGATTGATAAAGAGGATACCCTTCTCGATCTTGGATTCTTCCGCAAACCGGATATCAGTGATATTGATTTTTCCGATTTCCAATCTCATTTCTGATCGCCTCCTTTTGCTATAATAGAAATGCAGATATGTATTATTTGCCGGAGCCCGGCCGCGCATAGGGGCAGCGCGGCTCAGAACTCCGTATAAGATGGAAGGCTACCGGTCTGCTGACTCGACAGCACTCCTCAGAAGGCTCAGGTCTACGACCATGAAGTCCTCGAGAAGCCGGGGATCGGTAACCTCCTTCTTACCAGTGAATTTTTCGAACGCGCTGACTGCGTTCCCGATAAGTCTTACTGATTCAGGATCAGGCATTGCCGGAGCATCTCCGGATGCGGACTTACCTTGCTGCAGCAGAAGTGATCTGAACGGCGTCTCATTCGGTTTGACACTGCCGTAAAGCGGGTGGTTCAGCAGGACTGCACCCTGATTGATCAGGTCTCTCGCTGCAATCAGAACATCTATAAGTTTCCCGTCTACCATGCGCACGTCATGAGTCTTTCCGAACTCCTCAGCTGCTAGTGAATTATTTGTCAGGATGAAGTACTTCATCTCATTCTCCGTAAAAAAAAGAGAATGCCGCGCGTAATAAGCGCATAGCATTCTCTCTGTTTCAATAATATTAAAGATTCAGAAATAGGTATCCTTTCCGGTCCTTTTGCTTGAAAGTTTCGTTCCAGTAAGTGCCAATTTACAGGAATTTGCCCCTTCAGCGATCATCCGTCGGTGTTTTTAATGTCCTTAACAAATAACACCCGCTAAATACACCGGATGATTCTCTCCCGGGAGGAATTAGCCCTTTATTAAATTGGCCCCTATTTCTTGTTAATAGAATATCAATATTGGGAGATTTTTTCAACAGCAATTATGTGTTTTTTGAATACATAATCAAACCGGATTGTAATATTCTATATATTTTACTTTTATGATCTCCCAAGATCGATGTTGTATTTGCGGGCAAACCGCTCAGCATACGACCCCGGTTTTGCATATATCTTCACTCCCGGGCATGACAGAAAAGCCTCTGCCGCGATCTCTGTTACACTTTCAGGGATAATGACAGCTTCAAGCGAACTGCAGCTTCTGAAAGCCCATTCCCCGATCGTTCTGACACCTTCCGGAATCGTTATTTCCTTAAGCGCAGTGCATCCCGAAAAAAGATCTTTCCTGATCCGCTCCATGCCCGCCGGCAAAATAATTCTCTCCAGAGCTGTACAGTCTGCAAATGCTCCGACACCTATGTCGGTCACACTGCCCGGTATGACCGCTTCAGTAAAATCATTTCTGCCTGAATAACATCTGTTGCTGATGCTCACAGCATCTTCAGGTATAATCAGCACATTCTCACTCATTGCAATAATCCCCCTGGTTACAGTCGACCTCTTTGCCAAAACCTTCTCAGATGAAATCCGCTCCCTGCACGAACGGGTTGTTTCTCTTTTCATAGCCGATGGTGCTCGCCGGACCATGTCCCGGCCAGACGATAACATCATCATCCATTGAGTACAGCCTGTTCTGTATTGACCCGACCAGTTCGTCCCAGTTTCCTGTCTCCAGTGAAGTGTTACCGACTGACAGCCTGAACAGAGTGTCTCCGGTGAACACCTCTGTGCCGGTGCAGAAACATATGCCGCCCTCTGTATGACCCGGTGTTTCAATAACGCTAAGTACCGTAGCTCCCAGAGTTACAGTATCGCCTTCCTTTAATCTCAGATCCGCCTCCGGACAGACCGATGAGCCGTGGCCAAGTGCGAGCCACTTGTTGTCCCTGCCGCCGTGAAGAAGATAATCCTCATTCAGAGGAGCAGCAAAAACTGCAGAAGGATATTCATCGATATACCCCTGTGCGGCTGCGAAGTGGTCATAATGGCCATGTGTGAGGAGTATATATTTAAGTGAATCTTTTTCACCTATTTCCCTTTTTACATCCTCGCCAAAATATCCCGGATCGATCACAGCCTTGCATCCGGTATCACGGTCGGTGATCACATATGTATTTTCATTCTGTATCCATGCCGGGAAGCATCTGATCTCAAGGCTCATTTTTCTATCCCCCTTCCGGTTTTTGTTATAGCATAACAAAAAGCCCCCGGATATCCAAGGGCAGTCACAGACAAAGAAAAAACCTTCCGGTGAATCCGGAAGGTCTTGCCTGGTAGCGCATTGGGGAATCGAACCCCAGATTCCGCCGTGAGAGGGCGACGTCTTAACCTCTTGACCAATGCGCCATATTACGCGCTGATTTGCTCAGCGCAAGTGTTATTATAGCCGACCGGACTGTGTTTGTCCAGCACTTTTTGAAATTATTTCAATGTGCCTATATCATCTTGTAATGGACTTTTCAGCACTGCCGATAGCTTCCATCGGACACACTTCCCTGCACAGATGGCAGCCCACGCATTTTGCCCCGATAAGTCTCGGGATCCTGGTCTCAGGATCGATCTCGATCGCCTGATGACCTCCGTCTCTGCAGGAGATATAGCATCTGCCGCAGCCGATACACAGATTCTTATCTATTACCGGGAATACGATAGTGTCGCGCTCGATCCTGTCGTGTGCCACTACAGTTTTGCTGGCAGCTCCTATGAGGCTGCTGACTGATTTTACATTCTTGCACTTCATATATTCGGCAAGGCCTTCGGTCAGGTCATCTATGATCCTGTAGCCGTACTGCATGACTGCAGTTGTCACCTGCAGGCTTCCGGCCCCCAGAAGAAGGAATTCAAGCGCATCTCTCCACGTCTCGATCCCGCCCATTCCGCTGATATGCATGTTTCTGAGCTCTTCACATCTCGACAAATCTGAAATGAACCTGAGCGCTATCGGTTTGACAGCCGGCCCTGAATAGCCGCCTACCATTGACCTTCCGTGGACATCAGGCTGCGCGACGAGTGTATCGATGTCTACGCCTGTGATCGAATTGATCGTATTGATCGCTGCTATGCCGTCGGCGCCTCCGCGCTTTGCCGCAAGTGCCATAGGCACCATATCAGTTATATTAGGAGTGAGCTTGGCAAGGACAGGCAGCGACGTGCCGCGTTTTACCGCCCTTGTGAACCTCTCGATCAGTTCTTCTGACTGTCCGATAGTAATGCCCAGATCGTCCGATTCCATATTAGGACAGGAGAAGTTGCACTCAATCAGTGAAGCACCCGCCTTCTCACACTTCTCTGCAAGGCTTGTCCATTCCTCTTCATTCTGTCCCATTATCGAAGCGATGATGACCTTTTCCGGGAACTCATCTCTGAGTCTCCTGAAAATGTCCATGTTCTCCTCAACGCTGTGGTCTGAGAGCTGTTCGATGTTCTTGAATCCGCAGAACGAGTTGGAGTGACTCCTGATCGATGAGAATCTCGGAGAAGTTTCATGCTGAGGAAAACTGCATATCGTCTTAAAAGATACACCGGCCCAGCCTGCCTCGAAAGCTCTCCTGCACATATCATACGTGCTGCCTACGACTGAGGACGACAGCATGAACGGGTTTTCAAGTCTGATCCTGCAGATTTCTGTTGAGAGATCTGTTCTTTCTGTAATGTGGCCGGGCAGAATCTCTTCGGCCTTACTTACAGTATTAAAAATATCGCTGATGTTAACTGCTACATTGCTCCCGGCAAGCACGCACGCGCTCTCGCACGGAGCGCTGCAGGATTCGCAGCTGTTACTGCGCAGCATATGAGATGCACCGAGAAAGTTCTCAAAATACAGCGATCTCAGGATCTTTCCTACCTGTATTTTTTCAGGACATGCTTTGGTGCACACCGGGTCATGGCACAGAAGGCATTTGCTGACTTCTGCTTCGTATTGTCTGTAGCTGAGATGATTATACCGGGCCATTGTCTTTCTTCCCCATCTTACATTGCGTTCCCTGTTTTAATCATGGAATGCCATAGCTGCCTTTACGGCTCTGTGCCAGCCGGCAAGTTTTTCCTTTCTTGCCTTTTCCCCAAGGCCCGGCTTGAATGTGCGGGATATCTCCTTGCTGGCAACAATGTCTGCAAGGCTGTCATAGTATCCGACTGCCAGACCTGCAAGATATGCTGCTCCGAGCGAAGTTGACTCGATTGAAGCGTATCTGACTATGTTCACATCCGATACATCAGCCTGGAACTGCATCAGCAGATTGTTGAGTGCAGCACCTCCATCGACCTTGAGGACAGAGATCTCCTTGCCTGTATCGGCTCTCATCGCTGTCAGGAGATCTTCGTTCTGATAAGCCAGAGACTGAAGTGTAGCCCTTACGATGTGCTCGCGTGTCGTGCCTCTTGTGATGCCGAACATCGCACCTCTTGCTTCAGGATCCCAGTACGGTGCTCCGAGTCCTACGAACGCAGGAACAACATACACACCGCCTGCATCATCGACCATTTTGGCCATCTCTTCTGACTCAGGTGCTGATTCGAAGAACTTCATCTGGTCTCTCAGCCACTGCACGGCTGCTCCGCAGACGAACACCGAGCCCTCAAGAGCGTATGTCACTTCGCCGTTCAGGCCCCATGCGATGGTCGTAAGGAGTCCGTTCTTGGAAGGCACCGGCTTGTTTCCTGTATTCAGCAGCAGGAAGTTGCCCGTTCCGTATGTGCTTTTGACATCACCCTCGTTGAAGCAGGTCTCGCCGAAGAGAGCAGCCTGCTGGTCTCCTGCTGATCCTGTTATAGGGATAGGTCCGCCAAAGAGCTCACCTATCGTCTCTCCGTAATGGGCCGAGCATTCCACAGGCTCAGGCAGCATGCACATAGGTATTCCGAGCAGGTCGCAGAGTTCCTCGTCCCACTTGAGGGTGTTGATATCGAAGAGCATCGTCCTGCATGCGTTCGAGTAATCCGAAACGTGGACTTTGCCGCCTGTCATCTTCCATATGAGCCAGCACTCGATCGTGCCGAAAAGAAGCTCTCCGCGTTTTGCCCTCTCTCTGACGCCCGGGACATTGTCGAGGATCCATGCCAGCTTGGTGCCGCTGAAATACGGATCGGCAAGCAGTCCTGTCTTGGCGCGGATCATGTCTTCATGCGGCTTGAGTTTTACGGCATAGTCAGCTGTCCTTCTGCACTGCCATACGATGGCATTGTAGACAGGCTCACCGGTCTCCCTGTCCCACACTACAGTGGTCTCTCTCTGGTTGGTGATGCCTATTCCGGCAATGTTCTTATATGTAAGACCTGCCTTGAGAAGTGCCTCCTGTGCAGTTCCCATCTGTGAAGCCCATATCTCCATCGGGTCATGTTCTACCCACCCTTCGCGTGGGAATATCTGGGTAAACTCGCGCTGAACAACACTGATGATCTCACCGCTCTTGTCATATATGATAGTTCTTGAACTTGTAGTGCCCTGGTCGAGCGCCATTATGTACTGCTTCATATGATTCTCCCTTTTCGTCTGCCGTCTGCCGGGTCCGGATGGATATGGCAGATCATTTCATTACTGTTCTAATTGTACTAAAAAAAGGGTGCCTTTGCACCCTTCTATACAAACAGCGACATTATGCCGTTGCTGATGTCAACGCCCTGCTCTGTGAGCCTCAGACCATGCTCATCCATGACAAGCAGCCCCTGCGCCGCGTACTCTTCTGCTTCTTTCAGTGATCCGCTGAATACTTTCCGGAAGAGCTCATCTGCCGGAATGTCTTCGTCAGTGTCAGCAGTATCTCCGCCGGCTTCAATATGCTCAGCGTTCAGAAGATATGCTGCCTCAGCCTCTTCATAGGTTATGCCTTCCCTTCGTCTGAGTCCTGTGAAGACGGCCTCGCTTATATTATCGAAGGCCAAGTTGATCATCTCCTCCATGACCGGCAGCTGACCATCTGCAATCGTCCTGAAGTACTCCTCCAGATCATCAGTGTTGCGGTATCTGATGCCGTCCATGAATCCGCTCGCTCCGAGTCCGAGACCAATATAGTTATCCAGGCTCCAGTACAGAGAGTTATGCTGCGAGCGGTACCGGCTGCGGTCATTTCCGCCTGTGCCGCCTTCCGGGCTCCCTGCTTCCGCATCAGTCTCTGATACGAATCCCGGTGCTCTGCCCGCACCTTCCATTCGTGCAAAATTACTTATCTCATAGTGCTCATATCCCGACTCGCGGAGGAGATCGATGATGCGGTGGTACGTCTCTCTGTCCTCCTCATCAGGGACCTCGCTTATTCTGCCCTGCTCCGCCATCTCGTAGAACGGCGTGCCCTCCTCGAGCTGGAGGCTGTAGCAGGATATGTGTTCAGGCCTGAGGTCTATGATCTTCCTCGCATCCTCAAGCGCATCCTCAGTCGATTCACCCGGGACAGAGAAGATGAGGTCAAGGTTGATGTTATCAAATCCGAGCTCTCTTGCGATGGTCACATCCCTTACGACATTCTCAGCCGTATGGATCCTGCCGAGCATATGGAGCCTCACATTGTCCATCGACTGCACTCCCATCGACAGCCTGTTTATCCCCATCGACCTGTACGCGATCAGTTTTGCCCGGACCACCCTGTCCTTGATGCCGAGAGTGCCCGGATTGGCCTCGATGGTTATCTCCGCATCAGGCAGCACGTCAAAATTCCGCTTTATCGCTTTCATGATGAGCGACATGAGGGAGACATCCATTATTGAAGGTGTCCCGCCTCCGAAGTAGATCGTGCTGATCCGGCCGCTGAATTTCCTGCCGGCCAGCTCTATTTCGTGCATGAGGGCATTCGCATAGTCCCTGCGAACGCTTTCATCCGCATTAAAAGAAAGAAAAGCGCAGTAATTGCACTTTTTCACGCAGAATGGAAAATGTATGTATAAGCCTGTTTTTCTGTCCATATCAGTCATCGCCTGTGCTGCCACAAGCCTTTCTGTCGAAGTAATTGTTGACCACCCTGATCAGTGCACCCGCAAGCCACGTGATAAAGCACAGTCCGGCGAATATCACCAGCCCCATAGGAAGTCCCCAGTTAAGAAATCCGTACCAGTCATTGGTATCCGGCCATTGACCGGTGCCGTTGATGAGGTTGTTCGCAAGATACAGAGTCCCGTATATCAGCATCGGGACCACTGCGAGCCGGTTGTCACGGCGTGTATATATCGTCCTCGAGAGGAATATGCACTCTGCAAGGGCCAGGACCGGAACGAGGAGATGAAGATAGAAGTTCACGCCTGCGAACATCTCCGGATATCCGTAGAGCGGCCCCAGGAACACCATGACCGTCATAAAGGTCAGTGCAACGGAAACGGTCGCCATGTACTTGATCTTTTCAGCCGCCTGTGATGACTCCCTGCCTGCCGCGAGCCATATAATGCAGGCAGTGCCCTCGAATATGTTCGAGAGCACTGTAAAATACTTGAGACTTGCAAGCCCTGTATCGGTCAGCATTCCGCCGTTTGAGAACACCATTACAAGCCACGCGCCGATCGAGGCGAGGGCTATGACTATATTAAGGCCGATCCTGAACCTGCTCCTGTTCATTATTATCTATATCCCGTCTGCCGTCATCGAGCCTGAAGTTTATCTTCCGTCATCAAGCTTGAGGACTTCAGTGAATGCCTCCTGCGGTACTGTTACAGTACCGAACTGGCGCATCCTCTTCTTA
This sequence comes from Anaerovoracaceae bacterium, assembly GCA_045540775.1. GTDB lineage: Bacteria > Bacillota > Clostridia > Peptostreptococcales > Anaerovoracaceae > Crickella. The sequence continues at coordinate 41,396 of JAZQHU010000039.1, read as the reverse complement.
CCTGCCTTCTGCTTCTCAAGCAGCTTCTTCTTACGCGAAACGTCTCCGCCGTAACATTTTGCCAGTACGTCCTTGCGGTAAGCTCTGACTGTCTCACGCGCAATTATCTTCTGTCCGATGGCTGCCTGGATAGGAACCTCGAACTGGTGGCGCGGGATGATGTCCTTGAGCTTCTCGCATATGCCGCGGCCTTTGGCCATAGCCTCCTCTTCAGGAACTATCGTGCTGAGAGCGTCGATGAGTTCGCGGTTCAGGAGGATATCAAGCTTGACCAGCTTGGCCGGCTGGTATCTAAGGAACTCGTAATCAAGAGAAGCGTATCCTCTTGTCCTCGACTTGAGCGCATCGAAGAAATCATAGATGACTTCGTTCAGCGGCATCTCATAGTGGAGCTGCACTCTTGTCTTGGTCAGGTACTCCATGTGGATCATGTTGCCGCGCCTGTTCTGGCACAGTGACATGATGCTGCCGACGAACTCGTTAGGCGTCATAATATCTGCCTTGACGATAGGCTCCTCTATGTGAGCGATATCCACTGGGTTAGGCAGGTTGGACGGGTTCTGGATGTCGAGAACCGTGCCGTCCTTCATGACTACCTTATATACTACCGAAGGCAAAGTCGTGATGACATCGAGGTCAAACTCACGCGCGAGCCTCTCGGTGATGACGTCCATGTGCAGGAGGCCGAGGAAGCCGCAGCGGAATCCGTAGCCGAGAGCTGCGGAGTTCTCCGGCTCGAAGTTGAATGCTGCATCGTTGACCTGCAGCTTCTCGAGCGCGTCCTTAACGTTCTCGTACTTCTCGCCTTCTGCCGGGAAGATGCCGCAGTATACCATCGACTGCGCCTTCTTGTATCCCTTCAGCGGTGCATCCGTAGGATCTGATGCAAGTGTGATGGTATCACCGACGCGCGCGTCAGCTACCTGCTTGATGCTGCCGCATATATATCCTACTTCGCCTGCCTTCAGTTCGTCTGCAGGGACCGTTCCAGGTATGCAGTAACCTACCTCGGTGACTTCGTAGTTCTTTCCTGTATTCATCATACGGATGGTGTCGCCTTTTTTGACACGGCCGTCGAATATTCTTGTATAGATGACTACGCCCTTGTAGCTGTCATAGTACGAGTCGAATATGAGTGCCTTGAGACGGCCGTCAGGGTCTCCCTGCGGAGCAGGTATAGTCTCGACGAGTTTCTCAAGCATCTCGTCGATTCCCATTCCGGTTTTGGCAGAGATCTCCGGGGCCTCGGACGCGTCCAGCCCGATGATGTCCTCGATTTCAGCCCTTGCGTCGTCCGGACGCGCCGAGTCGAGATCCATCTTGTTCAGCACCGGGAGGATCTCGAGGTCCTCGTCGAGCGCAAGATAAACGTTGCCGAGAGTCTGGGCCTCAACACCCTGAGTTGCATCAACGACGAGGACCGCCCCGTCGCATGCAGCCAGCGACCTTGACACCTCGTAATTGAAATCCACGTGACCCGGAGTATCGATCAGATTCAGGATATACTCCTGACCATCCTTAGCCTTGTAGCTGAGCCTTGTCGTCTGCAGTTTGATGGTGATGCCTCGCTCACGCTCGATATCCATATTATCAAGATACTGCTCTTTCATATCGCGCTTGTCTACAAGCCCCGTCTTTTCAATAAGACGGTCAGCAAGAGTCGACTTGCCGTGATCGATGTGAGCAATAATACTGAAATTTCTGATGTTGTCTAAATAACTCATTCTGTCCTCTTTACTCTGATTTTCTGAGCCTCCCGGATACAGCAGTTCCGTCAGGGCTCATACATAGTTATTTTCGCATGCGGCAAGCCGCCTTGTCAACTTGAGGAATGTGTTAGCGGGACGGTCCCTATTGACACAAAGCAACATAAAAGACAGCCGGGAGACACTCCGGCTGCCTGGCGTATTTAACTTATACGCGGTGTGGGGACGGGTGAGATTACTTAGACATCTCGTTAAGTTTCTTAGCGAATCTTGCTACCTTTCTTGAAGCAGTGTTCTTGTGGTATGTACCCTTTGCAGCTGCCTGCATGAACTTCTTCTCAGCGTGCTGGAAAGCCTTCTGAGCCTCTTCAACATTGCCAGCCTCAACTGCAGCCAGGAAAGCCTTCTCAGCATCCTTGACGTGGTTGCGAACTCTGATGTTGCGAGCTGTCTTCTTGTCGATAACTTTGATTCTCTTCTTTGCGGATTTAATATTTGCCATTATTTTACCCCACTTTCATTAGTAATGTATTAATTCGCAACGGCTATTATACGACACGTTACATATTAAAACAAGGGATTTGTGCAATATTTCTGCACAAATCCCAAGTATTAAATGCATTATTTAAGTAACGAAGATATTCTCGTGCACGGGGCAACACCGTATGAGCCGTACGATTTTGAAGGTTACCCGTTAATTCGCGACCTTGTGGAGCGAATTAGAAGGTTTCCGACAATACGGCAACGCCGTATGATTCGAAGGAAACCTTACTTTCCGTACTTCTCGATCAGTCTCTTGAATCCCGGCATCGAGTTCTTGATGGTCTCATTGGATACGCAGTATGCAAGTCTGAGATATCCAGGGCATCCGAATCCTGTTCCAGGTACGATCAGGATGTTCTCCTCGAGCTTTGCAGCCTCTGAGAATGCCAGGTCATCTCCGTTAGGAGCCTTCATGAAGAGATAGAAAGCGCCGTCCGGCTTTGCACACTCATAACCCATTTCAGTCAGGCCGTTGTACAGGTCATTTCTGTTCTCGTCATATGCTACGAGGTCTGGTTCGCAGTCAACGCATTCCTCTACGACTCTCTGGATCAGTGTCGGAGGACATACAGAACCGATCTCTCTTGCAGCACCGGCTACTGCGGCATAGAGCACCTTGCCGTTAGCACACTTTGCAGGTATATATACATATCCGATACGCTCACCAGGCAGAGACAGGCTCTTGGACCAGGAGTAGCATACGATAGTGTTGTCATAAACTTCAGGAATGAATGTTACCTTGGCATCTCCGTATACGAGTTCTCTGTAAGGCTCATCTGCGATGATGTAGATAGGATGCTCGTACTTGAGTTCCTTTTTCTTGAGTACAGCAGCGATCTTCTCGAGTGTCTCCTTGGTGTAAACGACTCCGGACGGGTTGTTCGGCGAGTTGATGACTACAGCTACTGTATCGTGGTTGATAGTCTCTTCGAGCGCCTCAAGATTGATCTGGAAATCAGGGATATCCGGATCTACTCTTCTGACTTTGCCGCCGCCGGCTTTGAAGAATACATTGTACTCAGGGAAATACGGAGCGATAACAACGAAGTTGTCATCATGCTTGGTGGTAAGAGCACTTGCTACTGATACAAGTGCAGGAGCGCAGCCGCATGTCATGAACAGTTCACTTGCCTGCGCATTGGTGTTGAATCTTTTTCTGAGATTAGCTGCGATTGCTTCTCTTGTGCTCTCAAATCCCGGAGCCATTGAGTAGCCGTGCAGAAGGATGGAACTTTCTTCGTCAACGAGCTTCTTGATCGTCTCGTTTACTTTTACAGGAGCAGGTATGCTCGGGTTCCCAAGAGAATAGTCATAAACCTTGTCTCTTCCGACTTTCTTGGCCTGCTCCAGTCCGTAGGCGAACAGCTCACGGATAATGCTTGGCGCTGTGCCATAGCCGTAATACTTCTCATTTACCATAACGTTGTCTCCTTTTGAAAAAATGTTATTCGCAAATGTATCTGCAGCCCGTGCGTATGGTCCCCACTGCTGCAGCATGAATATGCCGGCTTGCATGGAAAAGTGTAGTTAGTAGTTAGGCGTCATTCAGCATCGTCAGCAAGATGCATTCGATACAAGTCAGCATGAATGTCCCATACACCTGATAAAATTATAACACCTTTCATTCTGAGCTTATGTATTTATTTAGTGAAAAATGTATTTCGGTCAGGCTGTCCGGTCTGAACTGAACAAAAAAGTGCGCACTTTCATGCGCACCTTATGTTTCACCTATTATTCGCCGAAACTGATCACCGCAGTCACCGGGCAGTGGTCGCTTCCCATGACATCAGTAAGTATCTCCGCCTCCTGAAGTCTGTCCCTGAGCCTGTCCGATATGATGAAGTAGTCGATCCTCCATCCCGCGTTCTTCTCTCTTGCGCGGAACCTGTATGACCACCAGGAATATGTCACCTGTTCAGGATACAGATAGCGGAAAGTGTCAGTGAATCCCGCTCCGAGGAGCTCGGTCATCTTCCCCCTCTCTTCGTCGGAGAAGCCCGCATTTCCTCTGTTGGTCTTAGGGTTCTTGAGGTCGATCTCGTTGTGAGCGACATTGAGGTCTCCGCAGTAAACGACCGGTTTGACCTGATCCAGTTCCTGCAGGTATGCCCTCATCGCATCCTCGAATTCGCACCGGTAATCAATTCTTGCCAGTCCGTCCTTGGCGTTAGGCACATAGCAGGTTATGAGGTAAAACTCCGGATACTCGAGAGTAATGACGCGGCCCTCATCGTCATGTTCACCGTGTATGCCGTATGCGGCAGACAGCGGTTCGCCGAGAGTTTTGCGTGCGAATATTGCCGTGCCCGAGTACCCTTTCTTCTCAGCATAATTGTAGAATTCATAATAATCTTCAGGATGAAAGTCCGCCTGACCCTCCTGCATCTTGGTTTCCTGAAGGCAGAAGAAATCCGCATCGATCGCAGCGAATGCATCCTCAAATCCTTTGTTCAGCACGGCACGGAAGCCGTTTACGTTCCAGCTTGCAAATTTCATTTTGCCTCCTAACTGTCCTGTTTTCAGAAAAGACAGGCGGCCATTATGGCCGCCGGCTGTTATTCTATTTCGAAAGGATACATTATCCAGTCTTTATACTTTCCTATACCTCTTATAATGACATATCCGGTGCCCGGCTGGGTGTTCCTGACGACCGAGTATACATAATCGCGGCCCTTTTTCATACCTTTGCCGTCATATGTCATGTCGAACTTAGGCTCAGCACGGAAGTTGCGCAGTCTCGTCACGCTTCTCTTGAAGGAGATCCTGCAGTCCCTGACAGATATAGCACGTTTACTGTGCTTGGCCCTTGTCTCGTATACCTTTTCCGGCTTCATATACCAGAAGTTCTGGTCAACGCTGCCCGCTATTCCTCCGGCTCTGCCATTATCCGAACACTGCCAGAACCAGTAGTCCGCATCCAGATTGGCTACACTGTCGTATCTGGCCAGCCAGATGGTTGCCATGTCGTCCAGGATATCCGCCTGCATGTAATTGGTCAGCATGCTGTTGTTGGCATATACCGCTGACTCGTATCCTGCAGCTTCCACAGTGTTTGTGAATCCCAGGACTATATCGTGATAAAGGGATGCCGCATACAGCTCTCCGGCCTGGATCTTCTTGTCCAGCCTTCCGCCCTCATATATCTCGTAGTCTATAACGACCGGCATGGTTATATCGTAGTCTTTGATAAGATCAAGAACATATTCAGCTTCTTCTTTGCCCTCTCCCGGGGTCAGTGCCTGGGAGTAGAAGTATACCCCGACCATAAGGCCGGCCTTCTGTGCCCCCTTCATGTTTTCCTTGAACTTCTCATCTGTATGGAGACTGCCGTTGTCTGCTGCCCTGTATCCTGCCCTTATGAATACATAGTCGACCCCGCTTGACTTGACGCGTTCCCAGTTGATCTCGTTTTTCTGATGTTCAGATACGTCGATACCGTGAAGGACAGCACATCCTTCAAACTTGTCATCATGGTGGAAGCCTTCATCGGTTATGTACAATTCCGGTTTTTTGTCTGTATAGTCAGCGAATTCAAGAGCACCCCAGATCAGGAAAATCAGCACCAGAAGTGCAAAACAGCATGCAGCAATGTACTTAGGAGTCCAGTTGACGCTTCTTATCTTTCTGAAGATCCACTTAAGAGCTTTCAGAAGTCCAGTCCCTATTGCCCCCAGGATACCTACGGCTTTGCCTTTGCCTGGCTTCCTGACAGCAACGGCATTTTCAGCAGGCTGGATATCCGCAGGCGTTGTTGTCTCCTGAGGCGCGGGCTCCGCAGTCCGCGGCCTGAGGTCGCTTTCCTGTATGATCGCCCGGCGTTCTCTGTTAGCACTGTCAGCAGTCACCTCTCTCACCGGGCTTTCAGCTGTTTTATCCTCAGCAACTGTATCAACTGTCTGAGACTGAGCCGCCTCTGCAGCCCTTTGCGCTCTCTGCTCGGCAAGCTTCCGGCGTTTTGCCTCGATTTTGGCATCGCGCTTACTGTCTTTCCTGCTCTGTTTTGTGTCGTTATTATTCACGGTCATCCCGATTCCTCTTTTCCCAAATCCGTCTGACGAAAATGTACCTAGATATAGTTATTGTAGCATAAATAACCGCATACTACATCCCATATATTGTGGTTATTGAAGAAACTGTCAGAACGAATCGTCCGATCACGCAAAATAGAATTCTTTACGGGTGTTTTTTTTACAGATATAGGCTATAATTAGTGTGTATGAGTTATTTCGTTAACACTTATGTCAATCCGGATAATGGAGGAATCTCAAGATGATTAACACCCTGCTTGTAGCAGCATCGCTCAAAGCACTGGAAGCGATTCTGCAGGACAATGATATTCCATACGAAATATATAAGGATGAAGCATCAGATGTGTATCAGAAACTGTGGGAGACCGCTGATGCCGCTGACAAAGCTCTTAAAATGAGGCAGGCCAGACCGGCTATCGAGCGTATCATCCACAAGGAGCCGTATGTTTTCATTAAGAGCGGCGGCCCGCTGGTTCTCAAATTCAATGATTCATCACGCAAAATGAAGGATTCTTTCGGCGAAATGCTTCTTGAACGTGAAGATCTCGACTGGCGCATAGCATTTTCCATCAAGAATGACGCGAGGGTCATCGCATCAACGGCAGTTGCAGACAGACATAACGCGGAATATGACGATCATACCGTTAACGTATACAACGTCATAGAAGATTTCGGCGACAGGATATTCGGTGTTCCGTGCACCAACGAGTATTTCCAGGATATGAATGCTATCCTTGAGCAGATCTCGCATGACGGCCGTGAGGCATGGGTCGAGCGCTTCAAGGATGATGATTTTGCTTATAACAACCTTATCACACCTATGCTCGGCGCTATCGCAAGAGAGCTCCCGAGGATCTGCAAGGATCACCCGGAAGCACCGGCAAAGCTCCTCGACTTCTTCTACAGCAAGTACGACTACTATTTCATCAACCCTATAGACGAGCTTGAGGTCACACGTATCGGTGCGATCAATGTTCATCACGGTCTCGGCCGCATTCCGAACAACAAGAACCATTACACAGCTACAGTTGATTTCCCGACTCAGCTGCTCGAAGTAAGATTCGCTACCGGTCCTCACGGAGAGATCTCAAGGGATACTATCCAGCTCAGCTTTGACGGAGGATGGGCTGTATGCCTTACAATCGTCCGCAATGAGAATGAGAAATACGGACGTTTCTTCGCAGTCAAGGCTTATCTGCCTGTAACTCCATTCGGAAGCTACAGAGATCAGGTAAAGTGGGAGCCTGAAGCATAATCCCCCATTAACACACAGCAGGCGGTCAGAAGGCCGCCTGTTTTTTTATGTAAAACTCCCTCAGCGTATGCGTCTGTCTCGAGACGAGCATTCAAGGAGCTTTTGCCGACATTTTTGCGTCCTTACGGGTCGGACGCTCCTTTCATGAGTCTCTCGCCACACGCATACGCTGAGGGCGTTGTTATTATAAAAAATATCAGATAGCGTCGCGCAGCGCCTCGACTGACTTCATATCAGTTGCCCAGCTGGTGCACAGTCTTATGATCGAATGCTCATCGTCATACTTGTCCATGAACCCGCATGCAACCTTGCTGTACAGTTCAGGCACCTTGCTGTTCTCAATTATGAAGAACTGCTGGTTGGTCGGAGAGTCGAGGTAGAGCCTGTAGCCCTTCTCTTTCATGATCTCCTTCATGCGCATGGCCGTATCGATGGCGCGCTTTCCGATCCTGAAATACAGGTCGTCTGTAAACAGTGCATCGAACTGCACTCCTGTAAGCCTTCCCTTGGCACCAAGAGCCAGGTGGCTCTTGATCAGTGTTGTAAAGTGCTGAGGCATATTGTTCTTAGTGAACACCAGCGCCTCGCCGCAGAGCGCGCCGCACTTTGTTCCTCCTATATAGAAGACATCGCACAGCCTCGCTATATCCGGCAGTGTCAGATCGGTATCGCGGCTGGCAAGTGCATATGCGAGCCTCGCACCGTCAATGTACAGAGGGATATCCCACTTGCGGCATACTGAGTATATTTCCTCAAGCTCCGCCTTAGTATACAGCGTTCCGTATTCTGTAGGATGCGAAATGTATATCATCCCCGGGAATACCATGTGCTCATAGTTCTCATCATTATAGAAGTCGGTTATGAGTCTGTCGGCATCTGCCGCATTCATCTTTCCGTCCTTCTGAGGTACTGTGAGCACCTTATGACCGCTGGCCTCTACGGCACCCGCTTCATGGACGCTCACATGTCCTGTCTCTGCCGCGATAACACCCTCATAGCTTTTCAGCATCGAATCGATGACCAGCACATTGGTCTGTGTCCCGCCTGCAACGAATCTCACTTCAGCCTCAGGGCATTCACAGGCAGCACGGATCTTCTCTGCTGCGGACAGAGAGTATTTATCCTCCCCGTAGCCCGGCAGCGGCTCAAAATTAGTGTCTATCAGCTTCTTAAGTACCTCAGGATGTGCCCCCTCCTGGTAGTCGTTGAGAAAATGCAGCATAACTGTCCCCCTTGTTATATGTTTGCGATTATATTATCTGAAATTCCCGTATATTCTATCACATGCTGCGGCCAGGGAATACCTCATTCACCACTTACAGCCAGATGTGAGCAGCCGTCAGGCCTTTACCTGTACGGAATCCAGTATCCCGGTTGCCTTGAGGACATCCATTACGTGGTTGACCGGTGTGATCTCTATCTTCTCCTTCACCTCGTCAGCGACATCCTTGAGGTCGAATTCATTATCCTCAGGTATGAACGCACGGGTTATTCCGGCTCTCTCAGCCGCCATAAGCTTCTCAGGCAGTCCGCCTATAGGCGTTACAGCACCGCGAAGTGCGACCTCACCGGTCATCGCTATGTGGGTATCAACGGCATGTCCAGTCACAAGAGATGCCAGAGCCGTAGTCAGTGCTATACCAGCTGACGGGCCATCCTTAGGGACCGCTCCTTCAGGCACATGTATGTGAAGGTCATTTTCGCTGAACTTCTTCTCTGAATCCGGGAAGATCGCTTTGACGAGACTGATCGCTATCCTTGCGGATTCCTTCATTACATCGCCCAGCTGTCCGGTGATGATCAGTTCTCCCTTGCCTCTTGTGAACATCGTTTCGATGTACAGTATCTCGCCTCCGACAGGCGTCCATGCAAGTCCTGTCACCACACCCGGCCTCGGCTGCGGCAGGATCTTATCGTGATGCACCGGCCTTGTATCCATTTCCTCGCGCACTTCATCAGGCGTGACTATCTGCTTTACGTCCGGATCAGTCGATACTTTGACCGCATAGCTTCTGCAGATGTTGTCTATCCTCTTTCTGAGGCCTCTTACACCTGCCTCCATCGTGTAATCCGAGATCAGGGTCTCGAGGGCTTCATCAGTTATCTCGAGCTGCTCCGGAAGGATGCCCATGTTCTCCATCGATTTCGGTACGAGGTGCCTTCTGGCTATCGACAGCTTCTCTATAGGTGTATACCCGCTGAACTGTATCATTTCCATTCTGTTGAGAAGCGGTTCAGGGATGGTATCTGTCGTGTTCGCAGTGCATATGAAGAGTACATCCGAGAGGTCGTACGGTACGTTCATGTAGTGATCTGTGAACGTGTTGTTCTGTTCCGGGTCGAGTACTTCAAGCAAAGCGCTCGCAGGGCTCCCGTTGTATGATGCCGACAGTTTGTCCACTTCGTCGAGGACCATTACAGGATTCGACACGCCGCTCTTCTGGATGCCGTCCATTATCCTTCCCGGCATTGCACCTATGTAAGTCCTTCTGTGTCCGCGGATATCCGACTCATCATGGACACCGCCGAGACTGACTCTCACATACTCACGGCCGAGAGCTCTCGCAATGCTTCTTCCGATACTTGTTTTGCCCGTGCCCGGAGCTCCGACGAAGAGGAGTATGGATCCGGACTGCTGCTTTTTCAGATTCATCACGGCGATCTGCTGGATGATCCTGTCCTTGACCTTGCTGAGACCGTAGTGGTCTTCATCAAGGATAGCTCTGGCGTCATCAAGATCAATGCCGACCATGTCCTCCTTCTTCCAGGACAGACCCGTGACAAAGTCAAGGTAGTCATACAGAAGACCCGACTCAGCACTCTGGCTTCCCTCCTGCTTGAGACGGTTGAGGACCTTCTCGGCCTCCTTGCGTGCAGTATCGTTCATCCCGGATTCAGCTATCTTCTGCTCGAATTTCTGGATGTCTGTCACATCCTCAGGATGCATCTCATTAAGTTCCTGCTGTAGGCGCTCGATCTGGCGTTTGATCGCAGACTCACGGAACATCTGCTGCTGCTCCTTCTGCTGCGAGCTCATTGCCTCGTTGGTGATACGGCCTACCTCGAGGAAGTCATACAGTATCTCCTCGATCATCTCCGCTCTTTTCTTGCGGCTGTCCTCTGCAAGTATCCCGTAGCGTCTCTCATTATCTATATCAAGCCATGGTGACAGCGCACATGCCGCTCTTTCGACTGTGTCGATCTGGTTCAGCCAGTACTCTATCGAATCCGCCCATTCAAAGCCGGCAGCGAAGTCTCTCATCTCCTGCTTGAGGTTCTTGATCTTCTCCGCTTCCACATCCGGCTTCAGGTCTTCTATATCGCTTCTCCTTGTGATCTGCAGGCTGATGGTGTGATCCGGATTGATCGTAACGCCATCAACATCCACTCTGTACTCAGTACGAATAGCCACATATCCCTGCTGATTTACCTCTGTAATGCTGCCGGAGACTGCAACAGGATAAAAGCTGTCCTCAGTCATGTCTGAGAAATTCTGGTTTTCCTTGGCTATGATCATGATGACTCTTTCGCCGGGAAGGATTATCCTCTCCCCCGCGCTTCTCTGCACCTGATCAAGCCCCATGAATACTTTTGCTTTCGGCGCAAGTATGACGTTATATACAGGTATTACTATCATATTATTTCCCCCGTTTGATTTGTGTATGCGTTTTTTACTTGTTTACGGTCTCAGTGAGCGCTTGCCTCAATAGAGGCAGCCTCTCACTGGGACTTAAGTAAAAAGCGCACTGCACAAGACCGCTTTCGGTCCTTTCTGCAGTGCGCCATGTTTTCTGTAGTTTCAGCTTTACGGAGCCTGCCGGAGACCTCCGGCTCTCTCTGCTATATTAGAATTTAAGCTTGCTGAATTTTGTCTTCTTAGGATAAGCATCGTCTCCGAGCTTGCCTGCCATCTCCTCGATAGCCTTCTTCTCCTTGCGGGAGAGCTTGGTAGGTACTTCCACTACCACCCTGACGTACAGGTCGCCCTTGCGGCCGGTCCTTACATCAGGAACACCCTTGCCCTTGAGTCTGAAGGAGCTGCCTGTCTGTGTTCCCGGTGTGATGGTGTAACTGTATGTTTCACCGAATCCCGGTACCTGCACCTTGGCTCCGAGGGCTGCCTGGTCGAATGTGATAGGCAGGTCGAGATAGAGGTCGTTTCCTCTTCTCTTATATGTGCTGTGAGACTTGACATTGACTACGATGTAGAGATCTCCGTCCGGTCCGCCGTTGATGCCCGGTTCGCCCTGTCCTCTGACAGTTACGATGCTGTCCGTATCTACGCCTGCAGGAATGTCCACATTGATCTTGACTGTCTTTCTGATTCTTCCGCTGCCGCCGCAGTCAGAGCATGGTGACTCAACTACCTGTCCTGTACCGCCGCACTTCGAACATGTGGTGACATTCTGGAACCTTCCGAAAGGAGTATTGCTGACCTGTGAGATCTGTCCTGTTCCACCGCAGGCATCGCATGTTCTGCGTCCTGTTCCCGGACGGGCTCCTGATCCGTCGCATGTTTTGCACTTGACATCTTTGCTGATCTCTATCGTTTTCTTGCATCCGAAGAGAGCGTCAGTAAAATCGATGGTTACAGTCTTCTGAAGGTCACGGCCCTTCTGAGGTCCGTTTCTTCTGGAGCTGCGTCTGCCCCCGCCGAAACCTCCGAACATGTCGAAGATATCGTCGAAGTTCATGCCTGCGCCGCCGAAGCCTCCGAATCCGCCGAAGTCTCCGAATCCGCCTGCACCTCCGCCGTAGCTCGGGTCGACTCCTGCAAATCCGAATCTGTCATATTTATTTTTCTTGTCCGGGTCGGAGAGTACCTCGTAAGCCTCATTCAGCTCCTTGAACTTCTCCTCTGCGGTCTTATCACCGGGATTCCTGTCAGGATGATACTTCATAGCCAGCTTTCTGTAAGCTTTCTTGATCTCATCCTCGCTTGCGCTCTTCTGAACGCCCAGGACCTCGTAATAATCTCTCTTGTCTGCCATTATCTTATGTTTCCTTTTTATAGAATGTAGTCAGGGTGCGCCTCTGCGGCGCACCCGTGAACTATATCACATAGACTAGTCTTCGTCTACAACTTCATAGTCTGCATCAACTGTTCCGTCGTTTGAAGGACCGTTGTTTGCTCCTCCGGCATTTCCGCCGAATCCGCCCATGTTAGGGTTGAATCCTGCGCCGCCCATGTTGTTAGGGTCGAAGCCTGCTCCTGCGCCTGCGCCCTGTGCTCCCGCCTGTGCCTGAGCTTCCTGATAGATCCTTGTGGAGATCGGATAGAACGCATTTGTAAGAGCTTCCATCTTGGTCTTCATGCCCTCGATGTCGTTAGCATCGATAGCACTCTGAAGGTCATTCTTTGCAGCTTCTACAGTGGACTTCTCCTGCTCAGTTACCTTGTCGCCGAGATCCTTCAGCTGTCTCTCGATTTCAAAGATCATGCCCTCAGCCTGGTTCTTGGTCTCAACTGCTTCTTTCTGCTTCTTATCCTCTTCTGCATACTGCTCTGCTTCCTTGATCTTGGCATTGATCTCGTCCTCAGACAGCTTTGTGGAAGAAGTGATAGTGATCTTCTGCTCTTTGCCTGTTGCCATATCCTTGGCGCTTACGTTTACGATACCGTTGGCATCTATATCGAATGTAACCTCGATCTGAGGGATTCCGCGTGGAGCAGGTGCGATACCTGTGAGCTGGAATCTGCCGAGTGTGATGTTGCCGGCAGCCATTTCTCTTTCACCCTGCATTACGTGGATGTCTACTGCAGTCTGGTTATCAGCAGCAGTTGAGAAGATCTGGCTCTTCTTGGTAGGAATAGTTGTATTTCTCTCGATCAGCTTTGTAGCTACTCCGCCGAGTGTCTCGATGGACAGTGAAAGCGGTGTTACGTCGAGAAGCAGGATGTCGTTTACCTCACCTGTAAGTACTCCGGCCTGGATGCTTGCTCCGATAGCTACGCACTCATCCGGGTTGATGCCCTTGAACGGCTCCTTGCCTGTAACTCTCTTAACAGCTTCCTGAACTGCAGGGATTCTTGTGGAACCACCTACGAGGATAACCTTGGCGAGGTCAGCAGATGTAACGCCTGCGTCTCTCATAGCCTTGTGCATAGGCTCGATAGTTCTCTCAACGAGGTCCTTGGTCAGCTGCTCAAATCTTGCTCTTGTAATGTCCATATCCATGTGGAGAGGACCTTCTGCAGATACTGTGATGAACGGCAAGTTGACCTTTGTTGTCTGAGCACTTGAGAGTTCCTTCTTAGCCTTCTCAGCAGCTTCCTTCAGTCTCTGGAGAGCCATCTTGTCAGCTCTCAGGTCGATTCCGTGCTCCTTCTGGAAGGAGTCTGCGAGGAAGTTCATCAGTGCGTTATCGAAGTCATCTCCGCCGAGGTGTGTGTCACCGTTGGTAGCGAGTACTTCAAATACTCCGTCACCAAGCTCGAGTACGGATACATCGAATGTACCGCCGCCCAGGTCGTATACCAGGATCTTCTGGCTTCCGTTGTCCTTGTCAAGTCCGTATGCCAGGGAAGCAGCTGTAGGCTCGTTGATGATTCTCTTTACATCGAGTCCTGCGATCTTTCCTGCGTCCTTTGTTGCCTGCTTCTGAGCATCTGAGAAGTAAGCCGGTACAGTGATAACAGCCTCTGTTACCTTCTCTCCGAGATATGCCTCTGCATCAGCCTTGAGCTTTGCGAGGATCATAGCGGAGATGTCCTGAGGTGTATAAGCCTTACCGTCGATATCTACGGTGTAAGCTTCACCCATGTGTCTCTTGATGGATGCGATCGTTCTGTCAGGGTTTGTGATGGCCTGTCTCTTGGCAGTTTCGCCTACAAGCCTTTCGCCCTTGGTTGTGAATGCAACTACAGAAGGAGTTGTTCTTGCGCCCTCTGCATTAGTGATAACTGTCGGCTCGCCGCCTTCGAGTACAGCGACGCAGCTGTTTGTTGTTCCGAGATCGATTCCGATTACCTTGCTCATTTTATTTCCTCCTATTGTGAAAATAGATTATTTAACTTATTTACGTACTACAGCTACCATCGACGGTCTGATTACCTTGTCGTTCAGCTTGTAGCCTTTCTGAAGGACCTTGCTGATGTGATTGTCTTCATGCTCATCGCTGTCTTCAGTCATTACCGCGTTGTGGACGTTAGGATCGAACTCCTCGCCCAGTGCAGGGATCTCCTCAAGACCCGCATGTTCAAGCGCTGTCCTGAGCTGAGTGAATATAAGTTCCATACCCTTGGCATAACCCTCGACGTCATCCGACTTCGTTTCAAGGGCTCTTTCAAAATTGTCGAGTACCGGCAGCAGCTCTCCAATGATCTTCTCATTGGCATAAGCGTGTATGTCGGATTTCTCTCTGGCAGCCCTTCTCTTGAAGTTCTGGAATTCAGCCATGAGTCTCATGTAGCGTTCAGACTCCTGTTCCTCAGCCTTCTTCTCTTCCTCTGCAGCCTTGTCTTCCCCGGCTTCTGCTGTTTCTTCAGCTCCGCTCTCTTCAGCTGCTTCTCCGGCGCCTTCTGCCTTTTCTTCAGCAGCGGCCTCTTCAGCTTCAGGACTTTCAGTCTTCTGCTCTTCAGCTTCATCCGCATCCTCGATGTGGATGTGCTTTACATTGTCTTCAGCCATTACTTATCGTTCCTTTCAGTTTTATCTTCACCGTCAGTGAGTCTGAACGACTCGCTGAGGTTGTTGGTCAGGTATTCCATGAGTGACGTTACCTCGCCGTATTTCATTCTCGTAGGTCCGATGACTCCGATTTTTCCGACGAGCTTGCCGTCCACATGGTAGGTTGCTGTTATCAGCGAGCAGTCCTTCATCATCGTGTTCTCATCACCGATCGTGACTACGACACCGTCTGCACGCTGAAGTATCTTCTGTGTGAACCAGTCTTTCTGAGCGAAAAGCTGCATGAAGTCTCTGGCTCTGTCTATGCTTGAATACTCAGGCAGATTGAAGATATTTGTCATACCTTCCATATACAGGTTGACATTGAGCATGTCCTCAAGCGTTCTGAGGAATCCCGGCATTACGCCTGCCTCGAGCGCATTCAGTGCTGCAATATCTGTTCCAACATCCTCTATGATGTGGCTCTTGAGAACATCATCAAGAGTCCTGCCCTTGTATGTTACTGTCATGTTCTTGCTCAGCAGGTCAAGTCCCTCCTGAGTGTACGGCACCTTGAGACGCAGCGTAGTGTTGGTCACATTGCCGCTCTCGCCCACGATCATCAGGATGATCGTCCTCTCATCGACCGGCAGCAGTCTTATGAACGAGATAGTCTCTTCATTAGTAGCCGGCGTCAGGGCGAATGATGTCAGATGAGTGATTTCTGAGAGAAGCTCAGCCGCATGTCTTATTGTTGCATCGAATTCATCTCTGCTTGCTGCAAGTCTCTCATTGATGAGCCTCTTGTCCCTTGCGCTGAGGTTCTTTTTCTTCATCAGGTTGTTGACGTACAGTCTGTAAGCCTTATCCGACGGGACTCTGCCTGCTGAAGTGTGAGGGTGTGTCAGATAACCCATCTCCTCAAGGTCTGACATCTCGTTACGTATGGTTGCAGGGCTGACGCCAAGGTCGTATTTCTTTGCGATCGATCTTGAGCCTACCGGCTCAGCGTTCTCAACATAGTCATTGATGATCGCCTGAAGTATCTGCAGTTGTCTTTCGCTCAGATCCATGGCGTGCCTCCTTGTCTTTGATCTTTTGTTTGTTAGCACTCACCCAATCAGAGTGCTAATCACTGTGCATAATATACTCTTATTCCCCCATTCTGTCAACAGTTATTTTGTACAAAAGAAAACAAGATTTTCTGCACGCAAAAACAGGGCCCTGAGGCCCTGCTGCATGCGTGATCAGACACGTTGTATGCCGTGTGTTTACGCTTCGCCAAGCACGGTTCCGACAAAGTACGGAAGCTGCTTGCGCCACCACGGCCAGTCGTGGTTGACGTCATATCCCCAGAAGTCGACCCAGCCCGGGATGCCCTTGGCTTCCATGATGTCTCTCATGCGGGCTGCATCATAACGCATCTCATCTTCCCAGGCACCCTGTCCTACGCAGATGATGATGTTGCTCTTTCTGTACCAGTCCATCCACGGATGGTCCTCCGGCATATTAGGCAGGAAGTGGATCGGTGAATTCTCGTATACGAGGTCATCCATGTAGTCACGGAAGAAGAACTGCGCATCGAAAAGACCGCTCAGCGAGATCATAGTGTCGAACAGATCCGGTCTGCGGAAGAAGAATACCCCTGCGTGAAGTCCTCCCATGCTGCAGCCGGTGACGATACCGCGGTTCTCGCTGCTCACGAACTTAGGTGCAAGCTCATCTGTCACATAGTGAAACCACTTTTCCTGCATCTCGATGCGGTAGCGCGGATCACCATACTGATCTGACCAGGACTCTGCGTCGATACTGTCAACGCAGACTACCATGAGCTTGCCCGCCTCGATCCACGGTCTTACTGTCTCGACCATGCCGAAGCTTGCAAAGTCATATGTGTGCCCGTTCTGAGGTGCGAATGCGAACATCACCTTGCCACTTTCGCCGAATACCGCATACTCCATGTCGCGGTCCATTATCCAGCTGTATTCCTTATTATATGTCTCTTTCATTGTTTCCTTGTCCCTTCTTTTGCCTGCATCCGGCCTGTACTACTCTGCTCTCGCATGGATGAATTCATTGTAAGCCTCGACCTCTTCGATCGTATCGAGCACTGCAGTGTACATCTGGTTGCCCATAGCTCCCGACAGTACATCCGGCATGCGTTCGCACATCTTCATGCAGTCGCCGTACTTCTCCATGATTTCCTCATGAGTATGAACGTATTTGTGTGTATCTCTTCTCGATGCATAAGCGCAGAATCTGTCACCGCCTATATCAGGCAGCCTGCGCTCATTATATGTGACCATCTCAGCCCATATCTCATACACATCCGTGTTGTGGGCGTAGTCCATCATGTCAGGCGTATATCCGCCGGCAGGTCTCATGTTGACCTCAAGTCCGACAAAATCCCCGACCTCGCCGAGGTTCTTTCTTGCCTGAGTGAGGCGGAAGAACTCAAAGTGTACGAATCTGCTTCTGACCTTGAATGCCTTGAGTGCGGCACGGCCGTACTTCTTCAGCTGTTCAGGCACATAGTCTGTCGTATAGTATGCGAGATCAAAACCCTTGTTGACCATGTCAGCGATCGAAGGCGGGAACCAGTTCGAGGATTCGAAGAGAACGTCGCCGTTCGAGTCGCAGATAGCATCATATGAATAGATGTTGCCGTATACGAACTCCTCCATCACATAAGGGTGCTCAGGCAGATTGTCATAGAACCATTCGAGATCCTTATCATTTTCGAGCTTCCATGTATCCGCTGCACCGACTCCGATATCCGGCTTGACGATTACCGGGAATCCTCCGATCTCATCGAGGAATTCCCTGGCTGCAGCGATGTCCGTTACCTTGTGGTTGCGCGCCGTAGGAATGCCTGCTTCCTTATATACAGGCTTCATGGCAGACTTGCTCTTCCACAGAGCCAGTTCATGCGGCTGGACTCCCGTCTGGATGTTGAAGTCCTCACGCAGCCTTGCATCCTGCTCCAGCCAGTACTCCGTGTTGGACTCGAGCCAGTCGATCTTTCCGTATCTGAATGCAAAATACGCGACAGCACGGTACATCTCATCGTAGTTCTCCATGTTGCCTACCTTATAGTACTCGGTCAGAGCTGCCTTCAGAGGCTCCTCGAGGCTGTCGTAAGGCGCATCTCCTATGCCCAGTACATTGACCCCGTTTTTCTTCAGTCGGTCGCAGAAGTTCCAGTATGTATGCGGAAAATTAGGTGATACGAATATAAAGTTCATTTTGTCCCCCCTTTATATTTCTTCATATCATGATGAGGGCCCTGCCCTCTGTATTACGTTTACAGTACGACCTTTCCTTCGAGAACCGCCATCAGGCGCTCGCCGTACGGACTCTTGCCGTATCTCTCGGCGCTCTCACGCAGCTGCTCGTCGCTGATCCAGCCGAAGTGGTATGCGATTTCCTCAGGTGCGGAAATGGTCATGCCCTGATACTGCTCTATCATGCTGACAAAATCTGTTGCCCTCTGCAGGCTGTCGAATGTGCCGGCATCCATCCATGTATAACCTCTTCCGAGAAGCTGTGCAGACAGCCTGTCTTCCCTGAGGTACATGTCATTGAGTGTAGTGATCTCCAGCTCGCCCCTTGCACTCGGTCTGACATTGTCTGCCATGTCGCTTACACCCTTCGGATAGAAGTACAGTCCGACGATCGCATAGTTGCTCTTAGGATGCTTTGGTTTTTCCTCTACGGAAATGACCTTTACTCCGTGATCATCATTGACATCCTTGTCGAACTCCATGATTCCGAATCTTTCAGGATCTTCTACATAGTATCCGAAGATCGTAGCTCTTCCGGCCTCTGCCGCCCTGTATGCATCCATGAGCTTGTGATTGAGACCGTTGCCGTAGAAGATGTTGTCTCCGAGTACCATTGCGCATGCATCATCGCCGATGAACTCACGGCCTATCAGAAATGCCTGTGCAAGTCCTTCCGGCTTCTCCTGAACAGCGTATGAGAGCTCCATGCCGAACTGCGAACCGTCACCCAGGAGTGTCCTGATCCTCGGCGTGTCTTCCGGTGTGCTTATGATCAGCACCTCGCGGATATTGGCAAGCATTAGTGTTGACAGCGGATAGTAGATCATCGGCTTGTCATACACCGGCAGAAGCTGCTTGGATGTAACGATCGTAAGCGGATACAGCCTTGTGCCTGCTCCGCCTGCAAGAATTATTCCCTTCATATCAGTTTCCTCAGTCCTTGTCTTTAGTTCTTAGTTCTGCGCCGTCTCTGCGGCTGATTGGTTATATCCTGATAATTGTACCATTTATTCCTGTCTTACATCAAACCTGACTGCTTATTCCCATGGGAACGTGTAGTCCAGTCCAAGCTTGTCGCGGACTGCCGTGAGGTCGCTTCTTTCAGAAGCATTCAGCGGGACTCCCTTGTCCTTGCGCTCAAGCCATTTGTCGTGCTCCTTCTCTCCTGCAGTCCATATGCGCTCCTGCCCCGGAGCCTTCTTCGATGCTCTCAAAGCTCTGCAGATCTCACCCGCAGTCTTTCTGAATTCTTCCTGTCCCATGAAAGCGTCCGGATCGACTACGAAGAAGAAATGTCCGAGGTGGTACATCTGAGGGCTTCCGTCAGGAGCCCTTCCCGTCAGAGCCTTCATGTACTGTCCGCCTGCGAGAGCTGCAGACAGGATCTCAACTACTGCAGCATATCCGTAGCCCTTGTATCCGCACATCTCATCTCCTGCCCCGCCGAGAGGTGCAAGGGCTGCAGTGCCGTTCACCAGTGCCTTAAGGATCTCATTGCTGTCGGTCATGTACGATCCGTCGTTACTGATGACCATGCCTGACGGCGTATCCATTCCCTGACGGGCGTAGTACTCTATCTTGCCGCGCTGTACAACTGATGTGGCGCAGTCTATGCAGAACGGGAACTCCTCATCAGTAGGAAGAGCGAACGTCAGAGGGTTGGTTCCCATCATATTGTCGACTCCGAATGTAGGAGCGATCGACGGTCTTGCATTGGTACCCGTGATACCGATGAGGCCCTCTTTGCTGGCCATCATTGCCCAGTAGGCGGCCATGCCGTAGTGTGTGGAATTGCGGATAGCTCCGCCTGCCATGCCGCAGGTCTTTGCCTTCTCAATAAGGCTCTTCATCATCCTGTAGCTGGCGACCATGCCCATGCCGTCATGTGCATCCATGACAAGTGTGGTCGGAGTCTCCTTCAGGATCTCTATCTGAGTCTTCGGCAGAAGTGTTCCGTTCTCAAATCTGTCAATATATATAGGCTTGAAGCGGTTGCAGCCATGGCTGTCAACTCCCCTCCTGTCCGCTTCAATCAGCACATCAGCGCAGATGGCAGCGTCCTCTGCAGGCACTCCGTAGCCTATGAACGCATCCGTCATGAACGATGTGATATAGTCCCAGTCAAGATAAACGATTTTGTCTTTGCTTTCCATTTTAATCTGCTCCTTCGGTAACATACTTTATTCATTATACACGATACCGGCAGTTTTAGCTTGTGAAAAGCAAAATGCCGCACGTAATGTGCGGCACATGTCACTTTTTCATTGATCATGCTCAGGCTGCTGCCCTGTCCTGCCGGCTCTGCCTCAGATTCACTGTAATGAGCACCACGAGTGCGACGACGAATACTATCGTCGACAGCGCGAACAGACTCGGCCTGATGCCTATCTTGACCTCACTGTATATGAGTGTGGAGATGGTATTGATGCCTGCTCCTCTTGTGAAGTATGTGATGATGAAATCATCGACAGACATTGTGAAGGAAAGCAGGAAACCCGACATGATTCCCGGCCTGAGTTCAGGCAGAACGATCTTTCTGAATGCGTATCTTTCCGATGCTCCGAGATCCAGTGCCGCCTCGAACAGCTTGTCTGTATTCTTGTTAAGTCTCGGCTTGACCGAAAGTATGACGTACGGGATGCAGAATACCGTGTGCGCGAACAGGATCGACATGTATCCTCTCGGCCATCTGACCATGAGGAAGAACAGCATCAGTGCTATTCCTGTCACTATGTCCGCATTGAGCATCGGGATGTTGTTGAGTCCCATCAGCAGATTTTCCTGTCTCTGCTTCATTGCCGCCATTCCGAGCACACCCATCGTACCGATGACCGTCGCGATGAGAGCTGCGAGTATCGCTATGGAGAAGGTATTGACTACCGCACCCATCATGAGCCTGCTCTGGAACAGCTCCTGATACCAGTGAAGACTGAAGCCCGTCCATACCGACATGGATTTTGCGTCATTGAAAGACAGCACGATAAGCGTCAGTATCGGCATATACAGGAAAAGCAGGATTATTAATACATATATGTTTCCTAGAGTTTTCTTCATTTCTAACCCTGCCTTTATATAAGATTGGCTCCGCCCGTTTTATCGAACTTCTGAAGGAGCACCATGCTGAGTATTATGAATACCATCATGACCAGCGAAAGCCCGCTGCCCAGATACCAGTTGGAGTTGACCGTGAACTCCTGCTCGATGATATTGCCTATGAGGTTGATCTTGCCTCCGCCCAGCATATTCGAGATAACGAATGTGGTGAGGGCCGGTATGAACACCATCGTGATACCGCTGACTATTCCCGGTACCGACAGCGGCAGTACGACTCTTGCAAAAGTCATCGTCTTGCTGGCACCGAGGTCATAGGCTGCCTCTATAAGATGGTTGTCGATCTTGGATACCGTATTGTAGATCGGCAGGATCATGAACGGAAGGAAGTCGTAGACCATACCGAGGACTATCGCTCCCGGAGTATTCATCATTTCCTGTCTCGGCAGACCTACTACTGCGAGAAGTCCGTTTATTACACCCTGTCTTTCAAGCAGCACCTGCCACGCCATCGTCCTCAGCAGGAAGTTCATCCACATCGGAAGTATGATGACGAATATTAGGAAGCCCTGCTTGCCGTACTTGCTGTCCCTCAGAGCCATGGCCATCGGGAAAGCGAGCAGTAAGCATATAATGGTGCTGATCACCGCGAGCAGCAGTGACAGGCCGAGAGCCTGCATGTGGTCATGCTGGAACATCGCAGTGATGTTGGCAAATGTGAACCCTCCGTCTCTTGATGAGAATCCGTAATAGGCAATCGAAGCCAGCGGGATGATCGTTCCCGCTATGATCCACACTATGAACGGAGCTGCAAAACGCTTCTTTGCTATCATATGTCGATCTCCATTGCCGATTCGGCTTCACTCTTAGGCTTCTGCATGATCTGGATGTTCTCCGGATCAACTTTCATTCCTATCTTCTCGCCTACATCATGCTGGTCGTAGTTCTGAAGCAGCCATTCGACCTTGCCGTCCTCGCTCTGCACCAGCATCTCATAGTGGACTCCGATGAACAGTTTGGAGATGATGGTTCCATTGAACTGTCCCTGTCCGTAAGGCATGATGTCTATATCCTCAGGCCTTATTACCACGTCAACCTTGCAGTGAGGCGGGAAGCCCTGTTCTGTACCGTCGATACACGGATAGTCGATGCCATTGATGCGTACGACCTTCTCATCGACCATCTGCCCCGGAAGGATGTTGCTGTCTCCGATGAAGTCGGCAACGAAAGCGTTGACCGGCTCATCGTAGATCTGTTCAGGAGTACCCTCCTGCTGGATGTATCCTTCGTTCATGACGACGACCTTGTCGGACATCGTCAGAGCTTCTTCCTGATCGTGTGTGATGTACAGGAAAGTAATGCCGAGCTCTTTCTTGAGTCTTACGAGCTCGTACTGCATCTCCTGTCTGAGTTTAAGATCGAGCGCGCCAAGAGGCTCGTCAAGCAGCAGAACACGAGGCTCGTTTACGATAGCTCTTGCCATCGCGATCCTCTGCTGCTGTCCTCCGGACATCTGGTCGATCCTTCTGTTCTCGAATCCGTCCAGGTTGACGAGCTTAAGTGCGTATTTGATTTTGTCCTTTATATACTGCTCAGACTTGTTCTTGACCCTAAGGCCGAATGCTATGTTCTCACCGACACTCATGTGCGGGAAAAGAGCATAGTTCTGGAATACAGTGTTGAGATGCCTCTGATTGGCAGGAAGATCGGTGATGTCCTTTCCGTCGAAGAACACCCTTCCCTCGTCGGGCTTCTCAAACCCGCCGATTATCCTCAGAGTTGTTGTCTTGCCGCAGCCCGAAGGCCCCAGAAGTGTTACGAATTCATTTTCCGCAACACTAAGGTCGATGCCGTTAAGCACCACAGTATCGTCAAAACTCTTGACGATATGTTCAAGCCTGATAAGTTCGCTCAATAAAGTCTCCTCCCGAATTACTCTGCTTTGAGTCCCAGTTCATCAAGAACTCCGAGGATAGATTCCATCTGAGTTCCTTCGTTAAATTCAATTTTGCCCTGATCTGCTTCCTGTGAGAGAACAGGATCGATCGGAAGCCTCTCAAGAAGCTTGATGCCGTTTGCAGCTGCTACTGCCTCTGCCTGGCTAGGTCCGAACATCTCGATCTTGCGTCCGCAGTCAGGACATGTGATATAGCTCATATTTTCTACAAGTCCGAGGACAGGAATGTTCATGAGGTTGGCCATGTTAACAGCCTTGGCAACGATCATGCTTACCAGATCCTGCGGGGATGTAACTACGATGATTCCGTCGATAGGAAGCGACTGGAATACAGTCAGCGGAACGTCGCCTGTCCCAGGAGGCATGTCGATGAAGAGTACATCGAGGTCTCCCCAGCATACATCTGTCCAGAACTGCTCAACAACACCGCCGATGACCGGACCTCTCCATACTACAGGGTCAGTCTCGTTCTCAACCAGAAGGTTGATGGACATGAGGCTGATTTCAGTAGGAGTGACCGCTGGCATGATACCGAAATCGGAACCGAATGCCTTGCTGTGTACGCCGAACATCTTAGGGATGGACGGTCCTGTGATATCCGCATCCATGATACCTGTCTTATAACCGTTTCTTGTTGCAGCCAGTGCGCTGAGGGCAGTTACCATTGACTTTCCTACTCCGCCCTTGCCGCTGACAACGCCGATCACCTTCTTGACCGAGCTGTGCTCATTCAGCTGAGCCTTCTGGATACCGCCGCTTCTTGAAGGGCAGTCTGCTCCGCAGCTGCTGCAGTCGTGTGTACAATTTTCATCCGGTGCACCCTGGTCATCTGCCTGGTGCATCATAGGCATCATTCTTTCTTCCTTAAGCATTTTCATCTCCTCCAACTTGTTATTCGCTCAATTCGAACATTATATATACTTTACTGTGTAAAATCTATCTAAATTGGTAAATTATTTGTGTAATTTCAGGAGTATTGCACGATCATCCCGTTACAGACCCGCCAGACTGCTCATTTCCGACAGCATCCCGCCGAGAATGGCGTTTCTCAGCGCTGCGTTGGTCGCAGCATCAGTATGCCATTTGCCGTCCTGCTCTTCGCAGTTTATATCCACATTGGCAATGTATTTCTTCTCTGTGATCCTGCTGAGATTTCTGAACAGTGTCTCGTACAGCTGTGCTGAATCGAAGTTCTCCTTCCCGTCGCCGTCCTTTTTACTCTCATCGTTCTCATACGGCTCTAGAAATTCAGACCAGGACTTCAGATATTCGCTGGCAAAATCATATGTCGTTATGCGCACATGCACCACGGTCCCGTCATCTGTCCTGTCAGCACCTGTAACGGCGTAGTCGAATTCCCCTGCTTTGCCAAGGAACATCTCATAGTATTCCCTGCCCTGGTCGCTCAGCATGCCTTCAAGCTCCGCATTTATTTCAGGATCGAGCTCGACATAACGCATGGACTCAAGATCCTCGCTGACCTTGAGCTCTGCACCGCTCTGTCCGCTGCACCCCGCCAGCATCAGTGAAAGGATCATGACTGCGGCAAGTACGGCGGCCGTTATTGAGTTTTTATATTTCGTTCTGTTCATATGCATTAATGCCTGCCTCTATTTTCTGACCACAGTCCTTGCTGTTCCGTCGAAAACTGTAATGCCGGCCTTGTCAAGAGCCGGGAGGAACTCAGCCGCATACTTACGGGACGTGCCTATACTGTCTCTGAACTCCGCCAGAGTGAACGGCCCATCGAATGAATTTGCAGTGCGTAGCACTATGTCCCATGCATCTGCCGATATATAGTATGACGGATTGACCTTGATTATATGTCCCTCTTCGGTCAGATCGGTAAGAATGGCGCTTATGACACCTTTGTTCTTATCCAGCGCCATTATTTCATCGGTCCTGACCATCTCCAGCCCGGCCTCTGCATACATCTCTGCTATGCGGTTCTTCAGTCTGAGCTGCTCCGGTGTGTATTCGATCTTAAATCCGCTGAGGGCTATCGACTTGCCGTGATCTTCTATGATTCCGTTATCCATGAGGTATCTGACGGCTCCCTGGATGAGCTTGTCATCATCAGTATGCCAGGATTCCCTCAGTCTTGAGAGCAGTTCCTGTCTCGGGATACCGTCTGCAAGAGGATTCGCATCATGATATACATTGATGATATCCTCAAGTCCCGACTTCATCTTTTCGTATTTTGCCCTGCTGAGAAGCGTTCTGTCAGACAGTCTCACAAGAGGGCTGTCTCCGCCTTCATCTGCTGTCATCCCGGCTGTAAACTTCTCCATCTCGTCAGGGAGAAGCCCCAGCTCATGGGCGAGCTCTTCCTGCCTTACGAATCTGTGCTCTCCTGACTTGGCCGCGATTATGTCCTCAGTGCTGCCGCCTGCGAGGATATCCATGCCTTCGAGCACTTCATCGCGGTTTCTCTTATGCTTGAGCGGCAGAGTATCCAGGACAGTGCCTCCCCCGACAGTTATTATCGGCGAATAGAATCTTACTATGAATTTATCCCCGCGCCTCAGAGCCATCGGTTCCTCGAATCTCAGCTGAGCATAACACTCCTCCCCTGCAGAGAGAGCATCCCTGTCGAGAAGTATTACCTTGGCCAGAACTTCGGCAGCTCCGGAGTACAGATGCACGCGGCTGTTGTTCAGGACTATACGGTCAGACGAACTGAACATCTTCAGTCTGACGTCTATCATGGATGTGACGGTTACAGCATCCCTGGCTGCAAGCACATCGCCTCTCGACACATCCTCCTTGCCTATAGCTGCGAGGTTGATGGCCGTCCTCTGTCCTGCGAGAGCCATGTCAGTCTCTTTGCCGTAAGTCTCGATGCCGCGCACCTTGACTTTGCGTCCGTCAGTGCCGCCCTGGCCCTCACCGGCATGCGGATATATGACGATCTCATCACCGACTCTGACAGTGCCGTCTACGAGAGTACCCGTAACGACCGTGCCAAAGCCTGACATCGTGAACACTCTGTCCACAGGCAGCCTGAAGAGCTCCTTCTCTTCGCGACGCTTGTTCTCCCTGTCACATTTTTCAACGATAGCCTCTCTCAGTACCTCGATGTTCTCCCCTGTAGCTGCGCTGACAGGAATGACAGGCTTGCCCTCAAGGAAGGTGCCTTTGAAATACTCGTTGACCTCATCGAGGAGAAGCTCCATCCACTCTTCTTCGACCATGTCCGTCTTGGTCACAGCGATGATGCCGTCGTCGATGCCGAGAGCGTTCAGGATCTCGAAGTGTTCTCTCGTCTGAGGCATGATTCCTTCATCCGCAGCGACTACGAACAGTACAAAATCTATGCCGCCTATCCCGGCAAGCATGTTCTTGATGAACTTCTCGTGGCCCGGAACATCGATCACGCCGATGTTATACCCTGCGTCATTGGGAATGTGGGCAAAACCGAGTTCGATCGTGATGCCGCGTTTCTTTTCCTCCATCAGGCGGTCGGTGTCGATGCCCGAAAGCGCTTTTATTAAAGTTGTCTTGCCGTGGTCTACGTGCCCGGCAGTACCTATAATAATGTTCTTCATTTATCCTTATATCTTCTCCTGATCACCGGCAGTCTGTGACTGCAGCACTATCTCAGTGCGTCAGCTATCAGTCCGAATTCTTCTTCAAATACAGTGCGGACGCACAGGAGCAGCATGTCATCATGTATCCTTGCTACGACAGGCACCCTGCCCTTGCGCAGGCGGCGCTCGATGCTGTCTGCCGATCTGCTGCCGTCGCGGACAGAGACTGCCCATCCGGGCAGGCGCACCATCGGTGCCGAGCCGCCGCCGATCTGGTCCTTTACGGCAACGATCTCCAGCTCCAGCCCGCTGTTCTCCTTTGCGATCTCTTCAGCGAGTCTCTCCGCCTTGGCCTTCATCTCATCTCCGGATGCCGAGATCATGTTCAGCACAGGGATGTCTCTGAGAGCGATCTTAGGATCCTTATACTTGGCAAGTGTCGCCTCGAGTGCGGCAAAGGTCATCTTGTCGACTCTCATGGCACGCGCCAGAGGATGCTTCTTCATCCTGCTTATGTATTTCTTCTTTCCTACTATGATTCCTGCCTGAGGTCCGCCAAGAAGCTTGTCGCCGCTGAACAGCATTACATCGATTCCTGTTGCCAGTGATGCCGGGATATTAGGCTCACTCAGTCCGTACTCCGACATATCCAGCATCAGACCGTTGCCCATATCGAATATTACAGGCAGGTCATGCTTCTTTCCTATCTCAACGAGATCCTCAAGGCTTGCCTCTTCAGTAAATCCGAGAATGTCATAGTTGGACTTATGCACCTTCATGAGTGCACCTGTCTCGAATCTCCTGGTCCCTCTCGGGTCATTCTTCCACGGCTCTTCAGCGAGCATCTCCTTAGTCATTATCGCCTTCTCGTAGTCGGACGGCTTGGTCTTGTTGCTGGTACCGACTTCCTGAAGGAATGCGCCCGACTGCGCCATGATGTCAGGGATCCTGAAAGCTCCGCCGATCTCAACAAGCTCGCTTCTGCTGACGATGATCTCTTTGCCCTCACCCATCGCGGCCAGCACTATCATCGTAGCGGCAGCGTTGTTGTTTACGACCATCGCATCCTCAGCTCCGGTCAGCTCTGCGATCAGATCGCCTACAAGGTCATGCCTCGATCCGCGTGCGCCTTTCTCAACATTGTACTCAAGATCGGAGTAGCTGCGGGACACCTTAGCCACATTCTCAACGGCGTCCGCACAAAGCGGCGCTCTTCCGAGATTGGTGTGAAGTATCGTCCCCGTAGCATTTACCACAGGATACAGATTGAGCGATTCGTCTTCAGCAAGCCTTGCAGCGGCTTTTGCCGCAACATTGGCAGGCTCAAACTGACTGAAGAAGGATGCCAGAGCGTTCCTGCTCTCGTTGCTTCCGTGCAGAGCTCCGTCCGCAGCAGAATCCAGCACCGCCAGCCTCTCCTCATCTATGTCAAGGATGTTCTTTCTCATATCTGCGATGACGCCGCGCACGGCCTCAGTTACGAGAAGCGCTCCTTTTTCTTCAGATAAAACAACAAGAGACCCCTCTTTCAGAACTTCGTCGATCTTAGGGAGTCTCCTCAGCAATTCATTCTTATTCATCTTTCCGACCTCCGGTTAAATGCAGCCGTACTGCCGCATGTCAGACAGTACTGGAAACAGTTAATTATTAAGTGGCGGGAGTATGTGGGAATCGAACCCACCCGGGAGGCTCCTAACCCCCTGCAAACGGTTTTGAAGACCGCGAGGCACACCAGCACCTATCTACCCCCAGGTCGCCTTATTCACATGCGTCCATGTGAGAACGCACTCATAAGATTTTAGCAAAAAAACAGCAGAGTATCAACCTGATTCTGATACTCTGCTGTCTGTTATTGTGTCCGTCCCTTGACGCGCGGCCGCAGTCTGACTCTGTCTTCTATATGAACAGTGCCGAATTGCCCGGTTCGAGGGTGATGTTTCCGCTCTCGATCTCATGCCTTCCCTGCCACAGCTGCTGGCCTGAAGACTTGTTGGTAACAGTCTTGCCCGCCTCGATCGAATGAGTGAGCCATACGTTACCGCCGATTACGCAGTCATCTCCAATGTATGTATCCCCGCCCAGGATGGTCGCACCCGCGTATATGACAACGTTGTTGCCGATGTTAGGATGTCTCTTGACTCCCTTGACAGGAGTGCCGTCCTCAGCAAGATCGAAGCTCTTGGCTCCGAGCGTCACATGCTGGTACAGCTTGACGTGCTCGCCTATTACTGTTGTCTCACCGACTACGACACCCGTGCCGTGGTCTATGAAGAAGTATTTTCCGATCGTCGCACCGGGATGGATATCTATCCCGGTTGCCTGATGGGCAAGCTCGGTCATGACACGCGGTATCATCGGTACGCCCAGTTCGTACAGCTTGTGCGCGATGCGGTAAGTGGCAATTGCCTTGAACGAAGGATAAGTGATTATGACCTCATCAAGGCTGGCCGCTGCAGGGTCGCCCTCGTAGCCTGCCTGAACGTCAGTCTTCAGCACTTCCAGTATATCCGGCAGGGCATCGATCAGCTGCTCCGCCTTGTATGCAGCACCGTCTGCACAGTCGCACACAAAGCTCAGAGCCTGAGTCAGAGCATCATAGGCACGCATCAGTTCCCATGTCCTCTTTTCAGTCTCAACGAATCTGCCTCTCGCCTTGCCCATATGATACGGGAACATGGCGGTAAGCAGGTGCTCTACCGCTTCTGCAACGATCTCCTCGACTCCGAGGAATCTTCCCTCATCCGGTCTTGTATCGATTTCAGTCATTGCAGCTGCTATCTCTTCAAGATGAGCCGCACCTGTCCATCTGTTGTGTACTGTCATATCTCCGGTCCTCCGCAGACAGTCTGCCGCCCGTGCCGCTATACGCCTTTTTCCGTCTTCTTACGCGTTCTGTTCAGCCATTGCTGCTCTCAGGGCCTTGCTCAGCTGGTCAGGGCATGATGTGTCCTTGAACCCGCATCTGGTTCCCTCGAGTCTCTCGATGACGTCTTCAGCATCCATGCCTTTGATAAGCTTGGAAATGCCGTTCAGGTTGCCGTTGCATCCGCCTGTGAATACGACGTCTTTGATCTTGTTTCCGTCAAGCTCGATCTCTATCATCTGAGAGCATGTGCCTTCAGGATAAAAAGTAAACATTTTCTGCATTGATATAACCTTCTTTTCTGATATGGATTTATGTGCCGTTGTACCGGCAGCGTCCCTACAGACCGATCTTGTCTGCGATCTCTGTCATCGACTCAAGCGCGATATCGATGAACTCGTCCCATGTGAGTCCCGTCTTCTCAATCTCCATCATGTACTGCCTGTTGGCGCCTGCTGCAAATCTCGACTCCTTGTATCTCTTGTTTACAGACTTGTGCTTGACGCTTGCGACCTTCTTGTCAGGATAGATCTGAGCAATGGCCTTGATGAATCCGGACATCGGATCGGCAGCGATAAGAGCGTACTCGAGTGTGGTCTCAGGGTTCTTGCCGCATACAGGGTTGTGGGACTTGATGGCATTCTCCATTACAGGATCGCCGTACCCTTCATCCTGAAGGATCTTAGCGGATGTAGGACCGTGTGTGGCAAAATCATCTCTCCACGGTGCAGTCTCTTCATCGAGGTCGTGAAGGAGTCCGCAGATGCCCCAGTATTCAACATCATCCGGCGCCAGGCGCTTTGCAAGTCCGCGCATGATCGCCTCTACAGCCAGGCTGTGAGTGATGTAGTGTTCTCCCTTTACATATTTGCGAAGCAGTGCTTCAGCTTCGTCTCTTGTAAGTTTTGCTTCCATTATTATAACTCCGTTTTTCGATAGTGCAGTGTCCCTTTTCAGGGTCAATCACAGCTTATTCTACTACAAAAGGACAGGATTGCAAGCAGACAGGTACCATTTTATGCAGGGATTACCGGGAAGCCGTTTTGCACTGCACAGAATGTGTGATTTTGTAGTAAACTGTAAGCAGAAGCAACAGGACATGTATTGCAGAAGAGGAGCATCTATGGGTCCGGTCAATATTTATACGGTTACAAGAGTCCGCGATGAAGAACTCTTCAATATTGTAGAAAAACACGAAGCAGGCGTTCATGATACACACAGGATACGCATACATGAAATCGACTCGCTGCGCATTCTCGTCGACAGCCTTACCGGATGCGGCATGACTGTATCCGAAGCTGACGGTTTTTATTTCGGATTCACGATCCCTCAGATCGGCAAGGAATTCGACCTTCTCAAGGTAACGGACAAGCACTGCCTCAACATCGAGCTGAAATCCCAGGATGTATCCGAAGAGGCTATCCTGGCACAGCTGAGCAAGAACAGGCACTACCTCACCCACCTCGGCAAGAGAGTCATCCTTTTCACCGTGGTCACGGATACGATGACCTGCTACAGGCTCACACTAAGCGGCAACCTTGTGCGCTCGGACCTCCGCGAGATCGCTGACATTCTGAAAAAATGCGATGCGCCTTATGACGAGAATATAAGCAGATCCTTCCGCGCCTCTGAATATCTGATATCTCCGATGAAGAATCCGGACAAGTTCATACGCGGCAAGTATTTCCTTACACCTGCGCAGGAATATGTCAAAACAGAACTCATAAAAAGCATTGACTGCTCAGAGAGATCCGCTGGATCAGGAAGCAGCCGTCCCGGTTCATTCTTCCACATCACAGGAAGGCCGGGCACAGGCAAGACACTGCTTCTCTATGACCTGGCAAGGACTCTGTCGGAGAGCGGCAATACTGTCATCATCCGGTGCGGAGAACTTACCGAAGGCGAACGGATCATAAGCCGTGAGTTCAGCAATCTTGACATAATCTCAGCTGATGACCTCGGTATCACCGGAGAGCTCTCGTCCTATGATTTTATACTTGCTGACGAAGCACAGCGGCTCAGCACCGAGGGATTTGAGATGATCTGCCGTTCAGCTGACGCATGCGATCAGGTATGCATTTTCTCATCTGACCCCGAAACGGTCCTGACTACAGCAGAACGGGACCGCAATATCACAGGCCGTATCCGTGCACTGCCGCCTGCAGGCGAATTTGAGCTGTCCGAGCGTCTGCGCATGAACCTGGAACTGTATCACTTCATTACGACACTCAGAAATCTGGGACACAAAGCGGACAAGCCATATGCATATGAAGATGTTTCCGTGAACTACGCCAATGATATACCGGAGGCGGTCAAGCTCATCACATACTTCCGCAGCAAGGGTTATGTGTTTATAAATGCATGTGTTCCAAAGCATTCTGTCAGTGATGACGGCGGTGATCCTTTCGCGGAAATCGCCGAGGAATTCGATGTCCACCACATAATAGGCAGAGAATATGACAAGGTCGTCATGCTCATCGACAGTTCCTTCTATTATGACGAGAACGGCTATCTCAAAGGTGTCCCGGAGCCTGATCCGGATTACATATACCCTAACCTCTTCTATCAGGGCGTCACCCGCGTCCGCGAAAAACTCGCCCTCGTTGTGCTTGATGCACCGGTTCTCCTGAGAAACATACTGGGTATAATCAACCATTGATAATACTATTTCTATAAGTAAAAAAAGAGTGCCTTCCTGGCACTCATTTTTGCCTGATCTGTATCTCTTCTCTATAACTCGACTGCGAGGTCTACGACCCTCTGGAAATCATTGTAGACATGCTTGCTTGCCTCAGTTACCTCCTCGTTGGAAAGCGGCTGGTCAAGCACGCCCGCAGCCATGTTGGACAGGAAGGAGATGCCTATTATCTCGAGACCTGCATGGTTGGCTACGATGACTTCCGGCACGGTGGACATTCCGACAGCATCTCCGCCAATCGTCCTTACGAACCTTATCTCAGCCGGTGTCTCGAAGGTCGGACCCGACATCATCGTATATACGCCCTCTACGACATTGACGCCTGCTTTTCTTGCCTTATCGAAGAGCTTCTCACGGAGCTCCTTATTGTATGTATAGGACATATCCGGGAATCTCGGGCCGTACTCGTCAAGATTTGGTCCCATCAGCGGATTCATTCCTGACAGATTGATGTGGTCTCTTATGATCATCAGCTGCCCCGGATGCCAGTTCTCATTGACGCAGCCTGCAGCATTGGTGACTATGAATCTCTTGATGCCCAGCTCCACCAGGACCCTAGTCGGGAATACCGCTTCACGGATATCCATCGACTCATAGTAATGATATCTTCCGGCCATGATGACGACGTTCTTGCCGTGTATCCTTCCGAATACCATCTCGCCCTTGTGGCTGTCGACCTTGCCTGTGTGGAAATTCGGTATATCTGAATACGGTATGATCAGAGCGTCATCAATGCTCTCGGAGTATTCATTGAGTCCTGTCCCAAGGACCATGCCGACTTCAGGATCCTTTACACCTCTTGCTCTGAGATAATTAGCCGAATCCAGTATCTTGGTTCTTAGTTCATCTGCTGTCATATGTGCACACCTCCATGTTAAGATAGTGTTTTTTCCTGTTATAAGTTTATTATATATGTTCTGACATGTTTTTCTTATGTATTCTTTTAGAACAAGGATTGTATTGATTTTTGATCAATGTTGTATTAAAATCTAAACAACCTAAAGGAAAGAAAAAAGCCGACAGGTACACAGGATTTCAACAGATGCTACAACGTATGATAACACTACGCAAAGGGGCATCCGGGTGCTGAAGCCGTATAATCGCATTACGGGAGAGGCGCTGAGAAATACTGAACCAACCCCGCACTGGATATATGAACATATGACCAGCCGTGGAATAAGAATAGCTGATGAAGAAGTACCAAGCTGGAAGAAGTACAGAAGCACAGCCGGCAGAGAGCTACACACAGGGATGTTGATGGGGCCTCAGACAAGCGCAGGTGCAATGGAAAAAGTACACAAGGGGAAAAAGTAACCGGCTCAGAAAGTACACAGGTGACGGTCAGATCATAGAATAAGTACAGCGGGAGGTCAGGAAGAGAACCGGAAAAGAAATCAAAGTACAGGAGAAGGTCGGAGACGAGAATGCGCCAGGCGCAGAAACGGAGGACGGACCAATGGGAGCTTCATTTAGAGAGGTTGATCCGGCGTAACCACTGCAAGGCCAGCCTGCTTACAGGCTAAATAAAAGAACAGACAGTAAGGTTGCCGGGTATATCAACAGAGAAGAAACAGGTTAAAGCTTAAATCTTGATTCGAAAGATTACCCACAACTTAATAATAAGAAGATATAGAAATAACAGCCCCGCACAGGATGCGGGGTTTTCTATTTGCCATGACAGTCGCCGCCGGACGGGAGTGCTCACAGAAAAACCCGCTCCGGTCACGAAGCGGGTTTTTATCGGATTTCTGATTATCTCAGCTGTTATTTCAGAAGCAGCTCTGCGATCTGAACTGCATTGGTAGCAGCGCCCTTTCTTACCTGGTCACCGCAGCACCAGAGGTTGATGCCGTTCTCGCATACGAGGTCACGTCTGATACGGCCGACATATACGATATCCTGGTTGGATGTCACGATCGGCATCGGGTATAACTTGTTTTCTCTGTCATCATAGAGTTTTGCTCCCGGAGCCTCAGCGACAGCCTTGCGTACGTCATCAAGATCAAGCTTCTCTTCAGTGATTACATTTACAGAGATAGCATGTGATCTTTCTACAGGTACTCTTACGCATGTGCAGGATACCTTCATTTCAGGCAGGTGCATGATCTTACGGCCCTCGTTCTGAAGCTTCATCTCTTCTGATGTGTACAGATTCTCGCCGAATCCGCCGATCTGAGGGATCACGTTGTATGCGATCTGATGCTGGAATACCTTAGGCTCGATTTCTGCGCCGTATGAATTGCCCTTTCCGCCTGCAGCTCTTGCAGCGAGGATCTTCTCGGATTCGTCATACATCTCGACCGGACCTGCTGCTCCTGCACCGCTTGTTGCCTGATATGTCGAAGCATACATTGCCTTGATCGGTGATAGCTTGTTGATGGCATTTACTGCTACAACAGTAATGATCGTCGAGCAGTTAGGGTTGCTGATGATTCCCTTGTTCCACTCTACATCCTCAGGATTGATTTCAGGAACTACCAGCGGTACCTCAGGATCCATTCTGAATGCAGATGAGTTGTCAACGAATACTGCACCCGCTGCCTTGATGTGAGAAGCCATTGCCATTGCGATATCATTCTCGGAAGCTCCCAGTACGATGTCCAGTCCATCAAAAGCAGCCTCACATGTTCTCTGGACCGTTACATCTCCGAACGGAGTCGAAAGCACTTTGCCTTCCGACCTTGCACTGGCAAGACATCTCAGCTCACCGACAGGAAAGTTCCTCTCTCCAAGGACCTTGATCATCTCCTGTCCTACAGCACCCGTAGCACCCATTACACCTATGTTTACTTTTTTCATCTCTATACCTCTTTTATAATTATTATCTATTATCCGTATGATTCGGAAGGAAACCTTCTATCGGAGGAGCCCAGCCTCCGGAGATCAATGTTTCCGACCTTACGGCAACGCCGTATGATCCGGAAGGAAACATTACTTGGCAAAGCTTTCATACAGCACTCTTATTGCGGTGTTGAAGTCCTCATCAAATACTCCGACCATGATGTTTATCTCGTCAGATCCCTGCTGTATCGTCCTGATGTTGACATGGTTTTCTCCAAGGGCCTTGAAGATCTTGCCCGAAACGCCGGTCCTGTATGCCATCTGTCTTCCGACAATGGCTATGAGGCTGATCCCCTCGGTCAGAGAGCAGTTATCTATCATCTCATTATCACTGAGCTCATGCATCAGGTCGTATTTCTTCACTCTGATGCTGTCACTAGGGAACACCACTGAGAAGCTGTCGACTCCGCTCGGTATCTGTTCGACCGGAACGCCGTAGCGGGCGAACACCTCGAGTACCTGCCTGAGAAGACCGAGCTTGTCCTCTCCTATCCTGCTCTTGTAGATGTTGATGATCGAGAAATTCCTCTTTCCTGCGATACCGGTTATGAATCTCTCGTGCTCTTCTTCCAGCTCATCGTCGAAGTTCTCCCTGATGATGGTGCCCGGATCATCCGGAGCGTTGGTATTCTTTATGTTGACCGGAATGTCCTTGAGTCTGACCGGAAACACCGTGTCCTCATGCAGGACAGAAGCCCCCATGTAGCTGAGCTCTCTCAGCTCGTCGTACGTAACTCTGGCGATAGTCTTAGGATCCGGAACTATTCTCGGGTCAACCATCAGTATGCCTGATACATCGGTCCAGTTCTCATATACATCAGCATTGAGAGCTGCTGCGGCAATGGCTCCCGTAATATCCGATCCGCCTCTCGGGAATACTCTGACATCTCCGTTAGGCATTGCTCCGTAGAATCCCGGAGTCACGATAGTTCCGTAGCTGTCCTTGTACTCTCTGAGCTTTTTCTCAGTAGCTGCTGTATCGACCTTTCCCTCATAGTCGAACATGAGCCAGTCTGCAGCATCTACGAAGTGGTATCCGAGATACTCTGCCATGAGTCTTGCGCAGAAGTACTCTCCCCTTGATACAATGAAGTCCACCGGAGTCTTCTTGTCGATACCGGCAAAACTATCATCTATTATCTTCTCTATTTCTGTCGTAAGTCCGAGTGTCTGTCTTATCTCGGCATATCTGTCCATTATCATGACGAGTATGCTGTCGTAGGACACTCCGTATTTCATATGAGCGTGGATCAGGTACAGAAGGTCTGTGATCTTGTTGTCATCACTGTGCCTTTTGCCCGGCGCGCTGACCACGACCACCTGTCTTGAGCTGTCGCTGTCAACTATTCCCTTTACCTTCTGAAACTGGCTGCTGTCAGCCAGACTTGATCCGCCGAATTTAAGTACTTTCAGCATCAGCTGCCCCTCCTATTCTGCAAGCGCCGCGAAGAACATCGGCTTGCCCTTTTCTTTACGGTGCTGTCCCATTTTATGCATCTCTGTTACGGAAACAGGTTTCGAAATGCAGTAGAAAATGCCGTCCTTCTCTTCGTAAGTGTCTATCATCGGCTCGATGTGCTCGCACATTCTGTTGTGCCTGATGTAGTATCTGTGGACTGCTGCATCGTTGTCAACTCTGCATTCTGCATCTGCAGGAGGGATCGGGAGCACCCTTCCGTCTCTTATGTCGAGAACATCCTGGATGACCGACTCACCGGTAGGCATTTTGCCTGCACCCTGTCCGTAGAAGCTGAGTGTTCCCACCTTGTCTCCGACAAGAGTGATGAGGTTGTTGTTGGTCTTGACGTTGGCCTCGAGACTCGTTGCAGGGAATGCGACAGGCTCCACATAAGCGGTAATGACATCGCCTTCCTTCCTTGAGTTCATCATCAGCTTGCATACACGTCCCTGTTCCTTAAGGTAAGCGACATCAGCAGCTGTGATGGTATCGATGCCGTAGCAAGGCACGTCAGCTTCCTCAATTACGGTTCCGAATGCGAGATTCGAGGATATGACTGTCTTCCTCAGAGTGTCTGTCCCCTCGATGTCTGCAGCAGGATTAGCCTCTGCATAGCCGAGCTCCTTGGCAGTCTGAAGCATTTCGTCGAAGTCAGCTCCGCTGTCATACATAGCATCGAGTATGAAGTTGCAGGTGCCGTTGACGATGCCTCTTACTTCCTGGATGTTGTCTGTTCTTCTAGTCCTGAGAAGGCTGTACAGCCACGGGATGCCGCCGCCTGCTGCAGGAGTGAACCTCAGCTCTGCCCCGTTTTCCTTAGCAGTCTGCATCAGCTCGCCGTAGCATGCGCTGATGAGGTTCTTATTAGGAGTGACAACGCTCTTGCCGGCCCTGAGGCACTCAAGGACGAACTTTCTCGGTGTGTCGACGCCGCCCATTGCCTCAACAACGAGTTCTATCTCAGGATCACCGGTAATTTCTGTAAGATCCTGTGTAAAGCGGTCTGCTATGTCCTCATAGCCCTTTCTCACTACCAGATCGAGGATCTTGACTACCTCGATGCCGCCGGCAGCCATTGCAACATCATATGCTCCGCTCCCGACTGTTCCGAATCCCATAATGGCGATCTTCATACTTTTACCTCCGAATATATTTTGTACTTTTAGAAAAGCAATCTGCTTCTTTTGTGTTTTCGCTATAGTGCGCGTCGATTATTTTTGTGTATTGCCACAAACAATTTCAAAAAATTTTTTCATTTTCCGTTGACTGCGGACAAGGCTTACGGCTGTGTCCGTGATACGAAAACACTTGTCTTTGACGCAGAAATAATGTAACATAATTGCGGACAATTTTCAACATCAAGAGAGGACTGCATTATGATCAACTATATAAGCACAAGAAATCCGTCTCACAAGGTAAGCTCAAGCCGCGCCATACTCAGCGGTCAGGCTCCTGACGGAGGATTATACATACCTGAGCATCTTGAAGACATAAGATGTGACTACCACGATATCATCAGCAGGGATTTCCGCGGAATGGCCAAAGCCGTATGGAACATCTTCTTCCCGGACTACGGCGAGGCTCTTATTGATGAGCTCGTCACAAGAAGTTATGAGGGAAAGTTCTCGGCACCTGAGATAACACCTGTTGTAAAGGTCGGCGGCAGCCACGTTCTCGAGCTGTACCACGGTCCTACCTCAGCATTCAAGGATGTTGCCCTTTCAGCACTTCCTAACCTGCTGACTGCAGCACGCGACATGAATGACTTCACAGACGAGATCATGATCCTGACAGCAACATCAGGAGACACGGGCAGCGCTGCCCTCTGCGGATTCAGCGATGTCCCGGGGACAAGGATCGTGGTCTTCTACCCTCACGGCGGAGTATCCGAGACTCAGCGTCTCCAGATGGTAACAGCTCCGGGCGCAAATACATGCGCATGCGCGATCCGCGGCAACTTCGATGACGCTCAGACAGGCGTCAAGGCTCTTTTCCGCGAGATTCCTCAGCCTGTAGAGGGAGTTTCGCTTTCCAGCGCAAACTCCATTAACATAGGAAGACTTGTTCCTCAGATCGTATATTACTTCGCAGCTTACAGCCAGCTTCTCGCTTCAGGAGAGATCAGCGACGGAGACAAGGTCGACTACATCGTACCGACCGGCAACTTCGGCGACATCATGGCCGGATATTTTGCTCTTAAGATGGGACTGCC
Source organism: Anaerovoracaceae bacterium (assembly GCA_045540775.1). Lineage (GTDB taxonomy): Bacteria > Bacillota > Clostridia > Peptostreptococcales > Anaerovoracaceae > Crickella. The sequence goes on along the minus strand of JAZQHU010000039.1, from coordinate 2,359 downwards.
TGTCGGAAGACTTGTATGCGCATCCAACCGCAATGATGTACTGACCGAGTTCCTTGAGACAGGTCACTATAACAGAAAGAGACCTTTCCACAAGACAACATCGCCTTCCATGGACATCCTGGTCTCCAGCAACCTCGAAAGACTGCTGTACTACGTCTGCGGCGCTGAGCACACAGCTGAATACATGAAGGCTCTTTCAGAGAGCGGTGAGTATCAGATCACCGCTGAAGAGCTCGCTGAGATCACTTCTGTATTCGCCGGTGTATGTGCTGATGATGATGAGGGCGCAGCAGCTATCAGGGACGTATTCAATAAGGAACACTATCTGATGGATACTCATACCTCCATCGCATGGGCATGCATGGAGAAACTCGATGCAGGTCATATCGCTTCCGGAGCGGCTGAGCACGGTGCAGCATCCGTCGTTCTGTCGACTGCTTCCCCGTACAAGTTCTCACGTGCAGTCCTTGAAGCTCTCGGTGAGGATGTCTCGGAAAGTGACGAAGCCAACATGAACAGAGTCCATGAGGTCACAGGCGCACCTGTACCTGAAGGCCTTGCCGGAATATTCTCGCGCGAAGTAAGGCACGGGGATGTCATCGAGATCTCTGACATGAAGGACTATGTGATCGGAAAATCAAAATAAGACCGGCAGCCGGCGGCACCTGAGTTAAACTGAGATACATATTGCATTAAACAATTGTTAACAGGTGCTCTCCTGTCCATTATTGAAAAATCTAATAATAAAGGTTATCATTACTATGCAAAGCAAATACTTGATCGTAGACAAAGCATTACTGCCTCCGTATTTCGAAAAGGTCGTCCAGGCCAGAGAACTGCTGGATGACGGACAGGCCAGAGATGTCAGCGAAGCAGTAAAAATGGTCGGAATATCACGCAGTACTTACTATAAGTACAAGGACCTGGTGAGAAACATAAGCACAGTCTCAATGGGCCGCCACGCTATCATCAGCATGATGATCAGCCACAAAGTAGGTATTCTGTCAACCGTTATCGGAGTCATCTCCGGCTACGATTACAGTGTCTGGACAATCACTCAGAATCCTCCCGTAGACGCCAAGGCCAACGTTGTTATCACGCTCGAGCTTGGTGAGGATGCCGGTGCTCTGGACGATATGATCAGAGATATCAGCAATATTCCAGGAGTGACCAAAGTACAGCTCCTGGGTATGGATTAGGAGGAGTTTTTTAATGGATTTCAAACAGATAGAAGCTTTCGTAAACGTAGTAAGATACAAGAGCTTCAGCAAGGCCGCAGACGCGACTTTCTTCACCCAGCCCACCATCAGCACACATATACGCAATCTTGAGAAGGAACTCGGAGTCAAGCTCCTGGACCGCAAGAGCCGTGCTGTGGAAATGACACCTCAGGGCGCCAAGTTCTATAAATACGCAGTCGAGATGATCAATGCGAGAGCCCAGGCTTTCGATGCGCTCGATAACAGCAGTGACAGAGTTGAAGGAATCCTTGAGATTCAGAGCTCTTCAATTCCTGCTGTCACATTCCTTCCGGAACTTCTGGCAGGTTTCCGTACGGAACACACCGGCATCCAGTATTACGTCTCATCCTCGGATACGCAGACTGTTATCGATAACATCACTGAACGCCGCGGTGAGATAGGATTTATCGGAGATGAACCCGCCGGTGCAGGGCTTGAATCACTTAAGGTATTTACTGACAAGGTCGTGATGATAGCACCCGCCTCATACGACATCCCTGAGAGGATCACTATGTCTGAGGCTGTCACCTATCCTTTCATCTGGCGCGAGACAGGCTCAGCCACACGTAAGTCCTTTGAGAATGCAGCTGTAGCTATGGGCTATGACAAGGAGATATTTGAAGTAGCTGCCCTTTTCGACGACATGGATTCAGTCATCCGTGCTGTAGAGGCAGGACTCGGAGTCGCCATTATATCCGAGCAGGTCGCTTCGCATATCGGAAACCGCACACGCATTATACAGATAGAGGACTTTGACGAGGAGCGGTCATTCTATATGATCACGCTGAAGAGCAGTTCCCTGTCACCTGCGGCAGAGGCCTTTGCCGAATATGTCAGGACCCATCTGCAGATCTGATAATCTTACAATCGAATAGGGGCTAACTCGTAGCCCCTTTCACACCACCGTACGTGCCGTCCGGCATACGGCGGTTCAACCCAACAGATAATAATCTACACAGCTGAGAAGTCCTCGCCTTTGAACTGCTACCCGTCAAGAGGACAGTGAAAAATCAAAAGATTATGGCAACCAGTAACAGAAATGTTGCTGGTTGTTTTTTGGGGAAAGCAGACGCTGTTTCACAGAGTCTGCAATGAAAGATGTGTCTCAGGCTTCGCCA
>JAZQHU010000038.1:0-22707 GCA_045540775.1 Anaerovoracaceae bacterium | reverse complement strand
TGACAGCCGTAAGGCTGTAATACGGATAAGATATAAAGGATCGCCTTGGGGTTCGGATAAGGCAAAACGTAAGGGACCGGGGATCCATAACGAAAGGAGAATAGATTTTATGAAAGTTGCAATCAATGGATTCGGACGTATCGGAAGACTTTCTTTCAGAAAGCTTTACAAGGAAGAGGATATCGAGATCGTTGCTATCAACGACCTGACAAGCCCTCACATGCTCGCATACCTCCTCAGAAATGACTCAGTACAGAAGAGATTCGACGCAGAGGTTGAAGAGGCTGAGAACGGTATCGTAGTAGACGGAAAGTTCTTCCCTGTATACGCTGAAGCTGATGCAAGCAAGCTTCCTTGGGGCGAGCTGGGAATCGACGTTGTACTCGAGTGCACAGGTTTCTATACATCCAAGGCTAAGAGCCAGGCTCACATCGATGCCGGCGCTAAGAAGGTTCTCATTTCTGCTCCTGCAGGCAATGACCTCCCTACAATCGTTTACGGCGTAAACCACGAGACACTGACAGCTGAGGATACAATCGTTTCCGGCGCTTCCTGCACAACAAACTGCCTCGCTCCTATGGCTAAGGCACTTGCTGACTACAGAGAGCTCAGAACAGGATTCATGACAACAATCCACGCTTACACAGGTGACCAGATGATCCTCGACGGACCACACAGAAAGGGTGACCTCAGAAGAGCAAGAGCCGGAGCTATCAACATCGTTCCTAACAGCACAGGCGCTGCTAAGGCTATCGGTCTGGTAATCCCTGAACTCGCAGGCAAGCTGATCGGATCCGCTCAGAGAGTACCTGTTCCATCAGGCTCCATCACAATCCTCGACGCTACACTCAAGGATATGACAGACACAGTTTCCGTAGAGGGCATCAACGAAGCTATGAAGGCTGCAGTTACTGAGTCCTATGGATACACTGAGGAAGAGATCGTTTCCAGCGACGTTATCGGAATGAGCTATGGTTCACTCTTCGACGCTACACAGACTCTCGCTCAGCAGTGCGGAACACACATCTTCGAGGTAAGAGTAGTTGCATGGTACGACAACGAGATGAGCTATGTAAGCCAGCTCTGCAGAACACTCAAGCACATGGGAACACTCATCTAGTTCCGGCTTAGAGTGATCAGAATCAGAACCGGTCGAATAACTTTCGAACGGCGGGCAATACAGATCACACTACGAATACTGAATGATCAAGCCCCGGCTCCGGCCGGGGTTTTGCGTTGCGTGCAAATGTCAGCAAATCTTCCATTCTCATACGCCATAGGCTCTTGGGCCGGTTGGCGTTTTTGAAGGCAAAACGATTGATCCTACGCCACAGGCTCTTGGGCCGGTTGGCGTTTTTGAAAGCAAAACGGTCGGTCCTACGTGACAGGCGCTCAGCCCAGTTGGCGTTTTTGGAGACAAAATGATCGATCCTACGCCACAGACACTCGAGTCGGATGGCGTTTTTGAAGGCAAGCGAGCAGTATTACGCCAATCCGAAACCCAGCCTTGGTGCTGCATACGGAAAAAAGCAGCCACGTGAGCGGTACCTGTTGTAATCATGACAGTGAGAACCATTCCCATTGTCACAATCATGACAGTGAGAACCGTCCCCATTGTCACATTCTTCTTACCAGGTGTATAATATTAGAGTATTTAGTTGCTCCGCGGAGATGCTCTGCGGACGAGGGGATAAAGAGTAATCACAGGAGTATTGAAAATGGCATACAATGGATTTGCGATCGATGAATATGTGGATGCTGAATCGGTGATAAAGCAGCTGGATGCGCTGAGGGACGGTCCGGTGTACGGTGTTAAGGAAGAGGCGCTGAAGAACTATGTCGAGAACTATTTCGAGGCAAAGTGCGCGGGCTCCAAGGCCATGACGACCGAGGCCAAGCAGTACATCCCGGGCGGTGTGCAGCACAATCTCGCGTTCAACTATCCATTCCCGCTGGCAATCAGGAAGGCTGAGGGAGCAAAGCTCTATGATATAGACGGCAATGAGTACTACGACCTGCTTCAGACAGGCGGACCGATCGTGATCGGCAGCAACGACCCGGTAGTAAGAGATGCTGTCATCGATCTTCTTAAGGACTGCGGTCCTTCGACGGGGCTCTTCCACGAATACGAGCTCAAGCTGGCCAGGAAGATCAGCGAGTGCGTGCCGAGCGTAGATAAGTTCAGGATGCTCGGATCGGGAACTGAGGCCTGCATGGTTGCGGCAAGGATCGCGCGCCTCAAGACAGGGCACAAGAACATCCTCAAGATGGGCGGGGCCTATCACGGATGGTCCGATCAGCTGGCATACGGCATCAGGATCCCGGGAACCAAGGGCATCCAGTCGAGAGGCATTCCAAACTATGTATTCAGACACACGGACGAGTTCTTCCCGGGCGATCTCGAGGATCTCGAACGCAAGCTCAGAAGAAACAAGCTGGACGGCGGCACTGCTGCCGTATTCATCGAAGCGATCGGACCTGAGAGCGGCACCCGCCCTGTGACCAAAGCCTTCGTAAGAGGATGCGAGAGACTTGCCCATGAGTACGGCGCGCTCCTCGTATGCGACGAAGTCGTCACGGGATTCCGTATCGGACTCAGCGGAGCCCAGGGATATTTCGGCATCGATCCTGACCTGACCATATTCGGCAAGGTCATCGCTGGCGGATATCCGGGCGCAGGCGGAGTCGGCGGACACGAGGACTGCATGGCTCACCTCGGGGCCGGGCTTGATTCCTCGGGCAAGAAGATCAAGAAAGCCCTCTGCGGCGGTACCGTCGCAGCGACTCCGCTCTCATGCATCGCAGGATACACTACTATCTGCGAGATCGAGAAGAGGAACGCCTGTGAGGTCGCAGGCCGCATGGGAGACCGACTCACCAAGGGACTGCAGGAGCTGATCAGAAAGCACGAGCTGCCGTTCGTAGCCTTCAACCAGGGCTCGGTATGCCACCTCGACAGCGTAGGAACCATGCATTTTGCCATCGACTGGTCCAAGCCGTGGCAGCTGCCTAAGATTCTCAAGGAGACGGGCAGGAGACAGATCGAGATGGAGCACATCGGAGCCGCATACATGGCAGAGGGCCTCGTAACACTCGCAGGCTCAAGGCTGTACACAAGCGCGGCATATACTGAAGAGATGATCGACGATGTGCTGGCGAGATTCGACAGGGTATTCGCAAACTGCGGAAAGCTTGACAGGTAGTATGTACGGCAATGCACCTGTGCATTAAGACTGCAGGCACTTATGTCAAAGGATTGAAATCACATAGGTGATAAGACCGAAAGCACTTATGCAATAAGACTGGAGAACCAATATGTTCTATAACGAAAACGAAGCAAGGCAGATCGTGATCGAGGCAGGTCACAGGCTGCTTGAGAACAAACTCATAGCCCGCACGTGGGGCAACATAAGCGCAAGGATAGGGATCGATGAGTTCGTCATCACTCCGAGCGGAAGAGGCTACGACACCCTCGAGCCTGAGGACCTGGTCGTCGTCAAGGTGAGCGACTGCTCCTGGGAAGGCGACATCAAGCCGAGCAGCGAGAAGGGTGTCCATGCTGCAGCATATGCACTCCGCGACAACGTGAATTTCATAATCCACACGCACCAGTACTTCGCATCCGCACTCGCAGCAGAGTGCAGGGACGTGAGTTTTGCTCCGTGTGCAGAATATGCTCTGCCCGGAACGAAGAAGCTGGTCAGAAATGTTGAGGTCAAAGTCAGGGACAATCCGGACATAGATACGTTCCTGATGGCAAGGCACGGGGCGCTGATCCTTGCGGGCGACATGGAGAGCGCTTTCGACAAGGCGGCACAGCTCGAGGAGTTCAGCGAAAGACTTGTGGATAAGAGGGTGCCTGACCATGATACGTTCACCAGGGAGTGGATCGACACCGAGAAGGTAAAGTGCGAGATATTCCCGTGCGTAACGGTCGTAAGAGACCAGTACATCATGGAGTGCTGCCAGGCCGGCGTCAAAGTCGGAGCGTACATCGACGATTTTGCCCAGATAGTCGGACCTGACATGATAGTCGTGGACAACGACCCTAAGACCGTGCAGAGAGCCCTGCTCGGCTACAATACAGGATCGAACGCCAGAGGATTCGGCGGGCTTGTTGAAAACGGGCTTGGCCGCCTGAGCATCCCGATGACGGGAGCTCTGCACCAGATGGGCGGAATGCATCCTGCACTCAACCCGATGATAGGCCGTAATGCGGTCCTCGTAAGGGGAGTCGGAGCGGTGTGCGCAGGCAGGACACAGGATGATGCAGATGCTGCGGCAATGATCGTCAGCAAGAACTGCGCGGCTGCGTGCTATGTAAGGCATGCAAAGCCTCTCAGCTATGTGGACGCAAGGCTGCAGAGGGTCGTATACCTGAACAAGTACTCCAAGCTCAAGAATGCAAAATAGCACCGGCCGCCGTAGTTGCGGCTGAGAAATGAAGAGACTGCCTGAAAATGCAGCTGACACTGTATATAACACAAAGCAGGGGCGGTGAAAGCAGTGAAATCATACATACTTGCATATGACATAGGAACAACAGGCGTCAAGACATGCCTGTTTGAAGTGGACAAGGAGATCAGGCTCCTTAAATACGCATCCAGGAGCTATCCTCTGTACATTCTTGAGGGCGGCGGAGCCGAGCAGGATGTCGAGGACTGGTGGCGCGGCATGGCTGAGAGCACCCATGAGATATTTGCCGGGATGAGCGGTTCTGATAACAGCGACTCAGAGATGCCCGGCTCCGGCAAGGCTGCCGGTGACGGGAAGGAGAATAGCCCGCATATAACTCCTGATATGATCTCAGGCATATCGTTCTGCTCGCAGATGCAGGGACTCGTGCTGGTGGACAGGGACGGCAATGCTCTGCGCCGGCCGATGAGCTACATGGATCAGAGGGCCAGAAAGGAGATCAGAAAGGGCATTGCGAACGGCATCCAGATAGCCGGCGCGAATATCACCAAGCTGATCCCGAGCCTTAAGATAACCGGTGCTGTAGCAGGCAGCGTCAAGGACCCTGTATGGAAGTATAAGTGGGTCGAAGCCAACGAGCCTCAGATCTTTGAGAAGGTCTACAAGTGGCTCGATGTCAAGGACTACCTCATACTAAGATGCACCGGCAGCTTCACAATGACCGAAGACTCCGCCTTTGCGACCTTCCTCTATGACATAAGGCCTGAGACCAGAGGATGGAGTGATGAGATGTGCGAGATTCTCGGCGTCAGGCGGGAGCATCTGCCGGATATCATCAGATCCACTGACATGGCAGGCAGGCTGACTGCGAAGGCTGCACAGGACCTCGGTCTGGCTGAGGGCATCCCTGTATACGGCGGAGGCGGTGATTCATCGCTTATCGGAGTAGGAGCCGGTGCTGTCAGCTTAGGAGACACCCACATTTACAGCGGGACATCCGGCTGGGTCATCACCGTTACCGACAAGCAGATGGTCGACGTCACGGCTATGATCGCATCGATCATTGGAGCCGAGCGGGAGAAATATAACTATTTTGCCGAAATGGAGACCGCCGGAAAGTGCCTTGAGTGGGTTAGAGACCACCTTGCTCTGGACGAGATCGGCGTGTACATAAAGAAAGAAAACGTCTCTTCGGATTACGAGGAGCGGAGCACCAGCCTGTACAGCTACATGACGGACGTCATCAAAGATGTGCCTCCTGGGTCGGGCGGTGTCATTTTCACTCCTTGGCTGCACGGCAACCGCTGTCCGTTCGAAGACCCGGATGCGAAGGGCATGTTCTTCGGCATAGGCCTCGATACGGGCAAAACAGAGATGATACATGCGGTCCTTGAGGGTGTGTTCTACCATCTCAGGTGGATGCTTGAATGCCAGGACCGCAGGCTTAAGACATCAAAGAAGATAAGATTCGTCGGCGGCGGTGCGCTGTCACCGGTATCCTGCCAGATGCTTGCAGACATAACGGGCAGGGTGATCGAAACTGTAGAGTCGCCTCAGAACGTAGGCTCTGTCGGAGCCTGCGCTGTCACTGCGGTCGGACTCGGGCTCATACCTGATCTCGACTGCGTCAAGGACTTCATTCCTGTGGCAGACGTATATACACCGGACAAGGATAAACATGCGGCATATAAGAAGTACTACAGGACTTTCAAAAAGCTGTACACTGCAAACAAGGCGCTTTTCAAGTCGCTCGCAGAAGGAAACAGTGAAGACCAGAGAGTCATAATACAGGTACCAGAGAAATTGCTGAGCCGGAGATCAAAATGAAAAAGAAAGAAGTTATCAGGACCCTCAAATTCGTAATTGTATCCGCTTCCGCCGGAATAATTGAACTCGCTGTATTCACTCTGATGAATGAGTTCACCGGCCTTAAGTACTGGCCGTGCTATCTGACAGCGCTTATTGCTTCGGTAGTGTGGTGCTTTACGATCAACAGACGTTACACATTCCAGTCGACCAAGAATGTGCCGAGAGCTATGGCGATGGTGTTCGCCTTCTATCTGGTATTCACTCCGGCGTCGACGATACTCGGCAACTATCTTGCTGAGACCCTGCACTGGAATGAGTACCTTGTAACTGCCATCAACATGGCACTGAACCTGTCACTTGAGTATCTCTACGATACCTTCGTGGTATACAGAAACGAGATGGACAACAACGATGTTGCTGCGAAGAAGAGAGCGAAAGAAGAGCGGGCAGGAAAAATGCATGTCCTTTAAAGGCTGCCGAGGTTCCAGTTAATTCTTTTATAAGGAAAAGGGCGGCCAGAGAAGACCGCCCTTAACTATTCTCAATATGTGTGCAAAACACCGGAGCCTTGAGTCCTTAGTTCTGATCCTTGCTTCTAAAAACCACAGATTTCTTTCATTGCGTTTATTGCTGCGTCGACGTCTTCGTCGGTGTTGAAGTTGCCGAAGGAGAATCTGATCGTTCCTGTCGGGAAGGTGCCGAGGGTCTTGTGCGCGTTAGGTGCGCAGTGAAGGCCGACTCTTGTCTCGATGCCGAATTCGAAGTCAAGCCTGAATGCTGCGTCTGCGCAGTCGACTTTGAGAGTCTGGATTGAAACGACACCTGTGCGTACAGGGACTTTGACTCCGTCTTTTTCCGCATAGCAGTCTTTCAGACCGCAGATCCTGATGTGTCCGGCTTCCTCGAGTGGAAGAAGTCCGCTTATGAATCTCTCTGTGAGACCCAGCTCATGTGCCGCAACAGCATCGAGACCTTTTGCCTTGATCCAGTTGAGACCTGCATTGAGACCTACGATGCCCGGGAGGTTCATTGTGCCCGGCTCGAATCTGTCAGGCATGAAATCCGGGATCTCTTCGGTATGGCTTATCGATCCGGTGCCGCCCGAGAGGATAGGGTCGATAAGAGGGATCATGTCTTCAGCGATTATGAATCCGCCGATTCCCTGCGGACCCAGGAGTGATTTGTGCCCGGTAAAGCAGAGAGCGTCGATGTTCATCTCCTTCATGCTGATCGGCAGGATGCCTGCTGACTGAGCGGAGTCCACGATGAACTTAATACCGTGCTTTCTGCATATCTCACCGACTTCCTTCAGCGGGTTGACCGTGCCGCATATGTTGCTTGCGTGAGTCATGACGATCGCCTTCGTATTAGGTTTTATCATGTCCTCGACTGCATCGAGCACCAGCTCGCCGGCTTCTGTTCCAGGTATCCTGGAGAATTCGACTCCCTGTTTCTCAAGCTGTACCAGCGGCCTCATTACTGCATTGTGCTCCATGGAAGAGCAGAGGACGTGGTCGCCCGGTCTCAGAAATCCCTTGAGTACGATGTTCAGGGACTCTGTGACGTTCTTGGTGAAGACGACATTCTTGCAGTCAGGTCCGTCAAACATCTCAGTGATCATCTCACGTGTCTCGAATACGGTGCCTTCAAGGTCATATGCCTCCTGATAGCCCCCGCGGTTTATGTTGGTGCCGCAGCATGTCATGTACTGGTATACTGCGTCGGCGACTTCTTTAGGTTTTGGGAATGAAGTGGCGCCATTATCCAGATAGATCTTTTCCATTACTGATTCCTTCCGAAACAAAAGATATGACTTCATCATTATTGTACTTCATCAGGGGCATGCGATTCCATAGAAAACTGCAATAGTTTTTCTTACAGCAAAAATCGTCATTTTGCATAATTATTGACCGTGACGCGTGCAGAAGAGTAAAATATTCGTAGTAATAAGCTATCATTAACCTGAAAACGGCTTAAATGTTCGGAAATTTAGCCGAACGAAGCGAAAGGAGTGATATCTTGAAGAAAAACAAGAGAGTAGGAATGCTGATGGACGAGCTGCTGCAGAATCCGTGCCGTCTTTTTGAATCCAGGCACTTCTGCGACAAGTACGACATCGCCAAGTCAAGCCTGTCCGAGGACATAAGGCTTATAAATGAAATACTGAAGGATAACGGCTCGGGACGCATCGAGAGCATCCAGGGCGTGGGCGGCGGTATCCGCTATATCCCGGGGATCTCCGGCGAGCGCATCCGCGATCTGCAGGCTGAGATGATCGAAGCGCTCTCAGATACCACGAGGATGCTCGGAGGCAAGTACCTGTACACCTCGGACATCATGTTCGACGGGCACATCTGCGCAGAGATCGCCAGGATCTTCGCTCAGAGATTCCACAGCCTCGGAGCTGATTATGTAGTGACTGTAGAGACCAAGGGAATGGGGATCGCTTCGCATACAGCGTACATGCTGGGACTTCCGCTCGTAGTCATCAGACGTGAAGCAAGATACTCCGAGGGCTCGACCGTTTCGATCAACTACTTCAGCGGCACTGATGAGCACATCCAGAAGATGTCGATCGCAAAACGTGCGGTCAGACCTGGCAGCAAGGCAATAGTAATAGATGACTTCATGAGAGGCGGTGGAAGCCTCAAGGGCATCCAGGACATCCTCGGCGAGTTCGATGTGGAGACAGTCGGCATCGGAGTTGCTCTGGAGTCGAGGCTGCCTGAGAAGAAGAAGGTCAGCAATTATACTTCCGTGCTCATAATAGATGAGATCGACGAGGACAATAAAGTCATCTCGATCAGAGCCAATGAAGAGCTCACTGCATCTGTGTGATGCAGCGAAACAGGACAGTCTTCACGAAACAAACACAAACTGACAAAAGTGCTCAAATTTGAACAATTTAGGGCGCTCTTCGCCTTGAAAGAGCAGGGGTATTTCAATATAATCATTATGCGTGTGCAGCAGGCCTGCACTAATCATTGCTGCATTGACCTGCTGAAATTCAGAATGAAATAATGCTGTGCATGCTGACCTGAAAAACCGCAGATTCCGGCATGCATCTGCGATACAGATATAAAGGGGAACCGGTATATGGATTTTACACAATATAAGAGGATTCACTGCCTGGGGATCGGGGGCATCGGTCTTTCGGCAGTTGCTGAGATCCTTGCTGACAACGGTCACATCGTGTCCGGGACGGACATCAAGCCGTCCGATGTCACCAGGCATCTTGAGAGCATAGGCATCAAGGTCTTCACTTCCCATGAACCCGAGAACGTTGAAGGCGTGGATGCGATAGTATATTCGGCAGCAGTATCTGATGAGAACCCTGAGGTAGTCAGGGCCCGCGAGCTCGGCATCCCGCTCTTCTCAAGAGCACAGGTGCTCGGAGCCATCATGGACCGCTATGAGAACTCCGTAGCCATCTGCGGAACTCACGGCAAGACAACAGTAACATCAATGACATCCCTGATACTCAGGAATGCCAACTATAAGCCTACCATTCTCGTAGGCGGCAACCTCCCTCAGATCCACGGCAACGTTGAGATCGGAGCGGACAACACATATTTTGTAACGGAAGCCTGCGAATACATGGACAGCTTCCTGCAGCTGAGGCCGAGCATCGGTGTCATTCTTAACATCGATTCCGATCACCTTGATTACTTCAAGGATATGGAACATATAGTCAAGTCTTTCAGCACTTTTGTAGAGCAGATCCCTAAGGACGGCGTGATCATCGCCTACGGGGACAACCCGTTCGTCAAGAGCATTCTAAGAGACCACCGGAACAAGATCACATACGGCTACAGCGAGAGCAACGACTTCTATGCGGAAAATATGAAGTTCAACGAGAGTGGCTTCCCGTGTTTTGAAATTTTCCATAAGGGGCACAAAGTCGCATCTCTTGAGCTGTCCGTACCGGGAGAGCACAACGTACTGAACGCCATGGCTGCATTCGTTACGGCATCCTTCCTGAAGGTCGACATTCCTACGATCGCACGTACACTCAAGGAGTACCACGGCACCAACAGACGTTTTGACTTCAACGGCGTCACTGACAAGGGCGTTATGGTCATCGATGACTACGCTCACCATCCGACAGAGATCAAAGCGACCCTGAAGGCAGCAAAGAATGTGAAGCACAACAAGCTCTGGCTCGTCTTCCAGCCGCACACCTACACAAGGACCAAGGCGCTGTTTGATGAGTTCGTGGATGCATTCCAGGATACGGACGTGCTGATCCTTACGGATATCTACGCTGCAAGAGAGAAAGACGTCTACAACATATCGTCGTACAAGCTGATGTCGGCGATGAAACACAAGTATCCCGACAGGGAGATATATTACGTAAAGGATTTTGAGGACATTGTCAACTATATCAACAAATTCGCGGGCAAAGATGATATCGCGATGACTATGGGCGCGGGGGACGTCTATAAGGTCGGAGAGATGCTGCTCGCGAAGGAGTAACCGGAAGGGAGATTGAACACCACCACATGAGCGAGAAAATGAGACGGGACGCCAAGTCCATGCATCGAACAGTTTTAGCAACAACTCACCACTCAAACTTTCACCAGGAGGACGACGACATGGCGCATGACAAATATGCTAACCTCAAACTTTTCACATGTAATTCTCACCCTGAACTCGCGCAGGAGATCGCAGAGCACATGGGTATTGAACTCGGCAAGTCGACTGTTACCAAGTTCAGCGACGGCGAGATAAGCGTAAGCATCTGGGAATCAGTAAGAGGTAAAGACTGCTTTATCGTTCAGTCCACCAACGATCCGGTAAATGACAATCTGATGGAGCTCCTCATCATGACAGACGCTCTCAAGAGAGCAAGCTGCAACAGTGTTACTGCTGTAATGCCTTACTACGGATACGCCAGACAGGACCGCAAGGCCAAGGCAAGAGATCCGATCACAGCCAAGCTCGTAGCTAACATGATCACGGCTGCAGGCATCGACAGAGTAATCACCATGGACCTCCACGCATCCCAGGAGCAGGGCTACTTCGACATCCCTGTAGACCACATGCTCGGACAGCCAATGCTGACAGACTATTTTGCACTTAAAGAACTCGAAGACCTCGTAATCGTTTCGCCTGACCACGGCTCAGTAAAGAGAGCCCGCAACATGGCAAAGCCTCTCAACGTTCCTATCGCTATCATCGATAAGAGAAGACCTGAGGCCAACAAGAGCGAGATCATGAACGTAATCGGTGATGTACAGGGCAAGAACTGCATCATCCTCGACGACCTGATCGACACAGCAGGCACCATCTGCAATGCTGCTCAGGCTCTCATGGACCTTGGCGCCAAGAGCGTATACGCATGTGCCACACACGCAGTACTCTCCGGCCCTGCACTTGAGAGAATCGAGGCAAGCCCGATCAAGGAGATGGTACTCCTGAACACAATTCCTATTCCGGAAGAGAAGAAACTCGACAAGTTCACCATTCTCTCGGTAGGACACATCTTCGCAGAGACCATCAGCAGGATCTACTGCCACAAGCCGATCTCCACAATGTTCCATAACGACTAGGAGCAATGCTGATGTCCGCTATGGTCCTATAACGACCAGGAGCGGCAACCGCAACACAGAGAAACAGAACACCCGGCGTCACGAAAGATGCCGGGTGTTTTCCTTCTTGCTGAACAATTCAGGCTTATAGGAGGCTTATAGGCTTATAGGACAAAACGTGTTGGTAAAAATGCAGTAAAACGTGCGGAAGGCGGGTCGAAAGGACCTTTTTACTGAACAAATGGCTCGCACTGATGCGATGTGACAGTAACTCATGCGCTTTTCACCGCAAAATCGGGCATTTTGCACTAATCCACTGAACACTTCATCGCTAACGCCCCGGCATTTCATTAAAAATCGCGAAAAGTAATGAACGCCGCAGTGAATGAAAGTGATCTGTTCAGTATTTCGGGGATTTTGCACTGGATTTCACTAGGATTACGGGGTTGCTACTGTCAAAATGCTTTTGCATGAGCCATATGTTCAGTACGGGAGAGGATGTAACAGTAATGTAGTGGGAATGTAGCAGTAAGGTAACAGTAATGTAGTAGGGATGGAGCAGTACGGTAGCGGTAATGTAGTAGGGATGAGCAGTAAGGTAGCGGTAAGGCAGCAGGAGTGCATGGAATCTTGTATTCTTTGATGTATTTCAGGAAATTGTCAAGATAGGACCCGGGAAGATGCCTGATTCAGAGCCTGAAAGTCTTCGAATCTTGTATCGTGCGGTTAAATCGTGAAAAGTGTCAAGACAAAAGGCCGAAAGTGCTTGACAAGTGGGAGCGATAACTTGAAATCTACAAGATTCAGAACGCTGGAATGCCAATTGGCGAATGCAATCTTGACAATAGCAGACGATTTCAATGAATCTACAAAAAAGGGCAGACATGATTTGCGTGGAATTCCAGAATTCTTTTGAATCGGAAACAGGACCTTGTACAGTACGGAGATTTTGCATGAAAAAGACAAGGCGTGAGGTGTCAATGCAGCAGAATGAGGGCATGAAGGGGGCTGGACCTTGTACATCTGGGACAAGTTGGGAAGAAATGACAAGGTGTTCGAGGAAATTACTTGTCAAAAGTGTTGTTCAGCGCGGAAAAGTACAAGGTCTGATGGCAGTTGAAGGATCCTGGCTGGGTCTCGAAACCAGAATACTTGTTGTTCTGGGAAGAATGTGCCGAATTGTACAAGGCGGAGAGAGTCGTGATCAATTTGACATATCGGTGTGACGGGGGTGACGGATGCACTACTATATGATATATTAGGTGAATTGTGGTACAATGATGCCGGCATTAAGGGAATTGCAGAAGCGGATAGCTTCTTTCACCGGAATAGGATAACGGATACAAATGGGCATTTTTTTTAAGAAGAAAAGCGGATCCGGGTATGACGAGGACACGTTCGTGATCGTCGGGCTCGGCAATCCGGGAAGTGAATATGAGAAGACAAGGCACAACATGGGCTTCAGGGCCATTGATGTGCTGGCTGCGGATGCAGGGATCGACATCAGAAGGGCGAAGTTCCATGCGCTGATCGGGCAGGGACGGATCGCCGGATACAAGGTCATTCTGGTAAAGCCGCAGACATATATGAACAGAAGCGGTATCGCGGTGAGAGAGGCGGCGATGTACTATAATGTGCCGAGCTGCAATGTCATCGTGATATACGATGACATTGACCTGCCGCTGTCGGCTATCAGGATAAGGAAGTCGGGCGGGGCAGGTACGCACAACGGGATGAAGTCCGTTGTGCAGCAGCTCGGGGTAACGGATTTCCCGCGCATCAGGATCGGCGTAGGCGGTACATCCTCAGGAGAGGATCTTGTCGACCGCGTCATCGGCAAAGTGCCTAAGGATGAGCAGGCAGCGCTCGACAAGGCTGCGGAGGCCGCAGCACGCGCCGCTGAGGACATCATCCGCACCGGCATCGAGAAAGCCATGAGCACCCACAACTTCAACCCTGAAGACGAAGAGAAGAAAGCCAGAAAGGCAGCCGAAAAGGCCGCCCGCAAGGCAGAATACGAAGCGAAAAAGGCAGCCGAGAAAGCACAGCGCGCAGCCGAAAAAGGGGAATGATCAAAAACTTTACCGGGACGAGCGGCAGCCGTACTGCATGGATGATCGCTCAGGAAACTGAAGACAAGGTACTGGCGGTGGTCTCTTCCGGACGCACAGCAGAGCGTCTGGCCGGAGACCTCTCTTTCTTTGCGCCTGAAGCAGAGATAATTGTCATGCCGGAAGAGGACGACATCCAGATCCTCTATGAGGCAAGGAACAGGGAGTCCCAGGTACAGAGGATCAGGGGTATTGATGCTTTGTGCTCGGGAGTTCACAGCACTGATCGCTCCAGTGGGTCCGGCCAGAGGTTTTCCGGAGCAGCAGGTTCTTCCGATAATGCCCGCAAGACCTTTGTCATAGCGCCGGTCAGCGCTGCTGTCAGGCTCATGGCGGCTCCGGTCAGATACACATCCTCAGTCATAGAGCTGTCGATGGGTGATGTAATAGAGCCGGCGGATCTGAGAGACCTGCTGGTCAGTGCCGGATACACTTCGGCACCTGTAACCGAGTCACCGGGAGAGTTCACTTCACGAGGCGGAATACTTGACGTGTTCCCGCCGGCTCTTTCGAATCCTCTCAGAATCGAGTTCTTCGATGACGAGATAGACTCGATCAGGTCATATGATCCGGATACGCAGAGGTCGCTTGAGAATGTGCCGCATGCAGTGATCGGACCGGCGGCAGAGTTCATCCCTTCAGAAGAGGAGAAGGTGAAGGCTCTGGAGCGCATCCGCAGGGAATACGACCGGCGAATCAGGAAGGCGAAGTCCGAGTATACCAAGAGCTCGGTCTTTGATGATCAGGCAGACGTGAGTGCTGCGAGCCGCACTCCTGCAGATGGACAGGCATCGGATAATGCAGCAAGCGGACTTGCTGGAAGCAATACTGCAGACAGCGCTCTCATTGACGACCAGGATGCAGGCGATGCCGCCAATGACATAGAGATACACAATAGGATAAAGGACGGAAGGATCGAATCGCTTGAGATGCACAAGGGCAGGGTGACTGACCTGTTTGAGCATGGTGCGAATGTGCAGATCTATTCTGATTTCATAGAGTACTTCGATACAGATAAGGCAAGGCTGTGGGATTACGCAGCTGCCGGGGGGGCAGTGATCGCTGTCATCGATCCGGCGAGGCTCGAGGATGAGCTGCCTGAGTCCGTAAGTAAGGATGAGTGGCGTGCGATTTATTTGTGCGGCCAGGCTCCTGCCAGCGGCACAAATGCCGGCGGCACAGCTGCCAGCGGCCCAATCAAAGCCGGCGGCACAACTGCCAGCGGCACGCACGCGACAGTCACCATCAGCGTCTACACCCCATACCCTGAGATGATCCGCGGTATCGAGCGCATGGATGAGATCGTCAACGTCAGGAGCCGGCAGATGGCTCCGTTCAACGGGCAGATCGATCTCTTTGCGGCCGAGACGGGCAAGCTGTCATCTTCGGGTTACAGCATCACCATCGTCAGCTCGACGGATGAAAGGGCGGAGAGGATCAGGGAGTACCTGGCGGTAGCGGACGTCGAGGCCGGTGTCACATACAGGACCGGCTCACTCAGCTCCGGCTTCATAATGGATGACAGCAAAGTCTGCTTCATCACAGAGTCGGACATCTATCCGGAGAACCACCGCAGGGCCAGAAAGCCTAAGAAAAAGAAGAAGTCGTCCGACACGATCGAGTTCTCAGATCTTCACAAGGGCGACTACATCGTCCACGAGGCCCACGGCATCGGCAGGTTCGAAGGCATCCAGCCTGTGACTGCCGACGGACAGACACGCGATTATCTCGTTATCCGCTACGCCGGATCCGATGTTCTGTACATCCCGACCGAGCAGCTGGATATCATACAGAAATATATAGGCAACTCGGGCAATCCGCCGGCTCTGTCACGTCTGTCGGGAGGCAGCTGGAAGAGGCAGAGAGAGCGTGCGCGCAAAGCGATCGAGGCTATCGCCGAGGATCTCGTCAGGCTGTACGCAGAGAGGCAGGCGGCAGGCGGTTACGCTTTCGGCAAGGACACCGTGTGGCAGTCTGAGTTCGAGGAGTACTTCCCGTACACCGAGACCGACGATCAGCTCCGCGCTGTCGAGGAGATCAAGGAAGACATGGAGAAGCCGCTTCCGATGGACCGTCTCCTGTGCGGAGATGTCGGATACGGCAAAACAGAAGTCGCAGCGAGAGCCATTTTCAAGTGCGTTTCGGAAGGAAAGCAGGCGGCTTTGCTCGCACCTACGACACTTCTCGTCAACCAGCACTATCACAATCTGAAAGAGCGTTTTGCACACTTCCCGTTCGAGATACAGGAGCTGTCGAGGTTCAGAAGCGCTCAGGCGCAGAAGAAGACGGCCAAAGCAGTAAAGGGCGGTGAGGTCGACCTCATCATAGGCACGCACAGGCTGCTTTCGGACGATGTGAAGTTCAGGGATCTCGGGCTGCTGGTCATCGATGAGGAGCAGAGGTTCGGCGTGCGGCACAAGGAGAAACTCAAGCAGCTCAAGCAGAGCGTCGACGTTCTGACTTTGTCGGCGACCCCGATACCGAGGACGCTGAACATGTCCCTCACGGGCATCAAGGATATCAGCATCATCGACGAGCCGCCGGGGGACAGACTTCCGGTCCACACGTACGTGACTCCTTACGAAGAAGAGATACTGCGCAATGCGATCGAGCGCGAGCTGGCGCGCGGCGGGCAGGTCTATATAGTAAACAACAGGATCACGGGGCTCAATCAGATAAGGGAGACGATCGAGCGCCTCGTGCCGGATGCGGTCACGGCGGTAGGCCACGGCCGGATGAGCGAGGAGACCCTCGAGAACACGATGCTTGATTTTGTCGAAGGCAGGACCAACGTCCTCATAGCGACCACGATCATCGAGAACGGCATTGATATACCTAACGCCAACACCATGATAATCCTCAACGCCGACAGATTCGGGCTGGCGCAGCTGTACCAGCTGAGAGGCAGAGTCGGCAGGTCGCACAGGCTCGCTTACGCGTACCTCATGTATCAGCCGGGCAAAGTCCTGACAGAGATCGCGCGCAAAAGGCTCACGGCCATCCGCGAGTTCACGGAGTTCGGAGCGGGATTCAAGCTGGCGATGAGAGACCTCGAGCTGAGAGGCGCGGGCAACATGCTCGGTGAGGCCCAGAGCGGACACATCGAGAGCATAGGATACGAGCTGTACTGCAAGGAGATAGACCGTGCAGTAAGGAGACTCAAGGGAGAGGTCGTCACAGACCAGCGGTCGGATATCACGATCGACATACCGGTCCAGGCTTCGGTGCCTGAGTCATATATAACGGATGAAACTCTGAGGCTGCAGGCATACAGGAAAATAGCCGGCATATCGTGCAGAGAGGATGCTGAGGACCTTGCGGACGAGCTGACCGACAGATACGGAGATGTGCCGCAGGATACCATGAATCTTCTCAAGGTGGCTGAGGTCAGAGCCCACGCAGAGATAGCAGGAGTCTCAATGATCACAAGACGAGGCCCGCGCATCGAGGTGAAGTTCGCGGAGAACACGAGATTCAGCGCCTATGCCGCAGTCATGACCAAGGCGGAATTCGGCGATGCGCTGACCATCATGAGCGGGCGCACATCAGGCCTGAGCCTCTACGCAGGCAACCAACTGCACACCAGGTCAGTCAGCAGACAGGCCGCAGCAGCCGAGGCAGACCTCGACAAAGTCCTCGCCCTCATGAGGACACTAAGGTATGCCATCGACGCAGAAGCAGCTGCGCAGAAATGATGACACAATCTTCATTTGACATAAGGATTGAAGTATAATATATAAGTTAGAGTTCTGAGCAGTTCCGGCTGCCCGGAATACACATATCACGACTAAGGTCAGAAAGACTTAAGGATAAACAGGGAGGTCCATATGCTTTTTAAGAACATCGGGCTTGTAGATGAGAACTTCGCTTACCGCGAAGGTATGTATGTAGGGACAATCGGCGACAGGATCGCTTACATCGGTGAGACTGAGCCGGGCGAAGAGGCGCCTGCTCCTTATGCAGCTGCATCCTCAGGCGATGCTGACGCAAGGGAGAAGAAGGCGGAGCTCATGGCTGAGCTCATCAGCAAGGGAGAGGCCTATGACGTCGATACGGACAAAGTGTTCGATTATACTGTCAGCGCAGATCCGCGCAGTGCGGGAGAGACAGGCGCATGCTGCGGCAGGTCATATGCTGCCGGCGAGATGCATCCTGTATACGGCGAGGTGTATGACGGTACGGGCAAAATCCTCATGCCTGCTTTCTATAATGCGCATGGTCATTCCCCGATGTGCCTTATGAGAGGCTACGGTGAAAATCTCCCGCTCGCCAGATGGCTCAACGAGAAGATATTCCCGTTCGAGGATAAGCTGGACAGCAATGCAGTATACTGGGCAACGCTTCTTACCATGGCAGAGTCCATGCAGTTTGGTATAGTATCGACAAGTGACATGTACTACTTCACTGATGACATGGTCAGAGCCATAGCCGTCAGCGGCATGAAGTCCAATATCTCAAGGTCAGTCGTCAGCCTCGGGTGTGAGCGCCTCGAGGACTGCGTCGGATATAAGGAGATGCGCGACGCCATATTCATGTACGACGGATTTGCAGACGGAAGGATCCAGGTCGAGGCATGTCCTCATGCAGAGTACACCAACAGCGAGATGTTCCTCAGGGCGATCGCCGACAGCGCCAAAGAATTCGGAACACGCATGCATGTCCATGTATCGGAGACCAGGAGCGAGACAGACGAATGCGTCGGGCGCCACGGCAAAACACCGGTAGAATTCCTCGCAGAATGCGGAGTATTCGACGTGCCTGCCAATGCAGCTCACTGCGTATGGCTTACAGATAACGACAGGGATATCCTTGCAGCCAAGGGTGTTTCCGTATCCAGCAACCCTGTCAGCAACATGAAGCTCGCAAGCGGAATGTGCGACGTTCCGGCGCTTTATGCCAAGGGCATCAATGTAGCTATCGGTACCGACAGCGTAGCGAGCAACAACAGCCTCAACTTCTTTGAGGAGATGAAGATATTCGCTCTGACAGGCAAGGTAAAGAGCATGGACGCTGCCGCAATGACACCTGAGCAGGTGCTGAGAAGTGCCACAAGAGCAGGCGCTCTGGCGCAGGGCAGAGAAGATGCAGGCCTTGTCAAGGAAGGCTTCAAGGCAGACCTCATCGTGGTCGATGCTTCTCAGCCTCACATGACACCGGCATATGATATGCTCAACAACCTCATATACTCAGCAGACGGAAAGGACGTAGTCCTCACCATGTGCGACGGCGATGTTCTGTACAGGAACGGCGCTTTCATGACCCTCGACATCGAGAGAGTCAGAGCCGAAGCAGACGCCGCCATGAAGAAGATACTGTCACAGGTTAATTAATGGATAAAGATAATCAGAACGTTAACAACAATAAGAATAATATTTCACAATACGGGGACGACACGGCTCCTGCTGAGAGCAGCTCTTCACGTGCCGCGAGCACTCTGATGAAAGGTGCAACGATACTGGCAATAGCAGGTATCGTCAGCAAGATATTCGGAGCGGTATTCCGGATACCTCTTACAAACATGATCGGGGCCGAGGGGCAGTCGTACTATGGCGCAGCATATCCTGTGTACCAGTTTTTCTATGTCATTGCTACAGCGGGATTCCCGGTAGCGATATCAAGGATGGTATCAGAGAGGATAGCTGTCGGAGACCATATCAATGCACATAAGTCTTTCAGCCTCGCGCTCAAAGTCACATCGGTAATAAGCCTGATATCTTTTGCGATATGCTTCTTCGGCGCGGGCCTTATAGCGGGCCTGATCAAAAACCCGGGAGCCGAGGCATCCATAAGAGCGATTTCGATCGCACTGTTGTTCACACCTGTCGCAGCTTCACTCAGGGGGTATTTCCAGGGCCAGCAGAACATGACACCAACAGCGGTGTCGCAGGTCTTCGAACAGATAATCAGAGTATGTGTCGGGCTTGCCCTTGCGTACATGTTCTTCAGAACGAGCCTTGAGAATGCAGCAGCTGGGGCGACATTCGGCGCATCTGCTGGAATGATCGCTGCCATGATCGTCCTGCTTGTCATATATGTGAGAAACAGACCGCAGAGAGAGAAGAGGCTCAGAGAGTCTGTCATTCGTGATGAGACGGGAAAAGAGAGACTGAGAGAACTTGTGGACATAGTCATACCTATTACCATAGGATCATCCATAATGCCTCTTATGATGATCATTGATGCTGCGGTAGTTATGCGCAGGCTTCAGGCCACCGGCTGGACACTCGCTATGTCCAAAACGCTGTACGGCCTCATAAGCGGATACTGTGATCCGCTTGTCAATCTGCCGGTCGTATTCATAGATGCGATAACCATAAGCCTTATCCCGGCTGTTACTACTGCATTTACACTCAGACATAAGGCTGAACTTGACGGCAACATCAAGACAGGCCTCAAGACCATGATGATCATTGCGTATCCATGCGCGATCGGTCTCATAGTACTTGCCGGTCCGATACTCCATCTGCTGTATCCTACCAAGCCTGATGAGGCTGATCTTGCCGTACGGACACTGCAGGTACTCGCGGTAAGCATCATCACACTTGCGATAATGCGTACTCTGTCGAGCAGTCTGCAGGGAATAGGCAAAATGACTCTGCCTGTGGTGAATCTGTTCATCGGAGCAGTAGTCAAGATCATCGTTACATATATACTTGTAGGTATACCGGAGCTTAACATCAACGGTGCAGCTATCGGCTCAGTGCTCGCATATCTGACAGCCGGACTTCTCAACTACAGGGGGCTCAGAAAATATGCGGATGTTGAACTCGATCTGAAGAGCATCTTCGTAAAGCCGCTGTATGCATCTGTCATAATGGGTGTATCGGCAGTTGCAGCATACAGACTGGTATTCATGATCCATCCTGGCAATCTTACTGCTACCGGAATTGCTATCATAATCGCGGTCATAGTTTATTTCGTGATGGTATTCCTTACAGGTGCGGTCACCGAAGAGGAGCTGGCGCTTATTCCGAAGGGCAAAATGATCTACAACATCGCTGTCAGGCTTCATCTTGCGAAGTAAAAACAGCTGTCCGGGCGGGGCTGTTCCGCAGACCGAAATGACGCTCTGTAAGACAGGCGAAAATCGCGTGAAATCCAGTAAAACAGGGATGATTCTTATTGACAGACGCAAATACTGTACTTTATAATTCCTTTAGATTTGGTTATCGGATTTGAAGGAGGAACGACGTTATGAATAAGGCTGAATTAGTAGCAAAAGTTGCAGATAAGACAGGTTTCAAGAAGAAAGACGCAGAGCTCGCACTCGATGCAGTTCTGGAGACGATTGAGAAGGCTCTCGTTGACGGCGACAGTGTAAGACTGATCGGATTCGGTACTTTTGAAACCAGAAGCAGAAAAGCAAGAACAGGCAGAAACCCTCAGAAACCGGATGCAGTTATCGAGATCCCGGCTTCCAAGGCTCCTGTCTTCAAGGCTGGCAAGTCCCTCAAGGACGCTGTTAACAAGTAATACTAACCAGCTTTTGAATCGCGGGCAGCTTCAGAGCTGTCCGCGTTTTTTAGTGACGGAGGCATATTTCAGATAACACATGAGACTGGACAAGTATTTAAAGAACTCAAGAATAATCAAAAGGCGTACTGTTGCCAAGGACGCATGCGAGCAGGGAAGAGTCGAGGTGAACGGCAAGGTAGCCAAGCCGGGACTTGAACTTAGGACGGGCGACGTCATTCAGATCACCTTCGGAAACAACGTACTGAAGGTCAGAGTCGTATCCATGCCGGAGACCGTCCGCAAGGACGATGCTCAGGACATGTATGAGGTGATCGGCTGATATATCCATACCGGCTGGTATATACATTATGTATGTTTGCGGGCTGCCCGCACAATAAATTGTAATAGAAGCATATAGTCGTACAGTTTCGCATCCGCGAAATAACCGCCTGCAGCAGCCACTGACAGGACGTTCAGCGCTTTGCCTATGACATTGGGCAGAAGCCGGACCGCTTTCCGGCGGTTTCCTGCGGATAGTATTGCATCTTATCCTTCCTTATATATGTGAATATATAATCACCATATTATCCACAGAAGTAAGAAAGGAGGACATCATGAAGAACTACAATCCGGTAATGGGTGCGAACGACATACCTGAGTACATATCTGTGATCAGCTCATCGCAGTGTGCCAGGATCAGGATCGATGACATCGAGGTCATCGAACAGGAAGGACGCAAGCTGCACGTCATAACTCCCGAAAGGGAATACAGTTTCTATGAGAACATGAGGGAGATCATCCCGGTGCTTGCATGCCGCGCATTCTACAGACCGATACGCGGACTCATCATCAATTTCGACCACGTGAAGGAGATAACCGGCAACATGGTCAGCTTTCACTCCGGCCAGTGCGTCACAATGGGCAAGAACAGCATAACGAGAACCAGGACGGCATATAAGAAGTACCTCCTCAGATACCCTCCGTATAGCCTGTGGGAGGGCAGTGAATATGCTCCGATGACAGCCGCCGAAAGGAACCGTTCCGGGCTCAGCTGAAAAGGGAAAACAGCACAAAAAACGGCCCTGAAATATGTGAAAATTAATAACAAAAAAATCCCAAAAAGTTGTTGACACTTATTGGCAATCTGAGTATACTAAACAAGTCGCCGCGAGAAAGCAATTCAGAGCGACGGCGGAACCTTGAAAACTTCATAGTGCAGAACAGGTCTTAAATGAAGGAACTACATATAGTTCCAAAATGAAAGATCTAGTACAAAATAGAGACAAGCAAGTATGAACTTGTAAGTCCCTGTACAATTCTAGACACAAACAATAATTGCGCGAAAGCGTAATCCGAGTTACGGAAAAACGATTTAAACGTCAGCT
>JAZQHU010000037.1:0-7461 GCA_045540775.1 Anaerovoracaceae bacterium | reverse complement strand
CGAGTGCGACCTGGTCGTTACGGCTTCTGGCGGTGTGGAGCATTTTGCCCGTATCGCCGATGCGCTGTGTCAGGACTGTCTCCACGAACATGTGGATGTCCTCGGCTGTCGGATCTATCTGGAGTGCTCCGGATGTTATATCCGCCTCGATGCCCTTCAGTCCCTGAACGATGGCATCAGCCTCTTCGTGAGAGATGATCTCCTGGTTGGCCAGCATCTTCGCGTGTGCTATGCTGCCGGCGATATCTCTCTTGTACAGTCTCCTGTCAACAGCGATCGAAGAGTTGATCTCGTCTACCAGATTTGCAGTTGTACCGGCTGTCCTGCCTGCCCAGAGTTTGTCCATTATCCTGTCCTTATAATCTATCTTTTTAACCTTAGTGCGATAACCTGTCTATTTGAGGCTGCCCTTCTCAAGCAGTGCCTGAACGAGTGTCGGCAGTCCCCAGATGTTGATGAAGCCTTCTGCCTGAGCCTGATCGTAATCGGTCTCTCCGAAGGATGCGAGCTCTTCTGAGTACAGTGAGTACGGTGAAGTCATTCCTGCAGGGATGATGTTGCCCTTGTAGAGTTTGAGCTTGACCTCTCCTGTTACGTTCTTGTTGGCCTCATTTGCGAAAGCTGTGAGTGCTTCCTGAAGCGGTGAATACCACTTGCCGTTGTAGAGCATGTCTGCGTAGTCGATGGCGAGCTTCTGCTTGAGGTGGAGCGTCTCCTTGTCCATGGTCAGCATCTCGAGCTGATCATGAGCGAAGTAGAGGATAGTTCCGCCCGGGGTCTCATATACGCCGCGGTCCTTCATGCCGATCAGTCTGTTCTCTACGATATCGATGATTCCGATTCCGTTGGCTCCGCCAACTTCGTTGAGCTTCTCGATGATCTTCGTAGCTTTCATCTTCTCACCGTTGAACGAGACCGGAGCTCCGGCTTCGAATCCGAGGGTGATATATGTCGGCTCATCCGGTGCCTGCAGCGGGGAAACTCCCATCTCGAGGAAGCCTTCCTTCTCATACTGCGGCTCGTTAGCCGGATCCTCGAGGTCAAGTCCTTCATGGCTGAGGTGCCAGAGGTTCTTGTCCTTGGAGTAGTTGGTCTCTCTTGAGATCTTCAGAGGAACATTGTGAGCCTCAGCGTAATCGATCTCTTCATCTCTCGACTTGATGTCCCACTCTCTCCATGGAGCGATGATCTTCATTCCAGGGGCCCATCTCTTGATCGCGAGCTCGAATCTTACCTGATCGTTGCCCTTGCCTGTGCAGCCGTGGCAGATAGCGTCAGCGCCTTCCTCGAGAGCGATCTCTGCGAGTTTCTTGCCGATGACAGGTCTTGCAAAAGCTGTGCCGAGCATATAAGTCTCATACTTAGCTCCCATTTTGACCGATGGAATGATGACTTCTTCTACCATCTCATCGGTAAGGTCTGCAACGATCAGCTTGCTTGCTCCTGTCTTGAGCGCTTTTTCCTCAAGTCCCTCAAGCTCATCGGCCTGTCCTACGTTGCCGCTGACTGCGATGATCTCAGGATCGTTGTAGTTCTCCTTGAGCCATGGAATGATGATGGAAGTGTCGAGACCTCCTGAATACGCGAGTACTACTTTCTTGATGTCCTTCTTGTCCATTTCTTAAGCCCCTTGATTGATTTTCTTGTTTTCTGTTCTGTTCTTGTTGTTAATATTCATTTTTGTGAATATTTATACCGTATTTTCATAATGTGATTATTATAAATATTCATGAAATGCATGTCAATACATCTTTTTGTATATATATAAATACATATTCCGACATCCTTCATTTTACTGCGCCTCAGCCAATTTGCCGCAGGGATGGCTCGGAAGGTGCCAGGTTGTATAGTTAATGCATATTTATTCATTTTTGATGTATGAAATAACGAATGTGGCCCTTGCCCCTATTTTCCACCCCACAAAAACCGCTCCGCCAGGGAAAAACGCTTCTCTCTTTTGCTATAAAAAAGTCTGCGTGAACGCAGACATACTCTACAGCTATCATCGTCAACACCTGATTTCGCTTATTAGCATGATTCGCTCACTCTTCCAGTGAATAAACGACTCATAGGAGTGAACTAAACCATATCATCACAGCCCCGTTCTTTTTGCAAAGTTCTTCCTGCTAAATACCCGGACCGCAATACTGCAGCCCGGGTATATCATTATCTCTACGCTCTTGTTTGCACAAGTTTGCGACACGCGTAATTCTGTTATTGTCTTTTATATCCTGTATACATCGTCATGAGAAAACAGAATATAGTAGCCCATGCCCATGCTTTGTGTTCCTTCATCTTTGTGCCCCTCCTTTTGAACTATATCAGTCTATGATCTTGATGGTCTCGATAACAGGCTGCTCTTCCTTAGGGATAGTTCCGTTATCGTCGACCGGCTTGGCTTCCTTTGCGATGATGTCCACGAATTCCATTCCCTCAGTCACATGTCCGAATGCGGCATACTGTCCGTCAAGGAACTCAGAGTCCTCCTGTACGATGAAGAACTGTGAGCTTGCGCTGTCAGGGTCCTGTGCTCTTGCCATGGAGATGACACCCTTCTTGTGGGAAATGTCATTATTCACTCCGTTAGCTGAGAACTCGCCCTTGATGGTCTTTTCGGATCCGCCTGTTCCGTCTCCGTTCGGGTCGCCGCCCTGGATCATGAAGCCCTCCATGATCCTGTGGAAAGTAAGACCGTCATAGAATCCCTCATTGGCCAGGTCCATGAAGTTCTGGACAGTAATAGGAGCCTTGTCTCCGTCGAGTTCGACCTTGACGGTACCGAAGTCCTTTATAACGATCTCTGCATGATGGATGCCGATAGGCTCTGCAGCAGGTTCTTCAGCCTGCTCTTCGGCCTGCTCAGTCTCTGCCGGCTCTTCAGCAGGAGCTTCTTCAGAGTTTCCCCCACAGCCCGCCATCGTCAGCACCATTACCATCATCAGCATAAGAACACCTGTGATTTTGATAAACTTTTTCACTTTTCTTCTCCTTTTATTATTATTGCCGGTCACATTCTTATAAGAGCGGGCCTCTTGAAGCCTTCCTATTATCTTATGTGCCGGATCATTAACTATTTAAGTCCTGTCATCGCGGTGAACATCTCATCTGCAGGATCGATGACCGGAATGCTGCAGAACTTATCCAGCTCATGTCTCAGATACGGGAAATGGGTGCAGCCGAGAATGAGAGCTTCACAGCCGCATGTCTCCATGTACTTCACCATGTGCTTTACACCGCACTTCTCTACGATCTCTTCAGCCGGCAGTCCGTGCTCGATGGCACTGACGATCGCCATATTCCCGGAGCCTATAACATACATATCCGGATTGGCTTCGAGCAAAGTTTCTTCTATTTTATATGCGGACAGATTGTGAGCTGCGACCAGTCCTACTCTTCCGTATTTCTGACCGAGCTTCCTGTACACCTGCAGCGGCGTATATACCTTTACGCCTTTTTCCTCTGCATAAGTGTCGAAGTCGAAAGCTCCGGAAAGCGAATTGCAGTAGATGAAGAAATCCTCTACCCCGTCTTTGATTGCAGCGTCGAATATCTCATCAAGATGTCTGCGCTTTGTCTCATAGTCTGAGTACTGGAATCTCACCTGGGCATCGCAGTCCTCTGCAGCCGGCATGTACAGCGGCATGACAACAGGCGTACAGTATTCCGCACTTCTCTTCTCCAGATACTCGACTCCCATCCGGGTATCTACGGGAGTACCCGCGATTACAGCTGTTTTGATCATATCTCTACCCCCTTGCGTCAGGCCGGATGCCTGCAGCAGTTCTCACATGTCAGCCGGCACCATCTGCCAAACACAGATATTATACGCTTTTCCCCGTGCATCTGCCACCTTGCGCGTATTATAATAGGAAAAGAATCGGGTATAAGGAAGGGTGAAAAACATGGATTATGATGTGATAATAATAGGCGCCGGCCCTGGTGGTATATATGCCGCTTACGAACTGGCTAAGAATAACAGCAGCCTCAGGATCGGAGTTTTCGAATCCGGTCATGAGCTGAGCAAGAGAAAATGTCCTATCGATGGCGTCAAAGTGAAAAGCTGCATCGGCTGCAAGAGCTGTTCGATCATGAGCGGTTTCGGCGGTGCAGGTGCATTTTCTGACGGAAAGTACAACATCACCAATGATTTCGGCGGTACGCTGTATGAATACATCGGTAAGGAAGAGGCTCTCAGCCTGATGCACTATGTAGACGATATCAACATGGCAAACGGCGGTGCGGGCACTAAGCTGTACACGACAGCCAACACCAGGTTCAAGACGATCTGCTCGCAGAACAAGCTGCAGCTCCTCGATGCTTCGGTAAGACACCTCGGCACGGACAAGAACTATGTCGTCCTCGAGAATCTGTACAGCCAGCTTAAGGACAAGGCCGATTTCTTCTTCGACACACCGGTCAGGCACGTTGAAATACTGCAGGATGAAACATCCGCCGATGCGGATGGATCCCCTGAATACTACAAAGTCATCACTGAT
The DNA here is from genome assembly GCA_045540775.1 of Anaerovoracaceae bacterium. Taxonomy (GTDB): domain Bacteria; phylum Bacillota; class Clostridia; order Peptostreptococcales; family Anaerovoracaceae; genus Crickella. The sequence continues at coordinate 2,965 of JAZQHU010000037.1, read as the reverse complement.
GACGGGGAGTATACCTGCAGCCGCTGCATCGTGTCGGTCGGCAGAAGCGGCAGCAAGTGGATGGAGCAGATATGCAAAGAACTTCAGATCCCGACAGAGTCCAACCGTGTCGACATCGGAGTCCGTGTTGAGCTGCCGGCTGAACTCTTCGCGCACCTCACGGACGAGCTGTATGAGAGCAAAATTGTCTACAGAACCGAGACGTTCGAGGACAAGGTCCGCACGTTCTGCATGAACCCGCGCGGAAGTGTCGTAAACGAGAACACCAACGGGATCGTTACGGTCAACGGCCACAGTTACGAAGATCCGGAGCGCCAGACAGGCAACACGAATTTTGCACTGCTTGTGTCCAAGCACTTCTCCGTGCCGTTCAAGGACAGCAACGGTTACGGCGAGAGCATCGCAAGGCTCTCCAACATGCTGGGCGGCGGCGTTATCGTTCAGAGATTCGGCGACCTCATCAGGGGCCGCAGGACCAACCAGAAGAGACTGTCTGACTGCTTTGTCATCCCGACGCTGAAGGCTGAGCCGGGCGACCTGAGTCTGGTGCTGCCTAAGAGGATCCTTGATGACATAATCGAGATGATCTACGCACTTGACAAGATCGCGCCGGGAACCGCCAATGACGATACCCTGCTCTACGGAGTCGAGGTCAAGTTCTACAACATGGAAGTGAAGCTGGATGAGCATCTCGAGACAGAGCACAAAGGGCTCTACATGATCGGTGACGGCAGCGGAGTCACACACTCGCTCTCACACGCATCGGCGAGCGGAGTCTTCGTGGCACGTGAGATACTAGGGCAGTATGCGGAAATGCAATAACACCCTTATCTCAAATCGGATATTCACTCTATACAGAAAATGCCGGGAATAGCTCCCGGCATTTTGCATTATTTCCACTGGATCCTGAACGTTATTCTCTCTGCCCCAACACAGTCGCAGCGAGGATTATTGCGGCTCCGGTCATCTCGCGGGCGCTCATCATCTCACCCAGGAATAACGCTCCGAAAACGGCCGCAAAAACAGCCTCCAGACTCATGATCAGCGCAGCAGTCGAGGAGTCTGTATACTTCTGCCCTATCGTCTGCATCGTGTAGCCGGTCGCAGTCGGGCCAAGCGTCTGGTATATGAGAACAGGAATTCCGGCAAGCACTCCCGGAAGCTGCCAGCCTTCCATGATCACGGCTATGACCATGCCGGCTATCCCGCAGAACCAGAACTGAAGGCACGCGATAGCCAGGGCGTTGTCCTTGTCCACATATTCGTTGACCATTACTATCTGAGCGGCAAAAGCTGCTGCACTGCACAGAGTCCACCAGTCTCCCGGAGTAGCACCGCTGAGACCTCCGCGCAGACTCATGATCGCAAAGCCGGCCATCGCCGCAATCACGCATACAACGGATCTCTTTCTTACCTTCTCTCCAAGCAGTACGCTGAAGAAAGGCACCATTACTATATAAAGGGCCGAGATGAACCCGGACTTGCCTGCACTTACGGTGAGAAGACCTATCTGCTGGGCCTCGGTTCCTATGAGCAGAAAAGATCCGCAGACAAGGCAGGCCATGAGAAGTTTCTTCTTCCTGTGTTCGATCTGCGATGCTGAGTTCACGGCGCGCGAAAGGTATCCGCTCTTCTTCAGCGAGCGGATCACAAAGGGTGTCAGAAGCATAGCTGCAAGAAGCTGCCTCACCGCATTGAATGTCATCGGCGGCATCACCTCGTTGCCGAGCTTCTGCGATATGAACCCCGATCCCCACATAGCAGCTGTGAGAAGCAGGGCTAGATTGCCTTTGGTCCTATTACTCATTATCTGTCTCCAGTTTTCCGGGCCGTCACTGACTGACTCTGTTTTCACATCGTCAGGCAAAACGAACGATGCTATTCTATAATCACCTGCAGTCTAAATCAAGCCGAACCTGTCTGAATGATTCCCGCCCGTACTAATACGATTCGCGGATGCGAAGAAAAGCGCGAAAAATCAACTTTTCGCTTGACTTGAACCGCCTGCGATAATATACTGATTAGGCTGTCGTCACTATGTGCAGACAGCAGCAAAGCCAAAGCAGGCCCCTGCGGCCGGCAGCTGAGGCACTAATAATTTATTACTAGTAATGCCGAAAAAGTACGAAGTACCGAGTAGGCGGACCGAAAAAGGGTTCGAAGTGCAGATCACAGCATCTGCCCACGGAACTGAGTAGGTAGAAAGGACAAAAGAATGAAGTCTTACATCGCTAAGCCATCCGATATCGACCGCAAGTGGTACGTTATCGATGCAGAAGGCAAGACTCTCGGAAAGCTCGCAGTTGAAGCAGCTATGATCCTGAGAGGAAAGAAGAAGCCGACTTACACACCTCACATCGATACTGGTGACTACGTCATCGTTGTCAACGCTGAGAAGGTAGCTGTAACAGGCAAGAAGGAATCTGACAAGGTTTACAAGAGACACAGCGGTTATCCGGGCGGACTCAAGGAGACTACACTCGGAGAGATGAGAGCTAAGAAGCCTGAAGAGATCATCATGCACGCTGTAAAGGGAATGATGCCTAAGGGCAGACTCGGACGTCAGATGTTCAAGAAGCTGAAGGTTTATGCAGGCCCTGAGCACCCACACACAGCTCAGAAGCCGGAAGAATGGAATTTCTAGGAAAGGAGGAATAAGAAATGGCAAAGACTATGTATCAGGCAACAGGCAGAAGAAAGTCATCCGTAGCCAGAGTAAGACTTCTCCCGGGTGCTGGAAATATCATCATCAACAAGAGAGACATCGACACTTACTTCGGCGAGAAGGATATCGTTAAGAATGAAGTTAAGAGACCTCTCGAGCTGACAGGAACCATGGGCAGCTTCGACGTTATCGCTACAGTTAACGGCGGCGGTTTCACAGGACAGGCAGGCGCACTCAGACACGGTATCGCAAGAGCACTGTGCGAAGTAGACGCTGAGGCTTACAGACCAATGCTCAAGG
>JAZQHU010000036.1:0-4587 GCA_045540775.1 Anaerovoracaceae bacterium | reverse complement strand
GGCTTCTCCTTCGCTGCCATAGTATTCTTCCCTGCCTGCCAGTAACTTGAAGAGCTGATCTGTATCGCTTACAAGTATTGCCTGATACGGCTGCTCGAACGCCAGCTTCTCTACGTAAAGATAAATATCCTCAGCTTGCTTTATGAGTACTCCCGTGTGACCTGTAAATGTTTGATTGACATCGGGATCATATATAACAATACTGACAAGTGAGGTATTCTCATTGCTGATCCTGAAGCCGTAATCGCTCCACATGTTGCCGAATACTTCAGAAGGATCTTCATTTTCGCCGGGCGTCCTGTCGCCGAACAGCGTCGTGAACAAATCGAGATCCTTTCGGATCACCTCATATCTGTCTGCATTTTCCCGGAAGTCTTGTAGTTGCTGTAATAATTTACGATTTTGGCGGCTCGTTCCTCAACTGCCTTTTTGTCAGCCACTGTCCACCAGTCCTCAAGGTCGCCGTTCTCATTATATTTACTTCCAAGATCATCAAAGGCGTGCGTGATCTCATGCCCGATAATATCTCCGATCCTCACTTTCAATATATTTCAGTGATGCCTGATAAAGTAAGGATACTGTTTTCTCACGTTGCCTTCTTACATGAACAAGCCACGAAGTTGCAACAATCCTGCCACAGATTTTCCCATCTTCATATGATAATAACAAACTCAGTCCTGTTATCCCGGGCGACTGCACTTATCTCACCGCCATGCAGATTGACATATTCCTGCGCCAGTGCCATGCCGAGTCCCGTCTGCCCCTTGTCACCTTTATAAAAACGATCAAAGATGTGCGCAATCTCTTCATCAGATATCGGCACGCCGTCATTGATAAACCGGATAATGATCTTATCCTGCTTTTCGATCCGGACAGAGATTTCCCGCTCTGCATAGCGCAGGGCGTTCGTCAGGATATTGGAAAACGTAGAGAATATCATCCTCTCATCGCACTCCATAAACAACGGTTCCGCTGCCTCTATATTTACCTGAATGCCCCTTTTATCTGCCTCCGGGAGAATAATTCCCGCAGCATCATATAATATCTCGCGTACGTCATTCATTGTCACTTCCATGTGAACAGCCCCGCTGTCCAGTTTTGACAGATCGAGAATACTTCCGATCAGAGCCGACATGCGTTCTGTTTCTTTTTCTATCACATCATAGGCCTTTTCCGGTTCCACATAGCCGGAACGTATCCCGTCTACATTACCGCGGATCGCCATGAGCGGCGTTTTAAGTTCATGAGACGCATTGGCAAAGAAGTTCCGCATGCCGTTATCCTTCTTCTCCAGAAGTATCAGCAGCCTCCTGCTGATAAAGAAGAGTAACAGTACCGACAATACCGCCCCGAGAGCCATGATGACCAGCGACGAATGCAGCGCATGTACAGAATAGCTGACATCCGTATACAGAATAAGTCTTTCATCTTCTGAAATGAATTCATCACCCCTTCTGGCAGCATTGATCGGCGTGAAGTACATATAATGTCCGTTTCCGGTAAAGCTATAAATGTTTCCGGACATATACTGACTGCGGTTCTCATTGTAGTGATTCAGCAGATCTGTTTCGGCTTCGTTCAGGATCCCCTCTGCCAGCTCTTCTGTATAAAATTCATATGCCGGGGGAAGCGTACGATCCTCATATGCTTCATTCACCATTGTCTGACGGATAGATTTTTCGGCGCGGATCCTGATCTCCTGACTTTCGGACAGCCAGAAAACAGCCAGAAGGATCATGATGACAGCAACCAGTGCTGTCATCATGAGCATGACTGCTTTTCTGTTAGTAAGAGTTTCGTTTTTTCCGGCACTTTTCATCAACGATCACCACGTTTTGTCAGCTTAAAGCCATATCCCCATACTGTCTGCACATAAATATCCGCTCCTGCTGCGGTCATTTTCCGCCGCAGCCTGCGATTCGTTTCATCCGCAACACGCGACTCGATATCATGATTGATATCCCAGATCGTCTCAAGCACGACCTCCTTGCTGACCGCTTCTTCAAAGTGTTCCATCATATAGATGAGGAATTTCAGTTCTGTTGGTGTGAGGGAAAGCGGCCTGTCATTTACCGCCAGTTCATGTTTCACATAGGAATAGCGTACATTGCCGCAAATGAGATCTGTTTTCTTATCTGTGGATCTGTCCTCATTTTCAAAGCGTATGCGGCGCATAAGAGCGTTAATTTTAGCGGACAGCATGATCGGCTTGAATGGCTTTGTCAGGTAATCATCACTACCCAGAGCCAGGCCGTTGTAGTAGTCGGCATCTGTGTCCTTCGCTGTAAGCAGGATCACAGGCACCTTTGAAATACCTCTGATCTTTTGCAGAATCCCGATTCCGTCCGTTCCCGGCATCATAATATCAAGGATAACAAGATCGCATTCTTTTTCCTGAAACGCCTTAAAGAGATGGTCGCCGTTTTCAAAGGTCGTGACCTCATGCCCCTCACTTATAAGAAAAGATGAAACTACATCCCTTATTTCCTGTTCGTCATCTGCATAATATATGAAAGCCATCAATCCACCTTCTTTACTGCCACATTTCTTGTGAGCATATCCGTTTCAAATCTGCTGCTGATCGCATCCACAGGGCAGACCGCTTTGCATTTCCCGCAGCGGATGCATTCCGGGCTGTTGATATGCTCCGTTACCTTCACCGCCATCGGACATACATTCTCACAACTTTTGCAGTCTACACATTTTGATTTGTCCAGATCCATCCGAAACAGACTGAACCGGTTGAACAACGAATAGAAGGAACCGAGCGGGCACAGGTATCTGCAGAAGAACCTTGGGACAAACACAGATCCAAGGATCACCAGAATCAGGATACCCAGCTTCCAGTTCCACAAAGCTCCGGCCGTTTTGCGCAGACTTTCGTTCATCAGAAGGTGCGGAATTCCTCCCTCCAGCGTTCCTGCCGGGCAGATGTACTTGCAGAAATAGGGAGGCGCTATGCCGAACTGGTTTACTGCAAGCATCGGGAGCAGGATCACCAATACTGCAAGGATCACATATTTCAGGTATCTGAGAGGCTTATCGATCTTTTCGGGCACATGCAGCTTTCTTGCCGGAATCCTGCCAAGCAGATCCTGCACCAGTCCGAAGGGGCACAGAAATCCGCAGATGAGCCTTCCGAATAATACACCAAACAGCATCAAAGTGCCGAGGACATAAAAGGATATATTATGTTTTGCCCCGCCCTCGACTGCCTGCAGGGAGCCGATCGGGCAGGCACCAAGCGCTCCGGGGCAGGAGTAACAGTTCAGCACCGGAAGGCAGACCATCTTGCTCGTTCCCGTGAAGATCTTACATCCCGCAAAGCCCGCTGCATAGCCGTTCACAAGTGCTGCAGATGCCAGCTGGATCAGCAGACGGAACCTTTCATGCAGCCCGGGTCTGTCTTTGGTCTCTACCCTATCCCGATGCATTCCAGACATATTCTCACCGCCTTTGCAAATACCTCAAGATGTTCTCCCCGGAGCACCCCGAGAAGAACAAATATCATACCGATGCTGAATGCCGCAATTCTCAAAAGCCGGGTCAGTTTTCTGTCTCGTCCGGTCATGAGATCGGCTCCTTTCCCATCGCTTCCAGAGCCTTGTTGATATGCTCCGTATAAACCGTCTTGATATCATCTTCCGCCCCGATGATGGCCTCGCAGGCCTGATTGCCGCTGCTGTCTACAAAGATCGTAGTCGGGGTATACTGGATCTCCTTGGTGAAAGTCTCCAGATCTCCGTCTCCGCGCATCAGTGTAACGCCATCGAAGTCTGCCGTTTCCAGAAAACTGCTGACAAATTTCATATCATCTTCACTCAAGTCCTCATGCCCATCCAAACAGTAGGTGATCAGTTTTACATTATCCGGAAGCGATTTCCCGAATGCCGCCAGCTGCGGCAGTTCCTCTGTACACGGCTCACATGTTGTCGACCACACGTTAATGATCGTCAGATCCGCTTTCGCCAGATCATCCTGTGTGAACTTTTTCCCATCAAGTGTACTGGCTGTGAAATTTGCGAGAGCACTGAAGTCCGTCCTGGCTGCGGATTCGTCCTCATCCGGATCCGCCTCGCCCGTGCCGCATCCTGCAAACGCGAACATCGCCATGACAGCGATCATCAGGATCGCAGCGATTCTTAATTTCTTCATTGTATTTACCGCCTTTCTGTTAACTGGTTTCTTTATAGTCCCATTAAACAGAAAGCAAAAGGCTTCTTCCTGCGTGATCCTGTCACAGATTTGCCACAATCATGCAACAACAGTCTGTTTTTCTATCAGCGCTCTTACATCCGCCAGCGCTTTTCCGATGTCTTCGGTGATTGCAAGCCCCTTGTCCTCCAAATCTCCCAGGCTCCACTTCAGAACGATCCTGTCGATCAGATAGTTAGCAGGGATCAGCAGCAGCCACAGCCATGACGGGATGAATATGATAAACCATAGTGGCAGCAGTATGTTATATAGTTTTGTACTGTTCTTCCTTTCCATTTAGCAGAGTTCCTTGCTTAATGATTCAAGCACACATCTTGCAACTTCATATGCCTCCGGCCACTCGCTGGCACGGGGACCTCCGATGCACAATTC
>JAZQHU010000035.1:0-19271 GCA_045540775.1 Anaerovoracaceae bacterium | reverse complement strand
CTCACAGAACGACATGGCTACGATCCGACTTGTCGTCCAGTTCGGCGACAACATGCCGCTGGAGAAATGCAGCACAAATGAGCTAAACATGATCCATACCTATGCAGAGGAGCACGGAATCGAGCTCGAGGCCGGTATGCGCAAAGCCACGCCGGAGAGGCTGGCGGAGTATATAGACATCGCGAGGAGGATAGGCGCACGGGTCCTCCGCGTCATCACGGATGGGCCGGATTTTCAGCCTGACCTCGAAGAGTTCTGCCGCATCCTATCAGCCGCAATTCCGCAGCTCGAGGAAAGCGGCGTCTGCCTCGGAATAGAGAACCACGACAGATTCAGCGCACAGGAATATGCCGCAATGGTTGAGACCGTCGGACATCCGCAGGTCCGCCTGACTGTCGATTCGGTCAACTCCCTGTCCCATGAGGAGACGGTCAGCGAGGTGCTGAAATACATGGCGCCGTACTGCATCTGCCTCCACATGAAGGACTATGTGATCAGGCGCTATAACGGCGGCGGTGGCCTCAAGGTCACCGGAGCATGCCTCGGGACCGGCAGACTGGACGCGCAGAACTTCTACGAAGAGTGCCGCACAAGATCAGACAGCGACTTCAACGTCATCCTCGAGTCCTGGATGGAGCCATGCGAAACACTCGAAGAGACGCTGCAGAGAGAAGAGGACTGGGCAGAGAAGAGCGTTGAATACCTGAAGAAGATGATATAGTGCAAAACTGAAAAAGCACTTTACGGGCGCCTCCTTCGGGAGGCGTTTTGCGTGCGCCAGAAAGAGCCATGGCTGGCGGCCGGCAGATTCGCAAAAATTACAGCGCCTGTTATAGGAACACGTTCCTATGACGAGGTGCCTGGCTGGAAAGGAGGCGTAAATTACAGCAATCAAAGTGTTCTAAATATGGCATTGACCTCGTCGTAACAACGAGATGTATAGTTGGAAAGAGAGGTATGCAATGTCACTGAATACGATCCGGGAAATCACTGAAATCACTGGGATTACAGTGAATGCACTTAGATACTACGACAGCAAAGGACTGCTCCATCCTACAGTTCGCAGCTCAGAGGGCAGGAAAGAGTGGCTGTACGATGACGCGGCAGTAAGAAGGGCCAAGAGGATACTGCTCCTGAGGAGCATTGGAATACCGGTTGAAAGCATAGCCGTAGTGCTGGAGAAAGTGGGCAAAATGGATGAAGCTGTACTCAGATCCCGCCTCGAAGAGCTGCGGGCGGAGCGGAAGGAAATAGATGAGCAGATCTCAGTAGCGGGCATGCTCCTGCTGCTCGACGAGATCACTGCAGAGACAGAGGTCAAGGAAGAGCTTCTGGACAAAATGTTTGAGAAAATATGCCGTAACGAGTGAGGCGGCAGCGAAACAGTCTGTGAAGGATGGAGGTAAATGGCAATGAAGAAAATCATAGTAGGCATAATAGCAGTGATTCTGGTACTGGCACTGTTCGGCTGCGGAGGCGATAAATCTGCCCCGGAAGAAGAGCCGGCAGCAACTGACGCAGTTGAAATGGAAAACGAGGAATCAGAACCTGCAGACACCGCTGAAGAAGCTTCTGATGGAGACACCGGAGTCCTGTCACCGGAATTCAAGAAGACCATGGATGACTACGAAGCCTGGTTCGACCACTACTGCGAAGTCATGAAGAAATACCAGGAGAACCCGACAGACCTCGAGCTCATGAATGAGATGACAGACCTGATCACCGAGGAGACAACGATGCTCGAGCAGATGGAAAACATGGACGAATCCGAAATGAATTCGGCAGAACTGGCATACTACATAGAAGTAACCGCCAGAATCGAAAAGAAGCTGCTTGAAGTAGCGGATTATTAATAAGATATCGCACTATTCAAGCACAATAGAATTGGGAGCGCCTCAAAGCGAGGCGCTTCCCGTTGTGCTATTGAGCAATTATTTGTAAACATATTGCTGAGTATGGGCCACTTAATCGGGCAGAACAAAAATATATTTTTGATATACTTATATTAACAAAGTAACTATTTTTTATAGGTTGATTGGAGGATGTTTGAGATGAAAAAAAGATCCGTGTTAATGATATTGTTAATCACCATTCTTTCTATTGGTATGCTGGTATCTTGCTCATCTTCATCAAGTGGTGAGCCTCATTATTCTGATCAAGACTTTATTAAGAGCGTAAGTAAAGGGCTTGAAGCAAGATGGAAATTGCAGGAAAGTCAGGAAGATTCAAGTGCCACAGAGAGTATGCGTGAGGCGGTTCAGACTGAGTTGTCGGCTGTAGAAGAGTATAAATCTGCTACATTTGAAGATAGTGTTCTACAGGAAAAAGCGCTTAAATACATCAATGTATTAAATGATTGCCTTGAAAATGTCGAGTATTATAATGCCACAACTGGTTGGGAAAAATGGGATGAAGTATATAATGAACGAACCATTATTATTAAAGATTTTGTTGATAATTACGGATTAAAAGTAAGTGATAAATATCAAAGCAGCTTAGATGAACTTGTTGCAAATGGAAAAACTGCCGGAGCACAAGCAGCCCAAAAAGAACAAATCGAAAAGCTGGTGAATAGTCTTGAATTTGAACTTAAAGAAAATGACTATGGCTGGAAGACTTATGAAGCAACTTTAGAAAACACTACAGACTACGATATTACTACTTTATCGTTAGATATTAGTCTTCTTGATGCAGAAGGCGTAATCGTCGAAACAACATATGCAGATGTTGATAATGTTTCAAAGGGACAGAAGGCCCGCGTGGAGTTTTCTACAGAATCTGATTTTGATAAAATAGAGCCAATAGTAAATTACTTTGAGGCTAAATAAAACCTTATGCACTAAAGGCGCGAACTCAGAGATGAGATTCGCGCCTATTTATTGTTATCAAAAAATCTTGCGCTTTACGCAGAACGGGCTTTTACACAATATAGAACAAAATCCAGCAATGATAGAATTGACCAAAAAATACATCAAAAACACAATGAAGAGTAAAGAAGTTGCTATTCTTTAGCTAGATGAAACTGAGGGGCGATAGGTCCTTTTTTTGCGTAGAAACAACGGAAGAATAGAGCCTGATAAATCGGACAGAGTGAGATAACGAGAAGTAGTATCATAAAAATAGTAAAGACTATATTAGGAGGGCGTTAGTTATGGAAAAAAGAAGAAGGCTGGAAATGTTATTTGCATTGGTCCTGGTGCTGATTGCATTGATTTCTTTCTTTGCATTGGCTAAATTCCTTTCAACTTCTACAGCGTTCAACGGGACTTATGCTGCGTTAGAAGAAAAGCAAAATACTGTTGCGGAAATCTCAGCCATATCGGTTGCTGCTGCATCTATTCTGCATTATGTTCCTGGAGGGGAGGCATTATCAAAGGAGCTTGTTGAACTGGGCGGATACTTCATAATAATTCTAGCTGCAATATATCTTGAAAAAATTCTTATAGGAATTAGTGGTTTGGCAGCTTTTAAGGTACTGATCCCTATTGGCCTCTTTGCCGGAGCAGGTTATATTTTAACTAAGAATGAAGCAATGAAAAGCATGTCAAAAAAGCTGATTTCTTTTGGAATTATACTCTTTTTGCTTGTACCTTCAAGCGTTTGGATTTCAAATCTTGTCGAGAATAATCGGGAGTTGTTTAGTGGACAACAGGAAATAGAAGAACTACAAATTGAAATAAAAGAGATAGAAGGTAAGTCGGAAGACGAAGAAATCGATGAGGACGCTGGTTTCTTTGATAAACTTAGGAACAGAACAGCAGATGCTGCAGCTTCAATAAAAGAATTACCTGCAAAGATTAAGAGATTTCCTACCTTTGCAAAAGAGAAATACGATGCACTGATGGACTATGTCGCATTCTTTCTGATAACAACATGCGTTATCCCAATAGTAGTTTTAGTATTGCTCATTGAAATAGTTAAACAATTATTCGGAATAAGTGGCAAAATAGATTACCTTTCTTTGGCAAAAGCACCGGGAAAAGCATTAGGAAATAGAATCAACAGATCTGATGATACTGGACAGCAATAAGCAGAAAGAAAACATACATTTAATGGTCACCTATGCGTATATTGAAAGGGAATTGTGATGGCAAGGAAAAAAGTAATAGATGAAATTAAGGAGAAGGCTGCAAAATCAACCTCTAGTGTAGACGTAGGCAAAGCTGTGTCAAAGGCTAAGCAAATTGCAACAACAACTAAGAATAATGCCGTAGATAGGGTAAAGGGAATCGATGTATCCCCAGAACAGATACTGAGACAAGCATTAAAGTTACCTATAGCACAAGTTGACAGAAGTACATTCCTTAAAAAGGAGCTAATTAAATACTACCCGGATGATACAGTCCGACTAGCAATTGAGAATAACCCGGCATATGCCGGAATAGATAAATATAAGATCAATGAGATTGCTAATCAGGTGATTCAATATGAGACCAACAAAGTATCTTCTATATCATTTGCCGCAGGGCTGCCAGGTGGAGTAGCTATGGCAGCAACTGTGCCTGCGGATGTTGCACAATATTTTGCGTTCATTCTCAGAGCAATGCAGGAGATAGCTTACCTATATGGCTTTGAAGAATTTGATTTTGAAAATGAAAGCATAGATTCGAGCACAATGAATGAAGTAATGATCTTCCTGGGAGCAATGTTCGGTGTTTCAAACGCAAATGCGGGAATAAAGATTATTGCCCAATCAGCAGCACAGAAGATGTCAAAATCATTAGCGAATAAAGCTCTTACAAAAACTGCAATATATCCAATTGTAAAAAAGGTAGCACAAGCTGTTGGAGTAAAGATGACAAAACAGATATTTGCTGATGGTGTTGCTAGAGTAGTTCCTGTTCTTGGTGGGGCTGTATCTGGAGGGCTAACTTATGCCACATTCAAACCATGTTGCCTGAGGTTAAAACATAGTTTCTGGAACCTAAACCTCTGTGACGTAGAATTCTATGAAAAGGTTAGAAAGGGTGAAATCACAGTGATGCCAGATGATGAAGTCATCGAAATAAATGAAGAGGATATTGAAACTGAGGCAAACAAAGATGCTGACGTATAGTTGCAGTATCTGGCATAGCTGCAATCTCCATAACTAGTGAGCCTTTTGTTTAGCAGGAGGACCTTTCATGAGACAAAAAACAAGATATCTTGCATTGATAGCGCTCCTGATTTTTTCGATGCTGATGGTTGCGGCTTGTGGAGTGAACACATCCACACTTGCCGGCAGTGCAACGATTATCAGTGAAGATGAGGCGCGGCAGGCTTCTGAAACTGTGGCTGAGGCTGACAGTTCAGAGCTCTTATATGATGCCTCGGAATTTCTTGCAGATGTTCCGGCATGGGACGGAAAGAGTCCATATGTCGAGATCAACGGCAATAAGCCGGATCTGGCTGAAAATGAGATATGGACCCGTACTCAGGAGGCTCTGGATGAGCTCGATTCGCTGGGCAGATGCGGTACGGCCAATTCCTGCATAGGGCTTGACGGTATGCCTGATCAGCCGCGTGGTGATATCAGTGAAGTCCATCCTTCAGGGTGGCACACAGACAAGTATGATTTCGTGGAGGGCGAGAACCTGTACAACAGATGTCATCTTATAGCTCACAAGCTGTCCGGTGACGACGCTGTTCCGAGGAATCTTATCACCGGGACCAGCTATATGAACCGGGACGGGATGCTTCCTTTCGAGGATCAGATTGAGCAATATGTAACGTCCACCGGTAATCATGTAATGTACCGCGTAACACCTTGCTTTGTTGGAAAAGAGCTGATAGCTCGCGGTGTTCACATGCAGGCGGTATCTGTAGAGGACAAAGGTGAGGGCCTTTCATTCAATGTGTTCTGCTACAATGTGCAGCCAGGGATCGAAATCGATTATCTGACAGGAGACAACAGACTGGCAGATGGAGCGCCGGCAGATCAGGCCAAGAACGATTCCGAGGATCAGACATCCTCTGCAGTAAGCGAGAATAGTGAGAACTCATCTGATGGCAGTACCATCACCGTAATTCTTAACACCAATCCGGACAGGAAGAGGATCCACATGCCGGGTACAAGCTGCGCTGATCAGATACATAAAGAGAACTACGAGGAATGGACCGGCACAGCAGAGGAACTGAAAGAATTTGCCGAGAAAGAAGGATATGTACCTTGCGGTACCTGTCATCCTGAAAAGAAGCTGAACATAGACTTGCCAAAGAGGAAGTAAAAAATACATAATTAAGCAGTAATTAACAACTGAACCGAGGGGCTGAAAGGGGGAGTAATGAAAGTCATTCTTATCCTTCTATGTGCTGTGCTGGTTTCTTTATTTCTGCGTAAGGAGAGCCAGGAACAGTACGTACCCGCGGTGATACTAAAGGGGCTTGCATCACTTTGCTTTGTGGTACTTGGCATCATATGCAACCCCGGAAATCAGGTGAGCAATCTGATAGTCACAGGCCTCGTGGTAGGATGTGTGGCTGATGTGCTGCTCAATCTCAGGATGGTGTTCAAGGAGAAAGGCCAGCTGATATTCCTTGTAGGTATACTCGTTTTCCTGACTGGTCACATCTTGTATCTGGCCGCAGTTTTTCCGCTGTGCTCTTACAAGGTCGCATGTATCGTCATCGGGATCATACTGACGACACTCCTGATGATATGGATATTTAAGCGGATCACAGCAAAGATGGCATTCAAGATCTTCGGTGTGGTTTACATCGGCGCTATCATGTTGCTTAACTGCGTTGCTATCGGCAACCTGATATCTGTTCAGTCTCCGTTCAACGGCATGTTCTCAGCCGGAGCGTTACTGTTCCTGGTCAGCGACATTGTCCTGATACTTAACACCTTCGGCAGCGAGTACAAGCAAAGCATGCGCAATAACAACATTACCATGTACTATGCGGGACAGCTTCTCATAGCCCTGAGTCTGCAGTATCTGGCATAGGCAAATAATATCGATTCAGGCGTCCTCTCCGGAGGGCGTTTTCTTGTGGCAGCATTTTGTCGCTCCCCGTACTACCTGACCATATGAGCTGAAATAACTCCTATAGAGGTAAAACGCGGAAAAGGAGTGAGCTTTTGGGTGAGCAAGGGCTGCGAGTATTAAGAAAAATAACGCCTATGGAGATAAAACGCGGAAAAGGAGTGATATTTTGGGTGAGCGAGGGTTGTGAGGATTAAAAAAGATAACGCCTTTAGAGGTAAAACGTGGAAAAAGAGTGAGTTTTTGGGTGAGCAAGAGCTATGAGCGCTAAGAAAAATAACGCTTATGAAAGCAAAACGCGGAAAAGGAGTGATATTTGTCGCTCCACGTGCGACCATCGCCGGCTCATAAAGTAATATACTGCAGCTGTAAACAAAACAGAGTAGTATTAAGGCAGAGAAAGTGAGGTGCGATATGTACGGAGCAATTCTTGGAGATATGATAGGCAGCCCATATGAGTTTGACAGGGGCGATAAGACTAAGGACTTTCCGTTCTTCGACAGGGGAGCGACTTATACTGATGACAGCGTGATGACCATTGCGGTGGCTGAGGCTCTGATGACTGCGGATCAGCAGGGCACAATAGATGACGAGTCTGCGGTCAAGCAGCTTCTCATTGACAGCATGCAGAGGTGGGGGCACAGGTATCCTTATGCAGGATACGGTGGAAGGTTCCGCGGATGGCTCACTGCGAGGAATCCTCAGCCATATAACAGCTGGGGCAACGGATCAGCTATGAGAGTTTCATCGGCAGGCTGGATGTTCAGTGACTTAGATACGACACGTAAGGTCGCAGCATGGACCGCTGATGTGACTCACAACCATCCTGAAGGGGTCAAGGGCGCGGAGTCAGTAGCCGCTGCTATATTCATGGCAAGAAATGGCAGCAGCAAGGATGAGATCAGGGAGTATGTCATCAGGGAATTCGGCTATGATTTCAGCAGGACATGCGATGAGATCAGGCCAGGATACAGGCATGTGGAGTCATGCCAGGAGACAGTTCCGGAGGCGTTCACTGCATTCTTTGAGGGCACAGACTTTGAAGATGTCATAAGGACAGCTGTTTCACTCGGCGGAGACTGCGACACTCTTACATGCATCGCAGGCTCGATAGCAGAGGCATTCTATGGCGTGCCTGAGTATCTCAAGCTTGAGTGCGAGAACAGGCTGCCGGATGACATGCTCGAGGTGCTGAGGAAGTTCACAAGGGCAATCGGCGCTTAAACTAATAATTACGATAAAGAGATAGTGTCCATATAGGCAAGAGATAGTGCCCATATAGGCAAAAACAAGAATAAGCATCATTTTCTGAGGAGCTATCTGGCCTGATCAGAAATGATGCTTATTTATCTTAATTGATTGGTAATGTATGTTGTCAGTTAATGACAATGCGGCTTTTGAGCGCTCACGAGATAGCGTTACTCGTAGTGTGCGGTGTTCTCGTGCGTGCTATGAGAGCCTCAGGGCTATGCAACATGAGTTCTACATTAACCAACTCCCAGACAAACCGATGCGCCAACGACTTGACATCCGAGGCGGTAACCTTCTGACAGGTCTTTGTGTCCTCCGAACAGATCTCCAATACCTATTCCGGCACAGAGACCAAAACCGGAATTCTTTCCGCCTGCTACCTGTGTAAGCTCGTCTTCCGAGAGCTCTCCACTAGCGGCATCCTTAAGTGCGCTTGTAAACTCCTTGAATTCCTCATAAGTTGCAGAGAGTCCGTGCTCTTTGCCGAGCGGCAGCAGCAGGTCCTCAAATACAGCTTTTTCATCCTGCGGTCCTTTGTATGCCTCTGCGGCTTTTCTGAACTTCTCCTGGAATTCAGGATCCGAAACCAGCAGGTCGCGGAATTTGATCAGATCAGCTTTAGCCATGAAATAGCTCCTTTCAGTAATTACTTGTTTATCCTGTTTGATCCCGGTTTAACCTGCTCCCAGACAAATTGATGCACCAACGACTTGACATGTGACGCGGTATCCTCCTGACGGGTCTTCATCTTCTCCGAACAGATCTCCAATACCTATGCCGGCACAGAGACCGATACCGGAATTCTTTCCGCCGGCTACCTGTTCAAGCTCGTCCTCAGACAGTTCTCCACCAGCTTCACCTGTAAATGCGCCTGTGAATTCCTTGAATTCTTCATAAGTCGAGGAGAGTCCGTACTCTTTGCCGAGCGGCAGCAGCAGTTTCTCAAATACAGACTTTTCGTCCTGCGGCCCTTTATATGCTTCAGCGGCTTTTCTGAACTTCTCCTGGAATTCAGGATCCGAAGCAATGAGGTCGCGGAACTTTATCAGATCAGCTTTAGCCATGCAATTCCTCCTTTCTCGCAAAATGCCAGTTTTCCTGTTATTGGTACAATTCTAGCACATTAATTGAGACACTGCACATATGGTCCCGTAATCGTGCTTGAAAGAGTTGATGCTGTGCATTACTATTTTTGTAAGAAAAAAGCGAGCGGATAGGATGTGGCTGGTGCTCTCAATAGCACAAAATGGTTGACCATCCGTATCCTGGCTCGCATGCATAGTATAGCACAGATAGCACAGATGGAGTGCAAAGATATGACAGACATGAGCAAACCAACACTTGCAAATCTCAGCAAGCCAATCCCGCATATTGAATTCCCGTACAGCTTCCTCAGGGTCGAGGACCCATCGGACGAGCCGCTTGTCTATCTCGATGATGAATTCGAGTGCGACTCGGATTACTATCACTGGAACGAGATAGGCGGCAAGCCTCTTCCGGGAAGCAGCCCGAGCATCATGGCCAGGCAGACTGTCAGAGACATGCTGCGCAGGGCGGAGGACATGCTGCCGGATGGTTATCACTTCCGGATCCTCGATGCTTACAGGCCGATAGCTGTCCAGCAGGCCTTGTGGGATCATTACCGTGCGCAGTTCAGAGCGGAGATGCCTGATCTCACCGAGGAGGAGCTGGACATGCATACAAGGACATGCGTATCCATGCCTTCATATGATGTGCTGCAGCCGTCCATCCACAACACAGGCGGCGCGGTGGACCTCACTATAATCGGGCCGGACGGTGAGCCGCTTGATATGGGCACTACGTTCGATGCCTTCAGCGAGGCGACCTGGACAGACTATTTCGAAACAGAAGATATCCCCGCAAGAAAAAACCGCCGCATGCTCTACAATGTCATGACGGCGGCGGGTTTTACCAATTTGCCTTCAGAATGGTGGCACTACGATTACGGCGACAACATGTGGGCGCAGCTCACAGGAGGCAAGCCGTTTTACGCAGGCATCCTGGATGCGGACATCCGCGGAAAAGTATAATAATCAGTCGTGGAATCCGATACCCTTGCAGTAAATACCGGCAATTGAGCCTGCATTAGCTACTGCAGCAACTGCAGCCACTGCTGCGGATGCGTTGGTACCGTCAGCCTTTCCGCCTGCGACCTGAGCCAGTTCATCGTCTGAAAGTTCACCATCACGATTGCCAAGAGAATCCATGTATCCTTTGAATTCATCGAAAGTAGCAGAGAGTCCGTACTCTTTTCCGAGCGGGAGCAGAACGTTGTCAAAGACGGACTTCACATCCGGCGCTCCGGAATAAGACTCAGCCGCCTTCTTGAATTTCTCCTGGAATCCTGCGTCAGCAGTAAGAAGCTCTTTGAATTTTAGAATATCAGTGTTTGCCATTATTATTCCCTCCCTCGTCTTTTATTTCAGCTGTGTCGTACAGCGATATCTTTCTGCCGTGCTTCTGACACTAAGTGCGAACAAGCAGATGTTTTGGCACAATTATAGCACAGAGTTGTGTATAATAATTCATGAACGAAAGGGTGCTGAGATCTATGGCGCGAAGATACGCAAGGCCTGAGAAGGGCGACTACAGATACAAGCTCATACTGGGATTCTTTATACTGGCCTTCCTGCTGGGATTTGCCGGGGTCGTTTACTTTGGGATGCACTACAGCTCGGGCAAGCTGATGTTCTGGCTGTTCCTGATCTGGACGGTATTCTTCGGGGTGACGATATACGGCTGGACGGACGAGCGGAGATATGCAAAATACGAGCACTATATGATCCCGGTCGTGTTCGGCGCATTGTTCCTGCTGCTGGTCGCACTGTTTATAGCGGGCCTAGTCATCAATGTGCCTAAGATCCTGTCCGGCGAAGACATGCTCACGGACCTGCTCGCGACTGTAATAGTAGAGGCGAGCCTCGGAGTATTCGCATACTTCACCTATGTATTCTTTATTAAAGAGTATGTTGATAAACTATTGCGCAGGTGAGATTCAGTCATACATAATCTGATAAACTATTGCACAGAATACAGCAATACAAGAATAGATAAACTATCACACAAGGGAGGCAACAAATGAGTAAGGTAAATGATTTTCTGACAGAAGCAGGCGTTTTCTATCTGGCAACAGCAGACGGCGACCAGCCTAAGGTAAGACCGCTCGGCGCACACATGGAGATGGACGACAAAGTCCTGTTCGGCGTCGGCGACTTCAAAGAGGTGTACAAGCAGCTTCGCCTCAACCCTAAGGTCGAGATCGCATGTGCAAAGCCTGACGGCCACTGGCTCCGCTATACGGGCAAAGCAGTCTTCGAGACAGACCCGAAGTATGCAGAGGCTGCCCTTGAGGCAACACCGCAGCTGAGAGGCATCTACAATGATGAGACCGGTCACAAGCTGATGATGTTCCACCTTGAGGATGCAAAAGCAGTAGATATCATGATGATGGGAGAAGGAGAAGACCTGCTTAAATAGTAAGGGAGTCAGCTAGGCGGGAGGTCAGCTGAGGCTGAAAGACCGCAGGGTAAGTTGTGATGAGAAATCTTGAATGGTGCATATATACATACAGGCACAGGAAGGCATTCGAATACTGCGTGCGCAGGTATATCAGCGAGCCTGCTCTCAGGGAGGAGATGCTGAAGAGGGCGGCAGTCCACGATATGGACAAAATGCTGATGTATCTCTTCATGGACCAGAAGGCCGCGCAGGAGATCCATACGAGAACACAGCCACATCATCTCGAGAACGACCTGCCAAGGACGCATGAGGACTATGTTGAGACTGTGGTCGATTATGAGTGTGCTCCGTATACCAAGCCTGACAAGCCGCTCAATGCCTATGACTTCACACACCGTCTGATGGACTGGAAGGTGCTGGACAATGAGACTGGCGGCAGGCTCATCTCCATCATGAAGGAGCTCGGCATCGACAACTCAGAGACCTATAC
Organism: Anaerovoracaceae bacterium; assembly: GCA_045540775.1. Lineage (GTDB taxonomy): Bacteria > Bacillota > Clostridia > Peptostreptococcales > Anaerovoracaceae > Crickella. The sequence goes on along the minus strand of JAZQHU010000035.1, from coordinate 7,085 downwards.
TGAGGATGCAGAGGGGCAGGAGTATATCAGACGTTATGATGATGTAACTGAGGCAATGATACTTGAAGAGCTGAAGACCTATGTCCGCAGTAATCCTGACAGTGCTCTCAGGGTCATCATGCAGTGCGGTGAGACCTAATAGCGTGCTTATGCAGTGTGATCAGATCTCATAGTGTGCCTGTGCAGTGAGGTCAAATCTCATAGCGAGCCTGCGCACTGTGGTCAGACTATTCAGGATCCAGGTACAACTGATTACAAGATAAAGGCGGCAGCCGGTACACATACCGGTTGCCGCCACTTTTTTCTGATCCGTATAACAGGATTTCTCCTCAGCAGGAGAACCCTTACTTTTCCGGGCTGATCAATCTCCGCCGACTCCAGGGCAGAAGGTCGCGAAGGTCCTCACAACGACAGGTTCCATCCTTGTCCTCTGCCTCGGCATCAATCTCATCTGGGACAAGAAGATCCGCGTAGCCAACATGCTGCCGGTGATCGTAATCGGAGTGCTGATCGCGCTGATCTGACCTGTGCTATAATATCGGTACAAGTCAGGAACGGAGATATAACGTGATCAGCAGGGAGCTCGCCGCGGCAAGAGAATATGAAGAAAAACAGGCAGGTCTCATATCTGATGAAATGAGGCCTGCTTACCATTTTTCGCCCCGTACAGGATGGCTCAACGATCCGAACGGGCTGTCTTATTATGACGGGAAATATCACCTGTTCTATCAGTATCATCCATACAGCACATACTGGGGACCAATGCACTGGGGCCATGCAGTAAGTGACGACCTCATCACCTGGGAGTATCTGCCTGCGGCACTTGCTCCGGACACTGACTATGACTACTCGGGATGCTTCTCGGGATCGGCAGTCACCATGGATGACGGCAGCCACATGCTTATGTATACCAGCTGCGGAGACAGCAGCGGCGATCCGACAGGCAAAGGCAGATGGCTCCAGCTTCAGAGCATCGCTATCAGAAAGCCGGGTGAGTCTGAATATGTAAAATATGCAGGCAACCCTGTCATATCCGAAGACGACATTCCGGAAGGCGGAGATCCATATGAATTCAGGGACCCGTATATGTGGCGCGCAGAAGACGGCTCGTACAGGGTGCTCGTTGCCAATGGCAGGACTTCGGCAGAGGAGGGAACGAGGCTTCTGCTGTTCAGAAGCGATGACGGGCTGCACTGGGGCGGCGGCAAAGTCCTGTTTGAGGATGAGCGCAGGATAGGCGTGATGTGGGAGTGTCCTAACTTCTTCCCGCTCGATGGCAGGCACGTACTGATGGCAAGCCCGATGGACATGCAGGCTGAAGAAGGGGACGCTGTCGGATCGATAAGATTCCCTCAGGGCAACAATGTGTGCTATATAACTGGCGACTATGATGAGCAGTCTGATGAATTCAGGCCTGATACAGATGATGCGGATGCCGGATACTACATGTATGAGCCTGTTGACGGAGGACTGGACTTCTATGCTCCGCAGGTGCTCAGAACTGTTGACGGCAGACGCGTGATGATAGGCTGGATGCAGGATCCGAGCATGGCCAACCTTCACAGTGAGGATGAGTTCAGGATCTTCGGCCAGATGACTGTACCGAGAGTACTGTCACTGAAGGATGGCCGGCTGATCCAGTGGCCTGCAGCAGAACTGGAAGAATACAGACAGGATCCTGTCATATACAGAAACATATCCATCAGAACAGAAGGCGGAGATCTCGGCGGGACCAGCCTGGAGTGCATACACGGCCGCATACTGGACCTTGAGGTGGACATCAGGCCTGATGATGAGCAAGGTGAAGAGGGCGGAATATCCTACAGGGAATTTGCAGTAAGATTCGCGGCAGACAGTGACCACTACACTGAATTCAGATATGATCCTGAGAGGTCTGTTGCCACAGTTGACCGCAGCCACTCAGGCCAGCCTGATATTATCTCAGGAAAAAGGACCATCCGGGTCAGAGACAGAGAGGGATCCCTGAGCATCAGGATGCTGATCGACCGTTGGTGCGCAGAGATATACATCAATGACGGAGAGCAGGTAATCTCACTGACATACTATACAGACTTATCTGCAGAAGGCATCGAATTCCTTGCAGACGGAAAAGTGTCTATGGATGTCACCGCATACAGATTAGCGAAGAAGTAGGTAAGCAGAAGAACAAGACATAATGGCGCAAGAAGGCCGCAATATGGCAGAACGGCGACGCGGCATGACAGGTCCTCAGGGGCCTGTTTTTCGTGCTTTCCGCGCGCAATTGAGGGAATTTTTCAGTACTCGATTACAGGCCGTTTTGCAATAGAGGGAGAAAAATGAGACACCAAAAATCTTACCATGTACTCAAGAGATAAAACACACATATATAAAAACTAAAGAAAGCGAGGATGCATCATGGAAAAGATTTATTTCACAATTGCGGGTACACAGTTTTATTACGGCAAAGATTTCTTCGAGAAAGACATGAAAGTCAGGCTCGTCAAAGAGCCGGATAATCCTTTTGACAAAGAGGCTATTCTCGTCTGGGTCGAAGGTCTCGGTGATGTCGGACACGTTGCAAACAGTCCGTATACAGTAATCGGCGAGAGCTACAGCGCCGGCAGACTCTATGACAAGATCGGCGACACAGCAGAGGGAACAATACTCTACGTACTTAAGAACGGCATCCTCTGCTGCATAACTGAAGGCAGAGTAGAGGAATAACGGACAACTATCAACCAGCGGAAGCTGCCACAAATGCAGCGTATAGGAAAGGCGGTAACAGTAATGGAAAAGGCAAACAAAGAGTATCTCATCAACATTTTCAAGGAACTGACAACAGAACTGCCGCAGGATCTCATCTACATTGAGGATGGCGACTGCATAGAACTCAAGAGCGCGGCAGCCTGACAGACAGCATTCCGGAGAGACATCACAGTTATCAAGGCAGATCTTCTGCCCGGATAATAAAACACACTACAGAACATTGGAAAAGGGAGGCAGTAGCATGAAAAACAAAACGAAGAAACATCTGGCCATTATCATGGCGCTGTTCGCAGCACTCTTCATTCTCGGAAGCTGCGGATCATCCGAGCCTGCAGAGAAGGTCTATCTCGAAGACTCAGAGATCAGCTCGGCTCTCAATGACGGAGACTCGTATAAGGGCAAGTATGCCATCATCACGGGCAAGGTCTTCAGCATCGACAAGGACGGAGACACCATAGCGATGCAGGCGTGGTATGACCCTGAGACAGCGAACCACCAGTTCATAGTCTATGCAGACACGGAGCTGGCAGGAGATGTGAAGGAAGATGACTACATCAAGGTAGACGGAGAGATCACCGGTACATTCACAGGTGAGAACATGATGGGCGGTGAAGTGACTGCAATGACGATCAATGCTGAATCACTCGAGGTCGGCGGATATGATGACGTATTTGCTCCGGCAGAGAGCACCAAGGAAGTCGATGAGACCAAAGAGCAGCACGGAGTCAGCGTGACACTCGACAGGATAGAGTACGCCAAAGATGAGGCAAGAGTATATGTAAGTGTCAAGAACGAGTCCGGCTACATGGCATCGATATATGCGTATGATGGCAAAGCGGTTCAGGAGGGCAAGCAGTTCGAGCACCAGGACAACTATGAGGCAGATCCAGATGGAGCATACGACATGGGTGAAATCCTCGATGGCGCCTCCACGGATGGAATCATCAGATTCAAGGGACTCGATCCTGAGAAGCCAGTCAAGATCCAGATATCCGCTTACAGCGACAACTTTGATATCGAGATGGAAGACTATGTCTTCGAAGTAGAATAGGCATCCCTTTAGCAACAGGAGTCCGGGCAACTCATAAATTGTTACCTCCGCCCGGACTCCTGCGCTTTTTAGATTAAAAGAGAAAGACAGCAGAATGATGTTATAATCAATTCAGAAATCAAGTAGAGACTGAAGGAGAACCAATATATGTCCAGAAATCATATTGAAAAAGTTACATGCCCGGGCTGCGGGAAGGAAGCTGACTTCACCGTATGGGACAGTGTCAACACGACACTCGATCCGGACCTTAAGGAGAAGGTGCTGACAGGAGACCTGTTTAAATTCACCTGTCCTGAATGCGGACATACGACGATAGTCAATTATCCTGTCCTGTTCCATGACATGGAGCATCAGATTATGATTTATTTCGTCTTATCTGAAGAAGGATATCAGGCTGCATATGATGCATGCACCTTCAGCGGTTTCCCGGAGACCGAGGACAACAAGGACCTCCTGACTGCTTTCCGTGAGAATACGCAGGATTACCTGTACAGGATAGTCTTCACTCAGAACAGTCTAAGAGAGAAGATCAACATATTCGACAGGGGCAAGGATGACAGGATCCTCGAGCTCATGAAAGTCTTCATGGGCGGATCCCTTCAGAAACAGCAGCCTGATCTCATGGCATTCTCGCTGTATTACGGATACGACTTCAACGAAGAATTCTTCGTCGTACTTGGCAAGGACGGCATCCTCGGTACAGTCAAGCTGCCTCAGGACATGTATGATCAGCTGGCAGAGTCACTCAAGGACAAGCTGCCGGACATCAAGGACAGAAAGACTCTTCTCATTAACTCCGAGTGGGCAGTTGAGTTTATGAAGTCGATGGATGAGTAGGAAGAAATGAATTATATAGTAATAGATCTTGAATGGAATCAGCCGCTGTCTCCGCAGCGTATGATAAGAGAGCCTTTCAATCTCGGCGGAGAGATAATACAGATCGGAGCGGTAAAGATAGATAATCTGCAGGAACTGAATATAACAGACAGATATTCTGAGATAGTCAGGCCTGTATATTACACAAAGATGAATAAGCATGTCACTGAAGTCACTGAACTGACGGATGACGATCTGATGCAGGGTAGGCCTTTCACTGAGGTCTGCAAAGAGTTCCTTGAGTGGTGCGGGGATGACTATTCGTTCATCACCTGGGGCGATGCGGATATCTTTATGCTCGAGGACAACATGAGCATACATGAGATGGATATAGAAGGGCTTCCGGAATGCTATGATGCGCAGGTCGTGTTCGATGATCAGATCACACAGGAAGACAGGAGCTTTGCACTTTCGTACGCCATGTGGAAGTTCGATATCAAACCGGAGAGAAGCCATGATGCGCTCAATGACGCGGTCAATACAGTCGCAGTCATGAAGAAACTGGACTTCTCAGAAGGGCTTGAGGGATACGAGATATGAATACATTCAACGATACGATCACTCTCTATACAGAGATGAAGGACAATCATCTCAGGGGAACGTATGAAATAACTGCTGAAGACCGGATAGACTGGCAGATCCAGGATAATGTCCGTATCGAGATTCTCCTCCATGCATCCGATGTCGGCCTGCATGATGTGCTGGTAATCTATTACCTGGATGATGAAGGCAAGGAACACCGAGCTCCATGGGGAGATGACTATCCGCATGATTCGATCATGGAGATGCTGCTGGATTATAACGATCTGGAATTCACAGTGAAAAAGGGCTTGTTAGGACCAAAACTGAAGTTTAAGAAGATTAAGGAGCAGTAATTCTGGAATGAAATCAATAGATGACTTTCTGACATTCAGAGATGAAGACGGAGTATCCAATCTCGAGAAGATACATGCGAACCAGCATGTGATTCGCAGAGTCGAGAGCACAGATAGGAGCAAGAGCTACGAAGACTCAGATAATGTCGCGGCTGACGGTAAATATCCGCCGGGCATAGTGATGGACGGAGACAGGCTCATAGGGTTCGGCATACACATATTCAACGAGGATGTATATCCTCTGAAGAGCTTTGAGATATATTTCCGTAACTGCGGTCTCTGTGGGGACCTTGATCTGTCAGGTGCTGAAGATCTGGTGTTTATAGATGTCTACCATAACAGCATCGAGTCTGTTGGGCTGAAAGGTCTTTCAAGTCTCAGGATACTGGGACTGCAGGACAACAGGATCGGAAAGCTGGATGTCAGCACACTCAAGGTCTGTCAGGGCATCGATGCAGGGAAGAACTGTCTGAAGGAGATTGATGTATCATGCAATCATGAGCTTGTCGAGCTCTATGTCAACGATAACGAGATCGATAGTATCGACATATCCCACAATGACAAGCTCAAATACTTCTACTGCCACAACAACAGGATCAGCAGGATCGATGCGACGGGCAATCCTCTCCTGAGACATCTCAATGTGACCGGAAATCCTATGAAGGAGATAAGAGCATATGCTCCGCAGCGAGATGAGCTTCTTCCGCTGGAGATATACGCAGATGAAGGCGGCTGCATCGGTATGCAGTTCAACCCGATATATAATGCTCAGTGGAAAGAGACCGGCGAGTGGCAGCAGACATACTATGCGTATCCTGGAGAAGGATATGTTTTCGACCGGTGGACTGAAGCGGGTGAGACGGTCAGCACCGATCCTGAGCTGCAGGACGAATATGGAAACAGCAGAGTGCTGACGGCACATTTCAGAAAAATATAAGGAAATTGATATGAGTCCGTTACTTATGAAGGCTGTAATAGCCATTACATTAGCATTAATATTCTACACAATAGGCGTATGGTCTGAGCACCGGGCGAAGGTGCTTAAACCGGTACACCTGGTTTTCTTCTGGCTCGGTCTCTGCATGGACACAGCCGGCACGGCAATGATGTCGAGACTTGCGGACGGATCAGGCGGAGGCCTGATGAGTGCCCATGGCATAACAGGCATGATAGCCATTATACTCATGATGATACACGCTGTCTGGGCGACAGTAGTGCTGGTCCGTAAGGACGAGAAGGCGATGCATACATTCCACAGGTTCAGCATCATAGTATGGATCATCTGGCTTATTCCGTTCGTGCTGGGAATGATGATGGGTATGAGATAGAATTGCAGAGATGAGACTATTCATAGCAATCAACCTTAATGAAGAAATGAAGGAAGCACTCATGGATATCCAGGATACCATGAGGACTTATGGCGTGCGAGGCAGAGAGACGACTGAAGAGAACATGCATCTGACACTTGCCTTCATCGGGGATTATGATGATCCGGAATATGTGAAGAACATAGTCGACAGCATTGAGATCAGGCC
>JAZQHU010000034.1:0-7042 GCA_045540775.1 Anaerovoracaceae bacterium | reverse complement strand
AGCAGAACTGCGAACGGTGTAGCGATCGATGCGAGGATCGAAGTGTTCTCTGCACCCTCCTCGACAACCTGGAAGTGCCAGTCGAATGTCTGCATGATCTGAACAACTGTATTGCAGATCAGGATAATTGTAGCGGCCTTGATGATATATGCCTTAGCTCTCTCCATCATTGACTTGAAAGCATACTTGAGGCTAGGTGTCTTCCACTTTGGCAGCTCCATGATGAAGAAAGACTTTCTGTATTTATATCCTGTGATTCCCTTGATCAGAAGAGCTCCGAGGAAGATCAGAGCGAGTCCGAGGAAGTAGCTCAGTGTGCTTACCCAGCCTGCACCATTGAAGAATGCACCTGCAAACAGTCCGATTACAGGGATCTTGGCTCCGCATGGGATGAAAGTAGTGAGCATAGTTGTTGCTCTTCTCTCTCTCTCGTCACGGATGGTACGGCATGCCATGATAGCAGGGATACCGCAGCCTGTTCCGATTACTACAGGGATTACGGACTTTCCGGAAAGACCTACTCTCTTGAAGATCGGGTCCATTACAGCACTTACACGTGCCATGTATCCGCAGTCCTCGAGGAGGGCGATCAGGAAGTACATTACCATTACCAGCGGCAGGAATCCTACTACAGCTCCTACACCGCCGACGATACCGTCAGCAAGGAGTGCTGAAAGGATCGCTGGGCTGTTCTCAAGCTGTCCTGCTACCCAACCCTGGAATGTCTCGATCCAGCCTACAAGCCAGTCTGCAACGAGTGGTCCGAGCCATGTCTGGGAGATCCAGAATACGCCGAACATTACTGCTGCGAAGATAAGTATTCCTGCGACCGGATTGGTCAGTACTGCATCGAACTTATCTGCTTTGCCTACCTCTGTCGAAAGAGTCTTTCTCTTCTCAACATCGGCAACGATCTTGTTTACGAAGTCATAACGCTTGCGGTCTTCTGCATCTACTGCATCCTTGTCATGCAGATTGATGTCTGCCTGCATGTAAGGAGCCTTCTGGATAGTTCCTGCGAGCGAGATAGCCTTTGCTATCATTTCCTTGAGTCCGCTGTTCTTGTCATCGATACTTACTGTCTTGAATACAGGGCAGTTCAGCTTTGCTGAAAGCTTTTCTGCGTCGATCTCGGTTTCTTCCTTGGCGTTGACATCGCTCTTGTTCAGAGCAACGACTACAGGGATACCGAGCTCGAGCAGCTGTGTTGTGAAGAACAGCGATCTGCTGAGGTTGGTAGCATCTACGATGTTGACGATCACATCCGGATTAGCTGTACGTACGTACTCACTTGTGATTCCCTCTTCCGGTGTGAACGGTGACATCGAATAAGCTCCCGGAAGGTCTACTGCGATGATTTCCTGTCCCCCAGAGTATTCCTTCTTAAGCTGATATTCCTTACGGCCAACCGTAACACCGCCCCAGTTACCAACCTTCTCACTTCTGCCTGTGAGAGCATTGTACATGGTTGTCTTGCCGCTGTTAGGGTTGCCGGCAAAAGCAATTCTCATAACATTTTCCTCCTAAAATTCCCTTCTGATTCCTGCTTAGCTGAGATCTGCTCTGAAGATCAGACAATGATTGCCTCTGAAAGCAGGTTGTCGAGATTGTATCTGCCGTCCTTGATGGCTACTATACAACTCTTTTTTTTCTTGGATATCAGTGTGATCGGCTCGCCTGTATAGCATCCGAGTCTGAACAGAAATGCGTTCATGTCGTCATCATCTGTGTTGATCTCTTTGACTGTATAAGTCTTACCGATTTCTGCATCCAAAAGTGTCATTTTTTCTTCCATAGTTGTTATTCTCCTGTGTTGTATTGACATGTCGTTAAGCACAGTAAGCGAACTGCGGCCAACAGTTCGTTATGTTTAACTGTGTTAGTTATATAAAACTAACTCTTTAAAGTCAAGAACGAATCTGTTGTTTTTGATACAAAACAACATTTCATCACCCATCTTCCATACAATATAGGTAACATTGTCATTACTTACATACATATATTGAAATTTCAACCGTCCGGAGGTCTGAGATGGGTAAAGTAAAAAACACGGGAATCGTTGTCATCGGCGCTACATTTGTGGATATCAAGGGTTATCCTTATTCGCAGTTCATACCGGGCGGACGCAACTCGGGCCGCGTCGTGGAAGTCCACGGAGGAGTCTGCCGCAACATCGCAGAGGACATCGCCAATGTGGAGCTGAGACCGACTCTTATAACCGTTGTTGACAACAGCGGTCTTAGTTCGGATGTCATCCACAAGCTCGGAAAGCATCAGATCAATACAGATCATATAAGGAGAACCAATGACGGCCTCGGAACATGGCTTGCTGTGTTTGACAACTCAGGTGATGTAGTCGCATCCATTTCAAAAAGGCCTGACCTGTCAGAGATAGAAAGAATTCTGGACGATGAGGGCGACATGATTTTCTCCGGTGCTGACAGCATCGCAACAGAATTTGATATTGAAGTTCCTATCCTCAAGAAGATCATCGCACTGGCGCATAAACATAAAAAGAAGATCTACTGCCCTGTTTCCAACATGTCCATTGCCGTGGAGCGCAGGGATCTGCTGAGACACATCGACTGTCTTGTCTGCAATAAGCAGGAAGCAGGAATTCTTTTCTCGGAAGAATATGAAGACAAAACGCCTGAGGAAATGGCTGACATACTGTTTGAGAAGATCAGTCAGGCAGATATGCCCGGCATCGTAGTCACACTTGGCGGAGAAGGCGCTGCATACGCGATGAAGGATGGCGAAAAAGGCTGGATACCGGCACGCAATGTCGTAGTAAACGATACGACCGGTGCGGGAGACGCTTTCTTCTCCGGAGTCTGTATCGGACTGACCTACGGAAAGACAGCGGCAGAAGCATGCGAGATCGGAACAAGACTTGCAGCGTCAGTCATCGTCACAGACGAGAATGTGTGTCCGAGATTCCTCCCTGCTGAGTTCGGACTGGATGTGGATAAAGAGTAATCCCTGTTTTGCGTTTATAATAGCAATCGCAACAAAGCAAGAGCGGAGACCATATGCGGCCTCCGCTCTTTTGATGCTTTATTCTGCAGGAATTCTCTTTAATTGATATTTCTGACGTGTTTCACTCTTTTTTATTCGTCCAGGCTTCCCTCGATCTCTACGTTGCCGCCGTTGTTAGCGGAAACCCATCCGATCCATGTTTTGCCCGGATACAGGCTGGCGTTCACAAGTACAGGCTCCGTTGACTCTTCCGCTTCTTCTGATGCCTCTTCGGAGTCTTCACTCTCAGCCTCCTGAGCTGCCTGTGCTGCCCTTTCCTCTGCTGCCTTAGTAGCCGCAACATCAATCAGTACCAGCTTGCCGTCCTCTACTTTCCACTCGATATCCTTGACAGTGCCCTGGCTGCACAGCAGACCTTTGCCGCCGCCGAGCGCATAGTCGCAGTAAGATACCGTATAACCGGCTTCACCTTTGTAGTTAGCCTTATCTATGTATTCGGTATCATCATAGAGTATCAGGAGATTGTCTCTTACAAAATCATTGTTGAAGTTTGCAGTGTGATATTTTTTATCCTCACTGTTGTAGGTCCAGAATGTGTTTTCCCATCCCGCTCTGTCTGAATATTTGACCTTGACTGTGTCTGCAGGTTCAAAACTTGTAAGCCATGGGAGTCTGTTGAAGCTGAGCTCTGTGTTTTCTTCAGGTTCAGTTCTGAAACCGGCTACTTCAAGCGCTTCCGGAACCTTGGCTCCATACAGGATGCCGGTGTGTTCCATTGAAACCGATCTCGTGTGATCTCTGTCGAAAAGTCCGACGCTCTCATCGAATGACATCTGGTTGATGTGATCAACATTGTCCTCGCTGAATACTGTGTTGGCTCCAACGTAATTCCCCTTGGATGAACTCTGTCCCCAGTGAATGAATACTGCATCAAAGAGTTCAGAGAATCTGATATACGGCGGACGCGCGCTTCTCATAGGTCCGATGACTTCAGGAAGCTTGTTGTAATCTGCATACATCCACAGAGTTCTTGTAATGCCTGCCTCAACCTCACCCTGAAGAACGATGTCAGGAGAATATTCAGGATCATCCATTCCCCACTGCGGTCTTGCTTCAGATGTATTCTCAACTACGAAGGCTGCAACTCTCTGATTGAGTGCATTTTCATCAAAACCTTCTTCAGATGTCTGCCCTGTCAGAGGATTGACAGCAACCTCACCGGTCTCAACTGGATCAGATTCACTGCTCTCTTTCGAACATCCTGTTACCAGCATCATGCACAGCACCATTACAAGAGCAAGTGCTGCAGCCAGATAAGGTCTGATCTTATACTTCTTCATACGAAACCTCCGGTTCTTATGTTTTTTACAAATATAAAATACTCCCGTGAGTATCTGAAATACTGGGAGTATTATACGAAATGTAAAGTGGATTTTACAGAAACCTATACAGAATTAAAGGATTCAGCTGCAAGATTCCTGAGCCACCGCTCTCTTCTCAGCCACAGATGGAACACGATCACTCTCACGACATCCAGTAACTTCACGCAGAAATACAGCATCAGAGGTCCGAAATCTGTAAACGCAGCCAGAAGAAGCAGAAGCGGCATCATTACAAACACAGTAATGAAAGCATCAGCAATGGCACCCATGGCGGTGTCCCCTCCTGACCTTGCCACAGCAAGCTGAACATTCATGTACAGCCACAAAGGCAGGAATCCAGCGGTCATGATGACCATATTACGGCAAAGCCTTATCGCAGCCAGGCTAAGTCTTCCGAAAACGACCGGGACCAGAAGTGTTGTGGCAAGACCGAACAGCAGCATTATAACGCCAAGTACTGCAGATCCGGACAGAAGCCACGTCTTCTGTTTTCTCGCCTCCTCCAGCTTGCCCGCACCGAGCGTGCTGCCCAGTATGACGCTGGTAGCAGCGGTAGTTCCTCCGAATGACACAAAGAACAGATTTGCTATTGCAAACCCCGCAGCCATGCCTGAAACAACGTCAGCTCCCCCTCTTCCGTTGTATACAGCTGTCGTTACCGTCTCTGACAGGACCCATGTCATCTCACTCATCATGACCATGAAGCACTTTTTGACCATGTCCTTAAACAGCGGACGGTCAATGCCCGGCAACTCGCTTGGTCTTATTACAAATGACGGCCTGAGCTTTGCGCAGACTATAATATAGATCACCAGCTCAGTTGTACGGGCGATGACCGTCGCAAAAGCCGCACCGCGCACTCCCATCGCCGGCATCCCGAGATGGCCGTAGATAAGGCACCAGTTGAAGAAAGTATTGACCAGAGTCGCAGCGATAGAAACATACAGAGGTATTCTCACCCTTCCCGTATCACGAAGTGACGACGCGATGCACATGGATATCGTCATCTGAAGACCCATGAAGAACATTATCCTTATATATACCACACCCTGATCAAGGATAGCAGCTGCCTCTGTATTGCCGATAACCATCAGCGACAGCACCTGCCTCGGGAAGACAATGCATACCAGAAAATAAGGAATGAACGCTGCAAGGCCTGCGATCAGCTTGAATCTGAACGCCTGCTTCATCCCCCTCGGGTCCTCTGCCCCGAAGAACTGCGTCAGGTATATACCGCCCGACATGCATATAGTATTGAGGAATATCATGAAGACGAACAGTATCTGTCCGGCAATATTGACTCCGGACATGGAAACATCGCCCAGCCCCGCTACCATAAAGTTATCTATGAGCGAGACAAGGTTCTGTATAAGCTGCTGCAGCATGATCGGCAGCGCTATCGAGAGCGCCTTCCCGTAGAATATTCTGTTTCCGAAAAGCCTGCTGTCTTTCAATCCTTCCTCCCATGACTCGGGCAGGTTTATCCCCTGCCTGGGACAGAGACAACATTAGCATTTATACGGGTCCATTTCAATCAGGGATATCATATAATCACTGAAAAAGCCGATTGAAAATGATAACAGCCGGTACTATAATTAATCTCGTCGTGGGGCGTTAGCTCAGCTGGGAGAGCGCAAGGTTCGCAATCTTGAGGCCAGGGGTTCGATCCCCCTACGCTCCACCATTCACTGTACAGACCCGTTGGAATTCCAGTGGGTCTTTCTTTATGCTATACTTTTTGAAAGATAAATCGGCATTTGCGGAGGTCTTAAAAGTGAAGAATGTGAAATATCCGGATCCAAATGTGATCCATCCAATTGCCGGATATGATAAAGAAATCTATGTAAAACCAACAATAACGAACCCGAATATAATTGTTGGAGATTTTACTTATATTGCAGATTCAGATTTTGAAAGCCATGTGACGAACTATTATCCCTGGAGCAGAGATCAACTTATAATCGGCCGATTCTGCCAAATTGCGGCCGGAGTTGAATTTGTAATGAATGATGCAAATCATCAGATGAATACAGTGACAACATTTCCGTTTTACACGCTTGAGGGATGGGAAATGAATGCTCCCGATCCGTCTGAGATGCCATTCAAAGGAGATACTGTGATTGGCAATGACGTGTGGATCGGGCAAAACGCGGTTATTCTTCCCGGCGTTCATATAGGTGACGGAGCAATCATTGGAGCAAACAGCATTGTAGGAAGTGATGTCGATCCTTATACGATCGTTGCTGGAAATCCGGCAAAACATTTGAGGAAACGCTTTGACGAAGAGCTTATCGGATTGCTGCTAAAATTCAAGTGGTGGGATAAAAGTGTTGAAGAAATCAACAGTATGATCCCGATACTTACCTGCAGCGATTTGTCAAAGGTTAAAGCAGAATTAGAGAAACGACTGAATGCAGACTCAGATGACTATGAGGACATACATGATCCGTGCCTGCGTTTCCAGAGGTAAAAAATGGTAATAATTATAACTGGGGCATCCCATGTTGGGAAAACACTTCTGGCACAAAAGATGCTGGAGAGATACAAGTTTCCATATCTGTCAATTGACCATCTGAAGATGGGGCTTATTCGCAGTGGAAACACTGATCTTACACCCGAAGACGATGACGAGCTTACGGAATACTTGTGGCCGATAATCAGAGAAATCATTAAGACAGCCA
>JAZQHU010000033.1:0-78890 GCA_045540775.1 Anaerovoracaceae bacterium | reverse complement strand
ACATACTCTCAGATAAGAAAATGCAGTGACAATAGCGAGGAGGTCACACCTGTTCCCATCCCGAACACAGTAGTTAAGCTCCTTAGCGCCGATGATACTTGGAGGGCGACCTCCCGGGAAATTAGGACGTCGCTGCTTTTTCTCTATATGGCCCCATGGTCAAGTGGTTAAGACATCGCCCTTTCACGGCGGTAACCCGGGTTCGAGTCCCGGTGGGGTCACCACTATGGGGATCTTCAGAAGATCCTCTTTTTTTATCGGCAGCTGTGAAATGCCGGTAAACATGGAGTCTGATCTGATCACTCATTTCAGACTCCAGCCCAACCCTTATTGTTCCTGATGGGGCAATAAGGAATCCTCCCATCAGTCTTCGACAGATGGGCCCCTCCTTGTTGCTATGCGGACGTGGTGGAATTGGCAGACACGCCAGATTTAGGTTCTGGTGCTAACGCGTGAAGGTTCGAGTCCTTTCGTCCGCACCATATTGCGAGCCGAACGGCTCGCTGTTTATTTGTCTGATTTTCGAAGTTTTGTAAATTATAAGGAATGTACATTTTTCTCCCACTCATTGTTCTTTTTTCCGTGGTAACCTAACAGAACATTAACATTGTTTGATATCTAGTTTTATGTAGGATATAATGCTATAGAACTTTTTAGAGGGGATTTATTATTATTTTGGAAATATCAGAGGAGATACTACTTGAGGAGGGAATGATCTCGCTGGTTTTTTGTTGTTTGAAAGGAATCTTATAAATGGCTAAGTATAGAAGATATGTATCCTGCATCCTGGTCTTCTCGATGATCCTGAGCATGACCTTGTTCATGTCATCATGTGGGAAGAAAGCAGAAGAAGCACCTGCTGAAGAGACCAAGCAGGAAGAAGAACAGACTATATACGGAGATGAATCACTTGGCATCGATGCAAAGGTCGATGAAGCCCTGAGTGACTACAGGAACATCCTTCTTCTGGGAATAGATAACGGTAATAGAAGTGACCTGATGATGATCCTCAGCATCAATGAGAAGACTAATGAAATCAAGACCGTATCTGTTCACAGAGATACATATATGCAGATAGCTGAAGACGGTACATATACCATCGATGATAAGGAAAGAGAGTTCTTCAAGTGTAATCGCGCATACAAGAGAGATGGTATCTATGGCGCTATGAAAGAGCTCAACAGGCATATGGACCTGAATATAAAGGAATGCGTCGCAATTGACTGGTCTGGTGTTGCGCATTTCATCGACACAATGGGTGGTATCGACGCTGAAATAGATGATGCAATGCTTCCTGCTTTAAATAAACTGATAGCAGGTAATCCGGGAGAAGAATATTGCCTTGATTCAGCTGGTTCGCATCATCTGGATGGATGGCAGGCTGTACAGTATCTCAGAGTACGTAAGTTCGATGGAGGTAGTGCTCCTGTCAGAGAAGAGCGAAATCAGGACGTTGTACAGCAGCTTTTTAACAAAGCGCAGACCATGAGCATTGATGAGATCTCGGATGTCTATGAGCAGGTTGCTAACAACATTGAGAGCAATATGAGCAGGACTACACTGACGGAGACCCTTGCATCCATTCACGACTCAACACTTGAGAGCACACCTGGCTGGCCGTATGAATACAGTACGCTATGGCAGGATGATGACTCGTATTACTATTATGTAGCTGATACTCTCGCAAGTAATGTTTCGGAGCTTCACAAGACGCTGTTCGGTCAGGAGAATTATGAACCGAGTGAAACTGTCATGACTCTCAACGACATGCTTGAGACTGCCAGAAAGGAGCAACTGCATTGATACCTGACGCCCCATACATGGACATGCATACACATATCCTGCCGGGACTCGATGACGGATCGCAGTCCATGGATGAGACGCGCAGCATGCTGAAGTATGCGTATGATGAAGGCATAAGAGTCATCATTGCAACACCTCATTTCGGGATAAGGAATCCGGGATTCAGGATAGAAGAAGCGGAGCAGGTGCTCAGTGAGGTCCAGGCGGAAGCTGACAGGATCACACCGGGCATCAGGATACTGCTGGGCAATGAGCTCCTGTACACGGACGGGATAACAGACAGCCTGATCCGTGGCGAAGCTAAGACCATTGGCGGGACGTCATACGCACTGGTGGAATTCAGAACGTCTGACAGTTATGACAAGATATGCAAGTGCGTCCAGGAGTTCAAGTGGAACGGATATATCCCGCTAATAGCTCACCTCGAGAGGTATAAATGCCTCGAGGGCAATCTATCATATGTAGAGAATCTGGTGAGAATGGGAGCTGTAATACAGGTCAACTGCCGCAGTTTCATGGGCGGAACGAACAGCAATACCGGTGCAGATCAGGAGAACAGACACAGAGGGCTCTTCTCGAGAAAACCTGCATCATCAGGATTCTTCCTGGAAGATAAGGCGGGTTGGGCAAGAGAACTGCTGCGATCCGGAATGGTTCATCTAATAGCCAGTGACTGTCATGACGATGAAATAAGAAGACCGGTTTACAGGTCAGCTCTAGAAGCAATGGAAGGATACTGCAGCGAAGAGGACCTGTACAGGATAGCAAGAGTCAATGTGCTTCACCTCATACGCAACGAACACATGGAATAATAAAAGGAGAACCTCACAACATGTACGATGAAAACAAGGAAATAGAAATTGATCTTTTGGAACTGTTTTACGTTCTCAGAAAGAACATAGCGATTATCGCTCTGTCATCGATAATAGGCATGGCGCTGCTTGGCGTATACAGCTTTGTAATAGCCAAGCCTGTATATGAGTCCACTGCCAAGATATATATTCTCTCGCAGTCGACTTCACTTACATCGTTCGCAGATATCCAGATCAGTTCTTCACTCGCTAAGGACTACGAAGAGATGATCTTTTCGCGTCCTGTAGTTACACAGGTAGCTAAGAATTTAAATCTGGATTATGAATATGAGGAGCTCAAGGAGAAACTAACTGTCGCGAATCCAGCAGATACACGTGTTCTCAGCATTTCATGCAGAAGCAATGATGTCAAGGAAGCGCGTGATCTTGCCAACGAGTTTGCGACTGTAGCTAAGAGATCTATCGCTGAGATCATGGATACCGACGAACCGACACTCTTCGAGAAGGCAGTGATTAATGAAGATCCTGTCAAGCCTGAGAAACTCAAGAATATGATAATCGGTTTTTTGCTTGGATTCATACTCGCATGTGCCATTGTTATAATCAGATACATGCTCAACGACAGCATCAAGAACGAGGAGGATATTGAACGTTATCTCGGCCTCAATACTCTGGCTTCGATACCTAATGAGAAGACACAGAAAGTTCAGGGACTCAAGTTCCGTGAATCAGGAGAAGTGGAAGGAGGTAAGAGAAGATGAACAGAATAATCCTCAATGACCTTGATGAGCTTAGATACGGCAGAAGAGAAGCCATCAATTCACTT
The DNA here is from genome assembly GCA_045540775.1 of Anaerovoracaceae bacterium. Lineage (GTDB taxonomy): Bacteria > Bacillota > Clostridia > Peptostreptococcales > Anaerovoracaceae > Crickella. The sequence continues at coordinate 75,449 of JAZQHU010000033.1, read as the reverse complement.
AAGACGAATATAAAGTTTGCAGGCAATGACATCAAAGTCGTAGCATTCACCAGCTGTAATCCTAATGAAGGAAAGAGCACGACTTGTTTCGATCTTGCTAAAGCTTTCGCCGACAGCGGGAGCAAGGTGCTTCTGATAGATGCTGACATGCGTAAGACTGTCATGCTGCAGAGATATAACATAGACAATCAGGGACAGAAGATAGGAGGTCTTACACACTACCTGTCAGGACAGGTACCGTTTGAGAATATTCTCACAGCGACGAATGTTCCTAATCTGTTCATGATACTTGCGGGACCTCTTTCACCTAACCCCGCAGAGCTTCTGAGCAGTACTCAGATAGATACACTTATAAGTGCATGCCGCAAGGCCTTCGACATGGTAATCATAGATACACCACCTCTCGGGGCTGTAATTGATGCTGCTATCATCGCTCCTAAGTGTGATGGAGTTGTGATCATCACAGAGGCCAATACAACAAGTGCGAGAGTGGCCATAGGTGTCAAGAAACAGCTTGAGATGACAGGCTGCAAGATACTTGGCTGCGTACTCAACAAGGTGCCTTCATCCGGAAATGCTTACAGGTACAGGTACAGATATTATGGAGAGTACAAGTCTGTGGACGAAGGCGAAAAGAAGAATACTAAAAAGAAAAAACAGGGACTAATGAGAGCGACCAAAAAGGATTCATGATTAGCAGAAACCCCGGTAACAATTAATGGAAAAGACTAATAATGACAGAATTATAAATATATTGATTAGCTTCGCAGGGCTTGCATTCTGCATTGCTGCGTGCTTTGTTCGTGCCCCTGAGGGCCTTCTGGCGGATGAGAGCCAGAGTCTTATGCAGCTGTATAAGGGAACGCAGATGATATTATATATCGCTGTACCTGCTGCACTGATGGCGCTTTCATTCATAGTTACAGCGTCTGGCAGAATACCTGTTCTTGCGGTACTGTCAGCTATAGCAGGCGGCATACTGTATTGTATGTCTGATGTGTCGCTCGCGATGAACAGCCAGGCGTTCAGCGGAGTACTGATCAATGCTATAGGCATAGTTCTTGTTCTGACCGGAGCGTGCCTTCAGATGTTTGCTACAGACAGGATACAGACCGAAGAAGATGATGAGACACGCGAAGAGTCTTTCAGACCGGGAAGCTACGACAGCATATATATGACAGACATAAAGTCTGTGAAGGCTGATCCTGAAGATTTGATGCAGCCTGCAGAAGTGTCAATGAAACTGCCTGATACGGGCGGTACAGATAATACAGTTACTATACATAAACAGCAGTCGACAGTGCAATCAGCTGCCGTCACAGACTTCTACGCAGGAATAGAGGAACTGTTTACTGATACCCAACAGGGTAGTGATCAGAATGGAGGCGAAGAGGATGAATAAGAAGATATTCAGCATACTGCTGTCAATGATCCTTATGGTATCGATGTTATCGGTACCTGCTTTTGCTGAGCCGGTTGAGGGAAATGGAGACAACGGTGAAGTAAAGGACGATCTTATTGAAATTACAGAAGCCCCTGAATTACAGGATAAATATAATTCACCTTTGCCTGCCACAATATCCCTGTCTGCTGATGGCGCAGAAGACATCGACAAGGATGGAATTTATGACATAGAAATCGCTAAAGGCGACAATAAGGGCTTTTCTGTAAATGCAGTAGTATCAAGCAATGATGTTCCTATAGATAATGCAGAAATAACGTTCTCAAGCAGTAACGAAAACGCAGTTAGGGTAAATGATGCTGGTGAGGTAACAGTCAGCGCGGCTACAGGGGAAGAGCCAGCGGTTATTACAGCAGAATTCGCAGGGACTGAAGAATATCAGGCGGCATCAGCAGAGATAAAGGTAAAAGTCGTAGAGATAACTCCGGTTCCTCAGCCGACAGAAATGATTCTCATGGTTGAAGGCATCGAAGACAATGACGGGGATGGCATCTATGATATAGAAATCAACAGAGGTACAGAGAAGTCATTTACCTTAAACGCCAAGGTAACGAAAGATGATGCTCCTGTTGAAAATGCAGAGGTGGCGTTCTCAAGCAGTGATACTAACGCAGTTAAGGTAACTGATGCAGGTGAGGTAACAGTTAGCTCGGCTACTGAGGCAGAGCCGGCAGTTATTACTACAGAATTCGCTGGAAATGATGAGTATCAGGCAGTTTCAGCAACTATACGTGTAAATGTTGAAGAGTGGATCCCGTCTGTCAACAAACCTTCCAATCTGGATGAAGAACTTGTTCAGGAATCGGTCGTATTCAGAACAAAAGACGAAAATGGATCTTTTGGTTCACTGATGATCCTTGACAGAGATCTTACTGATTCCGATCTTGATGCAATTAAAGACGGACAGATGGATGTCTGGCACGGATATAAATATAAGAAAGCAAATAATAACATTACAACATCCATTGACGAGAGCATCAATGAGGATGGCCGTTATGTGGTTAAATACGGATCTGAGAAAAAAGATCTTGAGGTAAAGGCTGCAGGAGAAGTAAACAGCGCTTCCGATAACAACGCAGCTGTAGACGTTACTGATGGAATCATTAGCGTCATTGATAAGGTTTCAGATATCGTTAAGATAACGATCGAAGCTGCCGGTGATGAGTTTACCAAGGCTGCTAAGAGAACTATTGATGTAGAAGTCGCCAAGGGAGATCAGGTCATCACTGTTTCCAAAACTTCATATTCATTACCTTTCGGCTACAAGAAGTTCAACTTAGGTGCGAAGAGCAACGCATCAGATGCAGTACTTAAGTATAGCAGTAACAACTCTGCAGTAGCAGTGGATATTGCCGGCAATATCACTATAAAGAATGTAACAGGTTCAAGGACAGCCGTAATCACGATCAAGTCGGGTGAAACCGAAAAATACGATGCTGCGCCTGCCAAGACCGTAAGTATCAAAGTAACTAATCCGAAGGCTCCATGGCTTACAGCAAAGGCGATCGGAGGCAGAAAGGTACAGTTAAGCTGGACTGGCGTAACCGGAGCAACAAAATATCAGATACAGCCTTATCTCGGAAGTAAAGCTCTCAAGGCTAAAACTGTCACATCAAAAAGTATAAAGAATACCAAGCTCAGAAGGGGCAGGACATACAAGTACAAGGTCAGAGCTGTTGTAACTGCTAACGGCAGGACGATATACGGTCCATGGTCGAACATTAGATCTGTGGTAGTAAAGTAAAAGGTCAAATGGTCAGAAATACTGTAAAGAAAAGAAGAATAATCCTGATACTGGCTGCTTTTGCTGTAGCGGTTATTGCAGCAGCCTATTATGCTCTGCCTAAGGGAGCGGAATCGTTCATTCTTCATGATGCTGACGGGAACGATATCACTGGAGAGTTATCAGTATATGTAGGTACTGAGATGAAGACAGGTTATGAGATAGCCCCTGAGGCATTCTCTGGCAGAGCAGTATCTTATGAGGTTGCTGATGACAGCATCATCTCAGTAGATGAGAATGGAGTTATACATGCCAAGAGTGTCGGCGAGACGCTTCTGACTGCAGAAGCAGCCGGACTCAAGCAGGATGTGAACATTACTGCAAAGGCTGCAGTAAAAGACATTACAGGACTTGAAGAAGAGGTCACACTGACTGAGGGTGATGACACCACACTTGAGCCGGAAATAGAAATGGCTGCCAAAGGCCTTGATGAACCGGAGATAACTTTCTCATCTGAAGATGAGAACATAGCGACTGTTGATGAAGAGGGGGTCATCACCGCTGTGGATCCGGGCACAACAACTATAACTGTCAAGGCAGCATCTGTCAGCAAGAAGGTTAAGGTAACTGTAAATGAGAGAGTTGTAGTAATATCTACGCCTACATATACACCACCGGCAAGATCTTCTGGCGGAGGCGGCTCGTCAAGCAGATCAAATTCCGGAGGTTCATCTAACTCCGGATCGGATAATGGGGACTGGGAGGAATAGTCACGTTAACATAATCGATTAATAATTATGAAGGAATAAGAGATGAGCTCAAAGAGCAGACTGTTTCATGATCTTTCTATAAGAGTAGCAAAGCTGCTAAATATCCTGTTGATGACAGCTCCGTTTGTGTTCGCATGGTATACATTCTATGCGGATAAATTATGGGTTCGTTTTGCGATGCGAGGCCATTGGCTGGTTATTATGCTATATGTGTTGCTTTATTTATTGATAGGCAGGATATATGATGCTTTTAAGATGTCATACAATAGTCATGGTGAAATGATATATAGTCAATTACTTTCCTTGTTTGAGGTCAATGTAATTATGTATATTGTAGCTTGGCTGTTGATAAGACGTGTGCCAGATATTATTCCGGTATTGGGAGTGATGTCGATACAGATTGTATTTGCCGTGCTTTGGGGTTATGGCTCTCAGACATGGTATTACCATACTTTCCCCGCGAACAAAACGGTAGTTGTTTATGATATGCGTCAAGGCATCTCTAAACTGATAGATGATTACAATCTGGGAAAGAAGTTCAAAGTAGTTTCTGCAGTACAAGCTGCAGATTGCATTAATAATCTTTCTGTATTAGATGGGGCAGATGCAGTTTTTCTGATAGGTGTACATAGCCATGACAGAAATGTTGTAACAAAATACTGCCTTATGCACAACATTAAAGCATATTTGATTCCTCGCGTTGGAGATTTGATTATTGCTAGAGCAAGAAGAAGTAATATGTTCCATCTTCTTTTATTGAAGGTTGAAAGATATAATCCTACATTTGAATACCTTGTTATAAAAAGATTTGGTGATATTGTTCTTTCGTTAATTGCAATTGTGCTTTTTTCACCAGTGATGCTTATCACTGCGATTTGCATAAAGGCAGAGGATCATGGGCCTGTATTGTATAAGCAATGTCGCCTGACAAAAGACGGAAAACAATTTGACATATATAAATTCCGTAGTATGCGTACGGATGCAGAAAAAGACGGAGTGGCGAGGCTGTCAACTGGTGACAATGATGATCGAATAACACGTGTGGGTCGTATTATCAGAAAATGCAGAATAGATGAGATCCCTCAGTTATTGAACATTTTAAAAGGGGATATGTCGATAGTTGGTCCAAGAGCCGAGCGCCCTGAGATTGCTTCAGATTATGAGAAGGAACTACCTGAATTTGCATTACGCCTTCAATGTAAAGCTGGACTTACGGGGTATGCTCAAGTTTATGGAAAGTATAATACTACACCATATGATAAATTGCTGATGGATTTAATGTACATTGCAAATGCAAGCATATTTGAAGATATAAGAATTATTTTCGCAACCGTAAAAATCCTGTTTATGAAGGAAAGTACAGAAGGGGTTGCCGAAATAGTAAGCAAAGAAAACTCCTGAATTAGATATGGAGAAATAGCGACATGAGCAGATTAAAAAGATATTTTAAGCTGGTAAGAATATTCCTTATACGAAGTGGCTATAAGCGAGCTGCTTACCTTAAGAAAACTCACTATTTCAAGAGTCAAGGTGATAATTGCTATTTTCAGATATGGAATTTCGGGACAGAACCAAATATGTTATCTTTCGGCGATAATGTTCATATTGCTAGCGGCGTAACATTCATTAGTCATGATATCACCGCTCAGATGTTCCGTCTTATGGACAATAATCCTAACTATCAGAACAGACGTGGCCCTATATCTTTAGGAAGCAATGTTTTTGTGGGGGCTAACAGTTCGATTCTCTATGATATGAAAATAGGTAACAACGTAATTATTGGAGCGGGCAGCCTTGTAAACAAAGATATTCCAGATGATGTGGTTGCTGCCGGTGTCCCGTGTAAAGTCATAGGCGAATTTCAAGATTATAAAAGTAGAGTCATTAATCAAGAAGGTTTTTAAATGAGTTCACCGAGTTTATCAGTAATCATCCCTGCATATAATGCGGCACCATATATAAAGCAATGTGTAGATTCAGTATTGCGTCAAACATTTCAGGATTACGAATTGATTATTATTGATGATGGAAGCACTGATGATACTGGGATCATTTTGGACGAGTTATATGGCACAGATGATAGAGTAATCATTCGACATCAGATCAATCGGGGCTTATACGCTACAAGACGCATAGGGCTTAGCCTTGCTTCAGGAGAATATGTTGGCTGGGTAGATGCCGATGATTATATAGATGCCGAGATGTATGAAACACTATATGATGCAGCTATACGCTTTGACAGCGATTTGGTTTTTTGCGACTACTCTTGGTTCCCAGACAAGCCAAAAAATAAAGAAAAGTGGTTCAGGCCTTATAATGGCATAAGAAATGTTGATTTTCTAGAGAGAAACTCCCAACCATGGAACAAAATAGTTCGCCGTGAACTCCTTGAACGTCTTCAAATTGGTGAAAACTTTGAATCATGTTTTGACGAGATATACATAAGAGTGCTGTTACACGCTAATAATCCTGTGGCTATTGATCAGCAATTGTATCATTACAGGATAATAGAGAATTCAATGAGCAATAGTTATTCTAATATTGATCACTATAAACGTTTTGTTGAGGCATCTATAAATCTTAGAGAGCTTATGCTTAATGAAACTGAAAATGATGAATACTGGAGGAGCTACTTTGACTACCGCATTGCTTATTACCTACTAACTACTCTAATAGTAAGTGCAAAGGTAGGCAATAAGGCTGAGTATAGCAAGGCTATGAGACAACTGAAGGGCATGAGCCCCTCATACAAAACGAACATGCACTATCATGCAATATTATTTTCTAATTTTGGGAAACTAAAAGGATTTGTAGTAGGAGATATCGTTCCCATGGGATTCATTCCTGCAAGAATCGCTTGTATGATAGGAATGAGGCAGTAAAGAATGAATGTCAGATACTACATAAGAAAAATAAAGGATGTTAAGTTAAGGGAATATTTTAATGTATTTCCGATGCTTACGGCAGTGGTGCTATCTCCTTTTCTGAAAGCAAAATACAAGGATATATGGGCTGTGAGCGAGAGAGCAGAGGAAGCCAGAGATAACGGATATTGTTTCTTTAAGTACTTATCACAGGAACATAGAGAGATACCATGCGTATATCTTATTGACAAGAAATGTGATGATTATAATAAAGTTAAGGACTTAGGTAATATAGTTCAGTTCGGCTCGCTCTCGCATTGGCTTATATATTTTAACTGCAAATATCTTATTAGTTCACAGAGCGGTAAACCAAGTCCATATCTGTGTACTTTACTTGAAAGGACTAGACTATATCAACCTTATTTTGTTTTTCTTCAACACGGAATAACAATAAACAAGGCACCTTATCTGATGGCAAACCAGATGCATGTAGACGTTTTTACAACGGGAGCGGTGCAGGAAACAGAATTTGTCAGGTCGTTTTTCGGATATAAGGATAATACAGTGCAGTATACGGGCTTTGCCAGGTTTGATGATTTGCAAAATGCGAATACTGTGCGCAATAGGATTATGGTCATGCCTACATGGCGTAAGTGGCTTAGATTCAAATCAGAGGAACATGCAGATGCTAGTGGAGATATAAGTGGTTCCGAATATATAAGATGCTGGAGAAATCTTTTGCAGTCTATTGAACTTGACAGACTGGTACAAAAGCATAATCTCGAAATAATCTTCGTACCGCATCCTAACATGCGTGACCTAATAGAGGTTGAGTCAATACTAGGTAGTAGCATCAAGTCTATAGATTCAAGTGGACTTGATCTTCAAGAGCTACTTAGAACATCAGAAATGATAATCACAGACTATTCCAGCGTTTTTTTTGATATCGCATATATGAAACGTCCTATTATCTTCTATCAGTTTGATGAGAAATTATTCAGAAGATACCACTATCCAGAAGGCTGGTTTGATTACCGATCTAATGCTATGGGCATCCATTGCACAACACAGAGTGAAGTGATTTTGCAACTTAAAACATTAGTTGAAAACAGATTTCAGGTGTCCAAAGCCTTTCTTGAAGAACACAAGAAGACATTCCGACTGTATGACAGTAATAATTCTGAAAGAATATATAAGTATCTTGCTAAGAAGGAACTGAACGTATGATAGTTCTTGCTAATTTGACATTGTTATTATCCCTGCCACTTGCAGCATTGTTTTGTGGCTTTATTATTACTAGAGCTCCATCGAAATTTCGGTTGTTTCTTCCGGCTTTTATATCAATCTTTTTTATTCTGGCGTACTGTTATGAGCCAACCTATGAGAATGATTTGGCCCGCTATTTTGTAATGATAGATAACTGCCGTCATCTGCCTCTCCGTGATGCTTTCAGCTGGGGAAATGATGGCCTGGCTCTCAAGAATTTCATATTCTGGATAGTTGCACAGCTTGGTGACAAGCACCTTATGCCAGCAATTTCAACAAGCACACTGTACGGAGTTTCTGCATACATAGCTTGCGATACATGCCAAAATAAAAAGGTACTTTGGCGTGTTTTGCTTGTTCAGCTGATGTTACTTCCCTTTCTGGAAGTTGTAAGCAATGTGCGTAATGTTATGGTATTTGCACTGATGATACTTGCTGTTTACAGGGATTTATGCCAGAAAAAAAGAGATATTGCAACTCTTTTACTCTATTTATTGCCTATATTCATACATTTCGCTGGAATAGTGATTATAGGGCTTAGACTTGCCCTTTTTATAGTTAAAAAACACCCAGTGATCGCTGCTATACTATGTGTAGGTATTCCGAGTGCTGCTATTTACGCATATAATACTTTCTATTCACTAATAAGACTTGTTCCGGGCAACATTGGCCTTATTCTTTCAAGAGCCCTTCATAAAGCTTATGCATCTTCCGTAAACACATCTGATTATGCTGTGTCAATGCGTGAAAGTGGTTATTTTAACGTTTGCAGATTTGTGTTATGCATAGCTATGATTGGGTTGCTGATACTCTGCTGGGACTATGTCAAACGTAGAGGACAAGAATCAGAATTCGTTACATTCACAGTTCTCATTGTTGCTATAACAATTGTATGGATTGTTCTTAAAACAGTTAAATACTGGGTGTTTGGTGTTGCGGCCACAATAGTGATGCCGATGGTTGTGTCATATTACTTTAGCAACTACAGAAACTTGTCTCTCAGACTACGTCTGTGCGTAATGGGGATTGCTTCAGCGGCTTTTTTAAGATTTGTACTGGAATTATACTTTATGAGTTCACGTATATACTGGGGAGATTTTATTATAAACTCTATGACTTATAATGTTTACTACATTTTTCTCAAAGTACTAGCAGCAATCATTTGATATAGAGGTTACAGTTATGACAAGACATGATTTAAGGAATTTCGCTCTAAAGCATCCATTATTACTCAATATCTACAGGAAGACATTTGGCAGACTCAAGACTGACTTGTATTTCGGTATGCAGAGAAGGGCCCTTCAGAGAAATGGAATGAACATTATAGATAGTATTGACCGGGTTCTATGCAATAATAAGGCAAAATTTTTTGTTGACTGCGGGTCTTTGCTCGGATTGGCAAGAGACGGAAAATTGATTTCACATGATATGGATCTTGACTTCGGTATTTATCTCAATGATGAGTTCAGTGCCATAGATCTGGACAAAGCAATGGATTCTATTGGGCTGAAAAAGCATAGAGCTTTTGTGTACAACGGAAACATCGTTGAAACTTCATACAGCAATGGTCTGACCAATATAGACTTCTTTGTGCACTTCGAAACTCCTTCTAGTTCGAATTTATATGTTTTTTACAAGGAAGAAAATGTTAAGTATCCAGATAATAATGTTTATAGTGTTGCAGTGCAGAAACGTGCGCCAATAAAGTCGCTGATAAGGAGAAATATGGGAGGCTTGGACCTCTATATCCCAGAAAATCTTGAAGAATACTTAGCGAGTGCATATACTGATAATTGGCGAATTCCAGATTCAAATTGGTCATATTTTATGGAGCCTGGATTTACTAAGTTGGAAGGTGAATATGGTGAGAAACAGGTTGAGCTTAGATAGGGAGATCTCCTTTTGGTAAAGAAACTGTTGAAAAAATATGAAAATATGCCAGTACAGGTCAAGGCCTCAATCTGGTTTTTGTTTTGTTCTATACTTCAAAAGGGCATTTCTGTAATCACTACACCTATCTTCACCAGATTGATGACTTCATCTGAATATGGTGTATTTAATGTCTTCATTTCCTGGCAGGGAATAATCACTGCTATTATAATCCTCACTTTGCCATGGGGAGTATTTGAACAAGGACTTGTAAAATTCAGCCAGAAGAGAGAATTATTCACATCCTCTATTCTTGGACTTATGACAACTATGACAGTTGTTTGGCTGGGCATATATCTCATTTTCAGGGATCTCTTTAATAGCATCTTTTCACTTTCAACTATACAGATGCTCTGTATGTTCTCAATCATATGGACATCCTCTGTGTTCTCTTTTTGGGCTATGAAAGAGAGGGTAGACTATAAGTATAAAAAGCTTGTCATCCTAACACTTTTGGTCACAATAATCAAACCAATAGTAAGCATTGCTCTGATTCTATCATTCAATGATAAAGTTACTGTGAGAATAATTGGCATTGCTGCTGTAGAAATGCTGTTCTTCCTAGGATTATTTGTATCCATGATGAAACAGGGCAGAACCTATTATTCGGGCCACTTTTGGAAATACGGACTCAGATTTAATATTCCGTTGATCCCTCATTATCTGTCACAGCGTCTGTTGAATAACGCTGATCGAATAATGATTGAACGCATGGTAAGCTCTGGTGCTGCAGGTATTTACAGCTTGGCATATTCACTGGCTATGCTGATGCAACTGGTAAACACTGCTGTAAGAGACACGATAAGTCCGTGGACATTTAAAAAAATTAAGGCTGGCAGGGCTGACGATATACCACGTGTTGCATATCCTGCAATGATTATTGTTGCTGCACTAAATCTGCTCTTAATTGCGTTCGCTCCAGAAGTTGTAAAAATATTCGCTCCATCTGAATATTACGATGCTATATGGGTCATTCCACCGGTTACGATGAGCGTTTATTTCATGTTCCTTTATTCTTTCTTTGCTGACTTTGAATTTTATTTTGAGAAAACTAAGTTGATGTCAATAGCGACATTTATTGGAGCAGCTGTGAATATCATACTTAATCTTATTTTCATCAGAAGGTTCGGCTATTATGCTGCAGGGTATACCACACTATTCTGTTATGCATTGTATGCATCACTGCATTATACCTTCATGCAGAAAATCTGCAGAGAGAACTTCGGAGGGCAGACGGTATATAGTACTAAGATGATTTTTATTATCTCTTTCTTGTTTATCATAATGAGCTTTGGAATTATGATGACATACAAAAGCACTATAATTAGATATTGTGTTATAACTGCATTGTTGCTAGTTCTTTTCATATTCAGAGAAGGTATCTTTAACATTTTCAAGACCATCAGAGATGAGCGATAGGAGTATCGATGAACTGTCATTATGGTGTATTTATACATATACATTTACAGAAATCGTGAGGGTAGGATGCTTTTCTTTTATTAAATACATTCCGACAACAGACCATGATTGGGATATTGAATATGCTATAGCTGAGACTGCTGACTGCACCAAGAAAGGCTTGAAGTCAATTCCTTGCAATTAGCGAGATGAAATAACAGATGTAACAGTGATTCTAGTAAATGAACACAGTTCTATGTAGGACAATATTAATAAAAAAGTGGCAGTGAGGAATGGGTAACAAATATCTTCTTTTTCATAATGGCTGCACATTACTGGTATTTTCAATTGCATTCAGCAGATATCATATTAAGCGTAAAAACACAGAAAGAGAGCCAGTGAGGCTCTCTTACGCTTATTATGGACGGTTCGGTTCTTGCTACAATTGTACATTGTTGTTGCTTGTGATCCTGGTTATAGCGGAATTTGATCTGAATCAGGATGATATATTGGATGTTAAAGCACTGGTCACTATATTTTTCACCGGAGTCATAGGGTTGCTCCTAATGGTAGAGTGGGTATATGAAGTTCACTATTGATGGGCTTCTAAATGGAATACGAAGAGAAATACATGATGAGCTTAAAATTGAACAGGAGAATCTAGCAGGATTTACAGAAGACAACATAATTCATTATGAACAAGTATAAACGTGAAATATGAGGAATATTATTATGATTTCTATTATTGTTCCAGTTTATAATGTTCAGGCATATTTGCATAGATGTCTAAGAAGTCTGGTGGAAAGTGTTGATCACTTTCATTCCTGCCGGGACTTTGATGAAGATGTAGAGATTATCGTAATAGATGATGGGTCAACAGACAGAAGCGGTGCTATAGCCGACTTATACGCAGAAAGGTATGAGTATTTCAAAGTATTTCATACAGATAATCACGGTCTGTCTGCAGCACGTAATCTCGGGATAGAACGATCAAGGGGCAATTACCTTATGTTTGTTGACAGCGATGATTGGGTTAACAGCAACTTTGTAGAGGTGCCATATCGGACCGCGATTTCAGTCAATGCAGATATGGTGATCTTCCAATCATACCAAGTGAATCAAAAGGGGTGTGTGCGTAAGAGACGGTGGTCTGTAGATTCTGATGATGATAGTGTACACATTATAGACCATGTAACAGCTGTTGAGTGCGGAGCTGCTGTGGCATGGAATAAACTATATGGACATGCTCTGTTCGACTCAATTCGTTATCCGGAAGGGCGAGTCTATGAAGACATTGCGACAACACACAAGCTGATATATAAAGCTGACCGTATAGCAATAATAAATGACAGACTGATATATAACGCCTACAGGAGAGACAGCATAAGTCATAGCCCTTCGTATAATAATATAATAGATGCAATACTGGCAGCGTTACAGCGCTATGATGACTTGATAAGCGTGGGCTATCCTGAAGAGAAGGCATTATTCTTATTGCAGAATACAGCCCTTGTCTGTGTAGGTAGATTGAATCCTCTATATAATAAAAGCTGTGCAGCTATAAATACTTCATACGATCCTGATCATAACTACAGTGGCGATGAGATGTACTGCATAGCAGAAAAGATCGTTGATGAAATACAGGGAATACCTAAGACATTTTCTATGAAGAAGAAATGCATGCTGGCTGTGTGGAAACTGAATAAGCCTTTGTTCCACGCAATATGTAGGGCGTGCGGAAAGAAAGTCACTACACAGTAGATGAAACTATCATATTAGCAACAAAGACAAGGTTCATCATATAAGATGGGATAGTGAGATAATATGAGATTATTAATCATCCGACACGGGGATCCGGACTACAAGAATGACACGCTGACTGAGAAGGGCTGGCGGGAGGCTGAGTGCCTTGCTGAAATGCTGTCCCAGCAGGATATCACGACCTTCTATATGTCACCTCTCGGAAGGGCTCAGGATACTGCTTCTCTTACACTTAAGAAGATGGGTCGGGATGCAGAGGTGATGCCATGGCTGCGTGAATTCGATACACGCATATTCAGACCGGATGATCCTGAAAAAATGCGCATATCGTGGGACTGGCTGCCTCAGGATTGGACAGTAGACCCGCGGATGTACCAGGCAGACCATTGGTATGAGAATGAGCATTTTGCCGGAAGCGGTGTATTCGAGGAATACACTCATGTAACAGAACAGTTCGATGAATTGCTCGCGAGGCACGGATATAGACGTGAAGGCGGCTATTACCGAGCTGAGAGACCTAATCACGATACCATAGCGCTGTTCTGCCATTTCGGCGTTGAGAGTGTGCTCCTGAGTCACCTATGGGGTGTATCCCCGATGGTCGTGTGGCATGGATTATGTGCACAGCCATCCTCGGTCACTACACTTGTAACTGAGGAAAGACGTGAGGGGATAGCCTCATTCAGGATGCTGTCGTTCGGTGAGACGACGCATTTATATACTCACAGTGAGGAACCGTCATTTGCGGCCCGGTTCTGCGAGTGCTACACTGATGATACCAGGCATGACTGAGATATACTCATGATAGAGAGTCTTGGGTAAAATGAACGGGGGGATCATTTATGACCGGAAAAAAGAAACTGCTGACTGTTACGATCATCATGATCCTGGCTGCATCGCTGTCTCTTGCGGCCTGCAGCTCGGATAAGCCTACAGAGCAGAATGATGATGCTGCAGAGCAGAGCACGGATACAATAGAGCAGGGCTGGGAATACTTTGATACCGTCAATCCACTCGGACAGACTTACAGCGAGCTCAGCGGGAGATATGAATCCCTGGAAGAATCCGGAGTCTTTGACGGGGGCGTTGTACTGCAGGCAAACAAGCAGGAGTTCTACATCGGTTTCCCTAAATATTCCAAGGATGAGATAGAGGATACAGACATATGCACTTCCGTATACGGCACGCTTGAGACTGTATTCGGCATAACCAAATCATATGCCTCAGATGATCTCGAGAATATTTTGTCCGTCACCTGGAAAGGGGATTATGATGAATCATTCTATGCTGAGGCTGAAAGGCCGGACGGCAAGTATATAATAGTACTGAATGTAGAGACGATAAATGAGCTGTACAGCCCGTTTACCACGGTCAGTGTGTTCACACAGAACGAGGAAAGTTAGCGGAATGATCGCGTATAATGTAAACTGCCGGTAGATTGATTCATGCCGGCAGTTTTGTTATCTTAGTCTCTACGAGAGGAGGTGATAAGTATGACACCGAGATTTGGCAAATATATAAGACAACTTCGCACGGACAATGGCATGACGCAGGCTGCTCTGGCGGCCAGGCTGCATGTTACAGACAAGGCGGTCTCCAAGTGGGAACGTGACCTGTCATACCCGGACATAAGCCTCTTCCCGCGGCTTGCCGAAGTACTGGGCGTGAGCGTAAGTGAGCTTATCAGTGCAGCTGATGACGGCGGAGAGCCTGAGCAGCTGGCTCAGATATACAGGGTATCCCATGATATCCGTACTCCTATACATATAATCATCGGATGCACCGACCTTGTTGAGCGGTATGCGGATGACCCTGAGCAGAGGAGAAGATATCTTGAACTCATACGCATCTCCGGAAAGTATCTTCTTGAGAGATGCGAGCAGCTCAGGAAGACCGCTTCACAACCTGATAACAATGCTGCTGATCTCGAGGAATATTTCCGTACGCATGCAGACAGCACCAGCCGTGCGGGTTATGATTTTACCGGCAAACGCATCCTGATCGTAGACGACATGGAACTCAACCGTGAGATAGCGGGTGAGATCATAAGAGAATCAGGTGCTGAGACAGTGTTCTGCGGTGACGGACTTGAGTGCGTCACGATGATCGAGTCGTCACCTGCCGGGTTCTTCGACCTGATACTCATGGACCTGTCAATGCCTGTCATGGACGGGATACAGGCCACTGAGCATATAAGGAGCCTGGATGACAGCATCAAATCCAAGATACCTGTAATTGCCATGACAGCTAATGTATCTGACGATGACAGGAAGAAGGCATTTGATGCCGGCATGAACGGATTTGCAGAAAAGCCTATAGACACAGACGCCCTTTATGAACTACTACAGCAGAATCTGTAATTCCCGATGCTCTTTTCCCCTGGAGAGGCCGCTGCCATATGATCCCGGCAGCGGTCTTTTTCTATGAAAACTAATGCAGGAAGGGGATAAAAGGGTCACAAATGTCATATTTACCATAATCAAGTTATTGTTGAATAGTTGAAACCAGATATGTTCCCAATCCCTCTGAATATGTGAATCCTTTATGAAAATACGGTGAAGTCATGGCCCTGAATATTGAAATTCAGGGTTCTTTTTTGCTATAATACGTAATGCGTTTACAATAAATTTTTAGATGTAAAGGCTACTTTACATTTTTGTAATAGGCTGAAAGCGAACGGAAATACAGGGTATAGACTGATGGAAGCAGTATTACAGGGAAATGTAGCGGTCAAGAACTACAACAGCAAACACTTCAGACCTGAGATAAAGAGAGGTCTGTCCAGGGCTGTACTTAAGAACATTGTTGCTATCGAAATGGTAATTGCAGCAGTCCTTTGCGTTATTCTTTTCGTGACCTGCTGGAACAGGCTCATTACTATGAGACAGGAGGCTGTCGTTACGAGTTTTACGGAATATAATACTCAGAACTTTGCGACAATGGCCGGCCAGTCTATCAAAGTGGCTGAGGAATCGATCAAGACAAAAGTTGATGAGAGTGTGTGGGCAACTCAGGGAGTATATTTCCGCACTGGCCCGGGCACTGAGTATGAGCCAGGCGGCACGCTTGACAAGTATCAGGGTATGCAGAGAACCGGCATTACATACAATGAGTGGAGCCAGGTAACGATAGACGGTGAAGAGTACTATGTCTACAACGACTATCTGACTACTGAACCTCCGCTTATCACGGCGACAGGTGCCAAGGGGGATTACCAGAGATATGCTCTGTCTCTTCTGTCTGAGTTCGGCTGGGCAGATACAGAGATCACTCCTCTTATCAATCTGTGGAACAGGGAATCAGGCTGGAATCCGAATGCTCACAACGGCAGCTCGGGAGCTCATGGTATTGCACAGGCACTGCCGGCAAGCAAGATGGCTGCATACGGAAGCGACTACTACACCAACGGCAAGACCCAGATAAGATGGGGTCTCAACTACATAGCAGGAAGATATGGATCGCCTTCAAATGCCTGGGCGCACTTCCTGTC
The DNA here is from genome assembly GCA_045540775.1 of Anaerovoracaceae bacterium. Classification (GTDB taxonomy): domain Bacteria; phylum Bacillota; class Clostridia; order Peptostreptococcales; family Anaerovoracaceae; genus Crickella. The sequence continues at coordinate 58,786 of JAZQHU010000033.1, read as the reverse complement.
GCACAACTGGTATTGATATGGACAAGACAGCAATAATATTCATGGCTGACGGCATGGAGATGTGTGAATGCCTCCTTACCGTGGATATCCTCAGAAGAGCGGGTATCAGAGTGATCACTGCATCCGTGATGGATGACAGGATTGTTACAGCATCTCATCAGGTCAGGATAGAAGCGGATGTGCTTGCATCTGATGCTGACTATGAAAAGGCAGACATCCTGATCCTTCCGGGCGGAAGAGTCGGGACAGAGAACCTGGCTGCTTCGGATATAGTAACAGGTCAGTGTGTAAGATATGCCGGAGACAGCAGCAGATATGTGGCGGCAATATGCGCAGCACCAAGCGTACTGTCAGGTACCGGGATTCTTGACGGAAGGAAGGCGACATGCCATCCGGACTTTGCCGAAAAGGTGCAGGCAGGGTCCAGCCTCAGCGCCGGTGATGCCGATATATCACCGCTTGTCACACTTACGCATGATAGTGTGACTGTAGACGGGAACATAATAACCGGGCAGGGACTCGGGGCGACGATGGACTTTGCCCTGTGTATTGCAGAGATCCTTGCCGGGAAGGAAACTGCAGACAGGATCGCTGCGGCGACCTGCTACAGGTACAGATAATCAGTGAAGAAGAGAAAATACACAATATGGTTCATAATAGCGGGAGCAGTGCTGATAGCGGCACTGCTTTTTATGCTGCCTGCTTCGCTTGATAAGGCCGGCAGGGATAACGGACAAGGCGCTGTGACCGAAGAGAATACAGCTGAAAAGGAGCAGCCGGAAGCAGATGCCGGGCCTGAGGCTGTCATATTCTGCGCTTCTGACTATCAGGAGGAGCCGGGATGGGATGCACCGTCTGCAAATCTTGCTGCCATCCTTGACTCTGCGGTGGCAGGGATAGAAGGGAAGGATACAGAGGCTGCAAGCATAAATGGATTTATAATTTGCGGAGACTATACAAACGATGCCAATCTGTATGATTACCAGCTGAGCCCGGATGATTCCATATCTGAGATAAGAGGGATCGTCAGCGGGAAGGCACCGGATGTCTCCGAGGACGATATGATATTCATCCAGGGCAACCATGATGCTCTGACTGATGAGATATCCGGGAGCGGCCTCCATGAGTTCGATGACTATCTTGTGTATGTCCTTAATACCCAGAACGACTTCCCGTGGAAGCAGGGCAGGACATCCGGCACTCTGAACAAGGTGCGGGCATCTTCGGAAGCTCTGCGTGAATGCCTCACGGAGCTGGCTGACAGAGGAGAGACAAGACCGGTCATCATTGCAGGGCACGTGCCACTTCACTTCACCGCAAGGACTTCGTCAAGGCACGGGAACGGTGACAACATGTATTCATCCCTCATATTCGATGCCGTGAATGAAGCGGGCAGGGACCTGGATATCATATACCTGTTCGGACACAACCACTCCAAGGGCTGGGACTGCTACATGGGCGGAAGCTCCGTGATGAGAAAGGCAGGGGATACTGTACTGATCCCTGAACTGGATGAGACTTCCATCACAACAGATAAGTACACTGAAGAGACTCTCACATTCACATATATGAATGCCGGATATACCGGCTACTACATGAACTGCGGACCTAAGGAACTTAATAACGGGACGTGGAAGGAATACGAAGCAGCGGATATGACTCTGACAGGAACTGTTATTGAGATATACGGTGACAGGATAGAGATATCCAGATGGGACAGCGAGGGCATGCATCAGCTAAGCTCCCAGGGTGAGGCGGATCCGTACAGAGGAGGCATAGATGCCGGGCTTATTGATGAAAGCAGCTACGGAACAGAAGTAAAGAGCCCACAGGGCATAGTGAGACACGCTGTGGGCAACTGATATCGGAACCTGGGTAGTTAATAAGATATGCAGATCGTTATTCCATAAGTGCTGAAGGCTCGCAGCCGATCGCGGCTGCGAGTTTTATTATGCTTTCGAATGCGGCCTTGTTTATGTCCTTCTGCCTCTGCTCGTACTGTTGGATGGTCCTTACAGGAACACCGCTCGCTGCAGCGAGTCCGCTCTGGCTGTAGCCGCTCCTGATCCTGAGGCGCTTGAGCCTTGTGTCTGATGAAGCGCGTGCTGATGCGACTTTATCATCTATGTGAGAACAGAATTCCCGGTAATGATCTTCGCTCATGTGATCAGGGATAGTCAGGGTGTCCATCCAGCTCATGGAGCCCATGATGCTGCGTATCTCAGCCTCCCTGTATCCGTCGCACATCGTGATCATTTCCTGAAGTGATACAGCGCCGATGATATCCGAAAAAGGGATGGACCTCTCTGCCTGATATCTCCCGAGTGCATAACCTGTCCAGTACTCGCGGGACCTTCCGGAAGTGTATCTGTAGCTGACTCGCTCCGAAGTGATCCCGCTTGAGCCGAGCACTCTGTATGCGAGCTCGACTCCGGATGCACCTGCTGTCAGACGGATGTCTCCGTTACCGAACATGTCAGCGATGCCCGAAGCTGTGAACAACTCAAAGAAGGCAGACGCGTCCTGCCTCAGGTCGTGCACCGCGAAGTCGAGCATGTGCGCCATCGTCTTCGCTGCTTTTTCTGTTACTGCTTCTCTGTATGAACTCATGGGATTGTCAGTAGATGAGCCGGCTGTCGTATGGCCGGATCCTTTCGTTAACTATATCCGATACATATAATTCTCCGCCGCCTGCGGGCTTTCTGTCTGCAAACGCTGAAACCGCTTTGCGCTCCCTTGCCATCGCAGCAGGGTAGTATGTGCTGCTCTCTGCTACAGAATACCCGTTGAAGAGGATCCTGTCGAAGGCGCGGTTGCTCTTGAGTACGAACTGCCTTCCTGTGTCTGAAAGCCTGATGGCATCATTGAGCTCTCTGTAGGAAATCTCCCCGTTCAGGAAACTCTGGGCAAACCAGAAGTTGCAGTCATCCGCCCTGAAACCGATGATGCAGTCACAGTTCTGGTAGTCAGCTCCGAAAGAAGACCTTATATACTCTCTGGCCTGATAGGCCATCGAAGAATCCGAATCGAATTCACGGAAGCTGAGAAGCACTGCGAGCCAGTGAAGTATGCAGTACCCGGGGTTGTTGAGGTTGATGATCCTCAGCCCGTCAGTCTCTATGGTGTATGTGTTTATGAAACCGTCCGAAGCAATCCCGGCTGCCCATTCGCCGGCCAGATCCGGGTTATCTGTACAATAGAAACCGAGCCCGTAATCATTGAAGGGCGAGCCTGATCCGAACTTCGGGGTTCTTACTATATGATCTGATCCGTGATATATGAATCTCTGCATAGTTTAACTATACTCCCACAGGAGTATGAATTCAAGGAAATTGGTTAGATACTATTTACACGGGCTTTTTGGGGGTGATATACTGCGCGTGGAAATACGGTGAATAAGGTTTTCCGTATGATAATGATATCCGAATCGTTAATTATCAGTCTGCAGAAGCAGGCTGCGCTGAGTCATAAAGACATAAAAGGAGAAAAGACAATGAGAGTAGTTATTCAGGACGATTACAACAAGATGTGCAAGTGGGCTGCAGACTATATTGCAGCTAAGATCAACGCTCATAACGCAGGCCCTGAGGCAGACAGACCGTTCATCCTCGGACTCCCTACAGGAAGCTCCCCGATCGGCGTCTACAAGGAACTCATCGCAAAGAACAAGTCCGGCGAACTCAGCTTTGCCAACGTCGTTACATTCAACATGGACGAGTACCTCGGACTTCCTCATGAGCACGACCAGAGCTACTGGTACTTCATGCACGACAACTTCTTCAATCATCTTGTTGACATGAAGCCTGAGAACATCAACATCCTCAACGGAATGACAGATGATCCTGAAGGCGAGTGCGCACGTTACGAAGAGAAGATCGCAAGCTACGGCGGAATCGACCTCTTCATGGGCGGCATCGGTGTTGACGGACACCTCGCATTCAACGAGCCTTTCACATCACTGACATCCCGCACAGGACTGAGAGACCTCACTACAGATACAAGAATCGTTAACTCCAGATTCTTCGGCAACGACCCTGAGGCAGTTCCTGCACAGGCACTCTCCGTAGGAATCGGAACAGTAACAGACAGCAAGGAAGTTCTCGTACTGATCAGCGGCCACAACAAGGCAAGAGCTATGGCAGCTGTAGTAGAGGGCGGAGTAAGCCAGAAGTGGACATGCTCAGCACTCCAGATGCACAACGGCGCAATCATCGCATGTGATGAGGAAGCCTGCGGCGAGCTGACAGTTGACACTTACAAGTACTTCCTCGACATCGAGAAGAGCCAGAGACTGTAGTAATAACGGGTCCGGGACTTTATCAGACTGTTTGAGAAACAAGGAGACTATAAAATGGGCAAGTATTTCGGTACTGACGGCTTCAGAGGTGAAGCCAACAAGAATCTGACATTTGAACACGCTATCAAGATCGGCCGTTTCCTCGGCTGGTATTACGGCAAGAGGCTGGATAAGAAGGCCAAGGTAGTTATCGGTAAGGACACAAGAAGATCGAGCTACATGTTCGAGTACGCTCTGTGCACGGGCCTCATGGCAAGCGGCGCTGATGCATACATCATGCACGTAACTACGACACCTTCTGTTTCATACATCGCAAGAGTAGATGACTTCGACTGCGGTATCATGATCAGTGCTTCGCACAATCCGTACTATGACAACGGCATCAAGATCGTCAACAACAACGGCGAGAAGATGGACGAGGAGACTCTTCTGAGAATTGAAGCGTTCATCGACGGCGAGATGGATCTTCCTCTTGCTGAGAGAGATGAGATCGGCCGCACTGTAGACTATGTCAGCGGACGTAACAGATACGTCGGATACCTCATATCGATGTCAAAGTACAGCTTCAAGGATGTCAAGGTAGGTCTTGACGTTGCTAACGGTGCTGCATGGTCCATCGCCAAGGGCGTATTCGATGCTCTCGGAGCAAAGACTTATGTCATGAACGATGAACCGGACGGCTATAACATCAACACCAACTGCGGCTCGACTCACATCGAGCACCTGCAGAAGTTCGTTGTTGATAACGGACTGGACGTAGGTTTTGCATACGACGGAGATGCTGACAGATGTCTCTGCGTAGACGAGAAGGGCAATGTCATCACAGGTGACCACATCCTCTACATCTACGGCCTCTACATGAAGGAGAGAGGCAAGCTCCTGAACAACAAGGTCGTCACTACCGTAATGTCCAACTTCGGTCTCTACAAGGCTCTTGATGCAGTAGGCATCGATTATGACAAGACCAAGGTAGGCGACAAGTACGTATACGAGAACATGGTACAGACCGGCAACCGTATCGGCGGTGAGCAGAGCGGTCACATCATCTTCACCAAGTACGCTACTACAGGTGACGGAATCCTTACATCCCTCAAGATGATGGAAGTAATGCTGGCCAAGAAGAAGAAAATGAGCGAGCTAGCTGCTCCTGTTGTCTTCTATCCACAGGTACTCAAGAACGTAAGAGTCAAGAGCAAACCGGATGCACAGAACGATCCTGATGTCCAGGCTGCTGTTGCCAAGGTAGCTGAGGCTCTCGGCGATGACGGACGTATACTCGTAAGAGAGTCCGGCACTGAGCCTGTCATCCGTGTAATGGTAGAGGCCACAAGCGATGAGATCTGCGAGAAGTACGTGGATCAGGTCATCGAGGTCATCAAGGACAAGGGACACATCGCAGAATAGCGTATTCTGCTCAATAGGAGGAAGAAATGTATACTATTACTGATTTATATGATCTTGACCATACACTGGCTAAGGACTATCTCTCACAGTTCACATATCCGTGGGAAGCTCTCAAGGGCATCAAGGATATGATCATCGAGCTCGGCAAGACCCTTGATCCTGCTGAATACGATGAGGTAAGCGAGAACGTATGGGTCCACAAGACTGCCAAGGTCTTCCCGAGCGCATATCTCGGAGCACCTTGCATCATCGGACCTAACACAGAGGTAAGACACTGCGCATTCGTAAGAGGTTCTGCTCTTGTAGGAGCTGACTGCGTAGTCGGCAACTCCGTAGAGCTCAAGAATGTCATCCTTTTCGATCACGTTCAGACACCTCACTACAACTATGTAGGTGACTCCATCCTCGGATACTACAGCCACATGGGAGCCGGCTCGATCACTTCCAACGTAAAGTCCGACAAGAAGCTCGTAGTCGTTCATAACGGCACAGAAGAGATCGAGACAGGCATCAAGAAGTTCGGAGCTATGCTCGGCGACCATGTTGAGGTAGGCTGCAACTCAGTATGCAACCCAGGAACAGTCATCGGAAGATACAGCAACATCTATCCTACATCCTGCGTCCGCGGAGTAGTGCCTGAAAAGAGCATCTACAAAAACAGCGGCGAAGTAGTAGAGAAGAGAGACTAGCCTTCGATACAGGAAGAGATTCGGATCTGCAGAAATCCATATCTGTATAATTCCGGATTTGCTGAAATCCAGATAAGAAGAAATCTTGTTTATAAGAGCACCATACCAGGCTGCAAGTGTAATGCGGTCTATATGGTGCTCTTTGTTATGTGACTTGTGTGGCAAGGCGATCCTGGTAAGCCAGCGGCAGCATCCAGCACGCGCGAGAGCACAACATACTCCACACACCGATATCTCGCGCGCGCTCATAACCGCATCAGCCATTAACATCCGCACGCCATTACCTGTAACTGCCAGGGTTAACTGCGATAAAGTATTCAGTGAAGGAGTTTTCTCAGAAAAGGTAAATGTTGCATTTGTTTTTTCTATATATTTACCTTTTCTCTGTAACGCCTCGCACTCATCACAATCCGATAGTATTATTTCTGTAATCTCTCAGATGACGTAGTCCGGCACCGGACAATAGGATTAGATGCGCAAGTCGCGAATCCCTTGCAAACAGTGGCTTACAGCCGTTTCCTGCAGAAATTGTAATGATGAACAGGCTCCTTCTCTTAGAGCCTGTTCGTACAGGACAAACAGCATGGGTGCCGAGTAAAAGAGAAAAGGTAAATATATTCTTGATTGAGACTGTATTTTTACCTTTTTCTGGAAAACTCCTCTTCGGACAGTCAGCTGCGAGACAGTGTGTACTCCCGGAAAGGGATAAAATGGTTTATAAAGATGAACTTGAAAGGATCAGAAGAGAACTGATTGAACGCAGAGATGATCTGCAGAGGGAACTTGGGAACCTTCCTGAAGGGGTGCTTCTGTGTACCGGAGATGAGAAGAAGAGAAAGTACTATCAGAGGCTTCCGGCGAAAGGAAACAGAAAAAAGGAGAGACGTTTCGGTGTAAAGAAGAATCCCGTGATGCTTCGCGGGCTGGTAAGAAAGGAGTATGTGACTTCAGCTCTGGAAGTTCTGGACAGAGACATCAAAATGCTGGATGCCGCGATCAGGAAATACAGGCCTGCTGATGAGAGCTCAGTGATGCAGGGTTTTCTTAATGAGTATCCTGAACTTGCAGGGTGTATGTACTCCGCGTATGCAGGTCTGGATGAGTGGAAAAATGCGTTTCATACTGCAGATGACTATCACCCGGAGAGCTTCAATGCGATAACAATTGCAGGTGAGAGCAAAAGGTCCAAAAATGAGATATACATAGCATCAAGACTCGACCATTACGGTCTTGTTTACAGGCATGACTGTCCGACAGGTATCCCCGGGCTGTACAGGAACCCGGACTTTCAGATAATAAGGCCAAGAGATCTCAAACTCATATACTGGGAACATTTCGGCATGATGGATGATCTGGAATACCGGATAGACTACAAGAGGAAGATGGAAGAATATGAGGAGCATGGTATTGTTCCATGGGACAACCTTATAACCACTTTCGGAAAGGCGAGACAACTGGATGCCAAGATGATAGAGGCTACCATTCAGGGCTGGCTTCTGTGAGAAAAACAGCCGTACGATATATGCTGAATGGTATATGCCGTACGGCTTTTGAGTATATTTATGCTATCGCAGGGGTGCGAACCCCGTTAATAAATCTGTAATCATTGAGAAAGTATGGATTAGATGGTAAAATAGAATCCCTTGATTATCAGGGGCACTGAATTGTCAGAAATCGTGAATTGATTCAGATATACATATTGGGAGGTGCACCATGAGCACAGAGAGAAGAGTAGGTACAGTATCGAGAGGCATCAGATGTCCGATTTTCCGCGAAGGCGATGACCTGGGCAGCCAGGTCGTTGACAGCGTGCTTGAAGCTGCAGAGGCTGAAGGCTTTGAGATAAGGGACAAGGACGTTATATGCATCACAGAGTCCGTAGTGGCAAGATGCCAGGGCAACTATGCGAGCATCGATGCCATCGCTGAGGACGTCAGGAACAAGCTCGGCGGGGATACTGTCGGTATCATATGGCCGATCCTTTCGAGAAACAGATTCGCTATCTGCCTCAGAGGAATGGCTAAGGAGGCTAAGAAGGTCGTGCTGATGCTCAGCTATCCCTCAGACGAGGTAGGCAATGCGCTTCTGACACTCGACCAGCTTGATGAGGCCGGCGTCAATCCGTACAGTGATGTGCTGACACTCGAGAAGTACAGAGAACTGTTCGGTGAGAACAGACACCAGTTCACCGGTGTTGACTATGTGCAGTACTACGGCGACCTGATCAAGGAGATGGGCGCTGAGGCTGAGATCATTTTCGCAAACCACGCTGAAGAGATCCTTAACTACACTAACAATGTCATCGCCTGTGACATCCATACAAGAGCACGCACCAAGAGAATACTCCGCAGCAAGGGTGCCAACGTATATGGCATGGATGAGATCCTCAACGCTCCTGTCAACGGAAGCGGCTTCAATGAGAAGTACGGACTTCTCGGATCAAACAAGGCTACTGAGGAGACGGTCAAGCTCTTCCCGAGAGAGTGCAAGCTCCTGGTCAATGAGATCCAGGCGATGATGAAGGAGAAGACCGGAAAGCATGTTGAAGTAATGGTATACGGAGACGGAGCTTTCAAGGACCCAGTAGGCAAGATATGGGAGCTCGCAGACCCTGTGGTATCCCCTGGATACACAGCAGGACTCGAGGGCACACCTAATGAGCTCAAGCTGAAGTACCTTGCTGATAATGATTACTCCAATCTCTCGGGCGACGAGCTGAAGGTCGCCATCCTGAAGGCTATCGAAGAGAAGGAATCCGACCTTGTCGGCAACATGGCATCGGAAGGAACGACACCGAGAAGACTCACTGACCTTATCGGCTCGCTCTGCGATCTGACATCCGGATCGGGCGACAAGGGCACACCGGTAGTCCTCGTACAGGGATACTTCGATAACTATACATCCGGAAGGTAAGAGTAAATAAAGCACCTTGGACATGAAGGCTGATCCTGAAAAGGGTCAGCCTTTTACAGTGCTGTACAATTGCAGCCGGCTGAGGCAGCTGTGCAGCTGCACAGCGTGGGACGCGTGAAGATGAGGCGAGGCAGCCCTTGCATAGGCAAAAACTATGTTTTTCTGTGCATGTTTTTATCTTTATTTCCTTTATTACTGTTGATATAATAATAAACGGAGATATTTAGCTATTTTTGAGATTAGTCAATCCTAACAAACGGGAAAAATCCCGTAACGCAGATATATCAAGGAGTACGGGCACATCAGATGAAGGTCCGCAGAGGCAGTGATGTCAACAGAAAAGGCGAAGAGGCAGACATGAAAAGAGTGCCGTCAGGAATGAGCAGCAGTGCTGCCCGTTTTGGCATGTTCATGCTGGTGCTGGCCCTGAGCATGACACTTGTTCTTACATCCTGCGGCGGATCAGGCGGAGACGGCGGAGGAACTGCAGCTGCGGCTCCGGGCGGAGATGAAGCAGCTCAGGAAGGCGGATATGAGCCGCCTGAGATGAAGACTGCCGTGTTCGATGAATCGAGTGCAGAAGGCAGCGGCGGCGCGCTTGTCGACCTGTCAGGCGCATCTCAGGGGTACTTTGCGGTCAAGGTCAGCTCGGACACGAGGATCAAGCTTGTAGTCGAGAAGGACAGCGAGAAGTACATATATGACGTAGTGCTGGACAAGGTGCAGATATTCCCGCTCCAGCTCGGTAACGGGTCATACAAGATCAGCGTCATGAAGAACATCGTCGACAACAAGTACAGCGAGCTGTACACGACATGGGCTGAAGTGAGTCTCGATGATGAATTCGGGCCGTTCCTGAGGCCGAGCCAGTATGCTGACTTTGATGCAGACTCGAAATGCGTTGCCAAGGCGGCTGAGCTTGCCGGGCAGGCGGCGGATGCCAACGGATTCATCACCAACGTATATGACTTTGTCTGCAAGAAGGTCACCTATGATAAGGAGAAGGCTGCCACTGTGCAGTCCGGATATCTGCCGGTGCCTGACGAGACGATGGAAACAGGCAAAGGGATATGTTTTGACTATGCTTCTCTGGCGGCAGCGATGCTGAGGAGCCAGGGAATTCCGACCAAGATCATCTTCGGCTATGTCGGGGAGGGCGAGGACCTGTACCACGCATGGAATATGTATTACACGGAGGAAGCCGGCTGGGTGGCTGTTGAGTTCGAAGTGAGCGAGGATGAGTGGAACAGGCTGGACCTGACGTTCTCTGCGAACGGAGAGGACAGCCAGTTCATCGGAGACGGGTCCAACTATCTTGACGTTTATCAGTATTGATGACAGACCCGGTGTTCGCGCACCGGGACAGATATAAGCAAGCAACTCTTAATCTTATGTGAAAGGAACCGGGATAATGAGTTCTAATAATGAAGGCAGGATATTAAGCTATACGGAGCTTGCATCATTCTTCGAGAACATGGGAATGATGGTCAAGTCGGGCATTTCCGTGAGCGAGGCGGTGTCACTTCTCAGAGATGAGACTCCTGAGACGGACAAAACGCTGCACGCTGCACTTGAAGCCATGACTGACAAGCTCTCGATGGGTTGGCCGCTTGAGGATGCCATGAAAGAGAGCGGCGCCTTTCCGAGCTATGCTACCGACATGGTAGGCACTTCGGAATATACCGGCAAACTGGAAGCGACGCTTTTCCACCTTTCCGGTTACTACAGGACCGAGAACAGCATGAAGAACACTCTGGTGTCTGCGGTGAGATATCCGGTGATACTGCTCTTCATGGTCATCGCAGTTCTCATCGCGATGCTGGCGCTTGTATTCCCGGCATTCTACGGGGTGTACAACAACCTGACCGGAAGCCTGTCGTCCAGCTCGTACAGCTACATCAACGTATCGTTCACTTTGTGCAAAATAATGCTCGGCGTGATGATAGTCCTCGTGATAGCGATACTGTGCGGTGCCTCGATGTGGAGAAGCGGCAAGAAGGAAAAAGTCAGGGCTTTCCTCTCAAAGTTCTCTGCTTTCAGGGAGCTGTTTGAAGGGCTTGACCTGTACAGGTTCACATCCTGCTTCGACATGTTCCTCTCAAGCGGGGAGCACCAGGATGAGGCTCTCAAGAAGAGCATGACGGTCGTCGAGGGGAAGGGCCTCAGGGATAAGCTGCAGAGATGCGCCGACAAGATGGATGCCGGAATGAGCTTCTCGCAGACGGCTTATGAGGAGAAGCTGTACGATCAGACCAACAACAGGATGCTGATCCCGGCTGAAAGGAGCGGAATGCTCGATACGATCATGCAGAAGATCATGACCAACCTGAGCGACAGCATAGACAGGCATATCAGCACGATAGCGAATACTGTCGAGCCGCTTCTGACAGGTCTTCTGATGATATTCATAGGGATCATGCTGATAAGCCTCATGGTGCCGCTTATCGGTATCATGAATTCGATCGGGTAGTGGATTCTTGCTCGTGCAATTATTTCATAGTTGAGTAAGGGTGGAAAATGGAAAACAACCACGGATGGCGCAGGTTAATAATAAGCATCGTTGCAGTGCTGATCATCGTATTGGCCGGCGTTTTCGTGTGGGCGGACAGAGCGGCGAAGGAGAGCATGGCTGACCAGACAGAGTCCATCAAGGACACTATCTATGAGAGAGCCCTGCAGTGCTATGTCATCGAAGGCGCTTACCCTGAGAGCCTCGACTACCTTATAGAGAACTACGGGCTTGCGGTCAATACAGAGGATTACAGGATACTGTACAAGCCATACGCTGAGAACCAGCCGCCTGACGTGAGAGTCATATATAAGGGCGATACAGAGAAACAGTAAGAGGTCAGCTGATTCAGGGAAGATGTCCGGGATCAGCATGTGCAAAATCATAAAAGAGAACGTGTAGAACAAAAGTAATGCCTGAAAGAAGAAAAAGCATAGGAGACTACATATCTGTAATAACGGTAACAGTGCTCTTCATTGTCATACTGAGCCTGGTCGTTTTCGCTGCGCGCGGATACCAGTTCGCTCAGGAGACACAGGATGCCAACGGCAACACAAGAGCGGTGCTTTCCTATGTCATAAATGCGGTCAGGGACAATGAGGCTTCTGACATAGTCGTGGAGGACAGAGCGGGCACAGAATGCCTTATCCTTGTCAACGAAAGCTATGAGCAGAGGATATATTTCACAGGCGGCACGGTTTACGAAGAATACTGCATGCCTGATGCGGCGGTCAGCCCTGACAATGCGCTCGAGATAGGGCATGCTGAGAGCTTCGACTTCACGCTCGGTGACGACGGGCTCCTGGAGATCTCGTCAGACCTCGGAGCTTCATACGTTAATACAGACAGGCATAAGTAGAAACATGAAGAAAAGAAATCTTGCTTTCACAGTCGAGCTATTAGGGCTCTTCATACTCCTGGTGCTGGTGATCACGGTGATCACACAGGTGTTTGTGATGAGCAGATCTCACAGTCTGCAGGCCAGGCAGCTGACGGAGGCTGTCATTCTTGCGGAGAGTACGGCGGAAGTAAGTTCGACTGAGAAGGACATGCTGCAGCTGTCTGAGAAGATAGGTGCGATGGAGAATGTCGTGAGCACCGGGTATGTATCTGACGGGGCGCAGACTTCTGAAGGCGAGATATGGGCCGGTGCGGCCTTCAAGTCGGGCGATAACGGAAAGTGCAGATATATCATACGGATCAGCAGAAAGAGCACTCCTTCGGGAGAGGGTGAATTCGCTGAGGATGCCATAAGCATATACAGTGCGGATGATGTGCTTGATTCAGCAGATCAGTCAGGTGATAAAACTCTTGGTGATGCTGAGGCTGAAGACCTTGCGGGACTGCTGTCCCAGAGCGGCAGCGCGCAGGATAACGCTGCCTGTACAGAAGACGGTAGCATGGCAGGTATAAGCCTGCCGGAGCCTGTGTATACGCTTACGGCAGGAAAGTATTTCGGGGAGGATAAGTGATGGCTCATAAGACAAGACTCGGACCGATCGCTGTCTTCCTTACGATAGTGGCGATGGTCATAACGACTCTGGCGCTGCTGACCGTAGCGACTTCCAACGCTGACAGGGTCATGGCAGGCAGGTTCGCGAACATAACACAGACAAGATATGAACTTGAAGCTGACGGCGAGAGGTTCATAGCTGCAGTTGCAGCCGGCAATGCAGAGGGCATGGAGGGCGTTACTGCCGGAAGCATTAATGATGCTGAAGGCTCTGATGCCGCAGCCGGCGGAACTGCATACAGCTATGTGGCTGAAAAGGACGGTTACAGGCTGGAAGTCGAGGCGGGAATGCCTGATGATGCAGGCAGCGTCGAGATAAGAAAATGGAAGCTCAGCAGGATATGGAACTCGAGCGATCCTATAGATGATATATGGCAGGGCTTCTGAAGGGAGATACAAAATGAATCTTAATGAGATATTACACGACGCCATTCTGAAGGGCGCGTCTGACATATTCATAATCGCAGGCATCCCGGTCACATATAAGGTGAAGGGAGCTCAGGACAGGACGGATTCAGGCATCATGAAACCTGATGCCATCAATGCTGTCGTCGAAGAGATATATGAGACAGCTCACCGCTCAAAAGCCCAGCTGGAAAACCATAACGATGATGATTTCTCCTTCTCGATAAGAGATCTCGGGAGATTCAGGGTCAACGTGTTCAGACAGAGGGGCACACTGGCGGCAGTTATAAGAGTCATCAAATTCGGTGTGCCTGATCCGGCATCGCTGGGGATCCCTGAAAGTGTGCTGTCGCTTGCTGACAACAAGACAGGGCTCGTCCTCGTGACAGGTGCTGCAGGTTCGGGCAAGTCCACTACACTTGCCTGCATGATAGACCGCATCAACAGGTCAAGAGAAGCGCACATCATCACGATGGAGGATCCGCTTGAATACCTTCATTCGCATAACAAGAGCATTGTCAGCCAGAGGGAGATATTCATAGATACACCAGGCTACCTTGACTCTCTCAGGTCTGCCCTGAGAGAGAGTCCGGACGTCATCCTTCTGGGTGAGATGAGGGATTTTGACACCATATCCGCAGCTATCACTGCGGCTGAGACAGGAGTCCTTCTGTTCAGCACACTGCATACATCAAGTGCAGCCAATACGATCAACAGGATCGTGGATGTCTTCCCTGCAAACCAGCAGGTCCAGGTAAGAGGGCAGCTGGCCCAGCTGATCAAGGGCGTCGTATGCCAGCAGCTCGTCACTTCGACGAGCGGGCATCTCATACCTGTTTTCGAGGTGATGAAGTCGACACCGGCCATACACAATATGATAAGAGAAGGCAAGCTGCACCAGCTCGAATCAGCGATGCAGGCAGCCTCCGCTGACGGAATGATAACCATGGACACCAGCCTTCTGAACCTGTATCAGAAGGGCGAAATAACTAAAGACACACTTCTAACTTCCTGTAATAACTTTGAATTTATGATCAAGAAAGTAGGAGCATAGACCTCAGAAAGGGAGATCAGAGAGGAGAGAAAATGAGCGATAAGTCAGTGCAGATCACAAATGAGATGCCTGCCGATGTACTCAGAGTGAGGACATTCGGCGGATTCTCGATTGCCTACAGGGGCAACGAGATATCCTTTGGGCAGCAGAATGAGTCTCAGATCGTGCACCTGCTGCAGCTTCTTCTCCACTTCCGTGAAAAGGGAGTTTCGAGAGATCTTGCAAAGGCGGAACTGTTCGGAGACAGAGACGTTGATGACGTCTCACATTCAATCAGGAACATTATTTACAATCTGAGGAAAAAACTAAGGGAGTTCGGATTCCCCGAGAGCCAGTATGTCGTAAAAAGAGGCGGCATTTATTACTGGGCTGACGATATTCCTGTGGATGAAGATGCAGCGGAATTCGAGAAATCACTTGGTGAGGCGACGTCCGAAAAGAACGCGGAAAAGAAGCTCGACATGCTTGTCAGTACGATATACCTGTACAAAGGCAGATTCCTTTCCGGCAATGAATCGAGCGTCTGGTCGGTACATGAAGCGGAAAGATACAGAGACCTTTTTGCCCAGGTTGTGAATGATGCCGCAGACCTTGCAAGGGATGCGCACAAATTCAAATTGATGCAGGAGATCGGCCTGTACGCGGCCAAAGTGGATCCTTTCGCTGAATGGGAGGTGCTGACACTTGAGGCGCTGTCCGGGCTCGGACGTTTTGACCGTACGGAGAGATTCTACAGGGAGACTGTGGATGCATATACTGCGGAATACGGCGGCAGGGCGAACAGCTACGTCAGGGAATTCGTCAACAGGATAGGGCTCAAGCTGGTCATCGGACATGAGTCCTTAGAGGATATCCAGGAGAAGATGAGAGATGACTCCGCCCATGACCGCAGGGGATATTACTGTTCGCTGCCGGTATTCCAGGAGATATACAGGATCACCGAAAGAATGATGGAACGTGCCGGCGACAGGATATTCCTGATGCTTTGCACGATCATTGACAGCAAGGGTAATCCGATGCTGAGCGGCATAAGACTTGAAGAGCTTTCGGAAAGGCTCAAGGAAGCGATCGTCACATCGGTCAGATATACAGATACTGTAACCAGATACGGCAAGGGACAGTACCTGATACTGCTGATCAACACGACATTTGAAGACTGTTCTATAGTTGCAAAGCGTATCAATTCCAATTTCAGGAGAGCCGGGCAGAGGACAGGTGTAAGCTATTCCGTAAGCAACATTATCGTATCGGCTTATGCTGATGAAAAACACGATCTGAATATATAGAAGAAAAAAGAAAAGGGGGACCGTATGATCACCATAGACGCACTTAAGGCCGCTGGAGCAAATACTGACGAGGGCCTTGCAAGATGCATGAATAATGAAGCCTTCTATCTGAGGATGGTCGGAATGGCTCTGGCCGATGAGGGATATGAAAAGCTGGAAGAAGCAGTCAGAAGGGGCGACCTGGATGAGGGCTTTGAAAGAGCGCATGCCCTGAAGGGCATCCTTTCGAATGTGTCTCTTACATCACTGGCTGAGCCTGTGATAGAGATCACGGAGGACCTCAGAGACCGCAAGGAAAAAGACTACAGCGGGCTTCTCGAGAGGATCTCTGCTGAAGTCGCAAAATACAGGGCCTTAGCTGAGTAATACAGGACCGGACTACAGGAGTGCTGCGCCCTGGAAGGTGCCGCGCTCTGCCAGTTCGCGGTTTATGGCGTTAAGTATCGTACGCTTGCGGTAGCTCCACTCCGGTGATATCAGAAGGCGTCTCGGAACGTCGCCTGTCAGCCTGTGGATAGTGATCTCAGGCGGGATGATCTCAAGGCAGCGTATCACGAGACCGACATATTCTTCAATAGACGCAAAAGGAACGTAGTCAGGCATCGTCTCTGCGAGGCGGGATGTCCTGACTATATTCATTAAGTGGAGTTTTATTCCGAAAAGAGGGCGCTCACAGACCTTGCGGACCGATTCGAGCATCATGTCCTGTGTCTCACCCGGAAGGCCGAGGATCAGGTGCGTCACGACCCTGATGCCGCGGGAAAGAAGCTCGTCAACTGCTTTCTCATAGACATCGTATGTGTATCCGATGCCCATTGCCTGTGACGTCTTGTCGTGGACAGTCTGAAGGCCGAGCTCGACCCACATGTAATGGTCGCGGTTTATCTCTGAAAGAAGATCAAGGACATCAGGCGGAAGACAATCAGGACGGGTCGCTATGACGATGCCTTCGATGCGCGGGTCGTCCAGAGCGGCGTTGTACAGAGTCCTCAGAGTCTCTGCCGGCGCATAGGTGTTGGTATGCGACTGGAAGTATGCAAGGTAGGCGGCGTCAGGCCACTTATCTGACATGAGTTCTATCTGCTCGCTTATTGACGATGAGATCTGTTCAGTAAGAGCACTGACAGCAACTGCAAGCTCAGCCTCTGCATTTTCCGCATCTGAGAGGACGCTCAGGTGAGCTGCGAGCTCGCCTGAACCGCCGCCCGAACAGAAGGCGCATCCGCCGTATCCGCAGGTGCCGTCCCTGTTGGGGCATGTAAAACCGGCGTCTATCCCGAGCTTGATGGTCTTCCTGCCGAAATGACGCTTGAGTTCATCACTTATTGAGTTGAATCTTGTTCCACCTTGCATATGTTATGTGCTATAATTTACGAGTATATTTTTGAACACTGCATAGACATGATGCCTGTGCAGTGCAGCCAGTGATATTGCTTACAGTGAGAGGATACAGAGTGAAGGACGACTGCAGCGCTCTTATGAATATGAACTTCATGACCGGAATGGAGAAGTGTGACAGCGAGATGTTCCGCATCACTCCTGAGCAGCGCAAGCCTTCGATCCTCCTTCATGCATGCTGCGGACCTTGCTCGACAGCCTGCGTCGAGAGGCTGGCGCCGGATTATCAGATCACCGTGTACTATTATAATCCAAACATCACGGACAGGGAAGAATACTATCTGAGACGCGATACACTGCTGCAGTTTATAAAGGCATTCAACGAAGAACACAAGGACTCGTACTTCGTCAGCTACATAGAAGGCGAGTACGATCCTGAGAGATACATCGCAAAATGCGGACCTCTCGCGGATGAGCCTGAAGGCGGCGCGAGATGCGACCTGTGTTTTGCCATGAGACTGGCAGAGACTGCACGCAAAGCGGGCGAGCTGGGCATCGACTATTTCACGACGACGATGTCGGTCAGCCCTCACAAGAACTACGACAAGATCAAGACTCTCGGCATGTCGCTCGAGGAGCAGACGAGCTCGAGATTCCTGGACATAGACTTCAAGAAGAAGAACGGGTTCGGCCGCAGCGTCGAGCTCAGCAGGCATTACGGCCTGTACAGGCAGAACTTCTGCGGCTGCGAATATGCAAGGGCAGCCATGAAGCAGAAATAAAAAAGGAGAATTATCATGAGCAAGTTATTCGTTCCAAAGGACTACAAGCCTATCCTTGATCCGACCGAGACGCAGAGGGCGATCGTCAGGATCAAGACTCACTTCCAGAGAGAGCTCGCGTATTCGCTGAATCTCGGCAGAGTCAGCGCACCGCTTTTCGTTTTCCCTGAAACAGGTCTGAATGATAACCTGAACGGAGTTGAGAGAAGAGTAGACTTTACCATCAAGGATCTTGATGAGCGCCATGTTGAGGTCGTACAGTCTCTTGCAAAATGGAAGAGAAATGCACTCGGAAAATACGGAGTGCAGCCGGGCAGGGGCATTTACACAGACATGAATGCGATAAGAAGGGATGAGGAACTTGACAATCTCCATTCAATATATGTTGACCAGTGGGACTGGGAGAAGGTCATCACTGCAGATCAGAGGAACAACGAGTACCTTGAGCAGCAGGTAAGGATCATCTACAGATGCCTTCTTGAGCTGGCGGGCTACATCAACGACCAGTATCCTGAGGTAAGAGTCGAGCTTCCTGAAAGGATCAAGTTCATCGATTCACAGGACCTCGAGAACTGGTATCCTGACAGCACATCCAAGGAAAGAGAGAGATTCGCTGCAGAGGAGTTCGGAGCTATCTTCGTAAAGAGGATAGGAGGCGCTCTTAATTCCGGCAAGCCGCATGACGGACGTTCACCGGACTATGATGACTGGGAACTCAACGGAGACATCATTCTGTGGAACCCTGTACTTGAAGATGCCTTTGAGATCAGCTCGATGGGCATCAGAGTCAACAGCGAGTCCATGCTCAGGCAGCTTGAGATCGACGGAAAGATGGACAGAAAGGACATGCCGTACCATCAGGGCGTCATCAACGGAACACTTCCGCTGACCATAGGCGGCGGTATCGGACAGAGCAGACTCTGCATGTTCTTCCTGAGAAAAGCTCATATCGGAGAGGTCCAGGTATCCGTATGGCCTGATGATATGGTCGAGGAATGCGCAGAAAACAACATCTTCCTGCTGTAATAGCTGACTGCTGCCGCGTTTCCGGCAGCAGTTTTATAATATCGTAAATGAAATATATTGACGTAGTGATCGACAACAAGAGCAATAACACGGACACTTTCTTCACCTATGCCGCGCCGGATGAGGTGGGGCCGGGTGCCCGTCTTACTGTGCCTTTCGCCAGGAGGAAGAAGCCGGTCGATGCTTACTGCATCAGGGAGAATCCGGCGCCTTCATTCGATGCGAGCAGGATAAAGGAGATCGCTTCGTACGATCCGGAGCGCTCGCTGTCAGCGGAGATGATCGACACAGCCGTGTGGATGAGAAAGAGATACGGCGTCAAATACATCGATGCTGTCAAGATGTTCACAGTCGGCGGAAAGAAGATCCCGGAGTACAAGCCGTCGGGCAAAACTCCTCAGGATCCTGAGTACACGCTGTCGCCGGAGCAGAAGCACGCGGCTGAGCGCATATGCGAATATGTCAGCAGGCGCGAATTCAGGCCGTTTCTCATTAAAGGCGTCACAAACAGCGGCAAGACCGAGGTGTACATGCGTACTGTGGAGGAGGTCCTGAAGCAGGGGCGCACTGCCATAGTCCTGCTGCCTGAGATCGCGCTGTCCGCTCAGGTCGAGAAGAGGTTCGCTGACAGGTTCGGAGAGGACATGGTCGCGACACTTCACAGCAAGCTGTCTACAAGTGCAAAATTAGGCGAATGGATCAGGATAAGGCGCGGTGATGCCAGGATAGTCGTCGGAGCGAGGACATCCGTATTTGCACCTCTCGGGAACATAGGCGCGATCATAATAGACGAAGAACACGAAACGACTTACAAGTCTGACCACAACCCCAAGTATGAGACAGTCGATGTCGCTTACAGGAGGGCTCAGGCTCACGGAGCCGTGCTGGTCCTCGGAAGCGCGACACCTTCCGTCACGTCGTACAGCCGTGCGAAAGCGGGGATCTACGAGCTTCTTGAGATGAAGCAGAGGATAGGAACGAGCACTTTGCCCGTACTTGAGACCGTGGACATGAAGCAGGAGATACGGTCAGGCAACATGGGCGTGATCTCAAGGCGCCTTGCTGAGGAGACCGACAGGGCTCTTAAGCGGGGTGAGCAGGTGATACTCTTCCTTAACAGGAGGGGATTCTCGACACAGATCCTGTGCCCTGACTGCGGGTATAAGATGACATGCCCTGACTGCGGCATCACACTGACTTACCACAAGGCGGTGAACGCTGCTGTCTGCCACTACTGCGGGCGCAAATTCCCGCTGCCGGATAAGTGCCCTGACTGCGGCAACAAATTCATAAGATATACAGGCACCGGCACCGAGAAGGTGGAGGAGGCCGTGCAGGAGCTGTGGCCGGACAAGACTGTAGCGAGATTCGACCTCGACACGGCGGCGAAGAGCGGCAATGCGGGCAAAGTCATAGACGACTTCCAGAAGGGGAAGACGGATATCCTTGTCGGAACGCAGATACTCGCCAAGGGTCTCGATTTCAGGAATGTTGGTCTGGTCGGGATCATCAATGCTGATGTGAGCCTGAATATTCCGGATTACAGGTCGTCAGAGAGGACGTACCAGCTGATAACCCAGGTCGCGGGAAGGGCCGGAAGGGCCGGCGGAGAGAGCCGGGTCATCATCCAGACCTACGATCCTGAGAGCGATGTGATAAGGCAGGCAGCTGCCGGAGACTATGAGGCTTTCTATGAAGCGGAATTACTTCACAGAAATATTATGAATTATCCGCCATACTCTGATATAATAGCTGTCGGCTTTGTGTCGGAGTCAGCGGAGGAGGCCTCTGCATATGCCGAGGCTTTCAGAAAGAGGCTCATGGGACTGAGGTCGGCGCCGCAGGATGCGACGGTACTCAGAGTGAGGCTCGACGAGCGTAAGACTGACGGCAGGTTCAGGGCGGAGTTCATCATTAAGGCGCCGCCGGGAAGCCGCGCAGGATATATACGTGAGTACATGGAATTCCGCGACCGCATGATCGAATCAAAGTCGGAATGCTTTATAGAGATCGATGTGAATCCATACTAGACCGGCATCGTTCACTTATCGCAGTATTAATACAGTTTCAGATAACACTTTTAATGTTTTGCATATACTGAAAATCAGGAGAAACAGATGGCACTCAGAAATATCACAGTAAGAGGATCCGAGATCCTCACCAAGAAATGCAAGCCGATCAAGGCTATCACTCCGAGGATCCGCGAGCTGGCTGAGGACATGGTAGAGACCATGATCGCTGCTGACGGAGTAGGCATCGCTGCACCACAGGTAGGCGTTATGAAGAGATTCTTCGTTGCTATGCCTCATGTGGACTCGGAAGACGAAGCCATCAGGGAGAAGATCTACTACATGATCAACCCTGAGATCACTTACAGGGAAGGCACACAGGAGTCCAGCGAAGGCTGCCTCTCGGTACCGGGATACATGGGACTGGTCGACAGACCTGAGAAGATCAGGATCAAAGCGACTGACCTCGACGGAAACGAGCAGGAGTACGAGTTCGAGGGATTCGCTGCTACAGTATTCTGCCATGAGTATGACCACCTCGATGGCATCCTTTATTCAGACATCGCCAAGGAGATGATGACAGTGGAGGAGTATTCCGAGAGACTTGAGGCTCTCAAGGAAGAGCATGCAGAGGAGAAGGCTGAGTAGCCCGGTGGTTTTTTAGTTAAAATTAAGTAACAGGAGTATAAATTGCTTAAGATAGTTTTCATGGGAACGCCGGAGTTCGCGGCGTGTTCACTCAGGGCTCTGATAGATGCAGGGTACGACATCCCGCTTGTCATCACTCAGCCTGACAGAAAGGGCAACAGGAACAAAATGATCCTGTCGGCCGTCAAGCAGCTTGCTGTGGAGAACGGTCTTGAAGTTGCTCAGCCGCTGAGAATCAGAAAGGATGAGGAGCTGAAGGAGAGGCTCAGAAGCATCGCACCTGACATGATCGTGGTGGCTGCTTTCGGCCAGATACTGCCACGCGATGTTCTAGAGATTCCAAAGCTCGGATGCATCAATGTACATGGTTCGCTTCTTCCTGACCTCAGGGGCGCAGCGCCTATGCAGGCTGCGATCCTGAACGGGCTTGATGAGTCGGGCGTGACCATCATGAAGATGGAAGAGGGACTCGATACGGGCGACATGATCAGCAAGGTCGCATGCGATATCCGCGGCAGGGACATCACGGAGGTGTCTCAGATCCTCGCGGAGGCGGGTGCTCAGCTGCTGGTCGAAACGATCCCGCACATCGCTGACGGGACTGCTGTTTATGAAAAACAGGATGACAGTAAGTCGTCTTATGCTAAAATGATAAATAAGACAGATGGTATGACTGACTTCAGCGAGCCGGCAGAGGTCATCGAAAGGAAGATCAGGGCATATCTCGAATGGCCTGCATGCTACAGCTACCTTGACGGGCTCCAGGTGAAGTTCTACAGAGCGGAGGTTCTTGAGGGAGAGCCGGACGGAGAGCCGGGCACTGTCAGCGAAACAGGCAAAAACTATTATGTCATAAACTGCGCTGAGGGCAGGCTCAAGGTACTCGAACAGCAGCTTCAGGGCAAAAAGCGCATGAGCGCAGGCGACTTCATGAGAGGCCACAAGCTGAGCGCAGGTGACAGGTTCACGGCTCAGAAGGGTTAAGACGGTAAAAGGTATTCCGGCTGCTCATGGCACCGGGAGACAAGTCACAGGAGGTATTGGAATGTACTACTATTATGATTATTCGTGGTTCGTACTGATTCCGGCTATGATCTTCACCTTCATCACACAGGCAAGGATCAACAGCGCATACAGGACGTATTCACGGGTAGCCAACAGCCGCGGGATAACAGGCGGCGATGCAGCCAGAAAGATGATGGATGCCAACGGGCTGAGGGATGTCCAGATCAAAATAGTAAACGGCGGAAACTCCCTTGTTAACTTCTATGATCCGAAGACCAAGACCCTCAATCTTTCGAGGGAGGTATACAGCACTCCATCGATTGCATCGATGTCCATCGCATGCCATGAGGTAGGGCACGCTATCCAGGATGCAACGCACTATGCACCTCTTTCTTTCAGGAACAACATAGTGCCTCTGGTAAATCTGACACAGATGATGTCATGGCCTCTCATATTCTTCGGGCTGGTCATGTCTACAATGTCACCTTACGGCAGTATGATGTTCATGATCGGAGTAGTCTGCTTCCTGTTCGTAATACTCTTCCACCTCGTTACACTTCCGGTGGAATTCAACGCATCCAACAGAGCTCTTGAGCAGATGAGAGTTCTGGGTATGGTCAACGAAAATGACTACACGGGATCAAGAGAGGTCCTAAGAGCTGCTGCAATGACATACGTTGCTGCACTCGCTACGGCTGTCTCCAGCCTTCTCAGAATTCTTGTCCTTGCAGGAGGCAGAAGAAACTAACTGTGAGTCATTCATCGGACTGGTTGACGGCGTTTGAGGCTCTTAAAAGCGTATACTCAGACGGCGCATATTCGAATATGGCATTAAATGAAGCTATCCCTCGGCACAAAGGCTGCAGGGATAGCTTTGTTCGCAATCTGGTAAAAGGAACGGTCAGGCAGACCATCACCCTCGATCATATCATCGGGATTCTTGCATCCAACGGGCTTAAGGGCATCAAAACACGGACCCTGATAATCCTCAGGATGGGACTCTTCGCGATCCGCCAGATGGATTCCGTCCCGGACCACGCTGCAGTCAATGAGGCGGTGGCTCTTGCTCGCAAAACGGCCCGCGGGACTGACAGGTTCATAAATGCGGTCCTGAGGTCCTATATCCGCAGAAGAGAGGAGTTCGAATTCTATGACGGGGCACCGTCTGAAGGGACCGGTTCCTTCACAGGGGCGGCATCCGAAAATGCCGAAGCCGTCAGACTGCCTGCATTTATAGAAGGCATAGAGGACCCGGTGAAGAGGCTCTCTGTACAGTACTCGATGCCGGAAGACCTCGTTTCACTCATCAGTTCGCAGTATGGCGATGAAGCAGAAAGCATACTGCGCGGACTGAACGAGCCTCCTGAAGTGATACTGAGAGTCAACACTTTGAAGACGACTAAGGATCAGCTTATAGCTGACCTCGCTCAGGCAGGTATAAAAGCAGAAAATGCTCTCGACGGTGAGATGCTAACTGAAGAAGGAAAGCTTTCTGATGCTGACAGACAGCACATCGGAGCCGGTGAGCTGCATCCTGAGGCGGGATATGTGCAGGGCGCCGCAGTGAAGGCTTCGGGAAGAGGCATCATCGAGTCTGACCTGTACAGGAAGGGGCATTTCACGGTGCAGAGCCTGTCGTCCATGCTTGCAGTAAGTGCTCTGGCACCTGAGCCGGGCAGCAAGGTCCTTGACATGTGTGCGGCGCCGGGCGGCAAATCCACGATGATGGCTGAGATGATGGGCAATGAAGGCTCGGTCACAGCCTGTGACATCCATGAGCACAGACTTGAGCTCATTAAGGCTTCAGCCGCAAGGACGGGTACGGATATAATTGAGACGCGCCTCATGGACGGTACACAGTATGACAGCAGCCTTGAAGGGCATTTTGACTGTGTGCTTGCCGATGTTCCGTGCTCGGGACTAGGGGTGATGAGCACCAAGCCTGAGATCAGGCTCAGGACGGATGTCAGTGAATATGCAGGCCTTACGGATACTCAGCTTGAGATACTCAGGAACGCATTCAGATGTACCCGTCCGGGAGGGCGTATATGCTACTCGACATGTACTCTCAACAGGGAAGAGAACGAGGGAGTCATCGGACGCTTTATGAACAGCGAAGATGGTTTTGCCCGTATTGTTGAAATGCGCACGATTTTGCCCTATAATAACGTGATAGGTTTTTATTACTGTATAATAGAGAAGAGTTTTTGATGCTCTGAGTGCAGTAGGAACATACAAAATACAACAACGGAGAAGGGATCATATGAGAATTGGTTATATGACTGACGGCGGACGGAGAAGACCTACCAACGAGGACGCTGTCAAGGTGATGGAGGATGTGAATTTCTACATGCTTGCTGACGGAGTCGGCGGCAACAGATCCGGTGAGATCGCAAGCCAGTCCGCGCTGGACGCACTTGAGAAATTCATCAGACACAATCCTCCTGAATGGCTTGACGGACGCGATGAGATCTTCAGATATCTCAGAGCCGCGGTCAGATACGTCAATCAGTTCATCATCAGACTGTCCGAGTCCAAGCCGCAGTACAGCGGAATGGCTACAACACTTGCTTTTGCGTACATAAGAGACGGCGAGATGTATGTTGCCAACGTAGGGGACAGCAGGGTGTATCTGATACATGACGGACTCATACAGCAGATAACGGACGATCATACATACGTAAATGATCTTGTAAAGATGGGGGCTATTTCAAGAGAGGAAGCTCATCACCACGCCAGAAAGAACGTTATCACCAGAGCGATTGGGGCTAATGCCAACAACGAGCCTGACTGCTTCAGCGTGCCGGTCAACAGCGGAGACAGAGTTCTCCTCTGCAGCGACGGGTTATATGATGAAGTCGACGACGAGACTATCCTGCACACCGTAGGAAGATTCGACGACATGATGATATGCGCCGAGGATCTTGTCTCGCTGGCTAATGACAATGGGGGTAATGATAATATCTCTGTTATATGCATTAATTTAGCGGAGGATTGATCAAATGAGCAGCAGATTACTTTCAGGCCGGTACGAGCTGCTTGAGAAGATCGGTGACGGTGGTATGGCTGTCGTTTACAAGGGTAAAGACAGACTGCTCAACAGATTCATCGCGATCAAGATACTCAGACCGGAATTTACAAAGGATGCTACGTTCGTAGAGAACTTCAAGAGAGAGTCTCAGGCGGCCGCAGGTCTTACACATCCTAATATAGTAGGCGTATATGACGTAGGCAGAGAGGGCAACATCAACTATATTGTCATGGAGCTCATCGAAGGCCGTACTCTTAACGACATCATCGAAGATGAAGCGCCAATGGATTACAAGAAGGTGATCGACATCAGCAAGCAGGTAGCTTCTGCCCTGAAGATCGCTCACAAGAACAAGATAATCCACAGAGACGTCAAGCCGCACAACATAATGATCACGAATGACGGTATCGTCAAGCTGGCTGACTTTGGTATCGCAAGAGCTGTAAATGATGCAACTCTTTCCACTGGCAGCAAGATCGTCGGATCCGTCCACTACTTCTCGCCTGAACAGGCAAGGGGCAACTACGTGGATGAGAGATCGGACATCTATTCGCTTGGTATCGTCATGTATGAGATGCTGACGGGCAAAGTTCCGTTCGACGGAGAGAACCCTGTCACAGTTGCACTCAAGCATATCAACGAGGAGATCACTCCTCCGAGCGAGCTCGTAGCGGGCATCCCGCCTGCACTCGAGAGATGCGTCATGAAGGCTACCAGCAAGTATCAGACCAACAGATACTCAAGTGCTGAGGAGCTGATCGAGGAACTCGACAACATCTCTTTCGTAACAGACGTGGCCGGAACTTCAGTTTTCGCTTCCACGGATGTCATCGAGAAGAACAGGAAGAGAAAAGCTGCAGAAGCTGCTGAAGAGGAAGAAGCTGAGAACAAGAAGAAAAAGAAGAAGAAAAAGGGCAAAAGAAATGCGATCATCGCAGCTGTCATCGTTCTCCTTCTCGCTGCAGGCGGCTGGTTCACAGCATGGAAGATGGGAGTGTTCTCATCGACCAAGCCTGCTCCTGACCTCAGAGGTCTCTCTCTCGAGGAGGCTAAGGCCAAGGCCGAAGAGGAGGGCTTCAGCATCAAGCAGGGTAAAGACATTTATTCCAATGACTATCCTGAAAACAAGGTCTGCACTCAGGACCCTGAACCGGGCCAGGAAACTCCTAAAGAGGGAACGATCACTGTTCACATCTCCAAGGGAAGCAAGGAAGGTGTCGTACCTAATGTCGTAGGCATGAAGCAGGAGGATGTCGAAGAGTATCTCAAGGAATACGGATACATCCTGGGCAATGTCAAGATGGTCACGGACCCTGCGGAAGAAGGCACTGTTCTTGCACAGGACCCTGAAAGAGGAACTCCTCTCGACAAGGAGAGCAAGATAAACATCGAGGTTTCCGACGGTAAGGGAACTGAGAAGGGTACTGTTCCTTCAGTCACAGGCCTCTCACTTGAAGATGCCAAGACGCGCATCAAGGAAGAGGGCTTCAGAGTCGGAAGAGTCGACTATGACTGGGACAACTCCATAGACAAGGGTTATGTTATCTATCAGCAGTATCAGGCTAATTCGCTCCTGGACAAGGGCACAAGCATAGATATCCAGGTCAGCTCAGGACCGGAGCCTGCACCTGAAACGCCGGAAGATACCGCTACGGATGAAACTGAAGAACAGCAGACGGAAGAGCAGCCGGCAGAGAATCCTGAAGGATAACGGAACAGAATCTTTATGATCGGAAGAGTCATTAAAGGAATCGGAGGTTTCTACTTTGTCCATGACGGCGAGAAGGCTGTCATGGGCAAAGCCAGAGGCAACCTCAAGAGAAATAAAGAACTCATTTACGTCGGTGATATCGTAGAATTCGAGATCGACAAGCACGATTGCGACAATGAGTGCGTTATCAACCGGGTCGTAGAGAGACGTAATTTCATGACAAGACCACCCGTATCGAACCTCGATATGCTGGTGGTCGTGTTTTCAGTTAAAGAACCTGATGTGAATTACCCTGTTATTGACAAGCTTCTTGCCGGATGCGAGCTGAAAGGCATCACGCCTGCTGTATGCATCACCAAGAAGGACCTTGTCAGTGCGGAGGAACTCGAGGCCGCCATGGCGATATACAGGGGCATTTATCCGGTCGTCTCTGTAAATGGCAATACGGGCGAAGGTCTTGATGAGCTGAGAGAGATCATCAGGGGCAGAAACGTCGCTCTCGCAGGACCGTCAGGCGTCGGAAAATCGACACTTACGAATCTGCTGCACGGTGATGCGTCTGATCTGGTTTCAGGGACCGCTGAAGGGCATTCCTCAGATACGCGAAATGCAGCAGATGCTGCAACCGACGCTGCCCGCAAAGAGAGAACAGCAGTCGAGGCACAGGGACGCGCGGGCAGTTTTGCATCGATCCGCACCAGGGTAGAGACCGGCGGCATAAGTGACAAAACAGGAAGAGGGCGCCACACCACAAGGCACGTCGAGATATTCGACCTCGGGGACGGCACATACCTCTACGACACACCGGGCTTCACTTCCATCGACATGCCTGAGACCGAAGTGACTGCCGTAAGGGAGCTTTTCCCTGAAATGAGAGAACCGGGGCAGCTCTGCAGATACAGGGACTGCCTGCACATAAACGAACCTGACTGTGAAGTCAAGGAAGCCCTCGAAAGAGAAGAGATTCACAGATCAAGATACAATTCATATCTAATGATGATCGAGGAGGTCAGAAAATGGAAAAAGCTTTGATATCCCCGTCTATACTCGCGGCTGATTTTGCAAGACTCGGCGCTGATGTCGCTGACGTGCAGAGCTGCGGCATCGATTATCTGCATATCGATGTTATGGATGGCGCTTTCGTGCCGAACATCAGCTTCGGACCGGATGTCATGAAGAGCCTGAACGGAACAGCAACAGTACCGTACGATGTTCACCTGATGATCGAGGATCCTGACAGATACATCGAGAAATTTGTCACGGACAACACTGAGTTCATCACTGTTCATTACGAGGCATGCAGTGATCTTGCTGCTACTCTTGAGCACATCCACAGCCTTGGCGTCAAGGCGGGCGTTTCGATCAAGCCGGGAACTGAGCCTGAGGTACTGGATGACTATCTCAAGGATATCGATCTTGTACTCGTAATGTCTGTTGAGCCGGGATTCGGCGGACAGAAATTCATGGACAGCTCGCTTCCTAAGATCAGCTATTACAGCAGGAAGAAGGCAGAGAATGGTTATTCTTATCTGATCGAGGTCGACGGAGGCATCGGACCTGCCAATGCTCATCTTGTAAGAGAGGCAGGCGTAGAGGTCATCGTTGCAGGCTCTGCTGTATTCAAGGCAGCTGACAGAAAAGAAGCTGTAGCAGCTATCAAGGGCTAAGTGACCTGCATCTTCTGTCCACAGATGCCGGTCCGGGAATACCGGGGCCATCAGAACAGGAGAGCCTGATAAAAGGATTAATACTCAGCACCACACAAACTGGTGCTGGGTTTGTTATTTTCAGAATAAAATTGTTAATTTGTAATAATTAATTTGCAGCATCATATTCTTCGGCAAAGCAATGAAAACATGCATTTTCCGGACTTTAACAGGCATGAATGTGATAACTGACTCCGTATGAACAGAAGCCTTTGAGTCACGATAGAATCACGGCAGGAGGCACTGCTGTGATAAGAAGAAAACTTTTTGCGTATACAATGATGTTCGCAGCCGGCGTCTCTGCCGGCTTTTTTATTTTCGAAAGAACCAGGATAGCCGGCGGAGCACTTATCATGGTCGGCATCTGCGTGATGACATACACGTGTTTTGACCTTGAGGAGACTGAGCGGCGGAGACTGGCGGCATTTCTTGCCGCCGGCTTTGTGCTGTTCACATGCAGATATATTTCATACGGGTGCAGCCTGATTTCCACACCGGCCGGAGCGGAGGAGAAGCTGACCCCCGATATGATAACTGCTGTCAGCGGTACAGCTGACTCTGTAACTGTAAAGGGTGAGGGCCTCAGGATAGTACTGAGTGATACGGATGTCACCTCGTCAGGAGTCAAAGTGATTGTCAGCCTCTACAATGCCGGTGATACAGATATCCGGGAGATCCCCGGCCGACGGATCACTGCATACGGGAAACTCAAAGAGCCGCCCGGAGCGGATAACCCGGGGTGCTTTGACTACCGCATATACCTAAGAAGCCGCGGTATCGGATATGCTTTCAGTGCGAAAAGCATGGAGATAACTGATGAGCCGGTACCTGTCCGTGCCCGGTATAAGCGGTGGCTGTTCGAGGCAAGGGAGAACTTTCTGGACCGGTTCGGCGATCCTCAGATCAGAGCCTTTATAAAAGGCACCGTCTTCGGTGATAAGTCGGATATAAGCGAAGAGACGCTTAAGGACTTTACAGATAACGGCACAGGTCACATTCTTGCGGTCAGCGGGCTCCATACAGGTTTTCTGTATTCACTTCTCAGATTTCTTCAGGGAAAGAGACGGACGCTGCCGGCCGCAGCTTTTGTGATCTTCATACTGATCCTGTACGGCGACATGACCATGTGGAGCCCTTCGACGATGAGAGCTGTAACAGTGCTTACGATCAGCCTTCTTTCGATGTATGTGAGAAGGCCTTTTGACCTTCTGAGCGCAGTCAGCGCATCGGCTTTACTGATCATGGTCATCGAGCCTTACCAGCTTCTGAGCACAGGTTTTCAGATGTCTTTTCTTGCGCTGCTGGGTATAGCTTTTCTCGCAGAACCACTCTCGCACTTCACAGGCGGGACTTACGCAGGTGACATGCTTGCAGCGGCTCTTTCGGTGCAGGCGGGAATACTCCCGCTGACAGCGCTGGTCTTCCACCGCATCAACGTTCTTTCGATATTCATAAACATCCCCGTGATCTTCATGGCATCTGTCATAGTGCCTGCATGCATGATGATCCTCTTCATCACGATGACTGCAGGAACAGCACCCGGTTTTGCCATCCTGATAATAGAAGGCCTGTCTGAGATCATCCTGAGATTCAATTCTGCAGTATCTGCCGGAGGGTATTTCTCCGACTTAGTCACATCGGCAGGGATCCCGGTACTGGTTCTCTTGTATCTTGTCATGATGCTCACTTCTTCAGAGTGGGCAAGGATAAAGATACTCAGGCGTGAATACCACGCTCTTGTAAGGGCATATCTGTGCATACTTGCATTATCAGTCTGTCTGCTACCGGCTGCGTACAATACCTTCTCAGATGATGAGATCGTCTTTGTTTCTGTCGGACAGGGAGACTGCACCCACATCCGCGCCGGAGGAAAAGACATCCTCATAGACGGAGGCGGCGATACAGAGCGGAATATCGGCGAAGATGTTCTGATGCCTTATCTCCTTGCAAACGGCGCTGAGAGGGCAGAATTAGCCTGTGTCACGCATCTTCACACCGACCATGCCCTCGGGATCCTGCAGCTCGCGCAGGTATATCCCGTCGGCGCTATCTGCATCCCGTCAGATTACCGGAGATCCCTCGAGAGCCGGCATGGAAGGAATACAGAAACGGGTTCCAGGAAGGATGAGATGACAGATACGAAAAACGGGAATAATGAAACCCAGCAATTCATGACTGATCTTCTGCCCGGGATCATGAAAGAACCTGACAAGGTGCATTTCATAGAACACGGATCACGGATCCATATAACGGATGATGTTTACATAGACACCATATGGCCGGTCGAAGAGGAATCTGGCGGGATAGGTATCGATGATCCGAATGAACATAACATGGTATATATGATCAGCTACAAAGGTATAAAAATAATGGTAACCGGCGACCTGCTCGAGGAGGATGAACTTAAAATGATCGAATACTACAGGAATAAATCATCCATACAGGAAAACCCACTGAAGTGCGATGTGCTGAAGGTCGCTCACCATGGCAGCAAGTCAAGCAGCAGTGAAGCCCTTCTTGATGCAGCATCACCATCGATCGCAGTTATCCAGGTCGGAGCCAACAACTTTTACGGTCATCCTCATCAGCAGACCATCGACCGCCTTGAAGAGCGCGGCATCCCGATATATCGCACAGACCTGAATGGCGCAGTAGGCATAGATATATTGAGAGGAAAGATACATCTTGTCGACACAATGAGGATCACGGATCCGGATCGGGCAGAGCCCTGAGTCAGCACGCGCGAGAGCACGATCTCTTCCGACCGACGATATCTCGCGTGTGCTCAAACCCGCATTCTCGTTACCGTTCGCATTACACAACCACAAAAAAATCAAGTGATTGGAACTGATCAGCTATTTATGATTTGCCGGTCGCTCTCATTTGAGCTCCCGGGGTCTGCTGAGCCGGTCGCACTCGCCCTATAGCTGGCGTCAGGGCGGGGCAATTGCCCGCCGCCAGCGCGGTGCTCCCGGAGCAGACCGAATCATTTACAGATATGAGCATCAAGGTTGTAGAAAATCTTATATTCACTGCTTATGTCAAGATAGGGATGAGAATTTGTACCTTATGGGGATGAAATCTTGTATCAAACAATAAAAAACGGGCATTCTGTCAAGACAATTCAGCAATATAGGTTGACACTTTACAAAATATTTTATTAATCAACAATACAGGGAGGGAAAAATGGCATCATTCAATGATAAATTTAGCGAAATATTGACAACGTACGTGAATTTGAGAGACAAATACAAGATTGAACTTGATGAAAGCCCTGAAGGAAGCCTTCTCCATCAAATGAAAGGTAAAAATGTGGAGTTTCTTCATTCATTCTATCAGGACGGAAAAAGGGTACGCAAAGGCATAAATAGAAAACCTGATCTGATAAAGAGCCTGGCAAAGAAAGAGTTTGATAGGAAAGCCTATGAGATCCTATCCAACAATGTTACAGCGATTAGAGAGGCTATGAATAATCACATCCCGTTTGATGTGGATGAAATCCTGCAATCAATGAATAAAGCGTATTCGATGCTGCCGGAAGATTACTTCTTTGATCAGGATAAGTGGAAGGTTACTGCCGGCCTTGATGAGGATTTGCTTACAAAGATAAAGAGACATGAAGAATGGGGAAAGAAATCTTATAAGGAATACTGGGGGTATCCTCAGAACAAAACAAAGACTACGTCACGCGGAAAGAAGGTCAGATCTATTTCAGAACTACTAATTGCAGAAAAGCTGTATGAGTATTCGATCCCATTTCATTATGAAGAGCTGCTTGAAAGGGACGGGCGACTATTTGCGCCGGATTTTACATTTGAAGGAGCGGACTATAATTGCTTCTATCTGGATTATTTCGGGATGATGGAAAACGAACGATATGCCAAAAGAAATATCCAGAAGCTCAATGCGTATTATGATGCGGGTCTGATTCCAGGCGATAATCTCATTGTGGTATTCGACTGCAATGGCGTGATGAATGCAGGTACTGTTAAAGCGATCATAGAAAATGAAATAATTCCAAGGCTGTAGATGGTAGCTAACTGTAGAATAGTTTTGGTAGTCTGCTAGGGATGCGTTTGAAAATAGCATGTATAGTGATAAATCCTATGTTGCAGCTGAATTGAATGTGTTAGAATTGTCCCATGGCATATAAGGATTTTGTGAATGACTGGCGCAAGGGAATAACACGCGATGTCCTGTTCTTTTACGGGGCTGAGGATTACCTGATGGACTGGGCTGTGAGGGAGATCGTAAACAAGTATGTTGATGAGGACTCCCGCAGTCTTGATGTGAAGCACATGGACGGGACTTCTGTCAGTGCGTATGAGATCATGGGAGAGGCAAGGGCGTTCTCGATGTTCTCTGAGCGCAGGGTGATCATAGTGAAAGATTACCTGCCACTGTACAGGAAGTCCGGTGATCCGGGATCTGATGAACTTCTGAAGTTCGCATCAGAAAAACAGGATACGGCAGTTGTAATATTCCTGCTCGAGAGCCGGTATTCGGGAGACCTGACCTCATTCGCGAAGAAGATGATCAAGGCGTCAGGGTCGTATGAATTCGCGCGTCTTGAAAAGGCCGATCTCAAGTCATTTATCAACAAGCACGTGCATGCGGGCGGCAAAATGCTCGCGAGAAGAGAACTTGAATTCCTGATAGACATCTCCGGCTATTACAACAAGGAAAGCACCTATACACTGACGCAGATGGATGCTGATGTGGGCAAAATAGTAAAGGCAGCGCAGGGTGACCAGATAACGATTGATGTGATCGAAGAACTGCTGACCGGAGACAGCGACAGGTTCGTGTTCAATCTTGTGGATGCGGTGGTCAGCGGAAACAGGGCAAAAGCTCTGGCAATAGCAGAGACTATAATCAATGAAGAGGACGGAGCGATGCAGGTCACCGCTCTTCTGACCAAGCAGTTTGAAATAATGTATGATGCGCTTGAACTGTCGCAGCAGGGAATGAGCATAGGGCAGATGGCTAAGGCCACCGGAGTCAATGAGTTCAGGTTCAAGCGAGCCTGGCAGGCAGCCGGCGCGTACAGCCTGAGCCGTATAAGAAAACTCCTGACTGAGCTGTACAACATAGACAGGGATATAAAGCGGGGTGACATCGACAAGGATACAGCGCTGGAACTGTTTGTAATGTCAGCGGCGCCGGGCAGATAGCAGGACGCAAACCCGTGAAAAGGCTGAAACTACTGAAAGAGCGTCGTGCGGGATGGCTTATTTGCTGCAACAACAGGAATCAATAGATTCAGAAAGAGAGACTGAAATAGAGAAGAGCAGGCTGTGAGGCCTGCTCTTATAGTTTACATATAATAAAAATGGGTAAACTTCGTGTACTTCCGAGCATTTTTCCTTCTATTATGCGCCCCGCATGATCTTCGCGATCAGAATGATCGCAAGCGCATCTGTTCAGAGCCATTCAGTGTGCTTTCGATGAGTAAAAATGCAGCGCCTATTGTACTCCGCTGCGCGTGCTCTCGATGAGTTCTCTTGCTGCATCAAGTGCGCTTTCGCTGCCCGATGAGCCGCTGAAGAGTGTGGCGACCATCTTCACTTTGCCTTCAGCATCGAGATGGTCGATGCCTGTGTGTGACTTGTTGTCACGGACGGTCTTGGAGATAAGGTAGTTGTCATCTCCGTATGCTGCTATCTGCGGAAGGTGGGTGATCGCTATCAGCTGATGATGCTCTGCGATCTCGCTCATCTTTCTGCCTACGACCAGGGCTGTGTGACCGCTGATACCTGTATCAATCTCGTCGAATATCATGGTGTCTACCATGTCGCTGTCACCGATGATGTGCTTGAAGGCGAGCATTATCCTGGAGATCTCACCGCCGGAGGCTATCCTGGTGAGAGGCATGAGAGGTTCGCCAGGGTTGGTGGATATCATGAACTCGACTGTATCGAAGCCGAGCGGTCCGATCTCATCAGCGCGGTCGATCCTGATCTGGAAATCTGAATTGGCGAACTCAAGGTCGTTAAGCTCCTTGATCATTGCTGATTCGAGCCTTGACGCTATGATGTGTCTCAGCTCGCTGACATGGGAAGCCTGGCCCTCGAGGAGGGCATACTTCTTATCTGCGATCTCCTTGAGCCTTGCTTTTTCTGCATCATAGTTCTCGATCAGCTGGAGTTTCTGCTCGAGCTCTTCGCCGTAGCTTATGATCTCAGCAGGAGACATGCGGTATTTCCTTACTGCATCCTCTATATCTGCAAGCCTTTCCGAGATCCTGTCGAGGTCTTCATCCGACCAGCTGAAGGACTCAGTGAGTTCTCTGAGAGCCGATGAGACATCATCGAGCTCGTAATAAGCGGCGCGCGCTCTTTCAGAAAGGGCGGATATCCTGTCGCTGTATGAGGCAACAGATTCAAGGTCGTCGCTTGCACGGCTGAGTGAGCTGAGAACTGAGGCATCAGCTTCATGCAGAAGCTCATATGCCGAATGAACTGCGCCAGATATGCGCGCGCTGTTCTTGGCAATATCAAGCTGCTCTTTCAGTTCCTCATCTTCGCCGGCCCTGAGGTGGAGTGACTTTATGTGATCAGACTCGAATCTGTAGTAGTCCTGCTGCCTCAGAGCTTCCTTTTCAGTCCTGATAAGATCGTCATATTCTTTCTTAGCAGAGCGGTAATCGTTATACAGAAGTTCTAGCTTTTCAAGCTCAGGCGAAAGAGCCTCGCTGTGGAACCTGTCCGTGATGAGGATGTGGTTCTCAGGATCGAGGATCTGCTGGTTGTCGTACTGTCCGTGGATGTCGACCCAGTCAGAGCAGAACTTTCTGATCTGCCCGAGCGTGACCATCTCACCGTTCAGCTTGGAGACGGATTTGCCCGAAGCAAGTATCTCCCTCGAGATGATGACTTCCTCGCCGTCTCTGTCGCCGGCAATCTGAATGAGGGCGCGGTCCGACCCGGTCCGTACCATTGATGTATCGGCACGGCCGCCGAGAACAGTGCTCACAGCAGTAACAAGCACGGATTTACCCGCGCCTGTCTCTCCCGTTATAATATTCAGTCCGCTGCCGAGCTCAAACTGTATGTGCTCTATTGTGGCAAAATTGTCTATGATTATGCGGTCTATCATGCCTTTATTCGTTGCTCTTCATTATTTTGTCGAATTCAGCGGTAACACTTTTGACGTTGTCTTCGTGATCAACGATCACAAGAAGGGTGTTGTCTCCGGAGATCGATCCCACGATATGCTCAAGGCTGAGGCAGTCGATCGCTTCGCCCGCAGCACCTGAACAGCCTGAAAGTGTTTTGACCACTATGAGATTCTGTGCGCACTGATAGGAAACGACAGATTCTCTGAATATGCGGATAAAACGCTCTGAAATAGGGCGGTTGTCGTAGTTGCCGGATATGTACTTGTATCTGCCGTCCCTGGTCTGGCCCTTGACGAGCTGCAGCTCGCGGATGTCGCGGGACACTGTAGCCTGGGTCACTGAATAGCCGGCCTGGCGCAGCAGTGCCAGCAACTGGTCCTGAGTCTCTACTTCGTTGGTCTTGATGATCTCAAGGATCTTGTTCTGTCTTGAAAGTCTCATCTGATCCTCCCTGATTATCTGCGCAATATATGTTCAATGCTGAAACTGCATAGAGATTATGCATCAGCAGTACGATGCGCTTTGAGTGGTAATGGCCTGACATAAGTAATGTAAGACCATACACTGAAAGTATAGCATAAAAATACGCGCGTACGCATAAAAATGTAATCGTAGTGAATTCTCCGCAGGATCTCATGTGCAAAATGTATGACAAAAAGGAGTGCGGAGGGTTGACAGGTATTCCGGAGCGTTTTGCATGCTGCGATGAGCGTGCTGAACAAAAAACGAACAAAAAACGAACATAGACATATATGCGCCAAAATGGTAGAATTGCAGGGAAAATAAGACTGAAAAAGGGGACAGAATGAGGATTTTGGGTATAGACCCGGGATATGCTATCATGGGTTATGGCATACTGGATTACCGGGGCAACAAGTTCACTCCGGTGGCTTATGGTTCGATCCTTACAGAGGCTCACACACCGAATGAGGAGAGGCTGATGAAGCTCTATGACGAGCTCACGGATATTATCGCGGAGTATCAGCCGGATGAGGCCTCGATCGAGGAACTTTTCTATAATACGAATGCCACAACTGCTATAATGGTAGGAGAAGCCAGAGGCATGGCGCTTCTAGCGTGTGCCAAGGCAGGCATAAGGATAAATGAATACACGCCGCTGCAGATCAAGTCGTCACTGACGGGATACGGAAGAGCGGACAAGAAACAGGTGCAGACCATGGTCAAGATGATCCTCGGGCTGGCGGAAGTGCCAAAGCCTGATGACACGGCTGACGCACTGGCTGCAGCTATTTGTCATGCTCACCATGCAGGCAGCAGGATACCGAGATAAGGAAAACAGATATGATCAGATTTCTCAGAGGTGAATATCTCTATTACGAATCAGGCGCGATAGTCATCGAGACCAGGGCGGGGATAGGCTTCAGAGTGTTCGTTTCGGATACGAGCAGCCTCCTCACTGCAAGGGAAGGCGATGAGGTGACCGCCTACACATACATGCAGGTCAAGGAAGACGGCATGGCGCTTTATGGCTTTGCCGACACTGAAGGGCTGGCTCTCTTCGAGCAGCTCATCACGGTCAAGGGCGTCGGCCCTAAGGCAGGCCTCGCCATCATGTCGCTCGGCACACCTAACCAGATCAAGGGCGTCATAGCGGCAGGTGATGCGGCTTCGATAGCCATGGCTCAGGGCATAGGCAAGAAGACTGCCGAGCGCGTCATTCTCGAGCTCAAGGACAAAGTCTCTGCGCTCCCGTTCGAGGGTGTCGAGCCGGACGGTATTGCACCGGCGGCCGTACCGGGCACAGGAGAACGCGGCGAGGCTGTCGTGGCACTCACAACGCTCGGCTACACCAAGAAGGAAGCCGAGGCCGCAGTCGGTTCAGTGCCTGACGAAGGCCTTACAGCCGAAGAGTATGTCAAGAAGTCCCTTAAGTTCCTGCTTTAGAACGGGCGATACACTAACAGGAGTTGATTCAAAACACTATGGAAAGAGTTACACAGACCAAAGCAACACCGGGAGAGCTCAGCGGGGAGCTGACGTTAAGACCGCAGTATCTGAGTGAATACTGCGGGCAGTCGGCCGCCAAGGACAATCTCTCCATATACATAGAAGCCGCCAAGATGAGAGGCGAGCCGCTCGACCACGTCCTGTTCTACGGACCTCCGGGACTGGGCAAAACGACGCTCGCTGGCATCATTGCCAACGAGCTCGGCGTGGATATCAAGGTCACATCGGGTCCGGCGATAGGAAGAGCAGGAGACCTGGCAGCTATCCTGACCAACCTCAATGAGAATGATGTTCTCTTCATAGATGAGATACACAGACTCAACCGCTCGGTCGAGGAAGTGCTGTACTCCGCGATGGAGGACTATGCACTGGATATCATAATAGGCAAAGGGCCTGCGGCAAGGTCTCTTCGTATAGACATCGCAAAATTCACTCTCATCGGAGCTACGACGAGAGCCGGAAGCCTTTCGGGACCGCTGAGAGACCGTTTTGGCATCGTGGAGAAGTTCGAGTTCTATACACCTGAGGAGATCCGTGAGATCCTGAGAAGAACGGCAAACGTGCTCGGGACTTCGATCGATGACCAGTCTCTGGATGAACTTGCAAGAAGGTCAAGAGGCACACCGAGAATCGGAAACAGACTGATCAAGAGAGTAAGGGACTTCTCTGAGGTCATTGCTGACGGAGACATCAATATAGATATCACCAGAAAGGCGCTCGATGCTCTCGGAGTCGATGATCTCGGACTTGAGAAGCTCGACAGGGACATCCTGACTACGATCATCAAGAGTTTCAACGGCGGACCTGTAGGCATCGAGACGATCGCTTCGGCAATAGGCGAGGAGAGGGTCACAATAGAAGATGCCAACGAGCCGTATCTCATCCAGGCCGGCCTCATCTACCGCACGCAGAAGGGCCGCATGGCTTCAAAGGCTGCATATGAACACATGGGACTCATGGGATTCTACAATGAGCCTGAGAATACCGGCCGTAGCAGCGAGCAGATGACGATTGAGGACCTGTAGGCTGTCTACAGACTGTGCTTAAGTCTGATATCCTGGAATGCTGACGGCATTTCAGAATCAGAAGCGTCTGAGAATAAACAACAATGAAGGAATAATTACTTAATGAAGATAACGGATTTTGATTATACCCTGCCTGAAGAGCTGATCGCGCAGACTCCGATGGAGCAGCGCGACGGCTGCAGGCTGATGGTACTTAACAGAAGTGAAAAGACGGTCGAGCACCGTCATTTTTACGATATACTGGATTATGTAAACCCGGGAGACTGCCTGGTCCTGAACGATTCCAGGGTAATCCCGGCGAGGATGTACGGCCTTAAAGAAGGCACAGGCGCTCACATCGAGCTGCTTCTTATCAAGCGCATCGAAGGCGACCGCTGGGAATGCCTTGTAAGGCCGGGCAAAAGGCTACACGAAGGAGACACAGTCATCCTTGCGGGCAGGACAGATACTGTGCCTGCCGGAACAGAGGCGCCTGAAAGCGGATATACTCTCGTCAACGGGATAGAGCAGCCCTTCAAGGCACGTATCCTCGGCGTCCACGATGCGGATAATGCCACCAGAATCGTTGAGTTTGAGTACGACGGGATATTCATGGAAAGGCTCGAGGAGATAGGATCAATGCCTCTTCCGCCATATATCTCGAGACCAGCAGAGGACAGCGACAAGGAGATGTACCAGACAGTGTACAGCCGCATCGAAGGTTCCGTAGCAGCTCCGACAGCCGGACTTCACTTCACGAAGGAGCTTCTTAAGAAGGCCGAGGAGAAGGGTGTCCGCATTGCATATGTCACTTTGCATGTCGGGATCGGAACATTCAGACCGGTCAAGGTGGATACTGTCGAAGAGCATAAGATGCACTTTGAAGAGTGCTCCATAGACGAAGCCAACGCTGAGATCATCAACCGCACCATCGAGGAAGGCGGCAGGATCATCTCTGTCGGAACGACATCTACAAGAACGCTTGAAAGCATGGCAGGCATGCCGATGCAGCCGTTCGTGCTTAAGAAGAAGGACGATGCAGCAGCCGGCAGCGCTGGGGAGCCTGAACCGGTGAAGTACGGTGCAAACAAAATGTTCAGAGTACGCGCAGGACATACATCTACAGGCATCTTCATCTATCCGGGCTACGAGTTCAAGATAGTTGATGCTCTCATCACCAACTTCCACCTGCCGAAGTCGACACTTCTGATGCTCGTGTCAGCACTGTACGACAGGGAGGAGATACTTAAGGCATACAACATCGCAGTAGAGGAGAGATACAGGTTCTTCAGCTACGGGGATGCAATGCTGATCGAATAGAATGTGACAGTGAGAACCGTCCACTGTCATAAGGGATAAATGAATGGAATACGCAGTTAAATACGAATTATTACATACGGATAAAAAGACTGGTGCAAGGCGCGGGCGCATAACGACGCCGCACGGCACTATTGAGACGCCTGTTTTCATGCCGGTAGGCACGCAGGCCACGGTCAAGGCGATGAAGCCTGAGGCTGTAGCTGATACGGGTGCGCAGATCATCCTTGCCAACACTTACCATCTCTTCCTGAGACCGGGAAGTGATATCGTAAGGGAGGCAGGCGGTCTTCACAGGTTCATGAACTGGGACAAGCCGATCCTCACTGACAGCGGCGGGTACCAGGTGTTCAGCCTGGGAGCCATGCGCAAAATCACTGAGGAAGGCGTCATGTTCGCTTCGCATATTGACGGCAGCAGGCATATGCTGAGCCCTGAGAAGTCTATCGAGGTACAGAACGATCTCGGATCGGATATCATAATGGCATTCGATGAGTGCGCACCTAAGGACGCATCGAGACAAT
The DNA here is from genome assembly GCA_045540775.1 of Anaerovoracaceae bacterium. Taxonomy (GTDB): domain Bacteria; phylum Bacillota; class Clostridia; order Peptostreptococcales; family Anaerovoracaceae; genus Crickella. Next base: position 17,527 of record JAZQHU010000033.1, on the reverse strand, counting down.
ATATCGAGAAATCCCAGGCCATGACTACAAGATGGCTTGAGAGATGCGTCAGGGCACATAAGAATCCTGACAGGCAGGCTCTTTTCGGCATAATGCAGGGAGGATTCTACAGAGACCTGAGGGAGAAGAGCGCTAAGGAGATAGTGGACCTTGACCTTCCCGGATATGCCATAGGAGGCATCTCGGTAGGAGAGAGCAAGGAGGACTACATCGGAGTACTCGATTATGCACCGCAGCTGCTGCCTGAAAACAAGCCGCGCTACGTCATGGGCATAGGGACTCCTGACTATATATTCGAGGCAGTTCAGCGCGGAGTAGATATGTTCGACTGCGTTGAGCCGACAAGGATCGCGAGACACGGCATGGCCATGACAAGCCACGGAAGGATAAGCATCAAGAATGCAAAATTCGAAAGAGACTTCACACCGCTCGATCCTGAGTGCGACTGCTACACATGCAGGAACTACACAAGAGCATATCTCAGACACCTGTTCAAGGCAGGTGAGACAATGTCGCACATGCTTCTGACTGAACACAACCTGAGGTTCCTTTCAAAACTATCAGAGGACATCCGCAGGTCGATAGAAGAGGACAGATTCAGCGAATTCAAGGAAGAGTTCTACTCAAAGTACTACGAGGGCAAATAAACAGGGTGCCATATGGACAGAGAACAGAGAACCATCAGAATACTGGCAACAAGCGATGTCCATGGTATGTTTTTCCCGTGGGATTATTCAGCTGATGAGGAGCACAATAAGGGCAGCCTTGCACAGATAAGCACGATTGTCAGAAAGCTGTATGATCCGGAAGATACTGTACTGGTCGACGCAGGAGATATCATGCAGGCAAATGCAGCCGATCTTTTCACCGGAGAAGGGGTCCACCCGATGGTCAATGCGCTTAGCGATATCGGATACGACATCTGGCTGCCCGGGAATCATGATTTTGACTATGGCATGGAATATCTTCTGCGCTGCATGGACGGATTCAGAGGGCAGGCCCTCATCGGGAATCTCACCGGCCGGGACGGAAAGCACATCACTGACGGATACACCGTTATAACCAGGAACGGCGTGCGGACAGCTTTTGTCTGCATGGAGACTCCGGTAGTTCCTACAATGCTTCCTGCGTATTTTACTGAACATGACATAACGGATCCTGTGGAAGAGACACGCAGGATACTTGATCAGCTGAAAGGTCAGTATGATGTTCTGGTCGGAATACTTCATATGGGAGTGAAACCGGAATATGGTGCAAAAAATTCGTCTGCGACCGAATATGCTGAAGCGTTTCCGGAGTTCGATGTCCTGATAGCATCCCACGCTCATGAGCTGGTTGAAGGTAATAATATCAATGGCGTCCATGTAGTGGAAAATCTTGCCGATGGAAGAACTGTGATGTCAGTATCGGTCACGGTGCAGAGAACTGAAGACGGCTGGGAGACGGCAGGATGTACGTCCGAAACCATCAAGGCTGAGGACTATCTTCCTGATGAAGCGATCTGCGAAAAGTACCGGGATTACCATGAGGCGGCTCTTGCAGACGCACGTCAGCCGGTAGGGATGATAGTTGATGAAGAGGGAATCCCGTATACAGAGTATGAAGACAACATACCGAACATCATCACCCGGGACACTCCTCTGATCGACTTTCTGCACACGATCCTCCTGCACTATACCGGAGCTGATATTGCAGCTTTGTCAGTCTCCGATCCGGATACATACATCGAGCCCGGGCCTGTGAGAAAATGCGATATCTCACGACTGTATAAGTTCAGGAATACCCTGTCGGTCGTAAGGATGACAGGAAAGCAGCTCAAAAGGTTCATGGAATATTCCTCAGCCTACTATAAAACGCTGAAAGAGGGGGACAAAAGGATCGAACGCGAGCCGTCTATCAAGCAGTTCAGCTACTTCATGTTCGGGGGCATCACATATGAGATCAATCTCAATGCCGAAGTGGGGAACCGGATACAGAATGTAAGGTGGCCTGATGGAAGATCGCTTGAGGATAGTGATGTATTCACCGTTGCTGCCAATGATTTCACCGCGTCAGTGATACTGACCAAGCCGGGGTATATCTTTGACAAAGAAGATATTCCTGAGATCATAGAAGAAAATGTCGGCAGTGATATAGGGACCGTCCAGGAAATGATCGCGGACTACATTAAGAATATATGCAGGGGAAAACTGGAAATCTCCTGTGATGAAAACTGGAAGCTTGTCTACAGGAAATAACTGAATAACCAGGGGGACATATATGGATATTCACAGCAGGTTCAAGTACGTGCGGATACAGGGCAAAAAGCTGGCGAGCAATACGCTTCAGGGCAAGGGCATTTTCAGCCTGTGCTGGCAGCTTGTGCAGGATAAGGCAATGGAGCAGGAAGATGCAGACCTCTTTGTAGAGATCGATTCATGGTTCGCTGAGCATCTGCCGTGGCCGCCTCAGTGCAAAAGGCAGGAGCCTGTTGTGTGCTGGTTCAAGACCGAGAACTCGGAAGAGATGATGAAGATGATCGTGCCGGCGCTGTGGCTTCTGGACAGATACGAAGTGCCGTATTACCTCGTGTATTCGAATACGCCGGGTGAGATAGTGTACGAGGACCAGTATCAGATAGCTGCAATGGCAGGCGAGGCTCTGCAGATAGAGGAACTGCAGCCATCATGGTCGCCTGAGGACTGAAGAAATATAAGATAAAGGAAAAATACTGAATAATGGACATAAAAGATACCAGAGTACTTAATAAAGATCTCCTGTGCCCGGCTGCGGAGCACTGCGGCGGATGCATCTATCAGGGTGTGCCGTACGAAGAGCAGTACAGGCAGAAGGACAAGGCAGTAAGAAAACTCCTTGACAAGCACGACATAGATGAATCCGTGTACCTCGGAATGGAGCCTGCTATCTGCACGGGTGAATACAGGAACAAGATGGAGTACACATTCGGCGACCTCGAGAAGGGCGGAGAGCTTGAACTCGGCATGCACTTCAAAGGCCGTTTTATGTCCATCATAACGACAGACGAGTGCCAGCTTGTACCGCATGCTTTCAACGTGATACTCCGCTCTGTGCTCAGATTCTGCCGTTCTGAGGGCTATGTGCCATATCACCGCAAGACACACCTCGGTCTGCTGCGCAACCTTGTCGTAAGGTGCGGAGTAAGAACAGGGGAGGTGCTTGTCAACATAGTCACTTCGAGCGAGCCGGGATTCGATGAGGACAGGTTCCGTGAGCTTCTTCTGGCGCTTGACCTGAGGACTGAGAGCGAAAAGGCTGAAGGTCAGGATGGCATGAAGATCGTCGGCATCATGAGGACCTTCAATGACAGCGTTGCGGATGCAGTCATAGACGAGAGCCACAAGATCCTCTGGGGCCGCGATTACTACAACGAAGAGATCCTCGGCCTTAAGTTCAAGGTCAAGGCTTTTGCCTTCTTCCAGACAAACATCGATGCGGTCGAGAGGCTGTACAGGTACGTGCTGGATGTGGTCCCGGATGTTTCGGGCAAAACGGTCTATGACCTGTACTGCGGCACCGGCACTATATCCCAGCTGATGGCATCAGCCGCGAAGGATGTCTATGGTATCGACATAGTGGAGGACTCGATCATCGCAGCAAGGGAAAACACAGAGCTAAACGGCATAGAAAACTGCCACTACATCTGCGGCGACGTCAAGGAGAAGCTGGACGAGATCCCGGTGAAGCCTGATGCAATCGTAGTCGACCCGCCGAGAGTCGGAATCCACGATAAGGCAGTGGGGATGCTGTCACGGTACGGGATAGACGAGATCGTATACGTATCCTGTAACCCTAAGACTCTTTGCATCAATCTCGACAGCTTCCGTGTTAACGGATACGAGATAGTGTCGATAAAGGCATTTGACAATTTCCCGCTTACAAAACACACAGAAGTTGTGAGCCTTTTGCAGCGAGTGAGCAACACCCGGGAAAGAACAATCACTCTTGATGTCGAGATGGAAGACTATCATAGGATTATAAGTGGAAATAATCATCAATAATGAAAGAATAATGCTGCTGATACTAAACACAGAGGTGACTGGTATATGGAAAGCAGAAATGAAATAGTTCTCTTTGAGACAAAGGACAAAGCAATATGCCTCCCGGTTCCAATCGATAGGGATACAGTATGGCTTACTCAAGATCAGATGAGTGAACTGTTTGATACGGCCCGATCATCTATCGCATATCATATTGGTAAGATATTCAAAGAAGGTGAATTACAGAGGGATACTTCTGTCGAAATTTTCGACAGAAGTAATGGGAACGCTTCAAGACCTCCTCAGTATTATAATTTGGATGTAATCATATCCGTGGGCTACCGAGTCAAGTCACAGAGAGGTGTCGAATTCAGACAATGGGCTAATTCTGTGTTAAAGCAGTACATCCTGAAAGGTTATGCGATTAATGAGAAGCGCCTTCAGGCTTTGCAGAAAACTGTCGAAATACAGACACGTATGCTTGCAGATACTTTGGAGTTAGAACAAAAGGATGTCCTTATTGCGGTAGACCAGTACACTCAGGCCCTGTTGCTTCTTGATCAGTATGATCATCAATCAGTAGAAAAGCCAGACGGCAATATGCCTTTGTATCGAATCACTTATGATGATTGCAGAGCCATGATTGACAAGATGGAGGATTCTTTTCATTCGGACGTTTTTGGAGTTGAGAAAGAATCCGGAAAAGTTGAGGGCATACTTGCAGCGGTATACCAAGATGTGTTTGGTGGCGAAGTATATCCATCTTTAGAGGAAAAAGCGGCCAATTTATTATACTTTATGATCAAGGATCATCCGTTCGCAGATGGCTGCAAACGGATTGCAGCATCAGTATTTCTGGAATTCTTAAACAGAAATAAAGCGCTGTTTGTGAATGGGAGAAAACGGATCAGTGACGGAGCTTTAGTTGCGATTACGCTTATGATAGCGGAATCAGATCCAAAAGAGAAGGATATCATGACGTTGTTGGTAATGAATCTTCTTAATATGTGAGGTCTTGTACATCTCAAAAGGTGATGATCAAAAATGGAGCCCGTTTGGCCGGAGAAGATGATCAACACTTGTTTATGCGAATCCCAAAATGATTCGGACTGAAAGTATCCTGAAGTGGATTAGATTTAAATTCCGCGTAGATTATAACGCTGAAGCTGGTGGCAAGGTGTTGCTCAACTAAACGTACGTCGAGTGCGTGTGTTTGATGTCAAAGAAGCAGGCCGAGTAGGCCCTAAACCCGTTGATTTCAACGGGTTACAGTTTTTGTGAATGCTTGGACTTGCAGCTGCACTTGCTGCTTTCAAGTTTCGGACACTTCCTGATCAGCATGCTATCCGGAAAGATTGGGGCGCTGAACGGTGTTACCTGCAAGGCCACCTATACAAACCTGTAAAGCATCATAAAAGATCGGTAAGGAGTTTATTTCTTTAATGAAAATTATTAGAAGAGTCGTATGTTGTGTGCTGATGGCAATGATGATCGTAGCCGTTGCACCGATCACTGCTGAGATTGCTGCCTCAGAAGAGGCAGCGACAAATTATGAAGTATCAGCGGCAGCCTACAAACTCAATGTGCAGTCATTATGGGCATCGCGGCATGACGGCGGTAGGGTCCTGTTTAAATGGACCGCAAAGCCCGGTGCAAAGGTCACGGGCTGGAAGCTGAAATACAGAACGCGAAAGATCGGAGGAAATCATAAGTGGTCCGGCTGGACTACGAAGTCTTATGGTACGGGGACCAAGCAAGCCTGGATCTCAGTCAAAACAGACAGGGTCATTGAAGTACACGCACAGGCAAAAGGCGATTCGGCCTGGTCATCCGGTATCATAACCTGCCCGGCAGGCGGAAGATACCAGGCGATGAAGAGCACCCATGTCTTGAATATGTCTAAGGGAAAGAGATTTGCTGAGACCAATCCTGACCGCACGGGGAAGAAGCAGGTCATGCATACTTCCATTGCATTAGAGTACGGTCAGTCAATCAAGGTCAAGCCGGACTATGACTACCCGGTTTCTGATTATGTCAAAAGGCCGCGGCTCTACCCGACCCATATGCTCTACGATATCGGCAACAAATCATTGATCACCATAACTAAACCTGACGGAAAGAAATATGACGGGGGAATTATAGACGGTGTCGCAACGATCAAAGGCGTCAAACCGGGAGCAACCACGATTGTGTTCAGATCGCCGAACGGCAGGACGATGATCGCCGATGTGACGGTAGCGCAAAGGAGAACGGAAGCCCCTCATTTAATTGACCTGATCTATGCACAGGATACCAAGTCAGGAAAATACTATACCAAGCTCCGGTGGAAGTCTGATAAAGGGCACTATTATCAGGTCCTGAGAAAGTCTGCCGGCGAAAATGACTACACGCCTGTTAAGCTCGTCAAGGCCACATCTAGCGAGACGTCCTACAGGGATGAGAATATCGGACAGGATGCATCCTATGTATACACTGTCCGCCAGGTTACCATAGATGGGAAGAAGATCACAAAAGGCAGCTATGACGTTGATGGGCTCCTGACTCTGGCCGGGACGGCGGTAGAGGCGCATTATACGAACCGGTATGCGGAGCTGTCCTGGAATGAAGTGGAAAACGCTGAAGCGTATCGCGTATACCGCAAGGCCGGGAAGTCGGATAACTGGCATCTCATCACAACAATCCCGGGGACAGAGTACAAAGATGTCTATCATGATGCATCGGATCAAACAAGCGTCAGGCGCCTTCTTACAGGCGGGGGATACTGCATCACCCCGTCGTTGAACTCACTCATCTACATGGTGCGCCCGGTCTACTCCCGTGACGTGGCCGGCTATACCAAGGCAAGCTATGGATTATTCAGTCCTGACGGAGAATACCGTCTGGAGGCGCCAACGATCGTCAGCTTATCTGATGACGGTATGTTAAAGTGGGGCCTTGTTCCGAATGCCGAGGGATATGAGATACTAAGAATGGACCCGGGCGATGCAGGGGAAGCACCGGAAACTGATGCAGAAAACTGGACTGTGGTTGCAGATGTCAAGGCGGACGCTGCAAATGACCCGCTGCAGGAACTGCAGATCAGCATGGGCCCGGAAGGTTCAAAATATGCAGTACGGGCCTATGCCTCAAAGGACGGGGAGCGATTCTACAGCGATTTTGATCCTGGCTTCAGTACAATCAATCGAAAATATGACGAAAATATACTCTATATGGGTGACAGTATAACCTACGGCACGCCTTTCTTCACTAACAGCGCCAGGTATTTTGCGTATCCGAAGCGGATCTCGCAGCTTACGGGAACGACATACTTCAACGCCTCTGTTGGCGGTGCGACCTATACATACAATAAGACTTCTGGGAAATATCATATTGTAAACGGCGTAGCACAGATGGTACTGGAGGGAAATGACACGGCCGGCGCCTATGTGACTTCGTACCGGATCGGGGGCAATACATCCACGATGGATGAATATGACGTTGTCGTACTGTCCGCAGGGCTGAATGATTACTATCGTAGTTTTGAACTGGGCAGCAGAGAGTCGGACTGGGAGAAGATCGACGACGCGACAAAAGGGCTCACATTCTCTGTCAACACCGGATCAGGACATGACCGTGAATACACGCGTGATTATGATTACAACATCTATACATTTGACGGTGCATATAATCAGACCATGAAGTACATCGAGGAGGCGAGTCTCCGGAGGATACAGCAGGGGAAAGCACCGATCCGCGTTGTTACCATTGGACTTTCGTACAGTGAAATCTTCTCGGACTATTCGATTCGCCGGTCGTGCAATACCACAGAGAACAGACTCGGTTTGACACTGCTGGATTATCAGGCGGAACTCGATTCGCTTGACGCTGCCTGGGACGATTCGCCGGTATTAACCGTATACCATTATGATACCCAGGAGACTTTTGAGTTGAATCACGACAATCACCCGTACCTGACCTCAGATAACATCCACCTGTCAAAACATGGCTATGCGTTGTTAGGAAACAGCATTGCTGACTTTATGGGATCCAATGTACTCAGCAGGTACACAAACATAGACAAGTATGATGAAGAAGTGCTGAAATTAACGTTAAAGCATAAAATGCTTCACGAACAGCTTGAATATCTCCCGGATGATGGGATCCCTGCGTATTTTGAGGTCCTGGTGCAACATGATTTTTTTATGTCAATGCTTGATGAGCTTTATGAAATTGCAATGGGCGTCAGCGGCGAAGGGCCGGCGTCTGAGGAAGCAATTGCCAAACTAAAAGGCTATATAGATTTGGCATATGAAAATACTCTTATTACCGAAGAACAAGTATCAGAATTATACGCCAGATATTCCATCGATGCTGAGGAAGAAGAAGTCGGTGAGGGCACGGCGGAGGAAGAGACTGCGGAGACCTCCGTGGAGGAAGAGGCTGCGGAAACCTCCGTGGAGGAAGAGGCTGCAGAGGACGATGCTTTTGTTCCGAGTGAAGTCATAGTGCCGGATGATGGTCTGATATCGGAACATGGTTCTGATATAAATGACACGGAAGAACACGCGACGCAGGTTACAACGGATGAAGCTGAAAGCAATGAATCATCCGGAGAATAAACAGGCTGCAAAAGTTGAATGTTATATAGAATTGAGAGAATACTTATATCGTAGGTCTGCGGGAGAAATCCCGCAGACCTCTTTTCTATCCAAATTAAAACTCCCTTCATAACTTACAGTGCTTTGCTATTCACTGTCTCATGAAGGGAGCATATCGACAAATGATTCCTTATATATTGCAGCTTACTTATTGATCCTCTTTTTCAGCTCTGCGGCTAATTCCGGATTATCTCCGAGGGTCCTGGATTCGCCTTTTTCTATGCATTCCTCAGCCAGATCAGAAAGGGCGTCGAAGTACACAACACTTTCATCCCATTCTGCCTTGACATCAGGGTTAAGCTCTGACGGGCCTATGCCCATTTCATTCTGTATGTAGTTCCCGAGGTACTCGGTGACTTTCTTCTGGCCGCGGATGTTCGGATGATCATGGTTGTAATAATCTGCATCCTTATCCAGACCGATCTCGTAGAAGAGAGGCTGCATGTTGAGGGATGTGAATCCGTATTCCTCTCCAATCTCGAGGACGCGGTTTGCCCTGAGGTTGACGTTATGTTTCTCTTCTCTGGCCTTGGTAAGGACGGTAGGAAACTTAACGAGCAGGACATCGATATCCTTTCTCTTGCAGTACTCCAGGAAATCACGGATAACTTCTTCTGTCTCCGGATCGATCTCCATCGTGTCAGATGTGAAACTTGATTCCACGATCTTGCCTTTTTCCGTGGCCTCGGTAAGAGTTTCCAGTCCTTTGATAGGGGATGGCCCGAATTCCAGCACTTTATTCTTGTGCTCAACGGTTTCCGGTATTTTCCGGAGATCGTAGATCATGTTCCTGTGATACTTGAAGAACGGGAATATCAGGCTGAGAGTGCTCGTCTGCTGAGTTTTCTCATTTATCTCAAATGCTGTCAGGACTTTCGAAAGAGAAAGAGGTGTGTGGGTGCTGATCATGTACAGAGGAGCATTACGTGTCCCCAGGAGATCATGATCATAGCCGCCTCCGAATACATCGAGCACAACGAGTTTTGGCTTCTGTGTTCTGAGTATATCCTGCAGGGCAGGCTTCCACATGACACATGATGCGCCAGCGAGTGCGTACGGGTATGATGTAAAACCGTATTTATCGTATGCGTGTGCAGATGAAAAGGCGGAGTACACTGAGCTGGAACCGATGAAAAGAACATCTACGGTGTTTTCCGGCTCTTTATGGAACTGTATTACTCTGTTTTCATCGAAATTGTTAGGGACACACAAATACTGCTGCACGAATCCGACGCAGTTGATCAGGACTGCAAGCAGGGCAGCAACAGATACGAGTCTTATGAAATATCTGAATATAGTTTTGACCACTTTTTACAACTCCTACATTTCGCAATGATGTATCAGAACTGCATATATACAAATTCGGCTGCATCGTAGGCCGGGCCGTACATGCCGAAGACCAGTGTGACTGCTATGATGATCACGAGCCATACCCACTGAATCACGCCCCATCTCTTCTCAAGAAGCTCTCCAGGGCTGTCCACTGAGGTCATCTCAAAACGGATGCTCATATACAGGACGACCAGAGTACATATCCCGATAAGATAGTAATCTATGTTGTTGAGGCCGAGGGTCAGGAGCTGCTCATTGAAAACGGCGCTGCTTCTGTTGAAGACGATGCTTTTCATCATATCGATGGCATTGCCGAAATCATCAGCCAGGTCGAAGATGTAGCCTATAGCCACTATCACGAATGTCCTCAGCATCTGGAAAAGTCTCCAGAGGAAGAAGCTGTCTTTGATGTGAAGCGCGCTGCGGCATTTTTCATAAACAGGTCCGAGCAGGGCGGACAGCATGATGATCGCGCCGTTCCATACACCGAATCCTATATACTTGCTGTTGGCGCCGTGCCATATGCCGACCAGCAGGAATACCACGAATGAGGCAAAGGCGGTCATGAGCACTTTGGATACGTGTTTTCCTACGGCAGTCTTGCCGAAGCCGGAGCCTGCGATGGCTCTGCTGATGCGTGTTGAAAACGATGACATGGCAATAGGGTAGAAGATGTATTTCTTCATCCATGCACCGAGTGTAATGTGCCAGCGTCTCCAGTATTCACTTATTGATCTTGAGAAATACGGCTGCCTGAAGTTCACTTCAAGATCGATGCCGATAAGTCTGCATATGCCCCGTGAGATGTCTATCCCGCCCGAGAAGTCCGCATAGAGCTGCAGAGAGTACAGCAGAACGATGAAGAGCACGATGCTGCCTCCGTATCCGGCAAAATCGTCATTTCCTGCCATGCCGCCGTTGTCATAGTATGCCTTGATCGCGACCCATGCGGTGTCGGCTATGACAAGCTTCTTGAAAAGTCCCCATGCGATCTGCATTACGCCGTGCTTGAGGTTGATCCACTCAGGGCTATGTCCTTCGATGAGCTGATGATGCAGGTGTTCAAAGGAACTTATAGGTCCCTGGATGATATGCGGGAAGAATGAGACAAAGAGTGCGAACTTGAAGAGATTCTTTTCAGGCTTCACTGTCTCTCTGTATACGTCAATGAGATATCCTGTCGATGTAAATGTGTAAAATGAGATTCCCAGCGGCAGCAGGATCTCAATCCTCGGTGCCTGTGAAGCATCAGCGCCCAGAAGGGATGCTATGCTGCCGGAGAAGAAGTTGAAATACTTAAGAATGAAAAGAATGCCGAAATTCAGCAGAAGCGTCAGAGCAAGAATGCGCCTGCGCTTTTTTTCAGATTTTGCCTTGTATGCTTTGCGCTCATCTCTGGTCCACTCTTCCTTGTTCCTTTTCAGGAAGAAACGTGTTTTCGAGCTTATGCTGTCCATGGCATGCGATGCTGCATAGATGCTGAGAATGGTCAGAAATATAAAAGCGCAGTATCTGAAGCTGTTATATGCATAAAAAAAACTGCTCGCAATAAGGAGAATGACCCAGCGGGAGTTTTTCTTGGGAAATGCGAAATAGGCTATAACCGTAAAAATTGTAAAAACTGCAAATGCTACTGATGTTACTGCCATTATCGCCTGCCTCTCTCAAATAATAATATCCGCATCATTATACTATAAATGAGAGCGACGTGTTGCGGAAATAATTGTTCAATTGAAAAAACACTCATCATTTGCATTTCGGGTTTTTCTGCTATAATAAGTGAGAAATACAACCGGGAACGCGCAAGTATTCCCGGTGCACTATGAAAGGACGTTTTTCACTATGAAGAAATTTATCTGCGGTATTATCACCGGCCTGCTGTTCGTGGCTCTGATCTTTATGCTTAAGGCATACGATGTCGCGCCGATAGGGCCTGACGGGACATCAATCGGATTCTCGACGGTCAACGGAAAGATACACGACTACACCGGTGTCAATATGCAGTGGTATGAACTGACCGAGCTGCTCGGATATGCGGCGCTCGGCATCTGCGCAATGTTCGGTTTTGCCGGTCTTGTTCAGCTGATCAGGCGCAAAAGCTTCGCGAAGGTCGACAAGTCTATATATACACTTGCAGGACTGTACATCGCAGTTATCGGACTGTATGTGTTCTTCGAACATTTTATCGTCAACTACAGACCTGTTATCATGCCGGACGCAGCCGCACCTGAGGCATCATTCCCGTCATCTCACACCATGCTGATCATTACAGTCATGGCCTCAACAGCGATGGTGCTCGGAAGGTATGTCGGGAACGTTTTCCTGAAAAATACACTCGGTCTCCTGTGCGCTGCAGTTATAATCGTGACTGTCTACGGAAGAATGATCTGCGGTGTCCACTGGTTCACTGACATAATCGGAGGCATCCTGCTCAGTGTGACTCTGATGTTTTTCTTCGCAGGTGTGCTGGATTTAGCGTGGGATTCAGACAGGGCACGATACGGTCATGTTCCGACACCTGAGGAGAATATAGTCTTCGGGGAGAATACTGCTGTACGCAGTGATGCCATGGAAGTCAGAGAAGGCAGAGCTGCCCGTAACTCCGGATCAGACAAGGGATATACACCAAAGCACTGATAAAGCTCTGATGCTAAGAGACCGTGGCTTGGCAGAACAGAAGGTGAGAAAAAGATGAACATCAAGAAATTAAACGCGGCAGCCGGACTGATCCTCATAGTCCTGCTAATCGTACATATTTCATACGAAGTGTGGTCATATCTGGCCTTCTACTATAATCCTGCAGTGACGAGACTTATTGCATGGAGTTTTGCCGGCGTGACTTCGATCCATATAATCATGAGTGCCATATCGGTCGCGGGAAAGCATGACGGGAGCACACTCAGCATGTACCCGCGCATGAACCTCGCGACGATACTTCAGAGAGGCTCTGCACTGGGGATCCTTGTGCTGCTGCCGGTCCATGTCAAGACAGGTGACTGGATAGCACAGCACGCCGTAGGGAATACAGGCTTCATCGTGCTTGTAATTCTTGAGATCCTGTTCTGGGTCATGATCGGGGTGCATGTCACTCTGTCTTTTTCCAGAGCCCTGATCTCGCTCGGCCTTCTTGAGAACATGAAGACGAAGAAGGTCATAGATATAATCACAGGCATTATCTGCGCTGCCGGGATCACTGTGTCAGCGTACATCATAATCATGACACAGCTTGTTCTTCTTAAGATGTGATCTGACCCCGGAAAGGGGTACAGTATCGGAAAGGCCCTGTCAGCCATGAAAAAAGCAGTAATAATCGGAAGCGGCATTGCCGGCCTCAGCTGTGCGATATCGCTTGCAGAAAAAGGAATAAAATCAGTCGTAGCTTCTCCGTTTCCTCCTGAACGTTCACAGTCTGTAATGGCTGCAGGCGGGATAAATGCTGTCGAATTCAGCGGCGGCCCGGATTCTGTGGAGAGGCATATACAGGATACGCTTGCGGGCGGAAGATATATTGCCGGAAGAAACGCTGTTGCTTCTCTGTGCAAAGCGGCTCCTGCGATCGTCGAACAGCTGGAGCGAAGAGGGACCGTTTTCACAAGAGATGCCGACGGTTCAGTCAGCAGAAGGGCGTTCGGCGGACAGAGCTATCCGCGCACGTGCTACTGCGGAGCCTCAACAGGCAAGCAGATCGTTACTGCACTTGTTATGGAGTGCAGAAAATATGAAGCGCTCGGACTTATAGAGCGCAGGACATGGACCGATTTTCATTCGGCCCTGATCAGGGATGGTGTGTGCTGCGGCGCACTCCTTTTTAATGAGTCAAGATTTGAGCTGTACCCTGAGTATGCCGACGCTCTTGTCATAGCGGCAGGAGGGCAGAACGCGCTTTTCGGAAAGACGACAGGTTCGACCGCCTGTGACGGGTATACTGCAGGTAAGCTGTTCATGCAGGGCGCTGAGCTTAAAAACCTTGAATTCATTCAATACCATCCTACTACGATGGAGACACCGCAGAAGAGGATGCTCATATCAGAAGCAGCAAGAGGAGAGGGCGGCAGACTTTTCTATGAAGAAGACGGAAAGAGAGTCTATTTCCTTGAAGATAAGTACGGCGAAAAGGGCAACCTGATGCCGAGAGATATCGTCTCACGCGAGATGGAAGCGACAGGAAAGCAGATATACCTGGATGTGTCGTTTCTCGGAAGAGATGTCATCACGGACAGGATACCTGAGGTGCAGGAGCTGTGCATGAAATACAGAGGGATAGACATAACACGCGAGCCTGTGCCGGTAAGTCCGTCAGTACATTTCTTCATGGGAGGCCTGGCCGTTGACCTGAACCACGAGACCAATATACGCAATCTCTACGCAGCAGGGGAATGTGCATCCATATATCACGGAGCAAACAGGCTCGGCGGCAATTCGCTCCTTGCTGCCATATATGGTGGACAGAAGGCAGCGGAATCTGTTGCCGGAAGAGACAGCGCCGGAACACATCACAGTTTTGACAGCTACGTTCAGGATGAAACGGCAAAAGTCATGGCAGACCTCGGGAGTGAGAGCAGGTTCCCTGTGATGTATATCCGCGATATGGCGGCACAGAACCTTAAAGAAGACCTCGGCATCGTCAGGGATGAAAAGAGGCTCAGAAATGGAATAGAGGACGTTGACTTCTATCTGGATATAGCTGACAAGATCAACTATGACAGCAGTGTCCTGCCTTATTTCAATTACAGCCTTACAGGCATACTGACGCTTGCCAGAGCTGTGCTTGTCTCTGCTGATGCGAGACACGAGAGCAGAGGAGCTCACTTCAGGAGTGACTATCCTGAAGAAAAAAGTGAGCTTCAGGCTACCTCGGTCATTTCATATGACAGCGGTGCGTACAGGGTAAGATATGACAGGGAGGGCCGCTATGAGAATTAGGATAAAAAGGCAGCGCATGCCTCATGCTGAAAGCTACTGGCAGGAGTTTATATACGACGGCCCGGCAGACAATACAATAGCCGGTGTCCTTGATTATCTCAACTACAGAGATGATATAACTGATGCGGAAGGCAATAATGTTCCGCGTATCAGCTGGGAATGTTCATGCCTTCAGGCTGTATGCGGCTCATGTGCCATGGTGATAAACGGCAGGCCGGCGCTTGCCTGCGAGACTTTCCTGAAGGATCTGAAAGGGGACATCATAACCATAGAACCTCTCCGCAAGTTCCCCGTGATCTCAGACCTTGTCGTCGACCGCAGCATCATCGAAGAGAATCTCAGGGACTCGGATGCATATATACGCGAATATGAGAAGTCAGACCATAGTGACCATCTGCAGCAGTATACGGCTGCAAAATGCCTCAAGTGCGGTCTGTGCCTCGAAGTGTGCCCGAATTATGTAAGCGGGGAAAACTTCTTCGGAGCGCTGTATGCCAACGACTGCTTCCTCATATCCTCCATGAGCTCTGAGAAAAACGGAGAAATAAAAAGAGCATACGACAGACATTTTGCTGCCGGATGCTCCAGGTCTCTTTCATGCATGGATGTGTGCCCGATGAAGATACAGACGATCACATCGATGGCCAGAATGAACAGAAGATAATTTATCTTGACCGTTCTTCTCTGACCATATGCATCTGAGATGCAATATCTATGATCCGCTGTGCGGTATCGAGTTTGGACAGCTTGCCGAGTTCGGTAATGCTGTCTTTTGTTATGATCGTAATTATGTTGGTGTCTCCCTTGAATCCTGCTCCTTCAGTCCTGAGGCTGTTGGCACAGATAAGGTCCAGAGACTTGCGTTCGAGTTTGGATCTTGAATTCTCTATGAGATTCTCAGTCTCCATGGAGAAACCGCATATGACCTGATCATCTCTTCTAATTTTAGCGATATCTCCGAGTATGTCAGCTGTGCGCTTCAGCTCTATAACCATCTCGCCGTCTTTCTTCTTGATTTTCTCATCGGCAACGGTGAGCGGGGTGTAGTCAGCAACTGCAGCTGCCTTGAATATCATATCAGAGGTTTCTGCGTGCTCCATAACAGCATCATGCATCTCCTGTGAACTCTTAACATTGATAACACTGACGCCGGCAGGGGCTGTGAGCGCTGTCTGACCGCTTACAAGAACTACTTCAGCACCTCTCATTCTTGCCGCTCTGGCGAGGGCATAGCCCATCTTGCCGCTGGAATGGTTGGTGATGTATCTTACAGGATCGATAGCCTCCTGAGTAGGACCGGCTGTTACAAGCACTTTAAGACCTTCGAGATCCTTGTCGCATGCACATTCCATGAGGATATGCTCGAGAAGCTCTTCGGGTTCAGGCATTTTGCCCTTGCCTTCATCACCGCAGGCGAGAAGCCCTGTAGCCGGCTCGATGATCTTTACGCCGTATCCTGCGAGCTTAGCCATATTGTCCTGTGTAGCAGGATTCTCATACATAGCTGTGTTCATTGCAGGCACAACAAGCTTAGTGCATTTAGCTGCCAGGAAGACAGTGGACAGCATGTCATCCGCGATGCCGCTGGCTGCCTTGGCAATGAAATTGGCTGTAGCCGGTGCGACTATCATGAGGTCGGCTGCCTTTGCAAGAGAAATGTGCTTGACATCATACTCAAAATGCCTGTCGAACATCTCCACTGTGACACGGTTACTGGTAAGTGTCTCGAAGGTAAGAGGGGAGATGAACTCAGTTGCATGCTTGGTCATGACGACATGTACACTGGCGTGCTGCTTTTTAAGAGCGCTTGCCAGATATGCCGACTTGTATGCAGCAATGCCGCCTGTGACACCGAGTACTATGGTTTTGTCTTTTAACATGGTCAGTCTCCGTTATAAATGATCAAGAGCAATTTGCTTTTATTCCATATCGGTTGTTCCATCCATAATTTTACCTATGTGTACATTCCATGTCAAAGACAAGAAGGAAAGCGGCATGTGATTATATCAGGACAAGAAAATACCCGGTGATCGCTCACCGGGTATTCTGGTGTAGTTAGTTCGTAACCTTACAACCTCTAAGATGTAAACCGGTACTGAATCTGATAATTCAGATTAATTTCCGCCGCCCCAGAAGGATGTAACCTGTCCGTAAACGATGAGTACCATGAAGATAGGTCCGAGCCACTTGATGCAGAAGTCGAAGAGCCCTCTTGACTTGAAGTTGGATCCTCTTTCGATTTCGTCATCAACATAGTGAGGAACTACCCAGCCGATCAGGATAGCCATGATCAGGCCTGTGAGAGGCATCAGGATACCTTCAGCAAGAGCATCCCATACATCGAGTACGTCCGGCTGTCCGAGCAGGTGGAACCATGCAACTGTTGGAGCTGCACCAAGGCAGTCGAGAGTTGTCAGTGTGTTTCCGATCAGTGCCCAAAGACCCATCAGCATTGTAACTCCGAATCTGTTAGCAGACTTACCAGCCTTGATTCTGCTGTCGAGGATAGCAGAGATTCCGCCTTCCATCATACCGATTGAGGATGACAGAGCAGCGAAGAATACGAGCAGCCAGAAGAGGAATCCGAAGATCTTTAAGTCGGAGGCCAAGCGGTCTTAGGAAGACAACATGTTTCCC
>JAZQHU010000032.1:0-56077 GCA_045540775.1 Anaerovoracaceae bacterium | reverse complement strand
CGAAGAGTCGTAGTCCCACTAACAAATTCCCATTCCATTCCAATGTAGCGCATTGGCTTTATTCGATTGCCTGAAATCCAACCTGTATAAAATTTTCAAAATTCGTCAAAATCTGCTTGATTTTCTATTTGCAGACTTATTTCCTAATATGCGGTTGATGATTCTGGCAGTCAGGCCCCAGATGCCGCGGCCTTCGTACTCCCAGTAGTAAGTCTCTCCCCTGCGCCTGAATTCGCCGTAATTCGCCAGGTATCCTCTTAAGATCTCCGGCAGCTCATCATCCGCAGCCTGACCTAGCACATAGTACTCAGGCGCATGGCCTTTGAGCCATGATACCGGCAGCAGGAAAACGTCCGCCACTTCTTCTTTATTGAGGCTGAGTGCTTCTTCCAGCTCATTGGCCTCGTACTCATGTGACCCGGCAGAAGTATTACTCAGGCACTTTATCTGTGCCTTCACCGAGAACACCCGTCTCCCGTCAGCCATAAGCTCGGTCTCGATCTCAGGCTCCGAAAACACCTCGATATCCTCCGGCTTCAGCCCGAGCTCCTCGCACGTCTCCCTGACAGCCGTCTCCACCGGAGTCTCACCGGCTTCGATTCTGCCGCCCGGGAAACATATCTCGCCCGGCTGCTTTACCAGCTGCGAACGCACCTCGAGGAGAAGCGCTTTGCCCTCTTCAGTTGTCACAAACGGTATCAGGACCGCATAGTCAGCCATTTTTACTCCTGGATCACGATCTCCGGGTTCTCTTTGCTCAGGATGTACTTCTTCACGGTGCCGCCGAGCTCGCGCTGTATCATCTCAGCCATGTGGTCGAGGCCCGCGTTCAGGTCATCGAGTCTGTCAGCGTCAGTCATCTCCACGCACATGAAAGCATTCTTAGTTTCCTCGGTCAGCATGGTCCTTACAGACTCACGCCAGTTGAAGCAGCGGCAGATGGCACCAGCGTCATCCTTGTAGATGACTTCGCCCGGGTAAGGCGGCTCGCTCTTGTCGCTGCCGTAAGTGATGAATTCTTCATCGCCCTCAGCGATAGTCAGCCTGTTATCGCCCTCGAACTTGTCGATGTCCTCGCCGCCGATCGGCAGCCCGTGCCTCAGCGAAATCCCGTTGTAGATATCCACCAGCGGGATCAGGCAGCGGATCTCGCCGCCGTTTTTCACGCGCTTCAGCAGAGCCTCAAGAGAGCACCTCGCCCCCTTCTTGGTCCTGAACTTGTAGAAAGCATCACGCCATACCCTGATCACAGGATTGTCGGTGAAAACCTCCTCAGTCACATACTGCATGGCAATTTCCTGCGACTCCTTCAGCCAGTCGGCATAGCGGTTCTCGTCGTAAACTTTGTTGTCGATTCCATCGCACACCAGGACCCCGATCCTGCTGTCCGGGAACAGTTCAAGATAATCATTCTCCAGTCTGAAATGTTTCATGTTACCCTCACTCATATATTTTTACTGTAAAGCAACCGTTATTATCGCAAAAGCTCAGTAAAAATCCCTATTTTAGCAAATTTTTGCCTTCATTTTTGCATAAATACTGAACAAAAACCTCCCAGTTTCACTTGAGTTCAGTAAAAATGCTGATTTTTACTGAAACGGCGTCGGTATTCGCGCAAAATGTTCAGTATTACCGGGCAAAACTGCACCTTTTTGCACTATTTCTCCCTGTTTTACTGTCAAATCGTCGTAATTCCTCCGATTTGTTCAGTCATTTCGATTCTTCTCTCACATATTCTGCACAATCAGCATGTACAGAACGGTTCCTATAACAACGCTGAGTATTGAGTTCCTTTTCCACAGGTAGCTCAGCACTACCACCGCCATCGCGGCTATTTCGGGCAAAGCATGCGGCGCGGCCATTATATGCACATCCTTCAGGCAGTAGACGATCAGCAGGCCCATAGCCGTATACGGCACCACTTTGCCGAGATACATGATATAGTCAGGAACTTTGCTGCCGCGCCCGAACAGAAGCACCGGTACGATACGTGTCGCAAAGGTCGCGAGTCCCATCACGAGGATGACCGCGATCGCCATTCTGTGATCACTCATCGCCGCCACCTCCTTCCTGAGGAAGTACCTCGGCCGGCTCACCTGCTGCCGTTTTGGCCTCACCCGCTGCCTCATCAAACTGCGGCTCTATGCGGCTCCGCATTATCGTCAGCACCACGATTATTATCACCATCGCCGGGATCAGGAAGTAGTCCCGCCCGAACAACAGCCTGCACCCGAGCGTCGCCGCGACACCGAGCACAGCCGGGATGTGGCACTTTGAGTCGATCCACTGCTGCACGTACACAGTAGTGAACAGCGCTGTCATGGCAAAATCGATCCCCGTGGAGTTGAAGGACAGCATCCCGCCGATGATGCCGCCGAGCACCGACCCTGTGAGCCATGCGCTTTGGTCGAAAAACGTCACAAGCAGCCTGTACATGCTGAGATCGATGTCCGCCGGGATGTCGTCCCTGCTCAGCATTGCATACGTCTCATCACAGAGTGCGTAGTAGAGGTACCACTTTCTCTTCCCCTCGTTCCTGTATCTGCCGATCATGGAAATGCTGAAGAAAAAGTGCCGGGCTGCCACCATAAGGGCAGTGATCCCTGCCATCAGCACCGGGCCTCCGCTCAGAAACCCGATACTCACAAACTGCACCGTTCCGCTGAAAATTATTATCCCCGAGGCCAAAGCCCACAGAGGCCCGAAGCCGTGCTTCTCCAGCAGCAGCCCATATCCGATCCCGAGAACTATGAATGTCACCATTATCGGCAGCGAAGTAGTAAAAGCCGCCGACACCGTTCTCCTGTCTATACCCTTTTTCATTTAATCTCTTTTGAGTCACATGGTATGTCAAATATGACCATCCCTCATGACACTTTCCACCTCATCAAAATACTTTCTCGTATATATACTCCGCGACCGCTTCGTCCGGCGCATCCATCAGCTCATCCGGCACAAAACAGTAGATCAGCTCGTCCAGCAGCTCGGCCTCCCTCGAGGAGTACCCCTTCTCCTCGTCGAACAGGATCCCGTCGAGCGCCTCCTCAGCGACCTTCACAGTCACCTTGTACTCCTCGAGCCTCACATCCCGCGTCTTATAATCTTTCCCATCAAATGTTACATGATCTACCATGACCAATAACTATCCTGTACTCATTTTATGACAATGAGAACCGTCCCCACTGTCATATTCCTGTTTCACTTATCTTTATCACTCTGCGCCTGGTCCCCTTCCGGATACTCAAGCGTCATTATCGTATCGTTCACCGACATCCCGTACTTCGCATACACCGGCTTGCCCCACTTCGAAGCCTCAAGCCACACGCGGCATGCACCGCGATCCTTCGCAAAGCCGTCGAGCAGCTCGATCATCTTCGGCGCGATCCCGCGCCCGCGGAATTCCGGCTCCGTGTAAATGTTGGTGATGTACGCCTTCAGCCCCGCGCCGTTATCGAATGACGGCGGGAAAACGTACCAGATAATGGCACCCGTCGCAATGATCCTTCCGTCCAGGTCGCACACCCATTCCTCCATCTGCCCGCTGGCAAAATGTTCTCTGAAATACGCGATATTCGTCTCTCTTATGTCCTTGCCCGGAGTCTGCCCCTCGTCTATGAGCTGCCTGATCCTGAAGTCGACCAGTTCCGGGATCTCGTCCATCGTCGCCCGCCTGAAAACGCCAACAGGCGCACATGCAGCACGTTCCGTCCCGCACGCTTCCGCGTTTTCTTCTGCGAGCAAAATCCCTTTCGCCTTGCGGTATTTCTCCACGCGCTCAAGGTCCCTCTCAGTCGGTTCGCGGTCGAGCCTCGTAAGGTCGCTGTTGTGCGTAAGGTCCGCCAGCTTCACCTTCCTGGCTATAGGGTTCTTCGCGATCTCCCTCACATAGTCAAGGTACGGCACCGCATCATCATGGGTCAGCAGCCTCAGAGCACCGATCACCGCATCGCCGAAACCCATAGCTTCGAGATCGCTGAACGTGTACTCCGTGTCCTCTACTACATCGTGGAGCAAAGCCACAATGGTGCTGTCCTCGTCGTCCATCTGATCGGCAAGGTGCATCGGGTGGTGGAAGTACGGAAGACCGCTCTTGTCAGTCTGGCCCGCATGCGCCTCGTAGCAGAGCTTCATTGCTTTTTTAGTCTTATCTGTGTAAATCAATAAACTTTCCCCTCTTGATCCCGAGGCCTATACCACTCAAATCAAAGATGATATTTGCCTCTTATCGCCCTGCCAGAAAGTGTAAGACAAGAGCGTTCGATTTAAATAAAATGCACCTTGCTGAAATCAAGCCCGTCTTCTGTATTCGGCTCTTTCACCTCGCCCGGCATGCCGAGTCCAAGTATGCCGACTATCCGCGAGCCTTCAGGTGCACCCACTATCCTGCGTGCATTGTCCTCTGCATCAGAGCCGTCAGCGCCCTTTCTCATGTGGAGCTGTACCCAGCACGAGCCGACGCCCTGCTCAGTAGCCATGAGATGCATGAAAGCCAAAGCGATCGAGCTGTCCTCGATCCATGTGTCCGCCTTCTCCGGGTCAGCAAACACAGCAATAGCTGCGTCGGCTCCCGCCAGCAGCCCTGCTCCGGCTGCTTTGCACCCGGCAAGCTCGGCCAGGACAGCCTTGTCCCTTACTACATAGAAATCGCACGGCCTGAAGTCCCTGCTGGTCGGCGCAGCGAGCCCCGCCTTTATGATCTTATCCAGCTTCTCCTCAGGAATAGACTCCCCGGTATATCTTCTCACGCTGCGCCTCTGCAGCATCACATCCATCAGTTCCATATCCGTTCTCCTTTGTCCCCTGGACTAAGTCGCCTGAATCCGCCGCAAAATGCCGCCGGTATCTCTAGCTCAGCAGATGCCCGTCGTCGGCCCCCTTCACATCATAATCGATGACACTTCCGTAGTCCTTGAGCTTGTCCTTCAGCATGCTTCTCTCGTCATCGCCGAGGTTCCTGGTGATGATGACCTCGGCTTTGCCCATGTCCTCGCCGCCGTGCTTTGCAGCCTCGCTGAGAGCATGGTCGTACACCGCTTTGATCCTCTTATCCAGGAAAGCCCACAGCACGAAAACGAACTTCCCCGGGTTCTCCCTCAGGAAGTCGATCACCGTGTTGACCGCGATGTATGCAGCCTCCTCGACAGGATAAGAGAAAATCCCGGTCGATATTGAAGGAAAAGCGATTGTGCGTATCCCGTTGTCCATGGCTACTTTCAGCGAACTTCTGTAGCACGCAGCCAGAAGGTCCGCCTCGTTGTGGTCTCCTCCGCGCCACACAGGTCCGACCGTGTGGATGATGTGCCTGCACGGCATCTCGTAGCCGCTCGTGATTTTGGCATCACCCGTAGCGCAGCCGCCCAGACTCCTGCACTCATTGAGAAGCCCCGGACCGGCAGCACGGTGTATCGCGCCGTCGACACCGCCGCCTCCCAGCAGCGAGTTGTTGGCCGCATTCACCACAGCCTCGACCATGTCCATTTTGGTTATGTCAGCCTCGATCGTGCCGATGCCCGATCCGGCCACATGGTATATATCCATTATCGAATTCTTATCGAATAAGTCCTTCATTCATTTCGTCCTTTGCAGTCTTTATTTGTCTTCGCCCATAGACCTTTTTATTATAGCATTAATCGGCCTGATATAAGTTGCAAACAGGCAACTTTGAGCAATCATATTTTCAATCATTTTCTGGCCGTATCTTCTTTCGTTACATTAAAAGAGGCAGCTGTTTAAGCTGCCTCAGTCCGCAGAGCGTCCATTATGTGCCCGCAGCGCAACTACAGTGCATCTGCAGAAAGTCTGCGCTACTTTCTAGCCTTTTCCAGCGCCTGCCTGATGTCTCCGAGCAGATCATCGATGTCCTCGATACCTACTGCTATTCTGAGAAGCCTCTTGCCGAGGCCGATAGCTGCCTGCTCCTCGTCAGTGTACTCTTCGTGAGTCATCGATGCCGGGTGGCATATGAGAGACTCAACGCCGCCGAGGCTGACTGCAAGGTCAAAATACTCAAGCGAATCGCAGAATGTATTGAGATCATACTTCTCGTTGAGATCTACAGACAGAAGTCCGCCGCATCCCTTCGCCTGCTTTTTCTGAATTTCGTATCCCGGATCCGACTTAAGACCAGGATAGTAGACTCTGTCAGCTGCATCAGACGCCTCGAAGAACTCTGCGACTTTGAGCGCATTCTCATTGTGCCTGTCCATACGGAGCGGCAGAGTCTTGATGCCGCGCGCAAGGATGAAGGATGAGAACGGATCGAGAGTAGCGCCGAGAGTCTTCTGGTTGAACTTCAGTTTTGCATACAGATCATCATTATTCAGTATAACGAGTCCTGCGATGATATCCGAATGACCGGCATAGTACTTGGTCGCGGAGTAGAGAACGATGTCCGCACCCAGATCCAGAGGTCTCTGCAGGTATGATGTCATGAAAGTGTTGTCCACGATCACACGCAGGCCCTTTGCTTTGGCTCTGTCTGCAAGTTCTTTGATGTCGGTGACCTCCATGAGAGGGTTGGACGGTGTCTCAACGTATACTGTAGTTACGTTCTCGTCGATGCTGTCAAAATCAAATTTTGCAAAATCCTTGACGGTCTGCACTTCAATGCCTCTGTCAGGGAAGACGTGACTGATGTAGTTCCAGGTGCCGCCGTATACAGATGTGTTGACGAGGACCTTTTCTCCCGGGCCTACAAGTGAGAACACAAGAGATACCGCAGCCATTCCGCTTGACATTGCAAGACCGTATTTTGCACCTTCGAGCTGAGCTGCAGCCTGCTCGACATTGTCCCTTGTTGGATTCTTGGACCTGCTGTACATGAATTCATTGAACTCATCGAGCGAATTCTGAACGAATGTTGATGACAGGTATACCGGATAGTTGACAGGCTTGATCTTGTCGTTTTTCTCGTCCTTACGGCCGCCGTGCACCGCCAGTGTATGATAATCCATTTTTAATACTCCTTTTTTATCTTATATAACCCTAAATCCGCCGCCTGTGGAGGCGACGGATCATGAGCTTTCCCTATCAGGAACGGTTTAGAATGCAGGAAGAACTGCGCCCTTGTAGTTCTCGTTGATCCAGTCTCTCATTTCATCAGACTGAAGTGTAGCAACGAGCTTGTCGAATACTTCCTTGTCATATGTCTCACTGTTTACAGCGATTACATTTCCGAACATGTTGTCCTGAGCATCCTCTCTGATGAGGAACTTCAGAGGATCAAGACCTGCGTCGAGCAGTCTGTTTGTGTTGGTCAGATATACATCGAAGTCCTGCTTGTCCTGCATGATAACGTCTGCATCCATCTCAACGATCTCGATTGGCTTTACATATTCAGCAACCTTGTCCTTGCTTGCATTGAAGAGAGTCAGGTCATCAGCAAGCTTGATCCATCCTGCCTTCTCCAGCAGCTTGAGGCATCTGTACTCATTGGTAGCATCGTTCTTTACTGCTACTGTTGCATTGTCAGGAACGTCCTCGATCTTCTCATACTTCTCGGACATCATTACCAGCGGCTCAAAGTGGATTCCAGGGTTCTCGCCTGCTCCGATGAGGTGTCCGTTGTTAGCTTCATTCCACTCGTCAAGGTATGGCTGATAAGCGTCATAGTGGAAATCTACATCGCCGTTCTCAACCTGCTCGTTCCATGTCTCGTCCCATGTCTCGGATACGATTTCGAGCTTGATGCCCTGCTCTTCGAGTGCAGGTGCTGCATGCTCGAGGATCTCCTTGTGAGGGGTTGTGTCAGCAAGGCCCTTGAGTACTACTACATCACTGTTCTCAGCAGCTTCCTGGGAGGATCCGCCGCCGCATGAAGCAAATGCGCAAAGGCACATAGCTGCGATGCAAAGGATTGCGATCAGTTTCTTTTTCATTTGCTTTTTCCTTTCTTCTTAAGAAATAGTCTTATATATCAATCTGGATTGATATCACATCATATGGCGCTTTTTCAGCACCAGTCTTGCCGCAGCATCACCGAGGAACTGTATCAGCTGAGCCATTATGATCAGCACGAGCACAGTCGCGATCAGGATGTCATAGCGGAATCTGTTGAAACCATACTGAACGGCGATATGTCCTATTCCGCCGGCTCCGAACGCACCAGCCAGAGCTG
The DNA here is from genome assembly GCA_045540775.1 of Anaerovoracaceae bacterium. Taxonomy (GTDB): domain Bacteria; phylum Bacillota; class Clostridia; order Peptostreptococcales; family Anaerovoracaceae; genus Crickella. Next base: position 47,961 of record JAZQHU010000032.1, on the reverse strand, counting down.
TCATGGACAGAACAGAAATAACCGCTACTGTAAAGCTTCTTATAAGTGCCGGCAGGGCTTCCGGAATAACGATCTTAGTCAGAATGGTGAAGTTTCCTGCTCCCATGGCGCGGGCAGCCTCTATCTTTCCCTGGCTGACCTCGAAGAGGTTGTTGCTGACAAGCCTTGCGAACATAGGTATGCAGCTTATGGCCAGAGCGATGATGCACGCATTAGGTCCGTATCCCTGTCCGGTTATCATCCTTCCCAGAGGTATGGTAATGATGATCATGATCATTGACGGCAGCGATCTCAGAGCGTTTACTATGGCGCTCAGCACGCTGTTCAGTGCAGGCACCGGCGTAAGGCCGTTCTTATCAGTCATATACAGCAGGTCTCCGAGGAGAATGCCGAAAATGAGCATGATTATGAGAGCCATCACAAGCATGTACATGGTAGCGCCGAGTGCCGGGATCATCATCTCGCCCCACACTTTGGCACTGAATGCGCTCTTCAGGATCTCACCGAGTGTGCTGTTCTCAAATGTCATCTGGCGCCTCCTTTCTTATCTTCCCATGCTTTTGCAAGGCTCGACTCAACACCGGTGAAGATCTTGGCCGTTTTGCTCTTCGGAGCCTCGAGTACCTCTACCGTTGTTCCCTCTTCTATGATCTTGCCGCTCTCGATAATAGCGACCTTGTCACAGGCGTACTTGATTACCTCGATCTCATGAGTGATAAGGATCATTGTTACGCCAAGTTCCCTGTTGATCTTCTTCAGAAGGTCAAGCACGGTCAGTGTAGTCTGCGGGTCAAGTGCGGATGTCGCCTCATCGGAGAGCAAAACGTCAGGTTCATTGGCGAGAGCACGCGCGATTCCGACACGCTGCTTCTGTCCGCCGGAAAGCTGCGACGGATAGTCGTATACTTTTTCCGCAAGACCTACAACGTCGGCCAGCTCGAGCACACGCTGTTTTCTCTTTTCCTTATCTTTTATAGTGGCTTTGAGCGGAAACTCTATGTTCTCGAATACAGTCATCGAGTCGAACAGATTGAAGGTCTGGAATATCATCCCGATCTTTTCTCTTCTCTTATTAAGCTCCGCTGTTCCGAGCTTCGTTATATTCATTCCGTCGATAATTACATCTCCGGTATCAGGCTCTTCGAGTCTGTTGATGCAGCGGACCAGTGTGGACTTTCCCGCACCGCTGAATCCCATGATGCCGAACATCTCACCCTTAGCTATATCAAGGTTGACATCTTCGAGGACCTGAATGGTTTCTCCCTTGGAGTTCTTAAAGCTCTTGTACAGATTTTTTATCTCTATGAACGGGCTGCTCAAGTCATTGCCTCCTTCTTTTACATAATGACGTGCTTATTCTACATTCCATTTTGAGGTGCCTCCAATTGATAGAACCTATTGGAATTTCAAGGGTTATAGGGTTTCATAATCTGTCCTAATAATCACCCTTAACGCCATTCCAATACTCCAAATAAATCCCCAACTCATCAGCTTTTAGCTGCATCAAGCCAAATAAATCCCCTATTTGATATGCAAAACGATATAGATCTTAGCAACGAAAAAAGCAGAATCGCCTCCGGGCTCGAGGCAATTCCGCTTGCAGTCAAATCAAGCCAAAAAGGCTAGTCTTCGTTTGGCACAAACTCTATTTTGAGTGTCGTATTCATTGCCGCTGCGAGGCGCTTCAGGAGTGCCAGACTCGGATTCCGTGATCCGTTCTCCAGACGGCTGATGTCAGCCTGACTGATCCCGGATTTCTGTGACAGTTCCACCTGTGTCATTCCTGCACGGATGCGCGCATCCATCAGTGCCCGCATAATATTCATCTCAGGCTGCAGCAATTCATACTCTTTCCGGAAGCCCTTATCCTGCATCAGTTCCACAGTCAGTTCTTTTAAGTCGCTTTTCATGCTATCCTCGTTTCTGCCATTCACTACACTATATATATGTTATATATGCCATATGTTATATATAATATATCACGCTATTTGTCAACTTTTATGATATCTTTTTCAATTACACCCGATTGACATGTACACGCTATGCAGGTATATTGATTATACTTACTAAAAGTTATTGAAACAGCATCAGAAAGAGTTCCGCTATGGAAATCAAAACTCCAAAAATCAGCGAAATACTACTTGAAGAATTCATGCAGCCTTATGGCATCTCAGCATACCGCCTGGCGAAGGACATAAATGTTCCCGTATCAAGAGTTCAGGACATTCTTCACGACCGGCGCAAGATCTCAGTCGATACTTCTCTTCGTCTGGGCAAATATTTTGGTGTCTCTGAGAAGTATTTCCTCGACATGCAAAACGATATAGATCTTCGCAACGAAAAAAGCAGAATCGCCGCCGAGCTCGAGGCAATTCCGCTTGCAGTCAAATCTGACCAATAACCGTCTACTTATTATAGCCGCTATTCAGCATGCCGCCTACAGCAGCACGATCTTTCTCTTTGCAGGATCTGCTGCCTGTCTGTACAGCACGAACTTCTTGCCAATCGCCTGAACGAACTCAGCGCCGAGCTCCTCAGCGATCTCGTTGGCTGTCTCCTTAGGATCGAGGATCGCCCCGTCCTGTATCTGGACCTTGATAAGTTCGTGCGCGGTAAGATAATCATCGATGGATGCGATGACATTCGGAGTCACCTCTTCCTTTCCGATCATGACAGTCGGCTTTATCTCCTGCGCCATCTTCTTGAGTTCACTTCTCTGCTTTCCGGTAATCATATATATTCCTTTCAATCTTATTTCTTCGTTATCCAGAGTATCTCCGGCGGATCATTTTTCTGATTCAGCATGTTCACATATACAGCATGATACCGCTTCGAGTCAAGCGATTCCGCCCAATCCATCACACTTTTCTTCTCTTCCCTGCCTGCATCGTGCCCGTCATACAGGACCACCGTGACGATCCCGCCGGTCTTCACAGTCCGCAGCGCCGCCTCGAGCCCGCGGATCGTAGTCTCCGCAGTCGTGGTTACCGAGTGGTCCCCGCCCGGCAGGTACCCCAGGTTGAAGACCACAGCCGCGGCGCTCCCTTCCGGAATATGCGAGCTCATCGACTCGAACGACTTCATCATCAGCTTCACGTTATTATATCCATGCGATTTCAGCCTCGCTTCGGTCAGGAGCAAAGCCTTCTTCTGTATGTCGAATGCATACACGTGTCCGTCAGGGCCGACCGCTTTGGCCAGAGCAGCAGTGTCCTGCCCGGTCCCGCAGGTCGCATCCACGACAACATCGCCCCTGCGCACATACGCAAGAGTGACCGACATCGCCAGTTCAGTTGTCTTCGTGATCAGGTTGCTCATGTGTTTTCCCCGCGCACTTCTCTCCGGTTACAGTTCGCGCAAAACAAGTATCGTTATCCCGAGGTTGTCGCCGGGCTGGATGCGCAGCACCTTCGGATGATAGCGGTACTCTTCCATTATCATGTTCTTGAGGCTCGTGCCCCTGTTGTATCCGTGTATCAGCTTGATCTGGTAGGTGCTGGCGTCGGCAGCCTTCAGAGCGCGGTCTATCGCTTTGACCGCATCGTCTCTGAACATTCCGTGCAGATCAACTGTCATGATTGGAGTTCCCATAATCCGCTCCTTTCCTGTATAATAATAACATATTGGCGCAGCTGAATCTGCAGGCCTGTAAAATCACGGGCCGCTCATAAGGCAATTACTACAGGCTGCACCGCAGAGAGGTAAAACAAGCATGTTATACAACAGTGATATAAAGATCAACAAAATGGACAAGGATCCGCGATACAATATCGTCGATTCGCATCTCCACTTCCTGGACTTCATCCAGGACTCGGACGGGTTTCCCAAGCTGGTAGAAGCCATGGACTCCTGCGGAGTCTCGGAGGCTGTCGTCTTCGGCATGCCGCTCGTCAAGAAATGGGATTACCTGATGACCGAGCGCCCGGTCTATTACATGAGTAACGACAGCCGCTGCTACTACTACTCGGCTTCGGACCACATCCTCGCGCACGAGCTCCTCTCGATGCCTGAGGATATACAGAAAAGGTTCCACCCGTTCTGCTGCGGTTTTGACTGCACCGACAAGTACGCGGCTGACCAGATAGAGCTCCTTCTCAGGATGTACCCTAACTTCTGGCAGGGCATCGGCGAAGTGATGAGCCGCCACGACGACCTCACAGCGCTGACCTATGGCGAAGGCATCCACATGGACAGCCCGGCGTTCCGCAGGATATACGACCTGGCCGCAGACTACGGCCTGCCGGTCCTCGTTCACCACAACATCTCGCCGCAGAACGCCAAATACCCGCTTTACCAGGAAGAGCTCGAGCGCGCGCTCGACCACAACCGCAACTGCAAGATAATCTGGGCGCATGTCGGAGTCTCCCGCCGTATCGAGATGGAAGAGCTCCTGATCATCGCGAGCAAGCTCCTGAACGAGAACCCGAACCTCTACGTGGACATCTCCTGGGTCTTCTTCGAGAACTACATCAGAGGCGACATCATGAGAGGCAAGGTCGACACCGACATCTTCGCAGACATGTGGGCAGCCGTGATCGAGAAATACCCAGACCGCTTCATGATCGGTTCCGACAAGGTCGGCCACTGGGCAGACTACCCTGCCGAGATCGAAAAGTATTACATGCTGATCGACAAGCTCACCCCGGAGACCGCCCGCAAACTCTGCAGAGACAACATCCTGTCCCTGCTCAAGCAATGGTGACACCCGGGACGGTTCTCATTGTCAGCTTTTTGTGTCATCGGGGACCCTTTCGATACATTTTGCAACAAAACACTTGCTTATTAAGCCTGTGCGTGGTATTCTCTAATGCTCGTTAACAGGCAGGTAAAAAGATAAACTAAGGAGGAATCAAAGAATGGATAAGAATTTTGCTAATTTCACAGAAGAACAGAAGAAAAAGATCGAAGAACTGAGCGCAGTGTTTGCTGATCCTGCAAACCAGGAAAAGGTCAAGAACCTTAAGTCAGTTGATGAAGTATTCGACTTCTATGAAGCCAACGGATACAAGTTCTCTGATGAGGAAAAGCAGAAGATCTCAGCTTTCTCAGCTGATATGGCTGACAAGTGTGCTGACGGTGAGCTGACTGAAGAAGAGCTCGCTGCTGCTGCAGGCGGCTGGAGCTGGTCTGGTTTCTGGTCAGCTGGTCTTGGCGGACTCATCGGCGGAGCTGCTGCAGGCGGTTCTCTGGCAGCACTTGCCGGAGTTACAGCAACCGGACTGGTCGCTGCAGGCCCTGTAGGCTGGGCTATCCTCGGATGCGGACTTGCTGCAGGCGGAGTTGCTGCTGTAGTAGGCGGTCTTGAAGGCTAACGGGCAAAAGAACAACCGGCAGATGCGTCAATCGCGCATTTGCCGGTTTTTTCATGCCGTCCCCACTGTCATAATGTCTCATACTTCGAGTCATCAGGCATGTAGCCCTTGTTCAGGATGACCTGGCCGCCCTCGATCAGGCCCGGCCCGGCTTCCTGGTGCTCAGGGCCGAGCGGATTCCTGATGCGCATTATCTCAGAGATCCTTGATGAGAGCCACCTGACATTCTTTGCCGTCTTCTTCATGAAGCTCTGCTTTTTCGGGCCCTCGCCTCCCACTTCAGTTACACCGCCAACGTAGCGCTCGTAGACCGTTTCGTATTTCTTCGACTGCAGGATGGTGAAGCCCTCAGTGAACATCCTGTCCGCAATAAAGTAAGCCAGCTGCTTTGTCTCATAGTTGGACAGTCTCTTGAATCCGGATTTGTTCAGATTGCAGTGCTTGTCGCCGGTATTGTTCCGGATATTGATCCCGTCAAGCGATACCTTGACCGATTCAGTCTCCCTGAGTGAGATTTTGGACATGATGAAGCGGACAAAATCATTATCGAACCTGGCCTCGATATCCTTCTTCTCCTCCTCAGTCGGCATCCATATGAGCCTCTGTTTGCCGATTTCCTCGGAGCGGTTCCACAGAGCCGCCGAGCGCATCAGCAGGATAAATCCTATGATTACGAGAACAAAGAACGTCAGGAAAAATCCGGTGTCAAGAACGTTACGCACTACCTCTCTGCCCATTTCAGGAGAAGCACCTTCCAGCGCCTCCCCGGCCTGATTCATCCCGGAACCGAAATGCGCCCATGCAATAACGAACATCAGCGCCCCGGCATAGATCCGTCTCGTGCTCTTCCTTGACAGCTTGCGGATCTGCTTCTGCAGCTTCTCGTCTTCCTCTTTATGATATTTTTCCCATTCCTGTGAAGTCATAGCTTCCCCCGTATCCCCTCTCAGTAAAAAGCACTGCCCGTCAGAGCAGTGCGCAAAATCACTCCTTCACCAGCTTGCTTTTATAGTACGCGTTCGCCTGGTACAGTGCGCCGGCAGGATTGTGTGCCAGCACTCTGTCTTTTGCGACAAGTGTCGTCACCAGAGCCTCCGAGTACTTATAGAACAGGCTGTCATGCCCTACGCACAGACCCATGACCACGTTGAAGTCCGTGCCCGCCTGGTTCAGCACCTCGGCCTGCATGATAGGGTTGCACATCACGGCGCCGGTCCTGGTCATGTCATCTTCAGACACCCCGACATCCGCTTTGAGAAAAGACCCGATCTTGCAGACGGCGCCATACACCTCGAAGCCGTTCTTCCTGAGGATCCTCGCAAGAGTCCTGCTCTCCTCGATCAGGCCCACGCAGGTCGCGATCCCGATCTTATGAAAGCCCATCCTCCTCGAGAACTCCATGACCTCCTGCAGCCTCGTGTACTGCAGGTAGAACTCATTTTCTATCTGCGCCGAAACAACAGACACCCTGTTGTTTTCCTCGTCTTCGTACAGCCTGCGGACCTTCTCCGCCGTCTCCATAGACAGCTCAGTCGTCAGGCAAAACTCCGGGTACTCCCTGTCCCTCGTCTGACAGTTCAGTATGCCGCAGTCCACGCAGGATCTTTTTTCAGCCATGTGTTCGTCTCCTGTGTCTCCAGTTCTACTCAGACAGTTTGCGCAAAACGGCTACGGTCCTGCGCTCGTCTGCAGCCTATACCACAGCTACTGTAGCGATATACTCAGTGCCCTCTGCTGCTGCGATGCCCGGGTCCTCGACCTTTACTTCAGGCTTCATGCCTTCCTCTTCAAGTCCGCGCACAAAATGATAGAGCGCTATGCCCATGTCTATCTTCTGCATGTCGCCCACTTCGTCGCTTACGTAGCCCTTGTCGTGCTTAAGGAAGAAGTGGTAGGCTCCGTCCTTTCTGATGATGCGCCACGGCTGCTTGTTGACGGCAGACGGGGCCCATCTTACAAGCTCCATTGCTTTTCTGATGCTGCCCTGCTCAGTGAGCGGGCTCTCCCAGTCACCGTCGAAGAAGATCTCGCCGAGCGGCTTTCTGTCATCAGCCTTGACGCCCTTTCTCATGAGAGTCTCCTTGAGAGCCCTCTTCGCAGCCGGATAACCGACCGGGCTGATGCAAGGCATCCTTTTGCCCTCTGTCAGGCCTGCTGCCTTCTCGAAGTTCTCCCTCTTCATCGTGCCGCCGATCCACACTGTCCCGATGCCGAGCGACCATGCATACAGCACCAGCTGCTCCATCGAATAGCCGAAAGCGACATCCGAATACGGCACCTTGTCCACGATGCCTGCAACATACAGCTTCTCACCCGACAGGACCGGGCTCGAAAGGCCGTACTCCTCGGCACCTAAGAACTTAAATTCAACAGGGATCCCGAACGGATTGCCAGCGCCCGCTTCAGCAGCGCAGGCCTCGATCTTCGCCCTGTCCTCAGGCGTCAGTTCCCTGCCGTCATATGTCCTTACGCTTTTGCGTCCCATTACAACATCTCTGAAATCTGCCATATTTAACCCCGATATGATTTCATTGTCTTGCTGTATAATATCAATCCCACGAATCAGGCTCGAACTTTCTGCTCTTTACTTCCTGAATGTACTTTGCATAAGCCTCAGTATCCGTAATCCTGACGCCCCTTCTGATAGCCTCCTCGAGAACAGGAGCTTTGCCCACATCGTACTTGTCGCCAAGTCTCCACTGGTAGCTGTGCGGGTAGATGTCGTCCTTGTCCAGAGTGTTAGGGTCCTTGAGGCTCAGCCTCTCGTATTCATAATACAGGCGGTCCATCATCTCCCTGTGCTCGGAGTGCTCAGCATCATGGATGTGCTCCGCCTCTTCAGGCTCTTCAACACGGCCTGCCGCATCTGCAAAATTTCCGTCGAGTACTATCGTATATTTAAAATCCTTCTTAGTCTTGCTGTCCATCTTTCCCCCTCACCGGCGTGCCGGCATATATAGTAAAAGGCAGGCCCAGCGATCTGAGTCTGCCGGTGTGTTCTTCCTACACACAGATTGTATATCGGAATCGGGATTCCTGCAATGATTTTTCCTTCACAATTCAGTCGCACTTCCCACAGTCGCTGCACCCGTTGCAGACAGGCTTCATCGCGCACTCCTCACAGTGCCTCCGGTAGTGCGGCACGTACAGCCTCTCCTCCGGCACCGGCAGCCCCCAGCTGTCGACCAGGTCAAAATGCATTGGCTTTCCCTCGTAGTACATCCCCGATCTGAAAGCCTGAGTCGCCTGCAGCCTTTTGCCCTTCAGCTCGTATCTCTTCCCGTCCTTTATGAACACCGTGCCCGTCTCGATGAAGACGAAGGTCACATCGTGCGCTGCGCACTCAGCCCTCAGGGATTTTACCCAGTCAAAATCACATGGCCTTCTGCCGCCGTAGTTCTCGCCTCCGCACAGCACCCTTTCGACCTGCCCGCTCGCAAGGTACTTATCCAGGCTGACCGGCCCTATGAACGGAGCGACCTGCACGCCCTTATGTTTGAAAGGCAGCTCAAGAAGGAGCGGCATCCTCTCGTCAGCCCTCTTCTGGTTCTCGCAGGTCACATTGAAGAAGATGTTGTCCCATCCGTCTCCCCAGTCAGGCGGCAGACACTCCGCCACCCTCTGCGGCCTCTTGGTCAGGAGATAGAAAATGACATCGCTCCTCTCGCGCATCACATCCCACGCTTCCGGCCGCCACGCGTCAGCTTCCTCCAGGAAGAAGTCCGACGTCATGCAGACGCTGATCATCTCGCCGCTCTGTATCTTGTACCTGCCCTTCCTGTCTTTCGACAGAGGATACCTGGCGTTGCCGGTACGGTATATCTCGGCACCGTCCTTGTCCCTCATCTCGTCGAGGAAGTACATATAGCAGTTCTCGCATCCCTCACTGCATTTCACGCACCCGTGCCACGGGTTCCATATATCGTGCATTTAGTTTCAGTCCTTCCTCTCCCGCTTCACCGGCTCCTTTGCTGGCTGATTATACAGCTTTTATGCCTGATTTCCTTTGTTGCCTCTCCTGGCAGCTGTCCCGCAGCTCATGATTGGCGTAACACAGACCATTTGAACCAATTATACGCCATCAAAGACTCCCTTGTCTCTCCGTTGAGTCATAGAGTTGGCGTAAATCGAATCATTCTATTGTCTGTTACGCCAACAAAATGGTTCATAATGCGCGTTTAAGAGTCTTCGGTTGGCGTAACTCGAGTCTCTATTCCCATTCTTACGCCAACTTTTCCTGTCTATCCAGCCTGTCTACCTGAATTTGATGGCGTAGGATGAGGCATTTTGACCATGGTTACGCCAACCCAACGCTGCAACATTGTTCTCGCCGCGGTAACTGTCTGCTCCGGGAGCCCCGCGCTGACCGGCGGGGACTACTCCACCAGCCCGGACAGCTGCAGAGCGAGGGCGACCGGCTAGCAGACACCGGGAGCTCAATTGAGAGCGACCGGAATCACATTTCTTCCTTTGATCAAGATTATTGAGGTAATGTGATGTGTAAAGTAATAAGAATGCGGGTTTGAGCGCGCGCGAGATATTGTAGGTTGGTGGGTGTTGTACTCTCACGCGTGCTGCAGGGTGCCGCTGGCATGTAAAAACTCCGCACCCATCATGAGTGCGGAGTTCCTGTATTGATCATCTTATGGTGTTTTTGTCTCGTATCAGGCCCCGATAGCGATCGCCAGCTGACCGGTCTGACAGGCTCAGACCTCTATCTCATACCCTGCTTCGGCGAGCACCTTAAGTGCCTTGTCGAAGTTCTCTTCCTTGGTCAGTATGTAGTCGGTATTGTATGTGGATATTGCAAAGATCCCGACGCCGTTATCCGCGAGCACTGCAGAGATCTTAGACAAAATGCCTATCAGGCTGAAGTCCAGTATTCCGACGATGCGGAAGGCTTTCCATCCGTCGTCACGTTCATTCGTGTTGTCCGGTACTGCCTCGACAGGACATACCAGTGACAGCTCCTCGTCGGTGGTACCTGTGAAGGTGAACGGCTTCGTGATGTCCACCTGTGAGTAGTCCTCCACCTTGCATACCGACAGTCTTACGTCAAGTGTCTTAAGTGTGATACCGTTCATATTTTTCCCTTCGCTTCATTGATCTATTTTGCTATGAGCTCTATCGCCCTGGATATCAGTGTGATTATGGTGACCAGCACTGCGATCCACATGAGTGTAGCCTCTCTGCTCTGTTTGTGTACCCTGAAGAACGGATACGGTCCGTCGAATTTGCGCAGGTAGTTCAGGCATATCATCGTCATGCCGTACACGAAGGTTATCAGCACCGGCAGTATTATGACTGAGTTGTGCTGCTCCCAGAAAATATACGATGTTACGGATATTACCGGGCACAGCGTGTGATGGTAAAGTCCGTTCCCGGACAGCATCAGTTTATGGAATCCGCCGCCCATCGGGACCAGCACGCAAAGCGTGATGAGAAATGTCATCGTCAGCATGCAGGTGCTGATGTATCTCAGGCTGCACGTAAAGCCGCCTGCTCCGAGTGCAAGCAGAAATATCGACGAGATCAGCGTGATTATATTGGCTATCTGCGTATAGTAAGCCAGTATCTTCCAGCCCCTGTCAGATATGCTTATGGACAGTCCTATTGTCTCAAGCAGTATTACTATGCAGTTTGCAGCTATGCTTATAACATTCATGTCACACTCTTACGATATAGCCTTCCTTACGTGGCTTTGCTGCCGGCTGCTCGCAGTCTGCATATCCGAGTGCGACTGAGCAGCTTCCTGTCAGGTTCTCAGGAAGTCCCCACTCCTTGAGGAGTGCTTTGCCCTCTTCCATCTCGAACATCTGGCGGCATCTGTGGATCCAGCATGAGCCGAGTCCTGCTGCATATGCTGCATTTACGATGTTGGTAGTAACTGCAGGTCCGTCGAATCCCTGTGTAAAGCCTTCAGGTGTCTCGAATACGAGCACGATGGTCGGTGCTCCGTAGTAAGGGTCCATGTCCTTGCCCATTACTGCGGCATTGAGCGCAGCGACTCTGTCGCGGTATTCAGGAGTCTGGACGGCAACGATCTGCACGCCCTGTGTTCCTGCACCTGTAGGCGCATATGTGCCTGCCTCGAGAACTGCGTTCAGCTCCTCGTCAGTGATCTGCTCAGGTTTGAACTTTCTGATGGCTCTTCTGTTCTTCAGTACTTCAAATGCTTCTTTTTTCATCTCTATATCCTCCTAAGATTTTTAATAGCTATATATATGTTTCCGGTCGCAAAATTGCCGGTTATCTTGCCTCATTTATAGCCTTCTTGATGCGCTCCATGCCTGCGACGACTGCTCACTATCTCTCAAATATGACTCCACCCGCCTGTGTCGGATGGTCTATATACACGACCTCTTCTGCGGTGCTCCTGTACCGCAGTATGTCGCGGACTATCATGATGTCACCCGCGGCTGAGTCAGCCATTATGATTCCCATAAGCTCGACCGACCAGTCCCCGGTCACTATGCCTGCTATCATCGGCACAATACCGAGGATCACAAGAGGCATCAGCGCCCCGAATATGTACGCCCCCTTCGAGAGCGGCACCAGGCATGTGCAGTACGGAGTCAGGTACTGCTTCATGATGCCGAACTCAATATCTTTGAACCCGTTCGGGCAGAAGACAGACCAGCTCAGTCCGTGTATGCCCTCGTGCACGATTATGAACGCCACGAGGTATGCCATGAATCTCAGGAAAGGCGTGAAGATGCCTTCCCACATGCCCCAGCCGTGTCTGAGGTAGAAGAGTCCTCCTCCGATGAGGAAGAGCGGTATCAGCAGCAGGACGCCGAACTTGTTCGCCTCCATGATGCTCACGGTAAGGTCGGTCCGCCTGAAGCCCTCCTCAGCCATCTTTTCAGAAGTCACCTCAAAAAGTTCGAGCCGCTTTTCCTCAGCAGGGCTCAGCTTTCTCGCCTTCTCCTGTTCGTCGCTATTTCCGAAGCCCTTCTTTCCCATGATATCACCTTCCATGATCCTCATAGCCTTCGCGCATGCAATATGCTTCAGCTACGAGCATCCAGTCATGCTCATTCCTTCAGCCTTAATGTCTTTTCCTCTCCAGCACATACCTGAACCATGCAGCGAACTCAGGCCCGAGCCTCTCAACAAGAGCCTCAGCCTCCGCAGGCTTTGCCGATGCTGCATACAGGCACTGCTGCGCTATCTGGTACTTTCTGGCGACTGTGAGATGCGAGATCTCTTCGTCTGTGTACTTCACGAGGTCTGCCATCTCCTCCTGCGCACGGAAGAACCTGATGAATGCATCTGCCGTATCCCTGCCGACTATAGGCTCGATAAGGGCAAAATCATTATCCGAGCTGTCGAGCACTCTGGATACCATCTCCCAGCGGCGCGGGTCGGCATAGCCTTCCGTGCCGGTGAAGGTCGTTCTGAGGTACAGGTCGTTGTTCGCGAGGAACTCCATGACATACGGATTGATTTTCTTTCTTACAGCCCACGGCATCCAGTTCTCTACAGTCGTCCTGATGTATATATGGGCGAATCTTCCGAACAGAGGCTCGGCAAGGTCATGTGCCACGCTCGACTCTGCGCGGTCGTTTCCGGCAGCCACTATGCGCGCGTTAGGCGGCAGCGGCCAGCGGTTATTGACGAATCTGTCCAGAACGATCTTGAAGATGACCGCCTGGGTCTGCTTGGTCGCATTGGTCAGCTCGTCGAAGAATAGTATATGGAGCTTGCCGTCCTCACAGAGACGCTCCAGCTTGACAAGCCACACCGGCTTGATATCTATGATCTTGTCATTGGTCTCGTTGTAGACCGCGCGCCCGTTAATGGTCTCAGGCGTCTCATTCACAAGCTCTATATCCAGCACATCCGGGTCTATCTCCTTGACACGGTCGCTCTTGCCGTCGCCGGTGAGGCCGTGGATGAAGACAGGGATGTCTGCCTTGATGAAGGCTTTTATGAGATCGAGCTCATCATGCTCTTCTATGTGGTAGGTCGTTCCGGCCATTCCGGATGCCAGCTCTTTATCGTCTTCTGCTAAGAGCTCTTCAAGGAAGGCTTCCTTCATGTATTCAGCTGCCTCCTCGCGTCCGAGGCCTGCAAAAAGCGCCCTTCCGCAGATGAGGAGCTTGTTTATCTCATCGTAATACCAGCGAACCGGTCTCACCTCGAGGAAGATCTCCTCGCCCGAGTTCACGATGCTCCCGTCCGAGAGCTGCACGTATCCCGCAGCCGTCTCTTCAGTCACAGGCACCCTGACTATCTGCTTGGCGCCGAGCCTGTAGACGTCCCTCTTCTCACCTGCGATGGTATATGCCGTTCCGGTCTTCTTAAGTGTCCCGTCACGGTACTGCCTCTCCGCCATGTCGCGCATCGAAGGCTCGAGCATGACAGACGGATAGGTCCCAAGCTCAACGGTCACGATGTCGCTCACCTCACGCGCGTGGCTCAGGAGGTTCTCGTCCCCCAGTTCAAGCAAAATGGCAGGTCTTACCGCGCAGTTCCCGCCTACATGGTCGCGGCCGAATCTGTCGCAGCATTCCCCTTCCGAGAGGAAGTAGTTGACACTGCTGCCGCTCAGCGTGAATCCGTCATCCGGAGCCGTGATCATCGCAAGGTCGCTCGCCTGGGCCGCCGTCCCGACAGTGCGGAACACCGGCAGAGGGCTCTCAAACAGCTGCTTATGTGATAAGAAAATTGATTTCATAATTATTCAGGTCCTCTGGTTTCTTAACGTATATAACTCTTCCGCCGGGCGGATCCACCGGCATGTCACTGTACACGAGCCATATGGCGTCGCATCTCGTCTCAGGCATGTCCGCGTATCCGTCGGTGAAAACTATCCTGGTCTCGGCATCGCCGCTGAAAGCCTTCACTGCCGTCTCGAAGTTCGTTCCGCCCGACCCCTTGATCTCAAGATCGGCGATGTCCTTCTCCGAGCGTATCTCCTGGAATCCATAGAACTCGGTGTCAAAGCACCCGACCTTGACGACCGCATCCTCGCTCAGAAGTCCCTTGACTCCCCTTACGAACGCGCGAAGAAGGTCGGAATCTATGGACGCGCTGGTGTCGAGTAATATCTCGGCATGCGGCACGGGATACGGCCTGAACTGCTCTATGAGCATGCCGTCTCTTATCCTGTCCGCCGGGAACCAGTCGTAGTCGAGCTGCAGGCTGTCCTCTAGAAGATCCGGCAGTCCCGCAACGGCATGCGCTAGGCCCGGGTCTTCTATATCCCTCTCCTGCGCACCCTGCAGGTCGCCCGCCTGCCTGTCGGTGTCTTTTCTGTCAGAAGAAACGAAGACCTCTTCATACAGGTCTTCTGTCTCTTCGCTCTCCTGTGGCTCCGGCTCTTCCCTGTCGGCCTGCTCATAGAGGATGTCGTACATCTCCTCGGCGCTTTTGCCCGCTGCGTCCCTGTGTCTTATCATGTTTATAGGCGGCTCGAAGCCGTCAGAAACGAGAAGTTCACAGGCAACAGCCGTGCATGCAGCTTCCCACACTCTCCGGTCCCGGCCCTTTCCTCTCATCTCATGGGCCAGCTGTATGTGCATCAGCTGCTCTGCGATGATGTAGGCCTGGACCTCCTGCGGGTACTTTCTCAGGCCGTGGCTGTTGTAGTAGACAGTCCGGTCGCGCGAGATTGCAGTGCCTGCTTTGGGAGTATTCTTAAACGTCACGACTCCCATCAGCTCTTCCCACTCGGGGCACTTCTCCAGGATATTAAGTTGTGTCTCGTGAAGGTCGAACCGGAAATCCATCAGTTACTATTCTGCCGGTTCGAATACGGCTATGTATTCAACGTCACTGTCTACATCAACAGTGATGTCTGCTTCCTCTGAGAAGCCCTCTCCGTCCTTGGTCCACTTCACGAACTTGTAGCCCTCGTCAGCCTTGGCCCTGAGGATGTACTTGGTCGGCTCAGTGACATTGATGACTGTCGACTGGTTAGGGAAGTCCTCTTCGAATTCAACTTCCTCTCCCTCAGGTCCGACAGCAATGGTTCCGAGCCCCTCAGTGTTGACCTTGAGAACGCCGATCGGGTCAGGAGTCTCCACCTTGGTGAAGTGATATGTGTCTCCGCCTTCTACTTCCATCAGAATGCCATCGTCTCCCTCTTCAGAGATGGTGACGACATAGTCTGTATCTGTGTCATCGTACTCGCTGTTGAGGTTGCCGGCCAGAGTCTCGCCCTTCTGATCAAGGAACCATCCGTGGACTTCCTCTCCCAGAATCACCGAAACAGCCCACTGGTCCTCATGCTCCTCATCACCGGTCGGCTTCGCAATGATAAGCACGTTCTTGTTCTCATCCTGGAAGGTACCCTCTCTTGTCCATGTGAAATCACTGTCGCCGCTTCCGCCGCCCTGCGATCCGCCGCATGCGGCAAGTCCCATGACCAGTACGAACGTAAGCAAAACGTATACCAGCTTCTTCATTTCCGATCTCCTTTCTTAAGCCCCTCAGGCACACTCCTGCAGCCCGGAAGCTCCCTTAGATACAGTTACCAATATTACAGCCACCTTTGTTACAGCCTGGCCTCTGCCTCAGATGCAGCCGCTGTTATTACAGTTCAGCTGCTATCTCAGAGACAGCCACCAGAGCTGCTTCTCCGCTTATATTGATCCTTCCGTTACCCTGCATCTCACAGTACAGATGTCCTCCCCGCTTCGATGCCTGATACGCATGGATTTCAGTCTTTCCGAGCTCCTTCGACCAGTAGTCAGCCAGCTGGCAATGAGCCGATCCGCAGACAGGGTCCTCAGCTATCCCCACTTTAGGCGCAAAACTCCTGGACACACAGTCCGCATCCTTTCCGCGTGCTGTTGCGTTCTGGAGCCGCCCTTCAACGTTCATGAGCACCGCCTGATCAGGCTGCATATCTCTTACCTGCTCTTCTGTCTCGAATACGCAGATGAGGTCCATTCCGAGCACTGCCTTGACAGGGCGGACACCGAAGGCCTTCTCCATGTCGTCAGTGACAGGGATCTCCTTCAGCTCGTATGTCGGAAAGTCCATCTCGTACTTCGTCCCGCTTCTCTTTACCGTCAGGGCGCCGCTCATGGTGTTGAATCTGACTTCGTCACTTTCCGGCTCGTAGTAATTCAGTATGACAAATGCCGATGCCAGAGTCGCGTGTCCGCACAGCTCTACTTCAGTAGTTGGCGTGAACCACCTCAGGTGATACCCCGCCTCCTCTTTTACGATGAAAGCCGTCTCGGAGAGGTTGTTCTCCATAGCGAGCTTCATCATGGACTCTTCCGCAGGCCAGCTGTCCATCACGCAGACTGCTGCCGGATTGCCCGTGAACGGCTCGCTCGTAAACGCGTCAACAATGTACTGTCTCATTTCTGATTATCCTTCTTATTACTTCCGCTAAGTAATCTTAATTCTCCAGGCTCTTAACTCCTCGGATTCCTAATTCCCCAGCCTCTTATTCCGCCTTGAGCGCTGTATCGAAGGCGAGCTTCACTCCGCCCTTGACCTCTTCATAAGGCATGAAAAGCGCCGCCTCGAAAATCTTGTCCTTCCCGATGAAAAGCGAAGGCACCGACCAGTAGTCGTAGTTCTCGATGATCTCAGGATGTTCATTCTCGTTGATCATCTCGATTTCGACATCCTTATACTCAGGGTGCTCATCCTTCAGCTCCTCGATAGCCCTGCGCGCCATGTCGCAGTACTTGCACTCGGTAATGTGGAACATTGTTATCTTGTCCATTGCGTGTTTGCCTCTCCTGTTTCGTATTTTTACAGGCCTGTACATCTGGCACAGTCCGTTTTTTACAGACTCATACACACCTGTTACAGTCCATGCTTTTTTACATAATCATACATGTTAATAATACCATAGTGGCATGCCTGTCATACAATGGATTATGCAAAGAAAAAACCGCAGTTGATACATCCCGGCCTCTGCGGGTATTCCGTGTATCAACGTCTGCCCGGATCATACTCGTGCCGGCTTCCTGATGTTGATACATTTTGCCTCCCGCGGCCACTGCATGTATCAACTTTTGCGTGCAACTCATTGTGATCGGGTTCCAGTTTATTCCAAATGTTGATACATCCCGGCCTCTGCGGGTATTCCGTGTATCAACGTCTGCCCGGATCATACTCGTGCCGGCTTCCTGATGTTGATACATTTTGCCTCCCGCGGCCACTGCGTGTATCAACTTTTGCGTGCAAAACTCTTTTTCACCCTGTAACAGGTTGATACATCTTGCCGCAATCCGCCCCATATTCACCAACATCCGCAGATCACACGCAAAATGCAAACGCAAAAAAAGCAAAATCCCCGTCAATGACGAGGAGGTCTTTCACTTCGACACCCAGGGAGCCGCAAAGTATCAGCATTGTTTCGATGGACGGTATGGACTCGCCCCGGTCTTCTCCATGTTGATGGAGATATCCACCCGTCTTAGGGGCCTTCGGATTGTATTCAGTTGTTCCATATTCCGTATCACCTCTTTCCGGTCATCATTAATCAAGTCGTCATTAACCAATTCATCATTACTCAGTTCATCTTCAATCAAAAACTGCAGTAGCACAGTATACACTATACGACTGCAGTTGTGAAGTGAACTCACAGTTTAGTTTTATCAATACTTCTCGAAGCTCCTCAGGTCGAGCGAGAAGTCTTCACTGAAGTACTCCTTGATGCTTCCTCTCATAGGCATGGTCTGCTTGATCTTGATGGCGTCATGCTGGCATTTCGCCTTGCAGATGCCGCAGCCGACGCAGTGGTTCTGGTTGATCTCGATGACGCCGTCCTCGCCCATCGAAAGTGCGTCCTGCGGGCACCTGACCGAGATGCACTCTCCGCAGCCGGTGCAGTTGGCTCTGACCGGAACAGCTGTCCAGCCGACCGGATGGAATCTGTCTTTGATCTCCCTTGAAGCATTGCGCGAAAGGTTCATGGCAACACAGCAGCACTCGCAGCAGAAGCAGATCTCGAGGAATCTGTCCATGTCATCGTTACGGATGCCCCAGATAAGCTGCTCGACCTCGACCCAGAGAGACTGGCAGGTGAGCCCGTATTCAGCCGCCCTGTCTACCCTCTCGCAGGCCTCCTCATATGTGAGCTGGCGGGCCAGCCCGTTCTTCACGACCTGCTCGCCGATCTTTCCGATGAAGAGGCAGGCCAGGTCATGCGGGTACTCCTGGCAGTTCTGCGCATCCCTGCAAAGGCATTTGTTCATGCCGGCGATATAGTCAGCCTGGGCAAGCGCGTCCTTCACAAGATCCATCGGTACTACCACCTTCTGGCCCTGCTCAGTCATGTCTATATCCACATCCACCTTGAGAGGCATGACCAGACCTGTAGTGTTTCTCTCCTTATCCGGAGAGAACATCATTACTTTCTTGTAGATCCTGCTCTTCAGGCCTTCCTTTCTCATCCAGGCAGATCCTGCCACGATAAGCTTGAATACCTTGAGCACTATCTGCCAGTTCCAGTCGTGCGCGCATGCAACTGACTTGATGAAGTTGAAGATCCCGAGTCCGTTAGGCCGGTTTTCGAACTTCTTATACCCCATATGCAGGTTGTCAAAGCGCGCCTGGTTGAATGCGATCACGTTCCCATGATCGTCAATGTACTGTCTTGAATACTGATCTCTCATGGCTCCCTCCCCACAGCATCTTCAGGTATGCCTATTTCCTTAATCCTGAACTCCTGTCCGCCCAGTATCGTCTTGCTGCGCGAGCCGCACTTAGGGCATTTCCCCTCACAGCGCATCACGTTGTACATCGCACTGCACTCCTTGCAAAGCGCCTCACCCGCGACAGAAATGATCTTAAGCTCAGACCCATCAAATACAGGCTTATTCTCAGTCACTATCGGATAATATTTATGAAAAAACACCGGAACATAGCCCGACAGCTCACCTACCTCGAGCGTGAGGTAGGCGATCCGCGGAATGTTATTGTCTATTGCTGTCTGCTCTGCAAGATCGACAGCTTTCTGAAGAACGTTGATCTCATGCATGTTTACGCCTTGATTTTTCTGACAGAGGTTCTGCCAATCTTATTATTTACGCCTTGATCTTTCTGACAGCGATCCTGCCCATCTTACCGATCTGTTCCTTGATGACCTTCGGAACGAGCTGCTCGTACGGAACGCCCCATACTTCCTGTACCTTGTCGAGGTGGATAGCGTCGAACTTGCACTGTACTGTGCAAAGTCCGCATCCGATGCAGATCTTCTGGTCGACGTGTGCCGCACCGCAGCTGAGGCATCTTGCAGCTTCTGTCTTTACCTGCGCCTCAGTGAATGTCTTTCTCTCATCCCTGAAAGTCCTTACCTTGGAAGGATCTATCATGTATCTCTCACGGCCGCTGTGGTCGTAGCTGGAGATGACCAGGTTGTCCTTGTCTATGTAGTGGAAGTTGTCGCGTCTGACTCTTCCGAGTGTCAGGCTGTGGCCTTCATGCACGTATCTGTGGAGAGACTCTGCAGCCTCCTTGCCGGCAGCGATAGCGTCGATGACGAACTTCTGACCGGTGTAGATGTCTCCGCCGACGAATACGTCAGGCTCTGCTGTCTGGTATGTCCAGCTGTCTGCTTCAGCAAGACCTCTTGCGGAAATCTTCACATTGCTGCCCTCAGCCAGCTTGCCCCACTCAGGCTTCTGTCCGATGCAGAAGAGTACTGTGGTGCACTTAGCTTCTTCAGTAACAGCGTCATCGAATTTAGGATCGAATCTGCCCTCAGCGTTCTTGACGGACAGGCACTTTCTGAATTTGATGCCTGTGCAC
Organism: Anaerovoracaceae bacterium; assembly: GCA_045540775.1. GTDB lineage: Bacteria > Bacillota > Clostridia > Peptostreptococcales > Anaerovoracaceae > Crickella. Next base: position 27,919 of record JAZQHU010000032.1, on the reverse strand, counting down.
TTGCCGCCCTTCTCAGTGATCTCGGTCTGTCCCCAGCCTGCGTGGATCTCGATGCCATCCTCTTCGCACTCGTGCTGGTCTTCAGGTCCCATCGGCATCTCGTCATATGACTCCAGGCAGTACAGCGATACCTTGTCAGCTCCGCATCTTACAGCAGTTCTTGCAACATCAGCGCCGATGTTTCCGCCGCCGATAACGACTACATTGCCCTTGAGCTTGACATCCTCGCCGCCGTTTATCTTCTTCATGAAGTCGATACCTGCCATCACGCCCTCAGCGTCAGCGCCCGGGATGCCGAGCGATCCGCCGTTCTGCAGGCCGATAGCCACATAGAATCCCTTGAAGCCTTCAGCTCTCAGCTGGTCAAGAGTGACATCCTTACCAACCTCGATGCCGCACTTTATCTCTACTCCGAGCTGGCGGATTACATCGATCTCGGCATCAACAACTTCCTTCTCAAGTCTGAATGAAGGTATGCCGTATACCATCATGCCGCCCGGCTTAGCCTGCTTCTCGAATACGGTGACCTCGTGTCCCCATACAGCAAGGTAATATGCTGCCGAGAGTCCTGCAGGGCCTGATCCGATTACAGCGACCTTGTGGCCGTGATCGAATCTCTTCTCAGGGATATATCTTGTCTCAGCATTGAGCTCCTGATCGGCGATGAACTTCTTGACCTCATCGATAGCAACAGGCTCGTCTATGTCTCCTCTTGTGCAGACCTGCTCGCAGAATCTCGCGCATACGCGTCCGCACATTGCAGGGAACGGATTCTCCTTCTTGATGAGTTCGAGAGCCTCCATGTACTTGCCCTCGCCCGCCTTCTTGAGGTAACCCTGAACAGATATATGTGCCGGGCAGTTGGACTTGCACGGAGCCGTACCTGTCTCAGGTACTACATTATCCCTGCCGCCTTCAAGGAACTCTGGTCCGTTCCAGTACTTAGGTGGCATGACGGCAAAATCGCTTGAAACTTTGGCAGGCGGGATATCTACAGGCTTCTTCTGGCAAAGCTTCTGTCCGAGTTTGACCGCGTTCTGCGGGCAGACCTCGACGCAGCCGCCGCATGCAACGCAGTGTGACGGGTCTACGCTGGCCCTGAAGTTGGAGCTGGAAAGGTCAGGCGAAGCTGTGTACCAGCTCGTTCTGAGCGCCATGCACGTATCCCACTTGCAGTTGCAGATGAATATCGAGAAGTCCGGTCCGTCGACGTTGGAAAGCTGATGGACATATCCGAGCTCTTCAGCGCGGCGCAGGATCTTCTCTGCTTCTTCTCTTGTGATCCTTCTGGCCTTGCCGACCCTGATGCAGGATTCAGCGTAGTTTCCGAGGTTGATGCACCATTCACCTTCAAGGTCGCCGGTTCCCTCGCCTACCATGCGGCGGAGCTTACGGCATTCACACGGTGCAATTCCGATGCTGTCCCCGGCCCAGTCGAGCCAGTGTGATACTTCTTCGAATTTTGCCTTACGTGTATTGCCTTCGATGGCCTTTTCTACCGGGATCGTTCTCATGAGTGCCATTCCGCCGAATGAGCCCCATGTGACCTTCTTCTGCAGGTCAAGTACGTAATTCAGAAATGCCGGTGCCGTCTCAGGATAAGCGTCAGTCCTCTCCTTGGTCATTACCGTGCTTTCCATGCAGCCCGGAGCGAATACCGGCAGCTGCACCAGATCCTCTTCGCCAGGCGAGTTGCAGTACTCGAGCAGGCCGATGTATACCAGGTCATAGACCTTTTTCGCTGTCTCTTCAACGCTCAGCTTCTGCAGGTCTGCAAGTTCCCTGATGGTGTAGTGATGTCTCAGCTTCATCTTCAGTGCAAAGTCCACCTGCTCATCAGTGAGCTGACGGTCGAAGAATATGTACTCCCATGAGTTCTCATCAGGAACCGGATTGAGCATGTTGATATGCCTTACCAGCTTGATGAGGTTCTTTCTCGGCTTGGCGCTCTTCTCGCGGTTATATGCCTCGAGACACCTCTTTTCGCCTTCAGTCAGTTCGTGTTTTGTCAGAAACATAATGATCTCCCTCTCTCTTCATCGAAATACGGACTCGTTTCTCTGTCCCCTGCGACTATCCCCCGCGGGGCATATATCTACTGAAATAATTATAAAATCGGTGTATAATGCAGACAACCGACAATAACCGACAAAAGTCGGTTAGAGCTGTTTTGAAAAAAATGTACAAGCAAGTACAACATGTAAGGGACAAATAAATGGACAGAAATGATCCGCGGTATGTATCCGCCGAAGACAAAATACTGGAGGCCGCATTCGAGCTTCTGTCAGCACGCGACATCGACAGCATCAGGACGCAGGACATAATCAGGCGCGCAGGTGTCCACAAGAGCACCTTCTACGCTCATTACAGAGATAAGTACGCACTCCTTGAATCCATGGAGGCCCATGCAGCGGAAGTGTTGGCACCCGTTCTTGAGGTAATAACAGTGAACATGCTGGGAAAGGAACCTGACCAGCTCAGGCTGCATCAGGGCTACGAAAGTATGGCGGAAGCGATCTACGCCAACAAGAGACTTTTTACGATCGTACTCAGGGGACACCTGGGCAGGATCACCAGGGGGATCGCATCCGAGATCGAGAAAATATGGCGGGAAGCCGGCATCGCCGATCCATCTGAAAGGAACATCAGCTATTTCATCAACGCAGCAGCCTATCTCATCACAGGCACCATAGAAATGTGGATCCAGCGGGACTATGTCGACCCAATCGAAGACTTCGCAGGCCTCGTTGCGGTGAGCGGAGTCGGCCTTCGCTACGCATACGAGCAGCTGTAATAATCGTATATATAACGAAACCGGTCATGCGAGCCTGCGTGTTCTGTAAAGATCTGCACACCATATACCTTTACGGATAACAGATAACAAACAGAATAACGAACAGACACGGACCTTGGACCTTAACATACCCTAGCATTGAGCGCAATACACCCAGGACATCGCATGGTCCGGCTCCGGAGAATAGCGCCCTGATCAGAGCGCTATCTCTATCTCCATCATCTCTCCCGCATTGGCTGCGTCGAGAGCGAGCTGCAGGGAGCTTAGCTCAGCCTGTGCTCTTTCATATTCAGCTGCGGCCTCCTTCGGGTCGTAGTTGGCGATATTGTACTCAACCAGGTTGGACCTGAAGTTCTCCTTTCTCTCCCTCGGAAGAGCCTCGGCCATCATTTTGAGTTTTGACACTTGCGCAGACAGCTGCGGCAGGTATATAAGCACCTGGTCGATGGTCATGTCATCGAAGCCAGGAACAGTATGTGTCGTGTTGAACACGTTTATAGCGTGCTTGACGGCACGTATCTTCCCGTTCAGGTCAGCTATCTCACCCTGGATGCCGCGGAAATCATATTCAGGTCTTACCTCTTCGACATCCTCTCCGACGGATATAACGAAGCTTGCGGACTTCTCCTCTATGCTGAGAAGTGAGTTCCTCTTAGTCTCAAGTGTCTTGAGAAGCTTGTTGGCCTCAGCCGATGTATATTTCATATTCTTTTCTCCTTATCTCCTTCTGTTCAATCTAAGTCACACGAAGATTGTAGCTCACAGCGAGCCGTCTGTCATTTAACCCGCAGTTTAATATTTAGCCGATCTTTCTGACGAACTCCTCCAGCGATCCTGATATATCAAAGTACGCATCATCACTGATGCTGCAGCTGTCTATCTGACAATAGACCTCTTTCTCCGGGCAATATGCCCACAGCATGCCGCCCATATCCGACCCTATGACGACATGTCCCGGCCACGACTCCTGCACGTCATACTCGGTATTGGCCTCTTCAAGTTCTTCCAGCCTGAAGAAGCAGCCATAGCCGATATTCCCTATAGGTCCTTCTCCGCCATTGTGCTCGCTCATGAATTCGAGGTAGTCCTCCGGCAGATCCATCCCGCAGACTGTCGTGATCATCTGAGCCGGAGCTTCATTGAAATTGAAATTCCTGAACAAATCATTCATAACCTCACCTCATATGCATCGGAAATAATCTCGTAATGATCAAATGCCAGCTCTTCGTTTACACACTCACCGTCAAGAAAGACTGTGATCTGTCCTTTGTGTTCCTGCACAGACGCCCAGCAGACTTCTCTCGCATCATCACCGGCCACAGGCCTGATCTCTCCTTCTCTTACTGTTGCAGTATATGCTGCCGATACCGTCCATCCTCTCGAATCTCTTCCGGGCCTGCTGTATATGCCTACAAGCTTCATCTTAAGGCCGGTCACTCCGGTCTCTTCTTCAAGCTCACGTGCTGCAGTCGTCTCGATGGTCTCGCCTTTCTCAGCAAAACCTCCCGGCAGAGCCAGCTGCCCTATGCAGGGATGGTTCTTCCTGCGTATGAGCAAAACATCAGGTGATGCTCCGTCGTCGTGCGTTCTGAATATGACCACATCCGCAGTCAGCGATGGATGCGGGTACATGCTGTCGTCGTATTGTGCCAGGAATTCAGCCTCAGTGAGGCCGTTAGCGTCTTTTATGTCCTGCATTAATTAAACTTCTCCTATTTGGGATATTCAGATCTACTTGAATCAAAATCAAATCCCTAACTAGTTATTATTCACTTACCTCTTTTATTCTTTTTTCTGTATCTATATGCGTCACCATAGCGGACGCCGTTTGGATGGATTTCACTATCTACAAAACTTCTTGTCTCTGTCACTTGAGCTGCACGCTTACCTGCATCTTTTGTTGTTGTAGTTGTATTTACTGGATTTACCTTTTTGTATGAACCTGAGGTCTCAACATCAAATATGCTCCCACCTGTAACTACATTAACACCCCTTTTTGATCTGGTTTTCGGAGTCGTTCTGGAACTCTTCTTTGTCCCATCTTGTGCATACTTTGTTCTCTTTTGCCTTGTAGCATTCTGTTCTCTCTTCTGCTCTTTTTTCTTTGGAGAACTGGTATTATTCCTGCCATTATTATTCGACAAACTCCCACCAGATATATGTTTCCCCTGGCCATCAACAAATACAACTGAGCATCCGAGTCTTTTAAAGTAATCCCTTATTCGCCCAAGCTCATTTTTGGGGCGTACTACCCATTTTATACGTTCGCCGTCTGACGGGTTTCGAATAGTTCCTATACTGCACCCAGTAGCTTTGGAATATGCCTCAGCTTCCTTCCACCCCAAAGATGCCTTGTTTCCTTCAATTATTACGAGAACCGCATTGCCACGATTTCGTTTTGCTATGCATACTCTATCTAAATCCATTACATTATAAATTTACTATGCCTTATCTATAAACTGTGCCATATATTCTCGAAGTGCTGGATCGCAGACGTATACGTACGTCCCACAGATACCTCGCGTCATAAGAGTAAGGTAAATATTTACAAGATACTCTTTCAGCGCTTCGGGGTCATCTGAAACTCCGGATTTGCCTAGAGTATCATAGTAATTAGCCTTGTCCGCAATTATTCTGTTATTTATCGGATCGTACTTAACATCTTCACCTACGATTACTCCGACATAATTAAGATCATAGCCCTGCACAGTATGTATACAACCAATTTCGTTTATTGAATACGACTTATCTATCCAGTTATTCAGGGTGGAATTCCAGCGATACTTATTGTCATTAATTATGATATCGTAGGCCTTCTTGTCTTTCTTGGATTTCCATTTCCACGCATAACCGGCAACATTTCTGCAGAGTCCATAGTCTTTATTCAGTTTCTTGATATCTTCGACCATTTTTCCGACATCGTCATACATTTTGAAATCATAGTTATCTATAGACAGATGCCTTTTCGCTTTACAGCTCCATATTGCTTTCAGATAGTCAATGTATTCGTTTCCTCCATTGCATCTCCATTGAGCTAGCAGGTATTGTTCTACCAAGGTGCCGTTCCAGTTACGATTAATGGCTTCCATGAATTCATCTGCATCCATATCGCTGGGTCTTACAGTCTGCCAGTCATCCCGGAAAATAATTAAGTGGTCACTGCAAATTGTGAGCCAATCAAGCTCGCTTGCATTGTTATAGTCAAGTCCCAGTTCCATGCAATATTTCTTGAAAGTGCCATTATTCGCGAGATTTCCTTTACCGCCAGGTCTGCGGCACTTGAGTCTATGTCCCTCGTCGACAATTAGTAAGTCGTATTTCTTCTGTGTTTTTAAATAGTCTTTTACTACATCAACTGCGCCCAGTACCATCTTCGGCTTAAGTGAGTCGACCTTTCTAAACACATCTTTGATTGATGCTTTTAATGAGGTTTGCGGAAATACGATACCTATCTTTTCAATACCTGAAAGATTATCTGCTGCATAAACGGTCTCTGTATCTTCATCAAGATAGTCGTCAATATACGGGGATTCATCCGGCTTACCGCTTATATCCGAAAACAGCTTCATTAGGTAGATTGCAAGGATCGTTTTTCCTGTTCCGGCCCCTCCTCTCACGATGATCCTGACCCCTCCTTCATCATTACGATGCATGGCAAAGGCACCTAAAATCTCACGCTCAGCCTCAAGTTGTTCTGTTCCAAGGGACTTGTATGGAGAATACTTGAACAATTCAGAGTTTTCTATGTATTCGATCGAATTATCAACAACGCCTTTCTTCTTAAGCTGCTTCCATATCGCTTTGAAAGCATCTTCATACCTGGATCTCTCATAATAGTCATGGTCCTGAATACCATTATTACCATTCAGCAGCGTATACTTTCCGTCAGCCGCCATATGTTTGATCAGATATGATTCAAGGTCAAGAATAACTGATTTATTAAAATCACTGTCACTGATTATTCTGATCTCTGTTAGCTTCTTCTTATCCGGGTTTGCCAGGTGCTGCTCAGCTCTCCTTGCTGCATTTACTGTCTCTCCAACATATGCCAGCTTCTTATTATTGAGTACGTAAACAACCGGCCAGTTCTCACCGACCTTGCTGTTATTGTGTTTTAGACTGCGAATGTCACTTACTGATTCAATTTTAAAAGAGAATTCATCTATATACGCCATTACTACAGATCCGTATACTTAGTGCTCACGCCTTTAGACTTATCTACCGGGTATTTCTTCTTAGTTTTTTCCAGCTTGTCCATCACGATCTCTTCGATATCCACGTCGATCCTATCTGCAAGCATGACGCAGTAACTGATGACATCAGCGAGTTCCTCGCAGAGGTGCTCCTTGTCGAAGTCATTGTTCCACTGGAAGCATTCCAGCAGTTCTCCTGCTTCTATACTGATGGACTTGGCCAGGTTCTCTGGTGTGTGGAACTGGTCCCAGTCACGTTCTTCATTGAATTCACGAAAAGCTTGTTTGAGTTTGTCCATTTTTATTACCTAGTTACGCCTTTTTTATAAGTCATGAATTGATATCTGCTCAGCTGTCATTGAAGTTTGTTTTTCCCTCGTTTTATCTATGAGATTTCGAATATCCGAAGGAACCGATAGTGGCATTGCTTGTTTAGCATCCAAAAGTTTTTTGTTGCCTGTATAGTCTCCGCCTCTGTCAGTGTAGTAGCACGCGATTGGCTTATTCATCTTAATGGCAGCATCTACGGTATGCATCGTACCGCTCTTTTCGCCGCATTCAATAACAAGCACCCCATCCGATAATGCCGCAATAACAGCGTCCCTTCGCAAGTAGGTATAATTTGCTGCAGATTCGTTCGGCTCGTATTCACTTATGAGGCAGCCGTTCCCATTTGCAATTTCATAAGCTAACTTCTTGTTCGAAGCAGGCGCAATATTATACATTCCACTTGGTAATACCCCTATTGTCTTAGCTCCAATACCTATGGCAGTATTATGCGCTATTTGATCGCAGCCTAATGCTAACCCGCTTACAATAACTACGTCATAAAGTTCTCTTACCAGCTTCCTTGCTGCACTTTCTCCATAGATGGAAGGTTTTCTGGTACCAACAACTGCAATAGAGTTATCATGAAGTATTTCTTTATTCCCCATGATATAGAAATAAAGCGGTCTCTGGTTACCAAGCTTTCTGAATCGTTCCGGATAGTCATTATCAAACTGTGTAATTATCCCTATATGTTCGTCATTTTCAATAAATCGCTTTGCTTCAGAAACCTTCTTCACAGCTTGAGCAACTTCATCATCCGATAGATTCTCATTAGCCTTTACGAACTCAATGAAAACATCGAACTCTGAGTATGAGGGAATCTGTTTGTGATAGTCCCTGTTTATTATTGCCAGACCTACGCCTTTTATATTCTTAAGAAATAATAAGTGTTCAAAATATTTCATATTCAAAAGGTTCTCCCTATAGCCAGCTGTATGATATTGCTCGCTTCTATCCCTCTTGATCGTAGTAGATGGTTGCACGCATGCATCTGTGTTCCTGATGTTACAATATCATCAAGTATTACATAACCAGCGCTATAACTTAAAAGATCATTGTTAGAAATCTCCATTGTTCTTATATGATCCTTCAGGCTTGGTCTCTCAAGACTGGTATGAGCTGACTTTAAGGGCTCCTTCCTGATTATAAGACCAGATGCATCGTAAAACGGAATATCGCATTTTGTGAAAGACTTTACTGTACCATCACTCGACATCCTGGAAATGAGGTTAATGCTTTCCATCATTGTCGATTGTTTGTTAGGATTTGAGCACGGAACACATACAAGGTAGATACAATGTCTTTTAAAGGTATGTATTACTATATTTGCCAGTGCATCCATGATATCAAATGTAAAATAACCGTATGCTTTCTTATCACTGTGATTTTTATAGTATAACAACCTCTTGCATGTCTCCAGATTTTGATCATCCAGAGATTCCCAATCCCGTTGCGGATAGTATTTATGAATATAGTACGTGCATGTGTCCTGATCCCAATAGTAGTCCACTGTCATTCTTGCCAACTCCAATTCAACCCAATTGAAAACAATGGTTTTCCAATACTAATTGATATCCCTTCTCAGAAAAATCTATTCATGTTCTTTTTTGAAGCTGTCAATGGCTGATAAGAATTGCTCCGCATATTTTTCAACAAATGATGGTCCAACACCTTTTATTTCCAGCAACTCCTTCTCATCTTTAGGCTGCATAAGCGCAATCAGTCTGAGAACTTTGTCATAGCATACTATGTATGCAGGAACATCCTGAGTCTTAGCCAGTGAATATCTAAGCGCTCTTAGGTTTTCATATAATTCAGATTGTTGCTCATCAAGTTCGACAAAATCATTCTCCGTAAGGATATCAATAAATGATCCATCAAGAGTCTCCTTCCCTTGAAGGAATCTAAGAGCCTTGTCACTTAATTTCAGTATCTCTACATTATAGTTCACCTTTTCGTACTCAAGATAATCAAAGTCTACAAGTGCTTTTATCACATTCTTTATATCCTTCTGGGAATACTGTTTGAGAAGTGAGAATGCGGGATTATTCTGAAGTTCGTAGTCAGTGATAAACTTAGTCTGTGTTCCAGACAGGATTTGGGCAAGCTTATTTGCACCCAACCCAAATTCAAGGTTCTTTATGCATAGAAATATTATTTTGGCTATACTCGATTCATACTCCTCTATAGCTCGGACCATCATTTTCTTGTAATCTAATGTTTGGTCATCCATAAGATTGCTCCTCCTGTTGTGCCCAACGATGTAAATAGTTGGTCCCCATTCCATTAAAGATTCTCTATTGGTCCCCTATAGCCTTTAATCCCTCCAATGTTCTTTACATTGGTGTATCCGGCATTCTTAAGCGCGGCTACAGCCCTGCCGCTGCGTCTTCCGGTCAGGCAGTAGGTATATATAGGCGCATTCTTGTCTCTTACAAACGAGCCTATTTCGCCGATCCTGTTCACATCAAGGTTGACAGCCCCGGGAATATGGCCTGCTGCATATTCATCAGTGCCTCTCACATCTATAAGGATTGCGCCTTGAGTATTATGCACTTCCTCAAGTGCTGTGTTTATGTTCGTGCCTCCGAAGAGCTTGTCAAGAATGCCCATTGTTGATCCCTATATGCTCTTTCCAAGTTCATAAGCCTGCTGCGGATACTTTGTTCCTCTCGTCATTGAAGGCGAGCCGCATCCTCTTCCGAGCACCATTCCGCAGTCTTCGAACTGCATGTAGTCGCAGATCTGCTTATAGTATGCTTCTGTTACCTTGAATACGGTATCCGTGTTGTCCCATGCAACTGAGAGCAGCACTGTCTTCTTATGCATCGAAGTCAGCTCCATCGTGAAGCTGTAGAATCTGTCCACGCACATCTTAAGTGGTGCCGGCCAGTTGTAGTAGTAGACAGGCATGACGAATACGATCATGTCAGTCTTTGCAATGAGCGGCTTCAGCTCATTCTCATAGTCATCATCCAGCACGCATGCACCTGACATGCCACAGTGTCCGCATCCGAGACATGGCTTGATGTTCTTTCTGATCACGTTATATACAGTGACCTCGTGTCCGTTCTCCTCTGCTCCGCGGATGAATTCATCCGCCAGCATGTTGGATGAGCCTTTGATGTTGCCGCTGCTTTCAAGTACTAATATCTTCATTTCAGCTCCCCTCTCAGATTGTCAATATCGCTGTTAATCCAATAATAACATGGTATTATTGAAATACAGAGGTAGATTATGAAAATACATGTATTACATTGCGGATATATAAGAGTTGCTGACTGTGTCCCTTCAGGGAGCAGCAATAGTGCAAGAGATCTCGGGCGTGCCCTGACGATGCCGGACAGCAAACGCGTAACGCTTCCGGTCAGTGTATATCTCATCGAGCACCCATCTGGTCTCTATCTTGTTGATACAGGCTGGAGCAGGGATATTAGTCCTGAGGGAGTGTATTCAAGGAAGGCTGCGGAGAATGTGCTGCCATCTTATCTTGTGCGTATGTACCACCCATATGTTCCGCAGGGCATGGCAGTACATGAGCAGCTTGAATCCATGGGTATAAGACAGGAAGATATCGCTGCCGTCCTTATAACCCACTTCGATGCTGATCATGTGGCAGGTCTCAAGCACCTCAGCAGAGTCAGCAGAAAAATATTGCCGGAGGAAGAAAGATACTGGGCGGTCAGGACCAAGTACAAGGTGAGGCAGCCCGAGAATCTGTGGGATTTCCCCGGTACAGAGTATCCGTACTACAGAGGATTCCTGCTCGGTCCTGATGACCGGGCAGTGGATATAACCGGAGATGAGAGCCTCATGATGGTCAAGCTCTCTGGTCATACAGATGGACAGGCCGGCATCCTTATACGAAATGGCAGCCGCTATGTACTGCTTGCAGCAGATGCAGCATATTCACCAGCAAACTGGAAGACCATGACACCTCCGGGCATCGGAGCCGACAGAGGTTCCCAGCTCAGGTCGCTTAAATGGCTATCTAAAACAGCTGCAGATCCTTCCTGTGTGAAGGTGCTCTGCAGCCATGATCCTGATATCAAGCCAGGAGTAATCGAGTTATAGACCAGTGCTATATACTTCTATTTTCCGACTTTCTCGCCATTCATTATGACGACGTTCATCGGCTCTACTTCTATCTTCTGCCATACGCCTGCCTGGACGTAAGGCTCATTCTCAAGATATTCATCTACTCCGGCTCTGTCATCGAATTCTACAACGAGGGCAGAGCCTTTTAGCTTGCCTTCATCGTCGAGAAGGCCGCCTGCGCATACGACATGCTTGCCAAGCTTGGCCATCCCCTCAAGATGCTGAGGACGGACTTCCATCCTCTTGTCCAGCATATTCTCACCATCATAAGCCATGATCATGAATTGCATATCTTACCTCCAGTCCTTATCACCTATATTGTCACACTTACCCAGCACACCGGGTCGGACAGCTTCTCCAGTTCATCTACAGTGAGCTCGACTACTGAGTCCTCACCACCTATCCCCGGGAACACGGTCTCCCCTATATGCTTCCTAATGGACAGGTCGAGATACAGCCTTGCTGTGTCTTTGAGGCAGAACGGGTTTATCGTCCCGGCGATGTGACCTACGAGTTCTTCCGTCTGTTCTGCAGGGAGCATTGTCGGCCTGAAGCCGAACACATCCCTGAACTTGCCGTTATTGACTCTGGACTTTCCGGATGCGATCACGACTACGGCAGTGCCGCCCTTGCCCTTGAAGGCAAGTCCCTTGCATATCCTGTCCACATCAACACCGAGAGCGATAGCTGTGCTCTCAGCTGTTATATCCGTATTCTTGAAGTCTATTATCCGGTCCTCCATCCCCTTGCCGGCGAGGAATTCACGGCATTTCGCTTCTGCAGTGTTCACTGATTAAGCTCCTTATACTCCGAGTGCTTCGATCGCACGTGTGCATGCGCTGTAAGCGATGATCTTCGCGTTCTCAATTGCCTTCTCTTCATCAGACAGTTCAGGTGCCGGTGCAGCTTCCTGCTCAGCTTCAGCAGCCGGTGCCTCCGTCTGCACAGCATCCTGTACCGGCATTTCAGCAGGCTTAACCTTCTCCATCACACGTCTGATCTCTTCTTCCACCGATGCGTCATCGAGTCTTCTGTCATTTATGAACAGCATAAGGCTCTTGAGGTTATTGATCATCGACTCATGTTCCATCGTGTACAGTATGGATCCCTCGACCTCAGGCATCGCCTTGAGTTCTTCGATACCGATGCTGATCTCCTTGACGGCCTTAGCATCACTTACGATGCCCTGCACCTTCTCTCTTGCTCCGAATGAGATGGCTGCTGCCTGCTCTTTAGCATTCTTTGTCAGCTCCTTGACCTTGCTGTTTTCTTCAGTCAGTTCCTTAGCCTTGTCTATGACTTCTCCTGCAACGACCTTAGCAGCATCTGTTGCATCCTCAGCCAGGTCCTTAGCTCTTTCAATGTATTCTTCTAACTTTCCCATTGTTCCTCACCTTTCTGTTATCATTCTCCTGCGTTGCCGCCACCGCCGCTGCCAGCAGCCTGTCTTTCATATATGATGTGCTGCAGTGTCACCAGTATGGCTACAACCTTCTCCTCATGTTCAGGCTGATATATATCTATGCAGTATTTGTCATGAAGGGACAGCATCTTCTGTCCTATTACCGCTACTATCTTTCCGTTCTCATCATACAGCTGGAAATTGAGACCTACTATGTTGCCCTTAAGCTGCCAGCCAAGTCCTTCGATGTTGAAGATGTCCTTGATGAGATGGAAGAGCTCATTGGAGAGCTCGAAGCCGGTCCCGTCTGCCATGGTCACATAGTGACGGGCATGCAGGGTCAGGACCTTAGCCTCTATATGTGCTACCTGTCTGCCCTTCGCATCAGTGATATCCGTCTTTCTGTGTATCGACAGGAACTTGGTATTCGACTCGTATGCGAGGTTCCCGTGCTCATCAGTGATATCTATATGATGATGCAGAGTGAGTACCTTGGTCGATGTGAACAACGACCTTGCAGGTACACCGTATTCCTCTACGTTGTTGATATTCGCCCGCTCTCCCGCATCGCGGTATCTGTGGTATTTGGAATCTACTGCCATGTTTCCTCCTCGTTAACATTCAGTGATAGCTTAAGTCAATATCTTCTCAGTACATATGCAGCTGCGTCTCTGCTGCCGGTGCCAGGACCTTGACATACTGAAGCACCTGATCCAGGTGACGCTCAAGTGTCTCTGCAGCCATTCCCGGAGTGCCGAATGCGAAATACAATACATGTCTGCTGTTGTCAGTGAGACATGTGCGCTCATCTGCACCGGCTATCATGCTAACAACGACGGATCCGTCGTCCCTGCATGTGAAGTCTCCCGGATAGCTGTGTGCATCTCCGTGTATGCCCGGGAACGGTGTCTTCTCTGTCTCAATGTATATGATGAGGTCTCCCTCAATCATGTCAGCATCGTGTGATCCCAGCAGGCATCCTGTCTTGAGCTCAGTCAGGAATGCGACCGCGTTGTTATATTTCCCTTCAGGGAACGGACGGCCCTTCAGGAGAAATGACTCAACCTGCATCATTACAGGATAGGTCTTTTTGAACTTCCTGAAGTATCTGAAGTACGGCGTATTTCTGAACCATTCATCGCGGCTGTAGTTCTCGCCTTCTGCTCTGATCTGTTCAAGCTCACGCTCTTTCATCTCATCGAAGGCAGCTGTGTCCCATTCACTCTCATCCGGATACCATACTTCAAGTATCCCGAGATGTCTGTCAGCATCGACTGATGCGTCCCTGATGATATCTCTCATCTCTTAACCCCCATGTTACTCAGTGCCCCTCACCATTAATTATATTCTACAGGCTCTCTACCCACTTCTTGAGAGTCTGCACGCTTGCATCAGGCTGGAAGAGCTGTGATCCTATTATATCACCCTTCATCATCGGTCCCAGCTTGCCTGCTACCTTGGTAACATCGCTGCCGCCTGATGTAGCGAAGAAAGCGACCTTCTTGCCTGTAAAATCATAGGACTTCACGAATGTCTCTATGATATTAGGTGCGCCGTAGTACCATACAGGGAAACCGATGAATACGCACTCATACTCATCCCAGTTATCTACCCTGCCGCTGATCGGCACATCCTTCTTACCTATCTTCTCCCTGTTGCATCTTGCAAGCGGATTGGTCCATCTGAGGTCAGCCTCAGTGTATGGATCAACAGGCTCGATCCTGAATAGATCAGCATCTGCTGTCTTGGCAAGATGCATAGCCAGAGTCCCAGTGTTGCCGCTGGCTGAAAAATATGCGACTAATGTTTTCATTGTACTGACCCTTCTCCTCACTTACATTTTGGTAAAAGATTTTTTATGCCAACGGATCAAACGAGCCTGATGATAACCGCCTCAATTTGTTACCCCAATCCTTCGCCAAAGCAACTGTTGAAGTTTCTGCTGAAAAAGGATTTATCCCAAGATTTATAAAATAATCGCTATCCTTATCAAAAATATCAGATGCGCATATCCCTTCTGTTGCTGTAAGTGTATTAATTGTATCTTTTATATAGCTACAATCTAACTGCCGTCTTTCAGCAACAGCTTTATTATAGAATTCTGGTAAAAGCATAATCATAAATCGTATACCCGAAATCTTTGAAAAAGCCCCTAGATGGGAATCCCTATCAACCAGTTTAGAGCCAACAGCTTCTTCCCAACCACTCAAATAATTTGAAATCAGCAAAAGCATCCTTTCATCACTTAATGGTTCACCAGAAACAGTCTTGATGTTTGCTTTATCCAGCAACGTAATCAGCTGTTCAGCTTTTATACCTCCTGTGATTGGCTCTGCTCCCATTATTATCCTGCCTTTTAGAGGGGACATACTTTCACTGCTCAGTAAAGACACTACAGGATGGTATACCTTCTCCTTCTGATTTAACATCTCGAGTTTTGCTCTAAACCACATTAGTAAGTTTGAAGGTACCTTTTCTTGTTTTTCGTTTGTATTTTTGAATACCAATCTACGCTCCCGCATAGTTGGTTTTATATACATCTCAAATGTGATTTCAAAATCATCAGAGTCAGCAAGTTTACAATAGTCATCTAGAAAGGAAAAAAGTCGATGTTGCCCGTCCATAATGTCAAAGGAATTCTTATACTCTTCAAATTCTTCATCTGTTTCAGGGAATCTAATTTTATAAAGATTCGGAACGCCCGTAATATTGGCCGGAGTGACGTTAAGCTTGTCATTACAGGTACCGATTACAATAGAAGTAGATAAGGTTCCTTCTGATGCTACAAATTCGGCTATTTCAGCTAAACGTTTTGGGTCAATAGGTCTTTGCGCCTCTTGCACCGATTTCAATTCAACCGTAGTCGCCAATCTAACCAAGCCTTTTGCGGGTGCAACTCCAACATATCTTTTAATACTATGCTGAACTACTTCAAAAACATACAAATCTTTCATTTTATGATTTCCTCCATGATTATATGAGCCCTAAATAGTATCTAATCTGAAAGTCTATGCTAGCATTCTTTTTTAAGTTACAATCGGAGCAAAGCATCTGCAAGTTATTGTCAAGCTCATCCCCAACATATTTAAAAGGAACTATATGGTCTGCATGCCCGTTGAGCCCTATTGCTTTCCCACAAATCGCACATCGACTATCTTGCTTGTCTAGCATAGTACGCTTTTCGGAATCTGTAATAGTTTTCCTAAATTGTGATTTTTTCAAATACGCGCTTATTAATTCCATCATTCTGGTAGCTTGTTCTGTATCCAAGTCTTCACACAATTCATTTTTTATAAGATTTTTCGTTGTTGCAAGAGTATCACTTGTAGCACTATATATATTCCGTAACCTCTTTTGCTCAAAGGGGGCCTTATTTTTCTCACAAAAGCGCTTAAATATTCCTAGAGTGGTTGCTTCTTGTAATGCACTAATTATTTTATTTGTTTCCATTTTATTATCCTTGTCCTTATTGATACCATTATAAAAACAATCTGTCAGCACCCTAAAGCAACGATATCTTTTCTAGCTCCTTTACAACAGAGCTACCCTTTATCCACACATATTGCGGCAGCATCCTTATCCCGTTAACATATTCTGTTTTATGTTTTAGTGATGAATCAGTGGCTGATCCACGTATAAACACGTCATTATCCTTACTCTTCATGAAGTTAGGTGCACTGCTGATATCACCTGACTTATTACGTTTCGGCTCACCATTACTATCACGGCTCACGACATCGATCAATGTTCTATTGTATATTTTATCTCTGGTGTCGAACCACAATTCCTTTACCTCGGTATCAATGAATTCCTCGGTAAAAACCAATCTTTTGAAACCAATGAATTTATTATCGATGAGCTTATTCTTTGTTCCTTTAGGTACTTCCTGTTCTTCGAACATGATGCACAGAAACTCGTTGTTTGAGAAATATGCATACATCTCAGAATCACCGAACTCAAACGGTCTGACCGTCCCATCATCATCGATGGATTCAGTCTGAGTGAGCTCGTCAAAATCAATGTGATACAATTTCATATCTTCTGTTCTACCGCCCTTTGGGCTTAGCACTATAGTTTTAGCAGTAAGACCAAATCTTTCAAAGAGCTCTACCTTGTTAAGTTTATTCGCTTCGCCGCCAAACATCTTGACCGTAATAAGTTCAGAAATTCCTTTAGCCTCATTACCAGCTACTGTCGCCCTAGGGATATCAAAATAGTCAGCAAGTTCGCCAACAGTTTTCCCTCTATACAGCAGTGTCAGCTCGTGACATTTTCTATCAACATCACTAATACTCGAGTAACGTCCCGGGAGCTGTTCCAACTCATAACCAAAGTGTTTTGATATGAGCATTGACACTGTCGATTTCTTAAGTCTGAAGCGCGGCGGAAATTTAGGTGCTAGATCGATATATGACAACTGATGCCTCAATACGCCATGATTATCTATGTAATCTTGCTTGACCGCTTGCTTCCATTCATTAGTATGCGCACCTGGATGCCTGGATACGACATCTGAGCAAAAGTCTTTTACAATTTCCCAGTCTTTCCGAAGAGTCTTCTCATCTTCATGCGAAAATGCATGAAACTCATAACCCATAAACGGGAACTCCTTATAGTCATAAGGGGTCACATTCTTCTGTTCCGCTGAATAGTAATAGTACACTATCAGCATATGCTCTAGTTTTTCCCAGAAGTGTGAAGTATAGAAGTCTTGCTCACCAATGTCATATACACCTACAGCGGTTATGGACATCGGCTCTTTCGCTTCATAATGCTTTTTAGGATTGTTTTTTACTACCATTCCGGTAGTTTTAAGCTCAGTCTTTGTTTCATTGCCTTTTTCAACAATTACAAGGTCTGCCTCTTGTTTTGAATCTGGGGAGTACCCAAAGATGCACTGCTCTACGACATGGCCCGCTATACCCTTCTGCAGATTGAACTGCTGCACATGGTCAAACAATCCTTTATTGTCTATTTCCCCGAATCGTTTCCCGAGATATGTTTCAAGGCGGCGAATAACGTCGCCTTTTTCATATCTATGAATATCAGCCATCGTCAGTCACCGCCTTTTCTCTATTTCTCTGATCCAATTATTTCATCCAGGACTTTTCCCATGCGGGTAATCATTGGCACTACCAATGCATTACCCATACAGAAATACCTCATACGTCTAGGCATCTCTACTATCTGCCCATCCATAAGGCAGTCCTTGGTCCAATCATCATCGAACCCCTGAAGTCTTTCCGCCTCTTTCTCTGTGATAAGACGCAGCCTTCCTGTTCCGGGATCCGCTACGACATGGGTACTTCTGTTCTTAGTGCTCTCGCTGGTAAGCATAGTTCTTGAAGGCCTGTCCAACGGATCAGGGAATGCTATTGGTCCTTCAGAGAATATATACTTATGCCCATTAGCAGAAGTCCGCTCTATCTTCTTTGCACCCTTCATGTACATCCAGGCAGCCATATCCTCCTGTTTGATATAGTAGCTCTCATCTACATTAGATTGTACTATCTCCCTCATAAGGGTCTGCTGTTCAAGTGCAGGCGCTGCATCTACAGTAAAGACTCTGCCATTGATCATATATCCGGCATTGCCGAATGCGAACTGGAATGACTTAGTCATTTCAATAAGGTCATTGTCACTTGCCTCTGTACCCAACGTAAGTAGTGTCTGGATATCTACATCCGATATATCCGTCCATCTGACATCACACTCATGTAAAGAGCCCATGGAATCTATTTTGAACGCCTTTGCCATGAATCCTTTTTCAGCTATGATGACCTCTGCATCTTCTGAGTCCATGGCTTTCGCATATTCGGTCGTATCAAGATATGCGAATATGAACGTTCTGCGGCGTCTCTGTGATGCACCATACTCAGCAGCATTTATCACTCGCCATTCTACTCTGTAGCCCAACTGAGCAAACGAAGTCAGGATGATCCCGAAGTCTCTTCCTCTCTGTGATGCAGGAGATTTAAGAAGTCTGTCAACATTCTCAAGCAGCACGAACGGCGGACGCTTGGCGATAAGTATGTCTCTTATCTGCCACCACAAAACACCTTTCTTCCCTTCGATCCCTTTTGAGGAAGAAAGCGAGTGCGCTACGGAATAATCCTGACACGGGAACCCTCCAACCAGTAATGTATGGTCAGGTACTACGTTCTTGTCGACTTCACTGACATCAATACCGGTAGTGTAATTACCGGCCATGTCCGCACAGTCTCCATAATGGTTCACATAGCAGTCATGCGCCCACTGCTTCTTCTTACCAGGCTCCCACTGCGAGAACCATACAGTTTCCCAACCAGAACAAAGTCGGTCGAATCCCAAGCGGAAACCACCGACACCAGCAAACAATTCGCATATAGTTTTTTTCATAATAAGTCCTCCTTGACGCAAAGCGCCATCACACTTGTAGATCCTCTATACCTTTAGTTGTTAGCACCATCTCATGATGGATCGATGGTATAGATATTATGATTGTACCATATATATGTAGTATTAACAGTTTTCAGAGCTCAATCGTCTTAGAAAACTGGACCTGTACAGCATCGATGACTTTATCTACACATTTTTGCAAATCTTTCTTTATTTCCTTCTCCCAGAAATGCACTGGAATCCACCCCATATCGTTAAGTAATGCATCGTTTCTCTTATCTCGAGTTATGTTCTCTTCTATCTTCTCAATCCAATACTCACGATTGTTTTTCAGCTTTTTCTTGCGTTCGTCCCAGTTCTCACCATGCCAGAATTCTCCATCAACGAACACTGCTACTTTGTATTTAGTGATAGCGATATCCGGGGAACCAGGCACCTGCTTATAATTCTTTCTATACCTTATGCCATGGCTCCACAAAGCCTTAGCTAATGCTTGCTCAGACTTTCCTCCTTTGAGACTTACATTAGCCATGCGAGTTGAGACTTCTTCTGTTGTCTGGAGCTTTTGGTGTTTCATCGCATTTTACCCAAGAAACGCCTTTAAGTATTCTCTTAGCTTTTCATCTAGTGCGTATACATATGTCCCTTTAATGCCTCTAGTCATCAAAGTGATATAAATGTTATATATGTATCTATACATATATTCATCGCCCTTGCTTTTTGTATGGTTGTCCTTTAATTCTCTCTTATTTATTGCTATTTTCTTCTCTACATCATCATAATAGACTTCTTTCCCGAAAATAACACCCGCATAGTTAAGATCGAACCCTTGGATTTTATGGATGCTAAACACTTCACCGCGTTGTGGTTTATCGATATCATTACCCCACTTATAGCATTCGCCATCTATCATTATTGGTTCATCCATACTCCACCCCGGACCTGTGATCACTCTACTGAGTCCAACAGTATGGTTTTTGCCCTCTATAACAGATACAAGGTCACTTACTTTATCGAAAACTTTTACCTCATAGTTATCAAATTTTTTATATCTTTTGATATCGGCTCCTTTGCTTTCGATGATGTAACGTATGTATTCATAATATCCGTTTCCACCTTGGCACCTCATCTGAGATAAGAGCTCAGCATAGTAATAAAGATGCGGTTTGCAAATCGAAGCAAATCTGTCAGGACCGATGTCTGTTGCTCTTATAGTTTGATATTCATCATAGAAAAGAACCTGTAACCTACTGCTTTTTATAATCCAATCAAGTTCTGTCAAATCGTTTTCAGTTCCTGTAAAATCATCCCCCATCAAGGATCGATTTATAGAATCAAATTTTATATATAAGTGGCTTCCAGGAAGATGTTTTCTTCTATATAGTCTATGTGCTTCGTCAACGATTAACACATCATAATAACTATCTACAACTTCCTCAGGCGCTAAAACCATATCCTCTGACAAGCCATTTATTGAAGCAAAAATTCTTTTAATTGTAGTCCTTAACTGAATCATAGGAACTACAAACCCAATTTTCTTAAGAGAGTGTAACTTAACGCTCATCCTCTCTATGAAAGCTGCGTCTTCAGTATCATCTATAGAAAGCCACACTTTTTTGTCATCTGAAATATCCTTCAGCAATTTTACAAGATAAACTGCAAGTATGGTTTTCCCAGTACCAGCACCTCCTGCGATTCTCAGCAATGAATTAGTTGATGCGTCATTTATTTCGCACAGTTTTTTGATTATATCGAAAGCTACTTTTTGCTGCTCTGCAGTCAGCGTTTTATATGGCGAGTATTTAAACAATTCGGAATTCTCTATGTCGCTTATGCTTTTACAAACAATCCCTAAATCTATAAGAAACTTCCATATAGCTTTGAAGTCATCCTCGTATGCATCCCTATAAAAATACTCATGATCGACTATACCCATATTTGCATTCATGAGCTTTTTTGATTCGTCTGCACTCATATACTTAATTAAGTATGACTCTAAATCTAATATAACAGATTTATTGAAAGTCTTTCCGCTTATTAGGCAGATGTTTGAGAAGACATCAAAAGTTTTTTCTGAAAGGTGCTGCTTGGTTCTCCTTACGGCATCCAGAGTTTCACCAACATATGCAACATTCTCATTATAAGCAATGTAAACAACTGGCCAGTTTGTTCCAAATGCCCATTTTTCGATTTCCCCTATACACTCTGAATCGTAATTATAATTTGATATAGAAAGCATTTGTTCGTCTCCAAAAAACTTGCAAATTGCTATAGTTGTTCAATAGTGTTTTCTAGCAATGAATGGTTCTCCAACGTCTTGTATTAAATCTTGGAATAATTTTTCAATTATGACCAGCCTCGGAAAACCACACCGTCTTTCTAAAGTCTAAATATATAGACGGGTTTGAACAATACGTCAATGTCATTTATCGTCACACCTTCCGGATACTTATCCAACGCAAAGTTAAAACTCTATTCCAGTTTAATGCTCCACCGATTGGCTTACTTGTAAGAAGCTTTTCACCCAGTATCTTGCTGACCGACTTTGACTCTAGCAGCTTCTCTAACACCTTTATATACGCCATCGGCCTGGAGAGCATCGCTTCTTCATCGGCCATTAGATCAACTCTATGATGGTTCCTATAAGCACATTACTATTCTTTTGTAATAGTCTTTTCCTTTATATGATAGGCGATTCCTCTTGCATCACAGAAGTTTATTACCTCCTGGGCTTTTTCATTATAAAAATGCTTATGCTTCGGATATCCCTTAGTTACCTCTGCGCAGTAATTGGTTCTGCCAAAAATAATCTTATCTGCAAACGAAATAGCCTCAAGTAATTCATTTATGCTCTGATTTATCTGGTTAGGAGTAGGATATGGCTCGATGCTGACCCAGGTTCTCCTGCCTGCATTGTGTAATGCTTCTAAGGCTTCAAGCCTTTGTTGACAAGTTGCCGCATATGGTTCTTTTTTCATGCGATACTCCTCATCCAACGTGGTCAACGTTATGCCATATTCATTTTCCATAGGAAAACATTGCTTATCTGCTAATGCAATTGGTAATACACCTTTCGTCAGTACCGTACATCTGATTCCTGACTCGTTCAACAGCTCGATAGCATCCAAGCTCATATTACAAATCTCATCATATTCATACATGAACGGATCTGTTGAAAAGCACAGCTGGACAGATTGAATTCTATCCCTCAGTCTAGGAATTTCTTTTCTAAGGAGTGTCAGTGTGTTTTGAACGAGCTGCGGTTTGAGCCAATCTTCATAGTCTTTAACTTGTCCAAAACGTTTCTTCTGCTGGAATGCATAACAGGGATATAAACAGCCATGAGCGCAGCCCAAGACATGGTTCATAGTATAATCACCGTACTCCACACCAGTTTCATATAGCATGGACTTACGTTGAATATAACCTGTCACTTGTTTCATCGTTTTCAATATCCTTTCGTAAATGTTATAACGTTCCTGTTTTTACCTGTCCTTGAATCATATTCTTTTGATTCTTTAGCCCCATATGTATTTTTAAGTCCTCTTTTTATTTCGTTTCTATATCCGTCAGATGGAAATATCGGATGAACATCAAGTGCCGCCCATATATCATCAACAAACATTTTTTCCCCAGCAAAAGTCTTCTGCATGTAATATACGATATCATTGACATCATAGCAGTTCTCATCCGTATGAGTTTTTACGCCACCTAAGTACATATCCAGCTCTAACTGCCCCGTCTCTTTAACAATCTTAGTTGAAGAATGATCATTAAATGTTTTCCAAGCTTTTGTCTTATAAAGCTGAAATCCCACGGAGTTGCTTGTGCAATGAATCAGATTATACATCTGAGAATTTTGTGTGTTATAAAACGGAAAAGCCGAAACAAAATATCTACGTCTTCCCTTCAGCACATTTATTATGTGTTCTACACGTTCTTGGTAAGCGTCCTTATCGCTTCCAAACGGCACCAATTCTCCAAAATCTGCAAGATATGTCGCCTCATACTTTTTCTTAGTATCATTTTTCTTGACCTGTGTTATGGCTCTTACTGGATCAGAGATCATATGATTTATCATCACTTCTCCCCAGTATCTGAAAAATGGCGCCAATGCTTCCCAATCTATGGATGCATCATACGGATCATAAAGCAGAAAATAATGCAGATGATTCTCTGGATTCAGTTTTGCACCAATGTCTTTTAGCAGAGTATTTCCATCTTCTTTAGTTGTCACGATATGGAAATTGCTTTTCTCTTCCGGCAAGTTCTTATTAAGTAAGTCAATTTTCGCTGGATTATAGTCATTGAAATATATATACACCTGCTTATGAGGATACTGACCTGCTACGTTTCTTAAAACGTTAGCAACTCTAATCGGCGTCCCTTTTACAATTTCTCCATTTTCATCATAATATAGGCCGCTATTACACATGCAATCGATAAAAATGAGTCCATTACACGTTGGTGTATTCATTAACTTCTGAGACCAGTCCGTAATATATGCCTCAACCAGTTCAAATTTCTTTACTGTATGCGGGCTAGCCTTGCTGATTAGTTCATCGTTGTTACTGCTTGCCACTTACTTCACCCTCTTCTTGAGTCAAATCCATGATGTCTACTATAATTAATTGCATTAAAGCACTTTGCACACTTTTATAAACACATCCATATTTATACTTCCATTCTACTGCAATAATGCTCTAGCTGTTCAACTGATTCTTTTGCGAACTAGAATTATTGTTGTCATTTTATACCCATCAACAGACTATTATTCTACTTTCCATAATACTCCATTATTATCATCGTACATATCTATTCCCTCCGCTTTATGTAGATTATGGTAATTCAATGATAGCATTTTCCGTGTGTCGACGTTGTCCGATAAATACCCCTCAACTTTTCTGCATTAAAAAAGGGGCCTGAAGCCCCTCGTAGCCCATGCTGAGTATTGCATATTATCAGTGGATCCCTTCAAATTCATCGAGACATTTTTCTACATGTCTGACGAATTCAACTGCGTCATCCATTCCTTTCATATTGATTATTATTGATTCGATTCGCTCTGACAGATAATCAATAGAATAGTTATCATATGTCTGTCGCTGTTCATTCTCATCTGTACAATTGCTAAGAACGTAATCCTTCAAACCCTGATGTACTGTATTCATTTGTTTTGCCTCATTTATTTTCCGAAAGGTATTCTTTCGGTACTTCTTTTGTCAGCCAGACTCCATTAACTGACCGGTAAAATCTATAGCCATCTGCAGCCATTCCTGCAGCATCTACGGTATATATCACAGGCTTGCCATGCCTCTGCCCTACTTTTCTTGCCGTTTCCATATCTCCGGACAGGTGTACATATAGCCTTGATTTAGGAATCAGTCCCTGTGAGTCAATCGATTCCTTATATTTCATCCCGGTTCCGTGATGCAGGACATCCGGCGGTGTCACTTCCGGGAGCTCGACATCTACAGGTATCGAATGACCCTGGTTCGCTCTTATGAGCGTTTTGTCATCATTGAATGAATATCTCTGCTTTTCATCTTCCGCAACGATCCGTTCAAGAGTCTCCATGTCCAGAGGATGTGTCTTATTGACACCTCTGATCAGGTCTTCAACAACTGCCCAGCCATGCTCATCCAGGGTGATCCCTATCACATCAGGCTTGTGTCTCAATATAAGGCTGATATATTTGCTTGTACTTTTATCACTCATAGCACTGCATTCCTGAAGAATTCTTAGCGTTTACTCCACTATATATGCTGCAACTATCTCGCCGTAATAAGTCATATGCGGGTCTCTGTTAGCCATTGGATATGTTCCCGGCACATCCTGCGGATACATTCTTGCCCGGATGTCTTCCGGCAGCAGGTCGAGTTTCTGCGGCTGTCTGTATATCACTTTGCATTCGAGAGTCAGCGGGAATTCCTTTATTGCAGGTACGGAGATTACCCCAGGATCAGTCAGTGTCAATCCGGCCTCTGTGACCTTATCTATGTCCCTGCCGCTCTTGCTGCCGCAGACTGCGATGATGTTCTTGTCATAATCGCCTACCGGTACGTTGACTGCGAACTCAGGATTCTTATCCAGCTGCTCTCTTGTGAACCTTCCCTCACGTACATATACAGCGAATACAGGGCGGCTCCAGTTGATGCCGAATGTTCCCCATCCGATCACCATACTGTTCACTTTGTCATCTGCCTTGGTTGTCAGCAGAAGTCCTCCCGGAAGTGCCTTGAGGATATCTCCTGCATAGTCTTTAACGTCTATTTTCTTCATGTATTTGTCCCCCCTAGAACTGTTCTTTTATAATGTCGACCTGCCTCATTATCTCAAGAGTCTGTGCATGTGGCATCTCCGGACATTCTGTAAGCCCGGCCTTTATTGCTCTGGCACAGGCCTCGACTTCATATTCATATCCGGTTATCTGTTCCGGAACTTTGATTTCACTTATCAGTTCAGGTCCCGGATGTCTGCGGTTGGACCAGACTCTGATCACTTCAGGATTGTTGATATTCTGTACTTCTATCATTCCATAGCGGCCGTATATCATGCCGCGCCTGTCAGTAAGCGTGTAGATGGTTGTATAGAGTGCCGCGAACTTGCCGTCCGGATATTTGATAGTAACATTGTCCTGCGCATCCACCCCGGTATCGGTCATACTGCATACAGCATCGATAGACTCGAATCCATCACCAAGTATCATCGAAGCGAAGTTCAGCGGATATACTGTGAGATCCAGAAGAGCACCACCTGCCAGTTCAGGTCTTATGATGCGCTCGTTCATGTCTATCATATATCCCAGGTTGGCTGTTATGCTCTTTATCTCACCGATGACGCCGCTCTCTACTATGTCACTTATGATCTGCCTTGACGGCATGTACCTTGTCCACATAGCTTCTGCGAGCAGCAGGCCCTTCTCTTCTGCAAGTTCAGTCATCTTTCTGGCCTCAGCTTCATTGACAGCGAGCGGCTTCTCGCAGAGCACATGCTTGCCGGAGTTGAGTGCATTGATCGTCCACTCGCAGTGGTGCGAATGCGGGATAGCTATATATACAAGCTCCACATCAGGATCTGCAAGCAGCTCATCATACGAGCCGTATGCTCTCCCGAATCCATATTCCTCAGCGAATGCCTGTGCACGTTCAAGGTCTCTTGCAGCAATCGCAGTGCACTCTACAGCCTTCATTCTGCTGATGGTTCCCGCCATAGTTCTGGCGATACCTCCAGCCCCGATGATACCCATTTTCATACTTGTATCCCCCTTTACAGATACTTTACAGTCTCTGACAGATCCTTCCTGCTCTCATGCATTGGTGATGGTGCTGCATCCTCCGCCGCATATCCTACATCCATGAGCATAACGAGCTCCTCATTCTCAGGAAGTCCGAGGACTTTGGCCGTCTCCATCGGATCAAACCTGTTGAGCCAGCAGGTGCCGAGTCCCTCATCTGTTGCAGCAAGTATCATATGGGTAGCGACGATCGTTGCATCCTCATCTCCACCGAGCTTCATGCCGCCCGGATATGTATATGTGTTGTCCTTATCAAATGCAACAGCGATAACTACAGGTGCTCCGAATCTGCACGGTGTCACACTGTCTATCTTGGCAAGAGCTTCGTCCGACTGAAGCACATATATGCGCTGCTCCTGCAGATTCTTAGCAGTAGGTGCTATCCTGCCTGCTTCAAGAATCGCAGTCAGTTTCTCAGGCTCCACAGCCTTGTCACTGTATTTTCTGCATGAATAACGGTTCTTAATAACATCCTTGAATTCCATGACTCCTCCCTTTCTCTCTATAGTTCACGCAACACAAGTACGGTTATCCCAAGGTTATCCCCCGGCTGTATCCTCAGCACCTTAGGATGATACCTGTATTCATCTATTATCATATTCTTGAGGCTGGTACCGCGATTGTATCCGTGGATCAGCTTGATCTGGTAGGTGCTGTCATCAGCATTCTTCAGAGCACGGTCGATTGCCTTGATGGCATCTTCCCTGAACATACCGTGCAGATCAAGATTTACGATAGGACTACCCATCTGCTTCCCCTTTCTATAACATCCGGATCTGATTCCTACAGCTCCGTATATATCATCCCATGTTTGCCCTTGTCGGACCTCATCAGTGAGATGTGATCCACCGTCATCGTTGCCCCGAACAGATCAGACATCTCTTCTCTTGCTGCATCCGAGAGTCTGCCATTAGCACGCCTCATAAGTGTGATGTGCGGCGAGAACTTCTTCCTGTCAAATGGTATGTCTGCCTCAGAAAGAGCCCTCCTCAACCGCCTTGCCACAGACTGCAGCGGTGCACTTTCCTCAATGCCGGCCCACCATAAGTCCCCGAAAGCACCTATGCCTTTGAGGGTTATATCGAATGGCCTTATATCAATGCTGTCGACTATGCTCTTCACATAGTCCGAATCATCATAATCACCGATGAATGCAAGAGTCAGATGCATATTCTCTTCAGGCGTCTCTCTTCCGCGCACGCCATAAGTTCTCATGGTATCCTGGATATCCATGAGCGCATCCTTCATGTCATCATCAAGATTGATAGCAATGAACAGTCTCATTTTTCACTTCAAGCCATGTCAATAAACTGCTTCATATATTCTCTAAGCTCGGGATTGCATACATATACATAAGTTCCGCGGATACCGCGTGTCATGAGAGTTATGTATATGTTAGAAAGATATTCTTTCAGTGCCTCCGGATC
>JAZQHU010000031.1:0-3563 GCA_045540775.1 Anaerovoracaceae bacterium | reverse complement strand
ATTATGGAAAACATTGTGTATCAGGATGTCCTTCTCTCTGACACCCCTTGTGCGCAGGCCGGTCACATACTCCTGATCGAGCTGCTCCATCGTCTCCGTTCTGATCTGACGGGTGAACCTCCCTGCCATCGGTATGGCCAGCGACAGTGCAGGAAGGCAAAGCCCCTGAATGCTTCCGCTCGCCACTACAGGGAACAGGTTGAGCTGTATGCACAGGAAGTACATAAGCAATACAGATATGAGGAAATTAGGCAGCGCGTTGCCTATGAATGACAGCAGCCTCACTATGTGGTCGAGTACGCTGTTCTTCTTCACAGCTGAAGCTATTCCCAAAGGGACAGACACGATAAGAGAGATGATCAGGCTGGCAAGGGCCAGAACAGTAGTGTTTTTTAGCCCCGCTGTAAGCTTCGGCGCGACCGGCATGTCATCCTTGAAGGACACGCCCCAGTCGCCGTGCAGAATTCCTCCGAGCCACTCTCCGTAACGCACCATAAACGGGCGGAGCAGTCCCATTCTCTCCTGCTCTGCCTGTAATACTTCCTTGGTAACGGCAACGCCCTGCGAAGAAAGTCTCTTCTCCGCAGGGTCTCCGGGTGCCAGGTACATAAGAAGGAATGTCAGGAAGCTCAGAACTATCAGTATCACGATCAGTTCTGCTATTCTTTTTGCTATCTGTTTCTTCATGCTCACGTAAGTAAGCCTCTCCTGTTTCCTTTCCGTCTGAGTTATTCGCTTTACTGTTTTACTGTATTTGCGTCTACTCCGTAAAAGTCGAACGGAATCTTTTCAGCGAATCCGCTGACTCCAGGCTTCATTACTGTTGTGTGGTTGAACAGACCGACATAACCGAATGCATTGTCATCAATGGCTATCTGGATGATCTTGTTGGCGAGCTCTGCTCTCTTGTCAGGATCCACCTCTGTCTTGAGCTGCTGGATCATAGCTTCACACTCAGCGCTTTCGAATCCGCCAACGTTGTAGTAAGCTCCGTCAGCAAGTGTGGAGTCGATGAAGTACTGCGGGTCACCGCATTTATCTGAGATCATGCAGTACAGAGCGATGTCAAAATCAGCTGTCGCAATGTATGTTGAGTCAGGATCTTCTTCGACCGTCAGATATGAATCGATTCCGACTGCCTTCAGCTGCTCCTGCATGAGTACCGCGAGCGTATCGAGTGATCGTGCAGCATAGTATGCAATGTTGATCTTGAGCGGTTTGCCGTCCTTCTCATAAATGCCTTCGGAATTGAGTGTATATCCATCGTCCTCAAGCAGCTTCTTAGCCTTATCTGTATCTACTGCAGGAATCGTCACCTTGCTGTAAGCAGTGCTGTCTGGGTATGGTGAATGAGCTGCGCTTACAGTTCCCTTGAGGTATTCTGCAATGGCATCCTTGTCAACCGTGAGGTTGATCGCTTCTCTTACAGCGTCATCGAGTCTGTTCTCATTCAGGATGTAGTACTGAAGTCTGGTACCGGCAACTGACTCAACATTGTATTTGTCAGGCTCTTTCTCGTATACCTCGAGAGCACCTGAGGATACGCTGTTGTAGCAGTCGATCTCGCCGCTCTGCATAGCGAGCAGTTTAGGATCGTCCTCTTGCATGTAGTAGAATACAGCTCCATCGAGCTTTACATCTCCGCCCCAGTAATTATCGTTACGCCCAACAGTTACATCTCCCTCAGGATTGAACTCTGTGATGACGAACGGTCCTGTGCAGATCGGGTTCTTGTCAAAATCTTCAGTAGCGTCAAGATCGACCATTCCGCACTCAGGACTTGCAAGGTCGTTCTTCAGCATAGGATATACATCCTTGCCTGTATTTACTACGACCTTGTTGTCTCCGTCTGCCTTCCAGTCAAAGTCTCCCATATATGAAAATCTCTCGTTTACCTCCGCGAGTCTCTGGATGTTCTTTATGACCATGTCCGGAGTGAGAGGATCTCCATTGGAGAAGCATACGCCGTCCTTAAGTGTGATAGTCCATGTAGTTCCGTCTGCAACCGCGTCCTCAGCCAGGCAGTCGACAGCAACAGCGTTCTCATCGAATCTGAACAGAGCTTCGGAAAGGCCGTAAATCGATGTATACCATCCGTAATACTCTTTGTGAACATCAAGACTCGGATATGCAAAAGATGCCGCAGTTCTCAGGATATTATCGCCTGAACCGCTTCCGTCTGCCGATCCGCTGTCCTTGCTTCCGCATGCTGCCATGGACAGGATCATACAAATCGCGAGTAACAGAACTAACAGTTTTTTCTTCATTTGATTGACCTCCAATGATAATTGAATATATATTCGGTAGTTTATTCCGCTAATAACCATCATTTGACAGCTCTGATGCAGAACATCCTGTCAGGCATGTAGAATTCGTCTTTCACGGCGTAAAGCCTGTCTCCTGCCTCTCTGTCAGCTTCGACTTCGCTGAAACCAATGCTTTTCAGCGTCTTCACATCCCACTCCGGTCTGTCCAGCGCACTTACGGACAGCATGTGATATATGCCGTGGCATTCTTCAACAAGAGAATCTTCTACCTTCTCATGCGCCAGATTCTCACTCTGGTCATACTTGTGGAAGCCCTTGGCGTACTCTGCGTCATAGTTGAGGAGCACGCCGCCGGGCTTCAGTACACGATGCCATTCTCTGTATGCCTCGCCGGGGAGAGGGAGAGTCCAGGTGAGATTGCGTGAAATGACAGCGTCAAAATATCCATCAGGAAAATCAGGATGCTCTGCATCCATGACATAGAATTCAGCAGTTGCTGCATGATGGCTGCCGCACAGTTGTTTTGCCTTTGAGATCATCTCCGGAGTCAGATCAATGCCGGTCATTTTATGTCCAAGAGGAGCCAGCACCATTTCGAAGAATCCTGCGCCGCATCCGACATCGAGTATTCTGAGTCCGCCTCCTGCAGGCAGTCTTTCCGTAAGCTCATGTCTCCACAGATCCGCCTTGTAGCTGTGCGCTTCATCATGTTTGTGAGCAGAAAAAGATCCGGCCCTTCTGGACCAATACGAAGTTACAGCAGTCTTGATGCTACCTGATTCTTTTTCAAATGGTATATTGGATAATACGCTCATAATTCATCCTTTTCGTAATACTTTCATGAAAAGGTTAAGACAGTTCATGAATTCTAACAAGCCGGGTAGGGGGATATGAATGGGATTTCTTCACAAACAATTATGTTTACATCCCCCTGTGGGGCTTATGGACAGCACCTGCATCTGCTATTTTTTATACATGAGTATCAGAAGAATAGCAGGACATGATCTTGTTCCCGGCAGGGTCATCAAGGATCACATTCATGTTGGCGGCACAGAAATCCATGTGCCGCATGTCATTATCTCAGGCCGTAAGCCGGGTCCATTGCTGCTTGTTACCGCCGGTATCCATAACGCGGAATACGTCGGCATCCAGGCAGCTATTGAATTGTCTTCAGAAATTGACCCGGAGCAACTGGGAGGAACCCTGGTAATCGTTCCTGTCGCCAACAGGTCAGGTTTTGAGAACAGGACAATGAAGTCGGAGGCCAAGCCGGTCTTAGGAAGACAACATGTTTCC
>JAZQHU010000030.1:0-39303 GCA_045540775.1 Anaerovoracaceae bacterium | reverse complement strand
ATATAACATCCGGAGCACTCCAGATAGATCCGACAGCCGAGGACATCCACATGTTCGTGGAGACAGTCCTGACACAGCGCATCGGCGATACGGGCAAAATGCTCCACACCGCCAGAAGCCGTAACGACCAGGTCGCACTCGCTACCAAGATGTACTGCATCGAGGAGATCGACAGCATAGACTATCTTCTCAGCGAACTCATGAAAGTGCTCGCAGACAAAGCCGAGAAGAACATGGAAGTCATAATGCCGGGCTACACTCACATGCAGCACGCACAGCCTGTATCCTTCGCACAGCATCTCATGGCATACGCGATGATGTTCGAGAGAGACAAGAGCAGACTCGAGGACTGCAAGAAGAGGATGCTTGAAAGATCGCCGATCGGAGCATGCGCTCTGGCCGGAACGACCTTCAACATCGACAGGCAGTACGAAGCCAGCCTCCTCGGTTTTACCGGCATAGCGATGAACAGCATGGACGCTGTTTCAGACAGAGACCACTTCGTGGAACTGATGTCGGCACTCTCGATCATCATGATGCACACCTCGAGGCTTTCCGAAGAGATCATCATGTGGGCAACATCGGAGTTCAACTTCATACAGCTCCCTGATGAGTACACGACAGGATCCTCGATCATGCCGCAGAAGAAGAACCCGGATGTAGCCGAGCTCTGCAGGGGCAAGACCGGAAGAGTATACGGCAACCTGATGTCGCTTCTCACAGTGCTCAAGGGACTGCCTCTCGCATACAACAAGGACATCCAGGAAGACAAGGAGCCGCTGTTCGACTCAGTTGAAACAGTCAAGCTCTGCATCGAAGCCTTCATCGAGATGGTGGATGTCATGAAAGTCAACGAGGAGAGCATGTACGAATCGGCTACCAAGGGATACGTCAATGCAACAGACCTTGCAGACTATCTGGTAGTCAAGGGGCTCCCGTTCAGGGATGCATACAACATCTCGGGCAAAGTCGTATCCTACTGTCTCGGCAGGGGATGCAAGCTGGAGGAGCTGCCGCTTGAGGAGTACAAGCAGTTCTCACCTCTCATAGAGGCAGACGTCCACAAGAGACTGTCACTTAAGACATGTGTTGAAAGGAGGAACTCGGCCGGCGGCACAAGCCCGGCCTCCGTAAGAAAGCAGATCGCGTATATCAGATGTCTGCTTCAGCAGGAGCAATAGAGTTTCAACACAGTTTAAAAGATATAAACAGGGGCAACATAAGCTAAGGTATAGCGGAAAAGAAAGGACAGAGGTATCACAATGAAGAATTCAATCAAGAAAATGCTTATCATCGCACTCTCAATGATGATGGTGCTCGCACTTGCAGCATGCGGCGGAAGCAGCAGCGGCGGAGACGCTGAAGAAGGCGGCGGCAAGCTCGCTGAGATCCAGGAGAAGGGCAAAATCGTAGTCTGCACAGACGCAGCATGGGCACCATTCGAATATATCGGTGAAGGCGGAGAGCCTACAGGAATCGACATCGAGATCGCACAGGCAATCGCAGATGAGCTCGGCGTAGAGCTCGAGGTAAAGAATATCGCATTCGATACTATCCCTGCATCACTTAGCGGCGGAGATGCTGATCTCGCACTCGCGTGCATAACTATCACAGATGAGCGTAAGGAAGAGATGGCTTTCACAGATCCTTACACAACTGTACAGCAGTACATGGTAGTTCCTGCAGACAGTGAGATCAAGACAATGGAAGAACTCGGCGGCAAGGCAGTAGGAACACACCTCGGAACAACAGGTGACTTCCTCATGAGTGATGAGAACACATCCGGCGTTCTTAAGGACAACAATGTAGAGAACAAGCAGTATAAGGCTCTTCCGGACGCAGCACTTGCTATGAAGAGCGGTGAGCTCCAGGCTATCGTATGCGACTCCGTACTCGCTGAGAACCTTGTTAAAGCTAATGGCGACGCATTCAAGTGCTTCCCTGTAGCTTATGCTGACGGACATGAGGCAGATACTGAGGAGATCGGAGCTGCTATGGCTAAGGGTGATGATGAATTCACAGCTAAGGTCAACGAGATCGTTCAGAAGCTCAAGGATGACGGAAAGATCGACGAGTGGTTCGTTCAGCACAGCGAAGAGGCTTCCAAGCTCTAAGACGTT
Organism: Anaerovoracaceae bacterium; assembly: GCA_045540775.1. GTDB lineage: Bacteria > Bacillota > Clostridia > Peptostreptococcales > Anaerovoracaceae > Crickella. The sequence goes on along the minus strand of JAZQHU010000030.1, from coordinate 37,183 downwards.
ATACATTAAGCAAGCAACATAGAAAAAAATGAAATGCCGTGCATGGGCTGCGTCAATGGCGCAGCCTATGCGGGTATAGCGGGGTAACAAATTGTTTGAAAGCTTAAAACAGGGATTCATAAAGACTTTCATCAGAGACAACCGGTACAAGGTATTCCTTGAAGGTTTCAAGAATACGATGATAATCACGATAGTGGCTGCCCTCATAGGCATAGTGCTTGGTGTCATCGTTTCATTCGTTCACTCCCTTGCCGAAAATGCGAGGGACAAGCATCAGGATTCATTTGGCGCAAAATGCCTGATGGTGCTGGACAAAATCTGTGCAGCTTATGTCGCTGTTGTCAGAGGAACGCCGCTTGCTATTCAGCTGATGATTATGACATTCATTGTCATGAGCGGCTTCCCTAACAAAGTGCTTGTATGCTGCATCGCATTCGGCATCAACTCAGGAGCTTACGTATCCGAGGTCATCAGAGGCGGAATCGGCTCGGTCGACTATGGCCAGACCGAAGCAGGACGTTCACTCGGACTTTCCCAGATCGGAACACTCCGTCTGATTGTGCTCCCTCAGGCCATCAAGAACATCCTGCCGGCACTCTGTAATGAGGCTATCGCAGTTCTGAAGGAGACATCGATCGTAGGTATGGTAGCGGTTGTCGACCTGACACGTGCCGGCGACCTTGTCCGCAGCAGGACAATGTCACCGTACTTCACGCTCATTTCTGTAGCAATAGTATACTTCGTACTGGTATTCGGCCTGTCCAAGGCGGTACAGAGATTCGAAAGGAGGCTGGCTAAGAGTGATAGAAATTAAAGGACTCAAAAAAGACTTTGGCGACCTCAAAGTACTGCAGGGCATAGACCTGGATATAGAAAAGGGAGAGAGGGTAGTTATCATCGGGCCGTCGGGCTCGGGCAAAAGTACACTGCTGAGATGCATGAACATGCTCGAGGTGCCAACAGGCGGACAGATAATATTCGAGGGAACTGACCTGACCGACAAGAAGACAGACCTTGACAGCGTGCGCTGCAAGATGGGAATGGTATTCCAGCAGTTCAACCTCTTCCCGCACAAGACCATCCTCGAGAACATGACCCTGGCGCCTCTGTATCACAAGATGATGAGCGAGGCTGATGCCAGGGATAAAGCCATGGAGCTCTTGACCAGGATAGGTCTTGCGGACAAAGCGAATGTCTATCCGTCGACACTTTCCGGCGGGCAGAAGCAGAGAGTTGCGATCGTGCGCGCGCTTGCCATGGATCCGGATGTAATGCTCTTCGATGAGCCGACATCAGCACTGGACCCTGAAATGGTAGGCGAAGTACTCGAGCTCATAAGAGAGCTTGCAAATACCGGAATGACAATGGCGATCGTAACCCATGAGATGGGATTCGCCAAGGAAGTCGGAACCAGGGTCATCTTCATGGATGAAGGTGTGATCGCAGAGGAGAACGAGCCTAAAGAGTTCTTCGAGAATCCTCAGAACCCGAGACTCCAGGACTTCCTGTCGAAGGTACTGTAGACAGCATCATCGAAACAGACTCTGCGGATAACTGCCCGCACTGTTTCATACGTATAAATTATTAGTAACAAAGGAGATAAGCATTAAAATGTTCAAGCATACAATTGTAAGGACCCCGTGTTCCAAGATCTGTGACGGTATCACTTCTGCACCTGAGCTCGGCCAGCCGATCTATGAGAAGGCTCTCGAGCAGCATGCAAAATACATCGAGGCTCTGAAGTCGACCGGCGTTGACGTGCTGGTGCTGCCTGCACTCGAAGAGTATCCGGATTCATGCTTCGTTGAGGATGTCGCAGTTCTCTCTGAGAAGTGCGCTATCATCACCAATCCGGGAGCAGGCACAAGAAACGGCGAGACTGAATATATCATCGATGCTATCAAGAAGTTCTACAGTGACGATCAGATCGGTTACATCAAGGCTCCGGGAACTCTCGAGGGCGGAGATGTAATGAAGGTAGGAGACACATTCTATGTAGGCGTTTCCGCTAGGACCAATGAAGAGGGAATCAAGCAGTTCGCTGACTTCTTCGGATCATACGGATATACCGTCAAGGCTGTTCCTCTTACAGAGGTTCTGCACCTCAAGACAGGCGTCAACTACATTGAGAACAACAAGATGCTCGTTTCCGGAGAGTTCATCGACAAGCCTGATTTTGCATCCTATGAGAAGATCATAGTTCCTGAAGAGGAAGCTTACGGTGCAAACTGCATCTGGATGAACGGAACAGTCATCGTACCTGAGGGATACGACGCAGTAAAGAAAGCTGTAGAGGATGCGGGATATCCGGTCATCCTTGTAGACACCTCCGAGTTCAGAAAGATCGACGGAGGCCTCAGCTGCCTGTCACTCAGATTCTAGAACAGAGATCAGCGGCAAATATGAAATAGAAAAGAGCAGCCTGCGGGCTGCTCTTTGTGGTGTTCCGTGATGTGAGCCTGATTTTGTGCTATTTCATGAAGTGGACCTGTTTCTTTATTATCTCTGCCTGCTCGTCCTTGCGCCTGTTGTATTCGACTTTCTTCTCTTCGAAGTAGTTTCGGCCATCAGTGTCGATGGTGACGATGAGCGGGCCGAACTCCCTGATGCGGCAGTGCCAGCAGGCCTCAGGCATTCCGAGGTCGAGCCATTCGACGCCAGTGATCTTTTCTACGCAGACAGCGCCAACGACAGCGTTGCCTGCAGGAAGTACACAGTGTATCGCGCCGAACTCTTTGCAGCCGGCGGCTGTCTTCTCTTTCATTCCGCCCTTGCCGATGATGATCCTGACACCGGTCTCCCTTATGAATTCATATTCGAACCTCTCCATGCGCATTGAGGTAGTAGGTCCGACGGATATCATCTCATAGGAGCCGTCTTCGTGCCGGCGGATGATCGGGCCGGCGTGCATTATCGCCTTTCCGCGGATATCTATCGGCATCTCAAGACCCTCGTCGACCACGCGTCCGTGAACTGAGTCGCGCCCGGTGACCATCTCGCCGTCGAGATAGAACACATCACCTACGTGGAGTGCGGCGATATCTTCGGCGGAGACAGGAGTGGTAAGCACTTTTCTTCCGTTTCTTATCTCAGTCATCAGTCTCTGCCTCCTTTCAGTTCTGCATTATCAGGTGCAGCTGCATAAGGGCTGCATGGATCAAAGGCAGATGGCTCGTCCTTGTATTTAAACCCGGAATGGGTCATGACAGTATAGTTAAGATCTCTGTCAAAACGTATGAGACCTCTTCTGTGGCTCCAGCATGCAACTGTTACGGCTACACCGAGAGTGGCAGGGTGGCGTGCAGTGTTTACGACATTGACTCCCATGACGGAGTACCTTCCGCCCATTCCCTGCGGACCGAATCCTATGGCGTTGATGCCGTCCTCGAGGAGCTTTTCCATGCGGGCGGCTTTTTCATTTCCGTTGTGTGAGCCGACAGGTCTCAGAAGGGCGTGCTTTGCATTAAGCGCAGCTGTCTCTGCCGTCGCGCCTATTCCGACACCGACGAATAGAGGAGGACATGCGTTGAGTCCGTAGGATGTCATGCGCTCCATGACAAAATCCACGGCGCCTTCATATCCCTGACCCGGCATCAGGACCATGGCGTGTCCCGGAAGGGAGCATCCGCCGCCGGCCATGTAAGTGTATATCTCGCATCCGTCCCAGCCCGGAACAATCTCCCACCAGATGGTCGGAGCACCAGTGCCGGTGTTGATGCCTGTGTTGTTCTCATCAAAAGTCTCCACGACATTAGGACGCAGAGGTGTTTCAGCTGTAGCATTCCTTACGGCATCCACAAGAAGACCTTCCAGCTCATCTATAAGCGGGAAGCCTGTGCCGCACTTTATGAGGAACTGAAGAACACCTGTGTCCTGACATGACGGACGGTCCAGCTTCGCCGCAAGATCAAGGTTGCGGAACATGAGATCATATATCTCGAGCGCCAGCGGATCATCCTCCATCGACTGCATTTCGTGCAGACGGCTGAGGACGTCATCCGGCAGGTATTTTGCCGTATGGCCGATGAATGAAGCCATTACATCAGTCATCTTTTTTACTGCTTCATTGTTAGACATTATGCTCCCCCGTATCTGAGAATCCCGGCCTGTCCGCATCTGAAGGCTGCAGGCAGCCGGAGCTTTTCCAACAGTATATCATAAGTATGCAGACAAAACGGGGAAATGATGTATAATTGATGATGGTTGAAAACAGGAGGATTGATTGAAGTACATAATGAAGAAGGAAAACCTGTTCATAAGGATCGCGATTGGATTTGTCATCGGCATCGCGCTCGGTTTTCTTGCGCCTTCTTTTTCACTCAGCATCAAATTCCTCGGCGACATATATCTCAACCTGATCAAAATGATGATCATACCGATCCTCGTGTGCGCGGTCGCAGGGGGCATCATCAATTCCTCAGACATTACATCGCTTAAAAGGATAGGGGTCAAAACGGTGATCCTGTATGTGATAATGTTTCTGGCATCGTTTGCTGTTTCGTTCGGCGTGGCGGTGACGATACGGCCGGGACTGAATGTAGTATTTGAAAATCAGCCTGTGTATGAGGGTGACGGCCCGGCATCCATGAGCTTCGGTGATGTGCTTACAGGCATCGTGCAGGACAACATGCTGAGGGCGATGCTCGACAACGCCATTCTTCCGACGATCCTCTTCACCATGATAATAGCGATAGCAATACTGGCTGCAGGTGAGAAGGGGAAGGTCCTCAAGGATTTTATCAACAGCATGTCAGCGGTGGCATTCAGTGTGCTCGGCATGATCATGGAAACATCTCCTGTGGGCGTCATGGCACTCATGGCCTTTTCGATTGCAGAATACGGATCGGGCATATTCATGGCGATCGGGAAATACATACTGTGCTGCTGGCTTGCCTGCATCGCGGTATTCATTATAGTGTTCACTATTCCTGTAAAACTGTATACCGGAGTGGATCTCAGGACTTACCTTGCCGCCTGCGGCAAAGTCGCGCTTATGACCATGTCTACTACGAGCTCTGCGGCGACTCTGCCTACGACTATAAGAGTCAGCACGGAGGATCTGGGGGCGCCTGCATCCATCAGCGACTTTACACTGCCGCTCGGATGCACGATAAACATGTGCGGAGGAGCATGCTCGTTCTGCTGCATCTCGCTCTTTGTCGCAGACTTCTACTCGCTGGATCTCCCGCTCGGAAAGCTGGCTGCGATGGCTGTCGTTGCCACGCTTATCAACATGGCGGCACCGGGGATCCCGGGCGGAGGCATAGTCCTCATGACATCATATCTGACTATATTCGGCCTGCCGATAGACCTGATAGGGCCGGTGGCAGCTTTCTACAGGCTCCTGGATATGGCATTCACCACGATCAATGTTGAAGGGGACATAGCAGCCAACCTGATCATCTCAAAGTCTGAAGGACTGTGGGACCCGTCCATGGCCCGGCGCAGACCGCAGGAGACATAGGGTGAAGGCGGGAAAGGAACCAGTGAAGCGCTGAGCATCATGACGTGCCCGGCGGTCACTGATAATAATCAGGATAATAAAGAAAAACCGCAGAGCGGCATGGTCCATTAAGGAACTGCAGCTTCTGCGGTTTTTCCCTTCAGTAGGTATTTATGTCCCTGGGAGGGTTATTTTATGTATGCGTTGTAGATTGCTGGATCAACGGCCTTTTCTATTGACTCTCTCACTGAACTGCTGGCTTCGACCAGCTCGTTGTGAGTCTCCTCATTTACAGTGATGATCTCTGTTCCACTGTCCTCGATAGTCTTTATCCTGTCTGCGATCCTGTCATCGGAGGCCTGACGCGCATACTCTGTTGCGGTCTGTGCTGCCTCCTGCATGATCCTCTGATCTTCCTCAGGCATGTCCTTGAAGAACTCGTCGTTCATTATGAGTGTGATCAGGTGAGGCAGGTGGTTGGTTTCAACCACATAATCCTGCTGCTCGTAGAGCCTGTTGGATACGATTACCTCATAAGGGTTCTCCTGCGCATCGATAGTATGCTGCTGGAGACCGATATATACTTCCGAGAAGCTCATCGGTGTCGGATTGGATCCGATGGATTTCCAGAAGGCGAGGTGGTACGGGTTTTCCATCGTACGTATCTTCTGGCCTTTGAAGTCTGACATCGAGTGGACTGCCTTGTTTGTACTCATGACTCTGAAGCCCTGGTCTGCGATGCCGAGGAGGTGATAGCCGCCGTCCTCGTATACGCTGCTTATCAGGCCGCTGAACGAAGGATCATCGAGCACTTTTCTGCACTCATCGAGATCTTCGAATGCGCACGGAACATCGAATACTGCGAGGTCAGGCATGAATGTTACCTGCGGTGCAGTGTTCTGTACGACAAAAGGTATGTCGCCGTCCTTGCATGACTCGAGGAGCTCTCTGTCTCCGCCGAGCGTCGAGTTGGCGTAGACCTGTATCTTGATGCGTCCGTCACTCAGCCTGGATACTTCTTCAGCGAACTTCTCTGCATATATCTGAGTTACTGTGTCCTCAGGGCTCGCAGTTGCAAGCGGATATGCATATCTCTGCTCACCGTCTTCGCTGCCGCATCCGGTCAGCATGACTGAAGCGGCAAGGACCGCTGTGAGCACGAGGGAGATGAGGATATTTTTCTTTTTCATATTACTGAACATATCTCCACCTCCTTAAAGAAGCACCAGTGAGAAGGCCGGCACGAATGTGAATAGCAGCAGCGCGATCAGGAAGAGCGCGATCATAGGCAAAGCCTTCTTCGCTATAGCCATGACAGGCACGTCTGTAAGTGCGCTTGCAACGAACAGGTTGACTCCGATAGGCGGAGTAACGAATCCTATTGCCAGGTTGACTACCATGATGACACCGAACTGGATCGGATCCATTCCGATTCCTTCTGCGATTGGCAGCAGGATAGGAGTGAGGATCAGGATCGCAGGTGTCGTATCCATTACCATTCCGACTATCAGCAGGAATACGTTTATAACGAGCAGTATGACGACTTTGCTTGAGAAGTTCTCAAGGATGAAGGTGCTTACTGTCTGCGGTACCTGCATCAGTGTCAGCACTCTTGAGAATGCTGTCGATGCGGCCAGAATGAAGAGTATCGGTGTGTATGTCTTGATACCTTCAACGAGTATTCCCCACAGATCGCGGATTTTGATCTCCTTATATACGAACAGGCTCACGATGAGGGCGTAATATACGGATATTACAGCCGCCTCTGTCGGTGAAGTAACGCCCGAGTATATGCATCCGAGTACGATGACCGGGCTCAGAAGCGCCCAGAAGCTCTCCTTAAGCACTGCTCCGAGACCTTTCTCGTGGAGAGTTCCGATTTCAGCGGATATCTTCGCTTTGTCTTCTCCGAATCTCTTGCAGTAGAAGACTGCATAGAACATGAGCAGCAGCGCGATGACGAATCCCGGAATTATACCGGCAAGGAACAGGTTGCTGACCGATGCTCCCGATGCCATGCCGTACATGATGAACGGAATGCTCGGCGGGATGATTACCCCGAGTCCGCCCGCAACTGCTACAAGTGATGTGGAGAAAGTTTTATCATATCCGAGGCCGATGAGGACCGGAATGGTCATGCTTCCTACAGCAGCAACTGTCGCCGGCGCTGATCCTGAGATCGCTCCGTAGAACAGACATGTGATTACTACTGCGCATGGCATTCCTGCGGTGAACCTTCCGAAGAAATATGCGAATACGTCGAATATCTTACGGGAGATGCCGCCCTTGGCCATGATGATGCCCGAGAGCACGAACATCGGAACTGCGAGCAGTGGAAAACTGTCGAGTCCTCCGAACATCGCACGGATCAGGTATTTTGCGCCGACCGTGAATGACGGGTCAAATACACTCGGAAGCACCGCGGTGATACCCAGCGTTATGCCGACCGGGATCGCGATTATGAGGAGTATAACGAAAATTATGAATAATACTATTGCCGGCATGTCCTACTCCTTTCCGCCTCCGGCAGCCTGAGCCGCCTGATTGGCTTCTATATAGGACTCCGGGGTGTTCCTCTCCGGATGAGCAGGGTCATAGACGTTCTCGCCTCTTGCGATGCGGAACTCTATTATCCATCTCTGCAGTATTCTGAATGCGACCAGTACAAATGATACGAAAGGTGCCGCCTGCACATAATACATAGGAATTGAGAGTGCAGGGCTGACCTGTCCGCTCTCTACAGCAGACATCATATATGACCATGCGAACGGTATCATGTAGAAGAAGAATGCCAGCTCACATGTGTGGTTGATGACCTTCAGTATTGCCTTGGTACGCCTTGAGAATCTGGCGACGAACTGCTCTATCTTTATGGATATGCATCTCTTGCTGCAGTAGCTGACGCTGAGAAAGCCCGCCCATATGAACAGATAACGGGTGAGCTCCTCGGTCCAGGAGAGGGATTCTCTCAGAACGAATCTGGAGAATACCTGTATCCCCATGATGAGAGCCATTGCGAGAAGCAGTATTGCCAGTATGTATTCTTCAAGATAGTGATCCAGCCATTTCAATATTTTTTTCATGGCTTTCCCTTGCCCCTTCTTGTACTTAACGCATGTACTCCCCTGAGGGAATACATGCGTTATGAGAATTATCTGTTACAGTGCATTATGAAGCTTAGTGAGGACATCCTTGAGGTCCTCAACGCCCATCTGTCCAGGTGCGGAAGCCTTCGCTGCAGCACCGAATGTAAGAGCGGAGCCGAAGACTTCGCCTGCAAGACGGCTGATAACGCCGGTGCCTGCCATCGACATTGTGATGATAGGTCTGTCAGCATACTCAGTAGCCATCTCCTCTGTTGCTGCGAGGAGTGTCAGAACGTCCTTCTTGTTCTGTGGCATTACTGCGATCTTAGGGATGTCTGCTCCGAGATCCTGCATCTTGCGGAGACGGCCTACGATGTCGTCCTTGTCAGGAGTCTTGAAGAAGTCGTGGTTGGATGCTACGACCTTAACGCCTGCAGCGTGAGCTCCGTCGATGATCTTCTTGACGATCTCGTCGCCGGTGAAGACTTCAACGTCTACCATGTCAACATAGCCTGTCTGAGCAGCCCTGATGTTGATATCAGCATAAACTTCATCCTCGATAGCCTTCTCGCCGCCTTCCTTGGAAGTACGGAATGTCATAAGGATAGGCATGTCGCCGAGCACCTCACGGAGATCCTTGAGAACGTCCTCGAGTTTTGCAAAATCAAATACGTTTTCAAACCAGTCGATACGCCACTCAACTACGTCAGCAGGGAGCTTTGTGATAGCTCTTGCTTCTTCAAGTATGGCTTCTTTGGTTACGCCTACGATAGGAACGCAGATCTTAGGCATTCCTTCGCCGATTACGGTATTTCTGACTTTAACTGTATTCATAGCTTTATTCCTTTCAGTTATAAGTTCAGGTGATGCTGCCGCATGCATGCACACGGCAGCGCTTGTTTTCTTTCTGTTATGCGTCAGCCTCTGCTGTCTCGAGCATCTTAGCGTAGTTCTTGTTTACGAAGAGTCCGAGCAGTACGCCGATAGCTGTAAGAACGATGTTCATTGTCATTACTCCGGACGGAGTCATCTGAGCAGCAGCTGTCAGGATAGTGTAGTTGCAGAGTGATGATGCGATCATTACGAGAGCTGTAACTGTTCCCTTGATCTTAGGGAAGAGCATGTTGCATACGGAAGTTGCGATCTGAAGAAGTCCGCCTGCTCCGGCCCATCCGATGAGGAATGCGCCGATTTTGCACATACCCTGTGAAGGAACCATCAGTACAGCGATGAGTGTTACAAGGCAGATGACAGGGTATATAAGGATGAATCTTACGTCCTTGATCTTTCTTGTCAGGAATGCTGTAACGATCAGAGCAAGGAATGTTCCGACTGAGTAGAATGTCTGCATTATAGTCGGGTCAGCCCAGCCAACAACGTCCTTAGCATAGTTCTGTGCGCAGTTGAGCCACAGCTGGAATGTACCTGTGCATGTGAATCCGATGAGGATCAGAGCGATGGAACCTGCTGAGAACTTTGTGTGCTTGATGCTCTGAAGGAGTCCTTCCTTCTTCTCTGCAGCCTTGCTCTTGTCTGAATCCGGCAGCGGGAAGAAGATGATCAGTACCATGAGCACGAGGTAGCAGATACCGCAGATGTAGAACAGTCTGTTGTATGATGTTGCGCCTGCAGCTGTTGTAGCTACTGTTACTCCGAGGAAGAACGGGAGCAGCATCTGGGATACAGCGATAGCAAACTTGATTCCCATTGTTGCAACGCCAGGAGCCTTGTGGATGATCTCTGCAACAGCAGGGTAGATTCCTGTGTCAAGGAAGGAGTTAGCGATACCGCCTACGATGGCGCAGATGTAAGCGATCCTGTAGCCTGCGCCGCCGCCTGCGTTGTATGCCATAGCGAGTCCGATCAGGTAGACAGCGTATGAGAATCCGCCGATAACTACGGAAACGCGGCGACCGAGCTTGTCAGAAAGCGGGCCTGCGAACGGAAGTGCGATGAGTCTTCCGAGTCCGAGTGCTGCGGAGATAGCAGTGATAGCCATTACTTCAACGTTCCAGCTGCCTGCCAGAGCTTCTTTGATAACAGCCTGTCCGAGGATGGAACATCCGACACCGTGCAGGAAGTAGTTGAGGTAGAGCACGATGACACTTGGTAAATATTTCTTGTTAGTCATTTTTTATCCCTTTCTGTAGATGTTCAGATCAGCCGCGCGCCGATATGTTTCGAGCGGATTTTCGATAGGAGCGTACCACCCGTAAGGATGCAACGATGTGGAGAAAAGCTCCGAAAGAAAATCCCTGCGAGAAATTCATATCGTGCAGCGGCTTGTTATTAATCGTCGTAAGAAATTCCGAGGACTTCCTTCATGTGCTCGATCGGCATCTCTTTGCCGGTCCACAGCTTGAAGCCTGCAGCGCCCTGGAAGAGCATCATGCCGAGACCGTTCATGGTCTTGCAGCCTACTTCCTTGGCCATCTTTCTCATCTTTGTAAGAAGTGTTCCGTAAGGAACGTCTACTACGATCAGCTCAGGTCTGAAGAAGCTCTTGTCAGGAACTACGGAAACGTCCTCAAGTGGCTTCATGCCTGCGCCTGTAGCGTTTACGAAGAGGTAGCTGTCTGCCATCTCAGCGCGGAGCGCCTCAGTGTCAGCGAGGTCGAACATCTTTGCCTTGCACTTTGTGTTCTCGTTGATCTTCTTGACTGTCTCTTCACCTACTTCATAGAACTTGTCCTTGATGTTGAAGATGGAAATCTCAGCAACTCCGTCAAGTGCAGCCTGGATCTCGATAGCTGTAGCAGCACCGCCTGCTCCTACGATGGTCATCTTCTTGCCGATAGGATCGATGTCGTTATCCTTCATGGCAGCCATGAATCCGATACCGTCTGTGATGTATCCCTTCAGGTGGCCGTTGTCGTTTACGATAGTGTTTACTGCGCCGCAGAGCTCAGCAGCAGGATCAAGCTCATCGAGGTACTGTCCTACGAGTGTCTTGTTAGGCATCGATACGTTGGAGCCTCTCATCTTGAGTGTTCTGATAGCCTTTACAGCATCTTCAATCTCGTCAGCGCCTACTTCGAATGCGAGGTAAGCATAGTCAGCGCCTACTTCTGCAAAAGCTTCGTTCTGCATAGCAGGGGAGCTGGAGTGACGGATAGGGTAAGCCATAAGTCCGATAAGTTCGGTGTGTCCTGTGATTCTTTCTGCCATTGTTGTTTCTCCTTATTTAATGGAAGCTGATTCAGGTAATTAATATCGAATCCTTAGTGTTATTTTCTGTCTCTGCCACAAGCCGGAAGATAACTTTGTTAAAACTGTAACTATTTGTTGAACTAATTCTAATTCTTTGATTTGATAGAATCCAATGCCAGTTGATACCGTTATTGATGCATTTAATGTATCAATCGGGACTGTTTTCTGATAAAATGTTAACGATTCATCGGGGGCTCTGTTTGAGGGGTTAGAAGGGACATGAAGTTATTCATTGTTCCGGAAAGGACAGACTCATGACGCTTAATCAGCTTGCATATTTTCAGGCAGTTGCCAGGACGGAAAACTTCCGTGCGGCTGCAGAAGAGCTTTACATTTCCCAGCCGTCGCTTTCGAGATCTATCGACGCGCTCGAAAAGGAGCTGGGCGTAACACTTTTTGAACGTACAGGCAGGGGCATTGCTCTGACCAAGAGCGGCAGACTCTTTCTAGAGTATGTGAACCGCATTCTGGAGGAATGTGATATTGCCGTATATAAAATGAAAGAACTTTCGTCATCGGGAGGAAGGATAGACATAGGCTACGTCTTCCCGCTGGCAAATTATTATATCCCGCACAAGGTCCGTACCTTTCTCGACTTACCGGAGAATGAGCATACGACCTTCGGGTTTACACAGAACAGAACTTCACACATAATCCGGGAGATCAAGAAGGGACTTATAGATGTAGGTTTCTGTGCTTATGCAGAGGGAGAGGAAGAACTTGAATTTGCACCGGTGCTCAGACAGGAGATGGTGATTATAGTTCCGCATGATCATCCGCTGGCAGACAGGGATGAGGTTTCGGTCAAAGTGCTGGAGGACTATCCGGTCATAGGATACGACCGATTCTCCGGACTGGGGGGATATACCAACAGGCTGTACAGAAACCTCGGGATCAAGCCGGAAATAGTATGTGAATGTGCGGATGAGAATGCCATCCAGGCAATGGTAAGGGAAAACTTCGGGATAGCGCTTGTTGCAAAGGTCGATGTGCTGAATGAGGATGAGATAAAGATCGTGCACCTGTCGGACGCAGACCTCACTCATTTTGTAAATATGGTATGGCTCAGGAACCACTATCAGATGCCTGCGGTAAAGAGGTTCATCGACTTCATGATTGCGGATTCGGATATTGAGATCGAGCACATCTGATGCAAAGCGCCGGGATCACCGGAGAAGCTGCATCCATAGCTCCAGATATGGTATTACAGAAAAACCGATACCTTCAGGGTATCAATTACGGGCAGAAATGATATTTTTATTCTGCTCGTTTTTTAATTATCATTTAGGTGCCACAAGAAAATGAAGATAACTCCAGCCCATAGAACAGAGAAAATCTCTCAGGGAGGAAAGATTATGAAGAAGGATTATCCACATATTTTCGAGCCGATCACAGTCAAGAGGACCACTTTCAAGAACAGAGTAGTCATGACTCCGATGGGAACCAACTACGCTGATCCTGACGGCGGCATCAATGATGATCACATCAATTACTACAGACTCAGAGCAAAGGGCGGCACAGGCCTTATCATCGTAGAGAATGTCTGCGTAGACTTCCCTACAGGTTCCAACGGAACAAGCCAGCTCAGACTCGACCACGACATGTTCATGCCGAAGCTCTACAAGCTGACAGAGGCAGTACATGATGAAGGCGGACTCATCGCTGTACAGATCAACCACGCAGGAGCATCTGCTTCATCTGCACGTACAGGAGTTCCGACGGTATCATCATCAACAGAGCCTTCGAAGCTCGGCGGCGAAGCACCTCGCCCGCTTGAAAAAGATGAGATCGAAGCGATCGTGAAGAAGTACGGCGAAGCTGCAAAACGCGCTGTTCAGGCCGGATTCGACGCAGTAGAAGTTCACTGCGGACATTCATACCTCATCAGCCAGTTCCTCTCGCCTATCTATAACAAGAGAACTGACGAATTCGGCGGAAGTGCAGAGAACAGAGCACGTTTTGCCAGAATGGTCATCGATGAAGTAAGAAAGCAGGTAGGCCCATTCACTCCTATCCTCGCAAGAATCAGTGCAGATGAGTTCCTCGAGGGCGGAAACAATCTCGACGACTGTCTTGAGTATCTGCAGTATTTCGGCGACGAAGTAGACATCTACAACGTATCCGCTGCACTCAATCCTTCGCTGCAGTACCAGATCGACAGCAACTGCTATCCTGACGGCTGGAGATCATATCTCGCAAAGGCTGTTAAGGAAAAATTCGGCAAGCCTGTAGTCACAATGGGCAACATCAGAAGCCCTAAGGTAGCTAATGACATCCTCGAGAGAGGCGATGCTGACTTCATCGGTATCGGAAGAGGCCTTATCGCTGATCCTGACTGGGTCAACAAGGCAGAATTCGGTCATGAGTGCGACATCAGAAAGTGCATCAGCTGCAACATCGGATGCGCAGGAAACCGTATCCAGAACAACAGACCTATCAGATGTACTGTCAATCCTGCAGTCATCGAGGGTGAAGAATACAAGAAGCTCAACGTCAACAAGCCTTGCAACGTAGTAGTTATCGGCGGCGGTACAGCCGGCATGGAAGCTGCATGCACAGCTGCTGAGGTTGGCTGCACAGCATTCCTGATCGAGAAGGCAGATCACCTTGGCGGACTCGCATATGAGATCTCCAAGTTCCCTGACAAGAGCAGACTCAGAGACTTCCCGGATTATCTCGAGAGAAGGATCGCAAAGCTTCACAACCTGCATGTATTCCTGAATACTGAAGCTACTCCTGAGTTCATCAGAACACTCAATCCGGATGTGATCGTTAACTCCACAGGTTCACTGCCTCTGATCATTCCGATCCCTGGACTCAAGGAGAACGTAGGTAAGGGCAAAGTACAGACAGTTCTCGGCGTTATCGACAATCTGGACAACTATCCTGAGGACTGCACAGGCAAGAAGGTCGTTGTTATCGGCGCCGGCGCCGTAGGACTCGATGTAGTGGAATTCTTCGCACCTAGAGGAGCGGACACCACGGTAATCGAGATGCTACCGTATATCGTCGGACCGGCACTCGATCCTATCACAAAGGTCAGCATCGCTGATCTGATGAATAAGTACAACGTACACCAGAGACCGTCCACAGCTCTTCAGGAAGTAAAGCCTGACTGCTTCGTGGTCAAGAATCCGGATGGGAGCATGGAAGAAGTTGAGTTCGATTACGGATGTATCTGCATGGGACTCAAGTCCAACAATCCGGTACTCGACATGCTCCAGAAAGAGTTTGCTGATGTTGAACTCATGAACATCGGTGACTCCAAGAGACAGAGAAGGATCATCGACGGAACAGAAGAGGGCCGCAACATCGTTAAGGTCCTCAAGAAGAGAGGGTTCATTGACTAGTCAATTTTCATAATCGATATCCTTTGAGAAAGCCTTGAGTGAAAGAAGAGCGTTGCCCTTGGTGGCATCGCTCTTCTTTTTAGCGCAAAGCAAAGTTATGTACAAAAAAATGGACAAGAAAATAAGCCAATAGGGGAAATAATTGGACTTGACTTCAGACGCGACTTAATCTAAATTACATATAAATACAAAAAACAGAGAGATAATTATGGATACACACAATTCCTTACATGCAAATGCTTTTGGTTTTTTCTTTTACGGCAGCTTTAGCAGCCGTTGATTGAAATGCCCGAAGGCAGGCCATGTTGTTATAGCAATATACTTATGCGCCGGTCCTTCCTGGGCCGGCGCTTTCACTTTGATTTGAAAGTGAATTCCGTTTACAAAGATAAGCTGCGAGGAATGGGAAAGGAGGAGTCGGCGTCACCCGGCATTCAGTGTGACCGGGGTCCTGCCGTATCAGCAAATGAAAATAGGCTATCAGGGGGTCAGCGGAGCTTATAGTGAAGCTGCAGTCAAAATGTATTTCGCGGACAGGGAATATGAGGAAGTCTGTTACAGCGATTTTGTGGACATGATGAATGATGTGGAAAACGGGAAACTGGATTATGCAATGTTTCCGGTAGAAAACACAACAACAGGAATCATTGCACGGACATATGACTATTTCCAGTACTACAATGTTCACGCTGTCGGTGAGGTGGTTGTGCCTATCAGACATAGCCTGATCACTCTTCCGGGAACACATCTTGATGACATCAGGGAGGTGTACAGCCATCCGGAGGCACTCAGTCAGTGCCATGAATTCTTCAGGGCACATCCCGGAATGAAGGCCATGGTCTATGAAGACACGGCGCTGAGCGTCAGCTATATTAAAGGCCTCGGAGATAAAAGCAAAGCGGCTCTTGCGAGCAGCCTTGCGGCCGAGATATACGAAATGCCGGTACTTCTCTCTGAAGTGCAGGACAGCGACCTCAACATGACAAGATTTCTGGTGATGAGCAATAAGCCTGACTATCCGGCAGACGCAGACAAGGTCAGCATCAGGATGGTCACGGGACACATACCCGGAGCGCTATTCAATGCTCTAGGAGTCTTTGCAGGCCAGAATGTGAACGTTCTCAAGCTGGAGAGCAGACCTATACCGGGCAAAGTGTTTGAGTACTGCTTTTATCTTGACTTTGCAGGCAATCTGAGTGATCCCGTAGTTGAAGAAGTGCTGCGTAGGCTCAGATTCGACTGTCTGGAACTCAACGTATTCGGAAACTACAAGGCGTCAGAACTGGTGCTCTGATCAGGGGGGAAGCAAAGCGATTCTCTGATTAGGTGGGACAGAAAGGGGATTTATGGAACTGAGAGTAAAGACTAAGCAGAGGGAATACCCCATTATAATCGAAAAAGGAATCCTCAGGCGGGCAGGAGACCTGATGCCGGAGGATGGCAGGCTGTTCATAATCACTGATTCCGGTGTGCCGGACATATGGAAAGAAGAACTGCTTGAGTCGCTCGGATGCCCGGATATGTTCGTATTCAGACATGGAGAGACCAGTAAGTGCATGTATATATACGAAGAAATCCTCAGATGGCTTGCAGAGAGAAAAGTTTCAAGAAAAGACGTTGTCATCGCGCTCGGAGGAGGCGTAGTCGGAGACCTTGCCGGTTTTGCTGCCGCCACGTATATGCGGGGTATCAGGTATATCAATATACCGACTACTGCGCTTTCTCAAATCGATTCAGGCATCGGAGGCAAAACTGCCATAAATCTCGGCGGCATAAAGAATATCGTCGGGGCCTTCTGGCAGCCATTCATGGTGATCATAGATCCGGAGACTCTGGAGACTCTGCCTGAAAGACAGCTGTCGGCCGGACTGGCAGAGGCAGTCAAGGCGGGTCTTATCAGGGACTCGGAACTCTTCGGCATATTCGAAAGCGGTGACTGCATGAGCAGGATCGATGAGATTCTGTACAGGTCGCTGATGGTCAAGAAGGCAATCGTTGAAGAGGACGAGAACGAATCTTCGGTAAGGAAACTGCTGAATTTTGGCCATACTCTGGGCCATGCATACGAGAGTCTGTATGGCGGCCGGTATCTGCACGGCGAGTGTGTGGCAATGGGTATGATGAAGATTCTTGAGGATGATGAGATCAGATGCCGTCTCGAAGCAGTCCTTGACAGACTTGGCCTCCCTCAGGAAGTTGAGGCTGATCCTGACTGCATGACAGAACTGATTATGAATGACAAAAAGGCTGCTGGTTCTCAGGTGGATATTGTGCAGGTCAGCAGCATAGGCTGCGGGTATGTCGAGACCCGCAGCATAGAAGATATCAGGAGAAGGTTTTTATGAAAAATGTATTCGGAAATGCCATAACCCTGACCATGTTTGGTGAGTCACACGGCGAGTGCATCGGAGGCGTCCTGGACGGACTTCCTGCAGGGCTCAGAGTAGATATGGATCGAATATTGAAGGAGATGGCCAAGAGAAGGTCTCTTTCTTCCATATCTACACCGAGAAAAGAGGCCGATATCCCTGTATTTCTCAGTGGCGTGAGGGGTGGATATACTGAGGGTACGTCTGTGGCATTCACTATTGCTAACAGGAATGCGCACTCATCTGACTATGACAGCCTCAGGTCTGTTGCAAGACCGGGACATGCTGACTACAGTGCTCATATGAAGTACGGAGGATACCAGGATGCCCGCGGCGGTGGGCATTTCTCCGGCAGGCTGACTGCTGTTCTTGTTGCTGCCGGGGCCATCCTCATGCCGGCACTGGAGAGCAAGGGCATTCTTATAGGAAGCCATATAAAAGAGCTTGGCGGCATACCTGATGCAGAGTTCAGCATGGAAGGTCTGCCTGAAGAGCTCACACGACTGAACGATCTTGACTTTGCCGTAATAGATACCTGCGCAGGAGAGAAGATGATCGAATGCATCAGGGCTGTCCGGGCAGACAATGACTCTGTCGGCGGAATTCTTGAGACTGTCGTGCTCGGACTCGAGGCGGGACTCGGTGAGCCGGCATTCGGATCTGTGGAGTCGGAGCTTGCACGGGCGATGTTCTCGATAGGGGCCGTCAAGGGAATAGAATTCGGCAGCGGATTCGAACTGGCACGCATGAGGGGAAGCGAGGCCAACGACCCGTTCCGCGTCGAAGACGGCAAAGTCATCACACTGACTAATCACAACGGCGGCGTTAACGGGGGGATAACTAACGGCATGCCGGTCGTATTCAGGACAGTGATCAAGCCGACGCCATCGATTGGCAAGGTTCAGAAGACCATCGACTTCGGGAAGATGGAAAACACGGAGATATGCATACAGGGAAGGCACGATCCTGCGATAGTTCACAGAGCAAGGGCTGCAGTCGATGCAATGACAGCATTTGTGATCGCAGATCTGATCTGCCAGAGACACGGGTATAAGGCACTTATATAGAACGTTCGGGAGACAGATCGTATGGGACATAAGAGATTGGGACTTATCGGTAACCCGCTGGCTCACAGCTGGTCGCCGGAAATACACAGGTTCCTCATATCCGCAGACTACAAGTTGTGGGAGCTGGAAGAGGATGAGCTGGAAGAGTTCTTCCGAAGAAGGGACTTTGACGGAATCAATGTGACGATACCGTATAAGAGTACGGTAATTCAGTATCTTAACGAAGTCGATGAGACGGCTGAGAGGATCGGCGCCGTCAATTGCATCATCAACCGGGACGGAAAGCTCAAAGGATACAACACGGATATCGCGGGGCTGATGCTATTGGCGGAGACTAACGGAGCAGATCCCGGGAGCGGCAGGGCTGCAATAGGCGAGACTGCAATACTCGGAAGCGGTGGTGCGAGCAAGGCCGCTGCTGAGGTGTGCAGGCTCAAGGGCTGGCCTTATCACATAGTGAGCCGGAAGCCTGATGGCATCAGCATCAGCTATGAAGACCTGTGGCAGATGAGGGACAGGGTAACGCTGATCATCAACGCCACTCCGATCGGGATGTTTCCGGATATGAAGGAGATGCCGGTCGACCCGGCAGACTTCCCGGCACTGAAGTATGTCATCGACATAGTGGCCAATCCTGTGCGGACGTCGCTGGTATATGAGGCGGAATGCCTTGGAATCAATGCCTGCGGCGGCCTCGGAATGCTGATAGGCCAGGCGCTGGCAGCAGACGAGCTCTTCTGTGACTGCACCCTCGATGCAGGCCTTATAGACAAGTGCAGAGATGAGCTGCTGAGGGAACGGCAGAATATAGTCCTTATAGGGATGCCTTCTGCGGGCAAAACAACAATAGGCAGACTGCTGGCTAAGAGACTCGGACGTGAGTTCTGCGACATGGATGAACTGATCGTGAGAAGGACAGGAATGCAGATTTCAGAATACTTTGCCCGTAATGGTGAAGCCGCCTTCCGTAAGATTGAAAGTGATATCTGCAGGGCACTGCAGGAAAGACAGGGAATCGTTATCGCTTCGGGCGGAGGAGTGGTCAAGGACTCGGATAACATGCGCGCCCTGGCTCACAGCGGACTTATAGTATGGCTGGACAGAGACCTGTCAAAGCTGACACCAACAGATTCGCGGCCGCTTTCATCGAATATGGATGATCTGCTCAGATTGTATGAGGAACGCCGTACACTGTATGCGAAATGGAGTGATATAAGGATAGATAACGCCGGCAGCCCGGAAGAGACAGCGGACAGGATATTGACATATTTAAGATAGAACGGGATGGGACACATGGATATCAAGGAAGCAAGAGACAAAATAACCGCCATAGACAGAGAAATGGCGGAGCTGTTTGTCAAAAGAATGGAATGCGCAGCGGCGATAGCTGAATACAAGATGGAGAGGGGTCTTCCGATCGAAGATCAGAATCGTGAAGAATTCCTGCTGGAGGAACTGTCAGAGCTGATAGAAGACGAGGTGATGAAATCATTTTACATAAGCTATCAGAAGGGAGTCATGGATGTCAGCAAGAGGTGGCAGCACAGGCTCAACGATGGGCAGAAGATCGCTTTCTGCGGAAGGAAGCAGGATTCTGAGCCGGAAGCAGTCAGAAGAATCGCGCCGGGGGCAGACATCACGACATTCAGTAGATACGAAGATGCATATGATGCCGTAGTCAATGGCGAAAGCGACATATGCATACTCCCCATGGAGAATGGCTGCGGCGGTGAAGTGGGTCGCGTAATGGACCTCATATTCGCCGGTAATCTTCACATCAATTCAATATATGAGGATGAAGAGGTACTGCATCAGATGGATGACAGCAGGACAGGACGCTATGCCGTGCTTTCAAGAGTCGAGAACCGGCATGCGGATAAGGACAGAGGTGCATTCATGCTGATGTTCACGGTGAATGATGAGACAGGAAGCCTCGCCAAGGCGGTAAACATGATCAGCGCATACGACTACAACATGCGCATCATGCGGTCCCGCCCGATGAGGGACCTGGCACAGCACTACTATTTCTATGCAGAAGCGGTAGGGGATGATACCGGAGAGAACGGGCGAAGAATGCTGAATGCGCTCAGAGTCGTATGTCCTTTCGTCAAAGTTGCAGGCAGGTACTCACTGGGCAGCAAAATCCCGGGAGAAGGGGCTTAGAAGTATGGATGTAAGGATATTTCCGTCGAAAGTCTGCCGCAGCATAAGTGCTCCGCCGAGCAAGAGCATGGCTCACAGGCTCCTTATCTGCACGGGCCTGGCAGAAGGCATCAGCAGAATACACGGCATCTCGGATTCACAGGACGTGCTTGCCACATGTGACTGCCTTGCGGCTCTCGGAGCGAAGATACGCAGAGACGGGGCGGTACTGGAGATACAGGGAACTGATCCGCGCAAAGCTGGGCCGGCACTGCTCGAATGCAGGGAAAGCGGGAGCACTCTCCGTTTCTTTGCGCCGCTGTGTGCTCTTTCCGGTGAGACCATGAAGCTGACAGGAACACGCAGGCTCCTCAGCAGGCCTCAGACAGTATATGAAACGCTTTTCGCAAAGGCAGGATCATTGTTCGATAAGAAGGCTGATTCTCTGACTGTGAGGGGACCGCTGAGCGCAGGACAGTATGCCATGGAGGCATCGGTCAGCAGCCAGTTCATCAGCGGCATGCTGATGGCTTTGCCTCTTCTTGATGGAGACAGCACCATCAGACTGATAACTCCTGTTGAGAGCAGGAGTTACATGGACATGACCATGGATGCAATGAGAAAGACCGGCGTGCAAATTGCTCAGCCGGATGACCTGACTCTGCATATAAAAGGCGGGCAGAGATACAATGCAGGAGAGTATGCAGTCGAGGGCGACTGGTCCAATGCGGCATTCTTCCTGGCTCTGGGAGCAGAAGTGGATGGCCTTGATCATGACTGCCTGCAGGGAGACAGAGTATGTCTGCAGCACTTCAGGGCTCTCGATAAAGGGCCCGCAGAAATAGATATCACGGACTGTCCCGATCTCGGGCCGGTGCTGATGGCTTATGCGGCGCTCAGACACGGAGCCAGACTCACCGGAACGAGGAGGCTGAGATACAAGGAATCAGACCGGGGGACAGCCATGAAGGAGGAACTTGCTAAGTTCGGCGCCGGTGTGGACATAGAAGAAGATGCTGTCACGGTCGGGCGTTGCCTGCATGAACCGGTGCAGGTGCTGAGCGGCCACAATGATCACAGGATAGTGATGGCACTCGCGGTGATGTGCGCAGAGACCGGCGGAATGATAGAGGGGGCAGAGGCTGTCAGCAAGAGCTATCCGGACTTCTGGGACAGGTTCAGGGATGCAGGACTGGAAGCCGTGACAATATAAGACGAAAGGGTATTGATAGAATGAACATGGAATTCAAGCGAAAGCTGCCTTTGCCCATAGAGACCAAGGCAATGTATCCGCTGAACGATAAGATGGAGGGATCCATCCGCGCGAGAACAGAAGAGCTGAAGAGCATTTTTGCGGGTGAGTGCGATAAGCTCGTACTGATCATCGGCCCGTGCTCGGCAGACAATGAGGACAGCGTAATGGACTACATCTCAAGGCTCGCTCCCGTGCAGGAGCAGGTCAGAGACAAGATCCACATCGTCCCGAGAATATATACCAACAAGCCGAGGACGACAGGGGATGGTTACAAGGGACTCGTACATCAGCCTGACCCGAATGCGACACCCGACCTGTTCAGGGGAATAATCTCCACCAGGGAGCTTCACATCAGGGCGGTCAGGGAAACAGGCTTTGCCTGTGCGGATGAATTGCTTTACCCTGAGACATATAAGTATCTCGATGACCTGCTCGGATATGTTGCAATAGGTGCCAGAAGTGTAGAGGACCAGCAGCACAGACTGACGGCAAGCGCCATAGACTGCCCTGTGGGCATGAAGAACCCGACGAGCGGGGACCTTAGCGTAATGATGAATGCCATAATGGCTGCACAGCACGAGCACGATTTTATCTACCGCGGCTGGGAAGGGCACTCATCAGGCAATCCGCATGCACACGCGATCCTCAGAGGATATGTCAACAGGCAAGGTGTCACACATGCCAACTACCACTATGAGACTCTGGTTAGTCTTTCAGAGCTGTATGCGGCAAAACCTGACCTGAAGAACCCTGCAGTAGTCATTGACTGCAATCACGCCAACAGCGGTAAGGACCCGTTCCAGCAGCCGAGAATTCTCAGGGAAGTGCTGCTGTCATGCAGATACAACAGCGATATCAGGAAGCTGGTCAAGGGATTCATGATCGAAAGCTACATAGAAGACGGGAATCAGCCTGTGGGGGGAGGCATCTACGGAAAAAGCATTACGGATGCCTGCCTCGGCTGGAAAAAAACAGAGCGGATGATATACGAAACTGCGGAAATGGTGCAATGAAAAGTGTAAGAGTCAGGAATACCGTTATCGGTGAAGGTGTGCCAAAGATATGTGTTCCACTGGCAGCTGCCACAATACAGGAAATATGTGAGCAGGCGCGTGAGATCATGCTTTTGCCTGTGGATCTACTGGAGTGGCGTGCTGACTGGTATGATGAAGTGCTGAGTTCCGGCGCAGTCAGCACAGTGCTCAGAGAGCTACGCAAAATCATAGGAGAACTGCCTCTTCTGATGACATTCCGTACACGTAAGGAAGGCGGGGAGAGAGCTGTGGAGATATCCGCCTACGCTCAGATGCTCATCGAAGCTGCAGAGACCGGCCTCATAGATATAGCTGATGTTGAGCTTTCAACGGGAAAAAAAGAATTTATACGCATCACAAGGGAATTGCACGCAAGGGGCGTCAAGGTGATTGGATCCAGTCATGATTTTGGCGGAACACCGGGTAGAAAAGAGCTCATTACCCGTCTCCTGGAGATGCACGAACTGGGTGCGGATATTCTCAAAATCGCTGTTATGCCTCATGACATCGATGATGTGCTGACGTTGCTGAGTGTCTCGGCAGAGATGAAAAACAGAAGCGATATACAGCCAGTGATAGCGATTTCGATGTCATCACTGGGGACAGTCAGCAGGATAGCAGCAGAGGTGTTCGGGTCAGCTGTAACATTCGGGGCGGCAGTAAGAGCATCGGCACCGGGACAGATAGATGCGAAGGAGCTGAAATACATGCTGGATGTGCTCAGCTTAAATACTTAATAAAAAACAATCACACTGATGAAAAGAGAGTATACTGTTACAGGTTTGAAATAATTAACTTGGGCGTGATCGTCTGAATACAGCATTGACTGTATTATTTGCAGCGCCCGGGGCCGGATAACAAATTTCACAGGACAGTATATTTGATGAAGAAAGTAGTATTTTGCATTATTATGGCTGCCACCATCTTTGCTACGATGGAGGTCGCTCTCAAGATCGGAGGGGTCAACCTGGATTCGTTCCAGCTGACCGCCGTCAGGTTCCTTATAGGCGGACTGATCCTCGCACCTGCTGCATATTTCGAATGCAGGAAGAGCGGGTACAGACTGAACGGGAAGGATGTTGCGTGGATGGCGCTCCTCGGGATCGTTGGCATCGCGATCAGCATGGTCGCTTTCCAGATGGGAGTTCTGAGATGCAACGCTGCTACTGCAGCTCCGCTTTTCTGCACCAATCCGCTGTATGCGATGGTCATCGCGCACATCTTCACGTCAGAGAAAATGGATGCGCGCAAGTGGATAGCTTTTGCACTCGGCGTGGTGGCGGCCATCTTCATGATCAGACCGTGGGATGTACAGGAAGGTAATACTGCTCTCGGAATGGTGATAATGGTCTTTGCAGCTGTGACTTTTGCCGCATATACAGTCATGGGCAAGAGATCGATTAAAAGGATCGGAACTATAACACAGACCAGCGTCAGCTTCATAGTCGGAGCGCTGATCCTGCTGGTGTTCACTGCTGCGACAGGTCACCCGGTAATGGCGGGACTTGCTGAGAACTTAGGCGTCGTGCTTTACTGCGGAATCGTTGTAACAGGTATCGGCTATCTCTTCTACTTCCTGGCGATCAGGTACTCAGACGCCTCGACAGGATCGATCACATTCTTCGTCAAGCCGGCGATCGCACCGGTATTTGCAGTCATCATCCTGCATGAGACAGTTTACTGGAATACCATCGTAGGTATCGTGCTGCTGGTCATCGCGTCGGTCATCACTATCTCTGACACAGTGATAAAGAAGAAAGAGATACAACAGAACGCAGAGCAGAGCGCGTAAGAACTGAAAATATATGAATTTAGAGGCCCGCAGAAATGCGGGCTTTTCAGTACAGAAAAGGCTTATAGGAAAAAACGCGTCGGGAAAACCTTCATTTATTGAAATAGGTACGATTGCATACATAGAGAAAACTGAAACGAGGTCAGCAAGAAAGATTGTATCCATGCAACCTTATATTACGGCATTAGTGATCAGAGCAAGAGGACGGGAGCGGCTTTGCCCTTTGTATCCTTATATTTATAAC
The DNA here is from genome assembly GCA_045540775.1 of Anaerovoracaceae bacterium. Classification (GTDB taxonomy): domain Bacteria; phylum Bacillota; class Clostridia; order Peptostreptococcales; family Anaerovoracaceae; genus Crickella. The sequence continues at coordinate 12,191 of JAZQHU010000030.1, read as the reverse complement.
CTTGGGGAAATACTTCATCCCTAAAAGCAGCTATTCATGATATAAGGATGAAAAAAGTAACCCCTGGAAGCAGTTTGCCCTGGTATAGGGGTGAAAAGGAAGATTATATATTTGGGGGAAGAAGATACATGACATATCTTTGCCTGCAATGAAAAAGAGCAGCTGACAGAGACATCTCTGCAGCTGCACTTGATCTATTAAGGGATATAGTTGATTCGGTGAGGAGCTTTGCTATACGCATGAAAGGATATCCATGCAGACGAGGTCGGCCCGGTCTCCGCACAGCTCGCTAAGGGTTGCGGAAAGCATGGCTGTTGCCTCGGCCGCTTTGTCTGCACATCCGAGGACCTCCGGGGCCATGATTAGCCACAGGCAGCGGAGTGAGTCTGCGAGGACTCTTATTCCGGCGCTCCACTGATTGCTGTATGAGGGCGCAGCTCTAAAGAACTCCCTGCTCCTCTGACATGCTGTGATCCTGGTGATCAGGTCAGCCTTCTGGCCGGCTTCGCTTCCGAGGAACATGCGGAAATGGATGGCAAGAGCCTCTTCATCAGGGAAAATACCTGCAGCGGCATTACCGCATACCGATGCAGCTTCCGCAAGTCCGTGCCGGCTGAAGACTTTTTCAAGACGGGCAGGGACGGATGCGCACTGTGTCAGGAAACGGTACAGCCTTGCGACATAGGCTTTGCCGTGGCTGCGGTTGTACTCCTTGCGGCGCAGGTTGACGAATTCATCCAGCGTCTCGTCAGACACGCGGATCATGTGGGTCCCTGCCTGAGCAGAGAAGTCAGGCTGCATGATGAGCTCGACGAACAGGTCGATGTCTTCGCGCGCCGCATTTCTGAGAGCACGGTCGTACGCCCTGAGAGCAGCCACGCTTTGCTCAAGAGGGATGCCGGCATCGAGCCTCCTTCTGACCAGCTGCATGACTTCGAGGTCTTCCTCTGTATATACCTCACCGCGCTTCTTTCCCGCAGCAGTAATAAGGCCCGCCTGCGAGAGGGCGGCTATCTGCTGACCGTCAAGACCTGTAGTGCGCATGGCTTCTCCCCTGGTGAATCTCCTCGGATCGGTAGTATCGTCTACCTTGTGTATCGCATCGAGAAGGGCCATCTCGGGAGGCCGGCGCAAAGTTTCGGTCTCAAGAAGGTCCCGTATGACGCTGAGAGGATAGAACCTTTCCTTCTGCAGCATGCGGATGAGATTGACCGTTTCGATGCACGATGGATCGTACCAGGACATGTTCCTGCCTGTTTTCACCGCCGGCCTGATCAGGCCTTCCCTTATATAGTATTTCAGAGTCGAAATGCTCGTATCAGTCTGCTTTGCCAGCTCGCCGATCTTAAGCAGCCCTTCAGTTGTCATTCTGTCAGATCCCTTCATTTGCCCCTCCTCTGCGCAAGGGAAGAGCCCTCCTCTGCGCAACGGGAGAGCGGCCTGCATGGTTCAGGACCGCTCTCCGATGATATGCTTAATCACAGTCTATCACAATTTTGATCACATCAGGCGGATTTTTCAGCGCCAGCTCCAGGGCGTCCTTGTAGTCGTCCAGCTTGAAGTGATGTGTCACAAAGCCTTCGACGCTGTACTTGCCGTCCCTTATCCACTCCTGGACAAGATCGAAGGTGTACAGCTTGCGGCCTTCCCATTCTTCCATGCCGTGCGAGTCAATGCCGATCATCCTGAGTTCCTGCCACCATACAGGCGTCTCGTCGAAGTTGATAGGGCGCATGTGATGGCCGATCTTGACCAGCGTGCCTCTCGCCTTGAGAAGCCTGACGGCGGTGGTGTTGGACCAGTCTCCGCCGATGCAGTCGTAGATGCGGTCAAAACCTCCGAAGAAATAATCATTTCCCTTCAGCATGCCCCTGTACACCTCGCTGCCGCCGGTGGCGTCGGATGCTGCCTGATAGATCTCGCCCTTCAGAACGTGGTCGGCTCCGAGTTTAAGTGCAAAATCCTGTTTGGTCTGTACCCGCTCGAGGACCCAGACCTCGCAGTCAGGCTGTATCACCTTGATCGCCTGGACGACGCCGAGGCCGATCGTGCCGCAGCCCATGACGAGGATCTGCTCGCCCTTTTCAGGCGGTGCGCACAGAACGGAGTGGACGGACACTGCCGTAGGTTCGATCATTACGGCCTGCTCGTCGGTGATCTCATCATAAACATGTGCAAGGCCGTTGGCAGGATAGATGAAGCTGTCGCTCCAGCCGGCGCCTGTCATCAGCTCTCCGTAAGGCGCAGGAGCTCCGAAATTCGTGCAGAAATTGTAGTCACCTCGCTCGCAGTACTGGCAGCGCCTGCGGATGCCCTTGCTGTCGCAGCCTGCCATGTATGCGCGTATCGTTACGCGGTCGCCGATCTTGAAGTCCTTGACTCCCGCGCCGACCTCCGTTACGACTCCGACATTCTCATGTCCGAGGAAAGTCCGTCTGGTGCCCGGGATAGGCTCGAGCGCGGAGGTCATGCCTGTTGTAGCCTTATAGAAACTTATGTCCGTGCCGCAGAGCCCGCAGGCGATGTTCCGGACCCTGACCCAGTCGTCCGCAGGCAGGGAAGGCTCAGGCAGGCCCGTCTCATACTTGACGGCATTGAGCCCGGTGGACAGGAGCTTCCTGGCCCGTTTTGCCGCAGCCTTGGTAGCAAGGATCCGCGGTATGTCTCTGTCAAAATATACTGTTTTCATAGTCACCTCCGTATCAGGTCAGCATGTCCTGAAGGACAGCCATATAATCATTCAGATACAGGGCGTATTCCGGACTGCCCACTGTTTCAACGTAGTGCTTCTCTGCCGCTTCCACGAACTCGACCTCCTTGCCCAGTACCTTCAGAGCCCCTTCCAGCGAATAGAAGTGGAAGAGAACGAAAGGCGTGCGGCGCTTGTATATCCCGTGTCCTGACTTGGACTTGCCGGCCTTGATCCTGAGATAGCAGGCTATGTAGCCCGGGATGTCGTTGTGGTCGACCTGGAACTGGTATATGCGGTCAGGCTGTCTTTCGCAGAATTCCCGCATGTCCGGATCCCCGAGCTTGTTGTACTGGCTCAGAGCTCTCGTGATCATGTACAGGGAGCATTTTACCTTCAGAGCCTTCTCGCCCTCGTCCTTCAGCTTGTCATTAGGCTTGGTCATTATCATGAGCCCGAGCAGCAGCTGCAGGATCCTAGGGAGCATCCTGAGATCGCCCCTGATCCTCGGCAGGGCAAGGCCGCCCTTGAACAGGGCTATCATCTTGCTGACGGATGAGAAGGTGAGGGTAAGGTCAGGCTTTTCCGCCGGACCCTGCACTACAGTAAGTTTTCCGTTATCAAAAATCAGATGACAACACAGCAGCTCGCCGTCGTCCATGGCGCCGAACTGGATCACACCTGAGAAGTTGTGGAATTTCTTTTTCAGGTTGTAATCATCGTCAATAAGGACCTGCATCGTCGGAAAAGCCGCATTGAAGAACAACTTTGCAGCCATTATTTCCTGTGCGGTTGCAGCCATATGATCACCTCCTTACTCATCTTCCCAGCTCTCATCCTCTTCAAATTCAAGCCCCATCATCTCGCGGACCCTGTCCACGATGCCGTTGGCGTCAAATCCATAATAAGCATACAGGTCCTCAGCATATCCGATCTCGGAGAAGACATCCTGCATGCCGTGCTTCCTGAACACGCAGCCCTTGCCGGACTCAGCTATGACAGAGCCCACTGCATCGCCCAGGCCGCCGTATACGTTATGCTCTTCGATGGTCAGGATCCTTCTCGTCTCCATGACTGCCTTGACGATAGCGTCGCGGTCGATCGGCTTGATGGTGTGCATGTTGATGACCCTGACACTGAGGCCGTCAGTCTCTGCGAGAGTTTTGGCCGCATTCATTGCCTGCAGCACTGCGATGCCGCAGCAGATGATGGTGAAGTCAGTTCCCTCGCGCATGGTGATAGCCTTGCCGATCTCATACTCGTAATCCGGGGATTCGTAGCATGGCGGCTCGAAGCCTCTTCCGATGCGGATGTATACAGGCCCCGGGATGTCGACGCATGCCTGGACTGCTCTGCTGGTCTCGATGCCGTCTGCAGGGCAGATGACTGTCATGTTAGGGATGGCACGCATTATGGCAAAATCCTCGGTGCAGTGGTGCGTGGTGCCCGCGTGTCCGAATGAGATGCCGGCGTGTGTCGAGATGATCTTGACCGGCAGGTTCTGGTACGCGATGTCGGTCCTGACCTGCTCGCCCGCGCGCATCGTTGCAAAGATGGCCATGGTGGATACGAACGGTATCAGGCCGGCCTTGGCGAGTCCTGCCGAGACACCGAACATGTTCTGTTCTGCGATTCCTACGTTGTAGAAGCGCTCAGGGTATTTGTCGGCAAAGAATTTGATAGCTGTTGTTTTCTCAAGGTCAGCCGTCATGCCGACGATCCTCTCGTCTGTTTCTGCCATGTGGGCAAGGGTGCGTCCGTAGATCTCTCTTGCCGTCATGGTCGCACCGTCATAGGCGGTCCAGTTGGTTCCGGTAACAACTGCCATTCTACTCGCCTCCTTTCATGATCTCTTCTTTCGCCTGCTCGCATATAGCGGAGTCAGCGGAAGCATAGTGATACATTACTTTGTTCTCCATGAAGCTGACGCCTTTGCCCTTGATGGTGTTGGCCATGATCAGGGTAGGGACATCCGTCGCGCTCCATGCAGCTGTCAAAGCATCATCGACTGCGTCCAGATCGTTCCCGTCTATGTCAAGAACGTTCCAGCCGAATGCTTTCCACTTGTCAACGAACGGCTCCAGAGCCATTACCTCCTCGGTCGTGCCGTCGATCATGAATCTGTTGCGGTCTACGATGCCTATGACATTGCCGAGTTTAAAATGAGCGGCGGACATGGCTGCTTCCCAGATACTTCCTTCGCAGCATTCTCCGTCGCCCATCAGGCAGACTGTCTTCCAGTCCTTATTGAGTCTCCTGGCTGCCAGTCCGAGGCCGACTGCCATCGAAAGCCCGTGTCCGAGGCTTCCTGCCGATACATCGCAGCCCCTTATCTTCTTGCTGTCAGGATGCATCGCAAACGGGCTCCTGAAGTGGTTGAAGGATTTCAGCTCTTCTTCAGGGAAATAGCCCCTCTTGGCCAGTGCAGGGATGTAACCTGCTGCGGCATGTCCTTTTGATAATATAAAACGGTCTCTGTCTTCCATATCCGGATCCTTCGGATCAATGTTCAGATGCTTGAAATACAGCATTGTCAGGATCTCAACAATGCTCAGTGATCCTCCGATGTGAGCGCCGCCCGACCAGAGCATCACATCAACGATAGTCATGCGGAGTTCCTTGGCGATCTGCGCATAATAACGTTTTTCTTCTGCTGTGAGTGCCATCGTCATTCCTCCTTTTCTGAATAATTGATCTGTGCAAAAGTAGATAGTAACACTCTCTACTTTCTGATTTCATAATAGGAACTTTTTGTACTTATGTCAATACAAGACAGCGCTGCTCCGTGGAAATTCAGATAATTCTCACGAAATGCACAAATTTCAGGCAATGGAAGAATGATGAGCATTTAATCATTTTGCCTCCGGGGCTATCCTATGGATGACATAAGGAAGACAAGGAGGTAACAGTCATGAAGAGTGCACTTTATATATCAAGAAGAGTTGTAACCGTATTGCTTGTTATGATGCTGATGCTCGGAGCATGCCTGTTCAGCTATGCATGCTATGCAGTAGAGGAATGTGAGCAGATCGATTCCTACTATCCGCAGCAGACCGAACAGAGCGCAGAGCAGGGCGCATAAACCTTCGATAATACAGTCTGAAAATCCCGGGCTTCATATTGTGAGGCCCGGTTTTTATATAATAGAAAAACAACTTGCGAAAGTGTACAGCGTGGAGTAATGTTATATAGACAAAAGGGGAGCTTGCGCAGGCAGGCTGAGAACGGGAGGTGCGTCCCGGACCCATAACCTGATTTGGATAATGCCAACGTAGGGATATACATAGCCGTTTTGTTTAAGCAAGTTATTAAGGCAGATATGACCTACAGGCATATCTGCTTTTTTAATTTTTACCAGGAGGGGTAATATGATTGGAACTTGTATTGAGAATGTAAGAAAGAACGTGCCGCTGGTCCACAACATCACTAACTATGTGACCGTAAACGATGTAGCCAACGTGCTTCTGGCATGCGGGGGAAGTCCTATCATGTCGGATGAGCCGGAAGACGTTGAAGACATCACAACTATCTGCGGAGGACTCAACATCAATATCGGTACGCTCAACAAGAGCAGCATCGAGGGAATGTACCGCGCAGGAAAGAGAGCCAATGAACTCGGACATGTCGTCCTTCTTGACCCTGTCGGCGCCGGAGCATCTGCTCTTCGTACCAATACAGCTGTAGGCTTGATGGACAAGATCAGCTTTACCGCTATCCGCGGCAACATCTCTGAGATCAAGACCCTTGCTCTCGGAAGCGGAACCACCAAGGGTGTAGATGCTGACGTTGCAGATGCGGTAACAGAGGAGTCTCTCGACGGTGCTGTAAAGTTCGCAAAGGACCTTGCGGCCAAGACAGGATCGGTCATCGCTATCACAGGAGCTATCGACCTTGTAGCTGATGCTGACAGATGCTATGTCATCAGAAACGGCAGACCTGAGATGGGCAGGATCACAGGTACAGGATGCCAGCTTTCAGGCATGATGACTGCATTCCTCGTTGCCAACCCTGAAGCACCTCTTGATGCAGCTGCAGCAGCTGTATGCACCATGGGACTTGCCGGAGAGATCGGCTGGAGCCGCATGCAGGAAGGCGACGGCAATTCGACATACAGAAACCGCATCATCGATGCCATCTTCAACATGAACGGCAAGACTCTCGATGAAGGCGCAAAGTACGAGATCAGATAAAGGAGCACTTTTGCATATGAAAGCAGATATGAGAGATAAACTGGCGGAGTCGCTGCTGCTGTACGCAGTAACAGACAGGCACTGGCTGGGCGAAAGGACTCTGTATGACGTGGTCCGCGAAAGTCTTGACGGCGGGGTCACATTCCTGCAGCTGAGGGAGAAGGACCTCGATGATGAGAACTTCTATCAGGAGGCCGTTGAACTCCAGGCAATGGCCAGAGAGTACGGAGTTCCGTTCGTAGTCAACGACAATGTGGATATCGCTGTAAGAATGGATGCAGACGGTGTTCATGTAGGGCAAAGCGATATGGAAGCGGGCGATGTGCGCGCTCTCATCGGTCCGGACAAGATCCTCGGCGTTTCTGCGCAGACGGTCGAGCAGGCTCTGCTTGCAGAGAAGCGCGGAGCTGACTACCTCGGAGTCGGTGCGGTTTTCCCGACCGGATCCAAGGACGATGCGGACGATGTATCCTTCGAAACCCTCAAGGCTATATGCGATGCTGTATCGATCCCGGTCGTTGCCATAGGCGGCATCACAGAGAAGAACACTCCTGAGCTTGCCGGCAGCGGTATCTGCGGCATAGCCGTGATCAGTGCCATATACGGTCAGAAAAACATCTACGAGGCAACCGCTTCGCTGAAAAAAGTAACTGAGGAAATGGTCAACGCATGAAGAACTTTAGACAGGATATAAAAGGGGCGATCTTCGATGTCGACGGGGTCCTGCTGGATTCGATGGGGATCTGGACGGACCTCGGGGCCAGATATCTGGTGAGCATCGGAAAGACGCCTGAAGAAGGCCTTGCGAAGATCCTTTTCTCAATGAGCATGGAGCAGGGTGCGGAGTATCTCAGGGAGCATTACTCCATCGGTCTGACCGCAGAGGAGATAGGCACCGGACTGCAGGACATGCTTCGCGACTTCTACTACTATGAAGTCCAGGCCAGGCCTGGTGCGCAGCAGCTGCTGCAGGCAGTGAGCAGCGCAGGCATAAAGATCACCGCGGCGACCTCAAGCCCCCGTGAACATATAGAGAGAGCTCTTGAAAGGAACGGTCTTCTCAGCTATGTGGACAGGATGTTTACAAATGCCGAGATCGGAAAGAGCAAGCACTCACCTGACATTTACGATGCGGCCGCGGACCATATGGGGACAGCGCCGGGAGAAACCTGTGTATTCGAGGATTCTCTCTATGCCCTCAGGACAGCGGCAGCTGCCGGATACCACACTGTGGGTGTGTTCGACAGCAAGGGTGAGAGCGATCAGGAAGGGCTGAGAGGATCAGCAGAAATATATATACACGAACTGTGCGAAATAACTGCACTTTTTCAATAAAAACTGAATAAGCGGCATCCCGGGGGCACCACTCGATGTCGCTATACAAAAGTGAATGCTTTCAGCAGAAAGGAGAAAAAATGAGAAAAGCATTGACGATCGCTGGGTCGGATTCCAGCGGAGGCGCCGGTATTCAGGCAGACATCAAAACGATGACCATGAATGGGGTATACGCTATGAGCGCGATCACAGCACTCACGGCGCAGAATACCACCGGCGTGACAGGTATACTTGAAGCATCACCGGAGTTTCTCAGGAAACAGCTTGATGCAGTGTTTGAGGACATTTTCCCTGACGCAGTCAAGATAGGAATGGTCTCCTCATCCGAGCTTATCGGGGTCATCGCAGACTGTCTTACGGAATACAAAGCAGTCAATATCGTGGTCGACCCTGTCATGGTGGCTACAAGCGGAGCCCGCCTGATAGAGGATACTGCGATAGATACCCTTAAGGCCAGACTGCTTCCTCTTGCAGCAGTCATCACACCTAACATTCCTGAGGCGGAGATCCTTGCAGATATGACCATCAGGAACGAAGCTGACATGGAGAAGGCGGCAAAGACACTCTTTGAGCGCTACGGATGCGCTGCCCTTGTCAAGGGCGGACACAGCATCAATGATGCCAACGATGTCCTTTTCAGCGCTGAGAGTGAGGAAGCTGTATGGTTCATGGGCAAAAGAATAGACAATCCTAATACTCATGGAACCGGATGCACTCTTTCCAGTGCGATAGCCTCCAATCTCGCCAAAGGCCGCAGCCTTACAGAGTCTGTAGAGCGCGCCAAGGCATACCTTTCAGGTGCTCTTGAGGCGATGCTGGACCTCGGCAAGGGATCGGGCCCGCTGATGCATAATTACGCCCTTCCTGAAGAGTTCATAAGGGAGGTGTAATTATGACCGGGAAAAGGACTTCGGTATTTGAGAACGCGCTTATATGGTTTGGCGCGGGTGTTAGTCTGGCCGAAATAATGACAGGAACCTTCCTGGCGCCGCTCGGCTTCTCTCAGGGATTGCTGTCGGTAATCATAGGTCATGTCATAGGCTGCTTCCTGCTGTTTCTTGCAGGATGTATGGGCGGCAAAAGGCGAATGAGCGCCATGGAGACTGTTACGCTGAGCTTTGGCAGCAAGGGAGCGTTCCTTTTCGCAATGCTGAATGTTCTCCAGCTTGTCGGATGGACCGCGATCATGATATATGACGGAGCCCTTGCCGCAAACGGAGCATTGTCATGCGGTCACTGGATCTGGGCAGTCGTCATAGGCGGACTGATCATAGTCTGGCTCATCATAGGCATCAAGAGTCTCGGCAAGGTGAATCTCATAGCGATGAGTGCATTGTTCATACTTACTGTCGTGCTCTCGTTCCTCATATTCCGCAGAGGCGATCTGTCCGCTGCCGCGGAGGGAGGCCTGTCGTTCGGAGCGGCCATCGAGCTCAATGTGGCCATGCCGCTGTCGTGGCTTCCGCTCATAAGCGATTACACCAGAGAGGCAGAGAAACCTGTCGCTGCATCAGCCTGTTCGGCAGTGGTATACGGAGTGGTCAGTTGCTGGATGTACATAATCGGACTGGGCTCCGCTTTGCTGGCGGGCACTTCGGATATCGCGGAGATAATGCTGAGCGCGGGCCTTGGGATAGCAGGCCTGATAATCATCGTTCTGTCAACTGTGACGACTACGTTCCTCGATGCTTATTCAGCCGGTATTTCCAGTGAACTGTTTTCTGAGAAGATAGACGGACGTAAGGTCGCGATAGCTGCAGCCGCTATAGGAACAGCAGCTGCTATAGTATTCCCGATGGACGACTTTACAGACTTTCTGTATCTTATAGGATCCGTATTTGCTCCGATGATCGCTGTCATGATAGCGGACTTTTTCATCCTCAAAAGGGATCATAACGGGGAGACGGTATGCGTGAAGAACCTGATCATCTGGTTCGCCGGATTCCTTCTTTACAGAAAGATGATGACGATAGATCTTCCGATCGGGAGTACCCTTGTAGATATAGCCGCAACTATACTAATATGTATTGTAGTAGGAATTGCAGAGAAGGCTTTAGGATCAAAACAATGAAAATATCTGATATGCTGTATGAGGCTGCACAGGATCTGTGGGGCGAAGCGGCAGAAAAATCTTTTGTAAGAGAAATGGCGGAAGGGTCCCTCGATGAGGGGCTTTTCCGCCGTTATATGATCCAGGATTATCTGTATCTGCTCGACTACATCGATACCCTGAGACTGATACAGAGCAGGACCGATGATGTGGAGATGACAGCTTTCATGGATGCAGTGATTGCAGAGACGGAGAATGAGACATATCGTGTCCACGTCCCGCACATGAAGCAGCTCGGCGTAAGCGACGAGGAAATCAGCTGCGTTGCCAGGCTGCCAGTGATATCTGAGTACATAGGCTATATGCAGAGGCAGATACATGAGCACGGACTGATCGCCGGGCTTACGGCACTGCTGCAGTGCTCGTGGCTGTATGCATACATAGGAGAAAAGGCCGTCTCAGAACATGCGGACAGCATAGCAGCTTCTCCGTATATGTTCTGGTTCGATGCATACACATGCAGGGAGTATCTTGAAGCAAACCAGATGTGGATAGATGTTCTCGACCGCGAAACGCAGGGCATCAGCCGTGACATGGCAGAGATGCTGAAAGGTATCTTCGTGAGATGCGCTAGATATGAAAATGAATTGTGGGATGAGCTGTATTCGTAGAAAAAGGTTAAGATGAAAAGGGACTTGCCGCATCTATGGGCGGCAAGTGCTTTTTTGATCATATTCCGTTAATTAAGTGCTACAGGATCCCAGCCGTAATCTTTGTAATAATCAATGCCGAGTCCGTTGCTGAGTACGTAATCGTTGATAGCTTCTTTTCTGACCTTTTCGTCAATGCTGTCACCTGCAAAATACATTTCATAGAGTCCCGGGAAGCCTTCTGTCATCTTCTTGATGCTCTCTTCGTACCGCTCTCCGTCTTCGGCGGCATCTATGCTTGCGATCTTATAAGTATCTCCGTCTTTGACAAGGTGGAAGCATCCCGGAAGAGCCCCGCCGCTGACTGATATAAGTGTGTTGCCGTTCTTGCAGTAAGTATCTGTCCAGAAGTATCCGAAGACAAGCAGTTCTCCGCTTACCTGCTCCTGTCTGTAAATGGTCGGAGCCGGGATAGCAACGTTCCTTCCGGCAGCGTAATTCTCCTTGGAATACTCTCCTGCCAGGTATTCGCAGATCGCACCAATAGCCGGATCATCACCGTTGTATTTATATTCAGGGAGCCTGTTCAGTTCGCTGACCTCATTTCTCATAGCATCTGTGATGCCGAGGTTGAGCTGTGTAAATACGGGCTCAGATCCCTTACTGCCTGTCTCAGTGCAAAGCTCATATGAATGAGCATCTTTGCTGCGGCAGACCAGAACGCTCTTGGCAAGAGCCTTTTCGTCTGCGCCGGAAACGAATGCATTTTCACTATATGATCCAATGCCGTATCCGACTATATCGTCCATTTCGTCCGACTGCATGTACGCCATGTGGTCAAACGCATCCAGCAGGTGTTCATGCTCATATGCACTGCCTGCTTCGATGAATCCTTGGATTTTGTCCTTATCGTCGCCGGATTCGATGCATTCCATCAGAGCCGCATCATTCCCGGTCTGACTGAGATCAAATACGTGATAGTATCCCCATGGCTCGGGCGTTTCTTCTGTGTTCTCAAAATCATCTTCAGCATTCTCAGTCAGATTTCCGCCGCTTGACTTAGTGTTGTATACGATGAGCCAGTCATCCTGAACAAACACATGAGTCCTGATCGTATCCGTATTGTAATACCCGCTGCATATCGCCTGCATGTCCACAAGGCCTTCCACTCTGGAATCTGCCAGATCGTATATGACAAGGCCGGTGCCGTTACCGAATATCAGCATATCTGAATCCAGATAATAGATAGCCGGTGCATATACATCCAAATTTTTATG
>JAZQHU010000029.1:0-5817 GCA_045540775.1 Anaerovoracaceae bacterium | reverse complement strand
GCTGGATGGATAGAACCTGTCTACCTTCACAAGTTCTTTGCCTCGCTCTTCCAGCTTATATGCAAGCATGGTTCGGAGCAGCCCGAAGCCATTGTCAGAAACACTTTTGCCGAAATGCAGAGTCTGACTCATCGCTCTCATGTCGATGTCTTCGACACCGATAACATCATACCCGTCCGCGAGCCTTCGGCTCATCTTGTGCAGGAAGTCTTTTCTCTGATTCCTGACCTTCTCATGGATGACCGCCACTTTGTGTTTCTGCTTTGCATAATTGCGGCTGCCCTTCTCGCAATGTGACAGCTTCCTCTGCTCTCTTGCCAGTTTCTCCTCTGCCTGTCTGAAGTACTTCGGGTACTCTGCTCTTGTCCCGTCTGACATCACTGCAAGTCCGTCCATTGCATAATCTATGCCAAGGCATTTCTTTTCTCTCTGTTCACCCTCTGCTTGGCTTTCACATTCAGGTATTTCATAGAGAAGAGATGCATAGTACTTGCCGCTCGGTTCTTTGCTTACTGTGACATTCTTGAGGATCCATCCCTCAGGTATCTCTCTGTGTATCCTTATCCTGACCATACCGACCTTGGGAAGTCTTATCTTCTTTCCTTCGATGCGAATGTTCCTCTTCACGACATTGGTCGTATAGCTCATGCGGCTGTGATGTTTGCTCTTGTATCTCGGCCTGCCCCTGTCTTTTATCTTCCGGTAGTCACGGAAGGCTCTCTCCAGGTCCAGCTGCACATTGCAGAGCGCAAGTGAATCCACTTCGCAGAGCCAAGGATAGTCTTTCTTATATACTGCCGGCCGGATCTCTATCTGTTCTCCTGTCAGTTCTTTCAGAATACGATCAGAAAGCATCCTGTTGTACAGGAATCGGCAGCAGCCGAATGTCTTTGCAAACAGCACTCTCTGTTCCTTATTCGGTTCTATACGGAATCGCATCACTCTGTTCATGGTATACTCTCCACGCATCCGCTCTAACAAAAAATGCAAGGACACCTATTAGCATCCTTGCACATTCATACCTGTACCTGGTCCGGCCGGATAAGACCTTTTTATTGGATGCTTTATTATACCACGAAGTACGCTTGCGAACAACCGTTCTTCGCCGTTTTTTAATTCTTTTGCAATTCATCCCTCCACCTGAAGAGGATGGGGGAATTCTTGCTGACTTGAGTTAAAGATGTATTTGGAGCAGCTCACAGGCTGCTCCCTGCATTTAAGATAACTGCGGATTTCTGCACTTTTTTGAAATAGCAGCGAGTTTTATAGTGCAGCTATCTCACTTTGCTTTCTTCTGCCGCTTACTTTTCTCGTTCTGTTTTTTGATTACTTTACGCTTATGCCTTGAGCCTCTGCGATGGAACGGCTTCTTCTTTCCGCTGTCCCCACTCGCATCTGCCATCATCGCATAGTAATAGTTCGTATTACCGATTGTCAGCACCTTAGGGATGATGAACGTCGATTTGATCCATGGCTGTTCGGAAAGATGGCTGAAACGCCAGAACAAATCACGGAGATAATCATCCGCCACATGCCCGCTATCCTGTTCACATGCATTGAATAACGATATTTCGTTAGAAGGTCATAGAAAACAGGGGCTGCCCATTGCAGCCCCTATAGCATCCTAGATATTATTCGCTCTGTTCATACGGATTATGTTCTCATGGCTGTAATCTCCGCCGACCAGCTCATCAAAGTGCGTCATAACAAATGCCCGCCTCTTTGCTACAACTTCAGGCGTCTGATCAGACTTTTCCTTAACCTCCTTAAGTTCCTCTGCGGTATAGTCACAGCAGTAACCGGCGGATGTCGGCTGCATCTTCCAGGAGTCCTCAAGGTTCCCCGCGTCATATGGATCAAAGCCGCACTGATCGACAAGCTGCATGACGGTCTTCTTCTGCGCTTTATCATCGCCTGCGACCTGCATCGCTATACGTCCTTCAGCGCCCTTTTCTCTGCCAAGTTCCGCCAGTGTGTATGCCAGCAGGTTATTGAACGTCTTGACTACCGGCCTGCCGACCCTCTTCGACAGCCAGAGACTTTCGGTCTCTCCATCCCCAAGTCCGTCTATCTGCTCATTACGGACTTCCGGATAGAAATTGCCTGTATCCACAATGATTGCATTTTCCGGGAGTTTGTCAAATACACTGCCCGGGAGGTCAGGGATAGCGCCGTACGGAATTGATATGATGAGGACGTCGACCCCTTCTCCAATATCCGTAAGGTCTGAAGGGACCGCTCCGATTTCGGATGCGAAATCCTTCACAGCATCTTTGCCGCGCGAATTCGCGACCTTTACAGTATGACCGGCCTTAGCCAGCTTCTTCGCGATCGTACCTCCGATCGCGCCGATTCCAATTACTCCGATATTCATACGCCTTTTGTGATCTCCTTTTAGATTAACATACTACATTGTCAAGTGTCCGCAGTCCACTACGAGCTCAGCACCGGTAACACATCTTGACTCATCACTTGCCAGATACAGGATGCCATTGGCAATATCTTCAGGTCCTGAGATATGTGGGGCGAGCGGGTTGTATTCCTTAACACGCGATGCAATGGCAGGATTTTCTTCAAGAGATTTCTGGAGAAGCGGAGTCATGATTGGCCCCGGATGGATCGAGTTGACACGTATATTCTTACCTGCAAGATAATATGCGGCATGTTTAGTGAGCGATCTTCCCGCACCCTTGGCAATACTGTATGGCGCAGATCCTCCGTCAGCATCTCCTGATACCAGACTTGCCAGTGAATTTACATTGACGATAACACCTTTGCCCTGTCTCTCGAATTCAGGTGTCACAGCCTGTATGCCATGAACAAGTGAGAGAACATTGGTCTTGAAGATATTCATGACCTCATCCTCTGTGCAGCTCAGAATATCCGTAGCTGTGGTCTGTGCCGCATTATTGACAAGGATATCGATCTTCCCGAATTTCTCGATCGCCGTACTTATTACCTTATCCCAGTCCTCACGGCTTGTTACATCATGATGCATCGCCAGGAGCGGATAGTCCTTCTCCTTGCGAAGCTCGTCGATCACTTCCTGCACCTTGTTCTCGCGCCTTGCTGTTCCGACCACTGCAGCACCTTCTCTAGCAAACAGCTTCATCGCTTCTGCTCCGAGTCCCTGGCTTGTTCCTGTCATTACTACTACTTTTCCGTCGAGTCTGCCCATTTCAGTTCTCCTTTCCTCCTGGTTTACTACTTAGCTTCTTGTGAATAATATGATATATGTCGCGCCGCGTGCCGGGCTATCATAGATATCTTCCGGCAGCCGGTGTTACCAGCCCTTCCTGAGCTTCAGATCGATTTTCAGCTTATCGGCAGCATGATGCAGTTCCTTCACGATATGTGCCGTTTTCTCCTGCCCGGTCATTCCCGGGCAGGCAGCGTCAGCCTCAGCGGCCACTCTCTGTAATTCACTGAGCGGGAGCATATTGACTGCCTGACAGAGAAATACAAGATTATTCCCATCATCATATTCAGTCAGCAAATGCTCCAGGAGCTTCCTTTTGCTTCGCTGTTCCTCGAGATATGCTTCAATACCGATCTCTTTTGCCTGCGCAAGGTCTTTCTTCTGATTCCTGTGGGAGATCAGTGAATCGTACTTATCTATGCCGTCATATCTTCTGCACGGATATTTATCGCACTCATAGCAGTACTGTACATGCCCGTTTCTCACGCTGCATGGTGCGATCGGACAGTTTGCATAGCACGGGCTGCCTGAAAAGCAGCCCCCGCAGCTTCCCCTTATCTGCATCGGGCATAGTCCGCAATTAAGTCCGCAGAGCGAGAACATGCTGTCGTCTCTTATAAACAGATCCATCAGAGTGACCTCTTGTTCCTTCTGATCGCCGCGAGCCTGTCCATATCTCCGTGTTTGATCTCGTTGTCCAGCGTCGCGATGATCTTCTCTTTTCTCGCGAGGAAGTTCGGGCCGGTGAGATTCTGTCCGGATACAGTATGGTGCGTTGTAAAAATGCAGTCACATGTCAGGTGCTCCACGAAGGTCCTGAGCTCGATCAGCATCTCCTTCTCAGAAAGCGGCGTGAACTCACCCCTTTCTGCTTCTTCAAGAAGCGGAGTGCCCGGGAAAAGCACTAGTCCGCCCGAACCCACCAGCATCGGTTCGCACTGGCTGAAGATCTCTGCGGAATGTATCGCGTGATCCATGCTGTGCTCCTTGCCAGCAACACCGTTTAGGAATGACATCCAGAATTCGATGCCTGCTTCCTTCAGCTTGGCGCATTGTTCTATTATGTCTGCCGCATGGTAGCCCTTGTTCACACGGTCCAGGGTCCAGTCGTCTCCGCTCTCCACTCCGAGCGATATTTCCTTCAGACCGAGATCTCTGAGTTTCCTGAGTTCCTCTACAGTCTTGTTGCGTATATCTGTGACTCTTGTAGCCGCATATATATATTCCATATCCGGAAGATACTTATTGATCATCTCGAGAGTTGGTGCCAGCTTGTCATATGTCATAGCCAGAGGATTAGCTGACAGCAGCTGGATCGTCCTTGCATGCGGGTTAAGCGCGGCCAGCTCCTTAAGATCTTCTTCTATCCATTCCATAGGAGACATCCTGAACTGAACATCCCTGTACATGGTGCAGAACTTGCAGCTGTTGTGTGTGCACCCTTGAGTTATCTCCAGAAGAGGCCATGTCGGCCAGTAAGGATTCCTGTATACTGTTCCTGTAAAATGCATCTCGCTACCTCCCAATCACAGCTCTGTTACAAAATCTTCTATAGGATTGCGCTTATAATGCCATGCATTAGCTCTTGCTCGTTCATTCGGATACCCAAGCCCAAGCATCATGACCGGTATAGTATTCTCAGTAAGCCCGAATGTATCAACAACCGTCTGCGAGGCAAATCCTCTGACCCATATGGTGTGAACACCCAGCTCTTCAGCTTCATACATCATAGTCGTTGCTGCGATGCTTGCGTCCTGCTCACCTGAATTGTAGTTCCTGTACCATGTGTCACCCGGATTCCTCCATACGGTATTAGCGTCATAGCAGACAAGTATTACAAGCGGAGCATTGTAGTGAAAAGGTGTAACCGTCTTCAGCCTGTCCAGAGCCTCTTTGCTTCTGATCACATAGAATCTCTGAGGCTGATAATTGCAGGCCGTCGGCACTACCCTGCCTGCCTCGAGAATCCTGTTGAGTTTCTCCTGCTCTATTGGTCTGCTGTCAAAGAATCTTTCCGAGTATCTGTTCTTAGCTAATTCAAGAAAATCCATAATTTATACCATCCTTCCGGCTTTATTTCTGTTGTTTGACTGCATTCTAATTGGAAGTGTTGATTAATTCTACTGACTGATTTATGATTATATAAAGTTTTCTGACTGAATTCGGAAAGAGTAAGAATTTGCGAGGTGCAGAATGGCAAAACGGACCAGGATATGGATAGCAGATAATATGAAAAAGCTTATGGCTGTCAAACCTATCGATAAGATACGTGTTACCGAAATATGTGAGCTTGCTGAGATCACCAAACCTACCTTCTATTATCATTTCAGGGATAAGTATGATCTGGTCGCCTGGATCTTTTTCTACTCTCACTTTAATGTGGATGTGCTGTCCCTTGAATCTGCCGCACAGAGCATGAATCAGGTACGCAGCGATTTCATATTCTATAAAAGAGCATTCGAGGACTCATCCCAGAATGCTCTGTGGCAATATATGGTGGACTATTTTACAGACCGCTATGAGCAGGAAGCGAAGCGGATACTTGATGCAGATGTTCTTGATGCAGAGACGCACTTCAGTATACGTCTGTATTGTCATGGCGCAGTAGGTATGACAAG
>JAZQHU010000028.1:0-33338 GCA_045540775.1 Anaerovoracaceae bacterium | reverse complement strand
AGTCGTCATGAGCGAATATCGCATCAGGCTGAAGATGGTCGATCATGAGCTTGACGTAGTTCATTCTGTACTCGTTGATATATGCGATCAGCTCGTGCATTTCCTGTGGATGATCGTACAGATTAGTAAGAACTTCCTGGAAAGGCATCAGGTTGTGGCACTGCTCAAAAATACCGGTCGGGATGAAACCCGCTACGAGCTTGTTGTCTCCGGCTTTGGCTCTTGCCTTGGTGCGGAACGGCTCCCACTGAGCATCATCGCTGCAGTTCGCTACGATATCCGGCGCATGGACATAGTCCCGCCAGTGAGTTATATCCTTGATGACTTTGTTTTCCTGAGTTACATGCGGCATTGCGCCCGGTGCGTCCTCAGGCCACTGCGTCTCTACACCCCACCTGTCGATGATCGTTGCGCCCGGCATGAATCCCGGACGGATGTATAATCCGATAGGATGCATTACAGCCATCTGAAGAGCTTCGTACTGGACGAGCTGGCGCTCAGGTCTGCCGTCCGGCTTGAGAAGTTCGAGAAATATTTCTTTTGCTGTCATCATATCTTATCCCCCTTATTACTGTACCCGAGGTGTGATACTGCTGCGCCTGGAATGTGTCAAAATGGACCATCCCCAATGACACAAAACCTGACAATGAGAACCGTCCCCGCTGTCACATTAATCGAGCAGTATGCACGATGTGAATGTCATAGTCCTGTCGCCGTAGTTGTATTCAAGGCCCGATGCCCTGCAGACGTCGTTGACCACCAGGCCGTAAGCTTCCATGGAGATTATCAGCTTGTCCGGGTGGCGGCACGGGCGGTCAGGATAGGTGCACTGTCTGCATATGCGGCAGGCGCCGGCGCCCATCGGAAGGCAGCCCGGAAAGAGTGTCCGCACCTGTCTTGCGAATGAGGCAAAATTCCTGACATGCTGGTCGTTGTATTTAAAAATCGAGTGGTAGTCGATCTCTCTCCGCATCTGTCCGGTCGTCTGAACGATGATGCCGCGGTGATACCTGCCGGCTCTCTCTGCGGAATGCTCAAGTGAGCCCACTGCAGGAGGGCAGCTCCAGCTGCGGCCGTAGCTGCGGCACTGGTCGGCAGAGCACATGTCTCTTACTTCCTGCCTGAATACCAGAGCATCCATGTTAAGAGGTGATGAGGCCGTGAAACCGGCTTCATCTGCGAGCTGCATCAGTTCTTCGATCGTTATGTTCTGCGGGTCATTGAAAATCATAAGCACCTCCGAATTCATTTTACCATTATTTTTTGGTATATTTAATATGTAGTTATTATTTGAGTAAACACACGTAAACTGACTATATATAAGAAGACCGGAGGGTATTATGGAACTGTATTTTCCGCTTGTACTGGACGGAGCCAACGGGACTGAGCTCCAGAAGAGAGGATATGACAGCAGCAAGTGCACAGAGGCATGGGTTCTCGAGCATCCTGAGGTGATGGTACAGCTGCAGAAAGAGTATATCGAGGCCGGGAGCAATGTCGTATATGCGCCAACTTTCGGGGCCAACAGGGTAAAGCTCGAGGAAAACGGCATATTCAACCAGGTCGGAGACTTCAACAAGCGGCTTGTTGATATCTCAAAGAAGGCTGTCGAAAGTGCCGGAAAGGATGCTCTTATCGCAGGAGACATCGCGACTACGGGCAAATTCCTCGCGCCTCTCGGTGACCTAACTTTCGATGAACTCTATGACATCTATCATGAGCAGGCTGAGGCGCTCGAGGAGGCAGGCGTCGACATGTTCGTGATCGAGACGATCATGACTGTGCCGGATGCGAGAGCTGCTTTGCTCGCTGTTAAAGACATAAGTGACAAGCCTGTGCTGGTATCATTCACATGCGATGAGAACGGCAGGACGCTGACAGGAACCGACGTCTGTGCAGCTCTTGTAATCATGCAGGGGATGGGAATCGACGCGTTCGGGCTCAACTGCAGCACGGGGCCTGAGGAGATGCTTGCACAGTTTAGGAGACTCGGCGAGTTCGCTGAGGTGCCTCTTGCGGTCAAGCCTAATGCAGGTCTGCCTGAGGTTGTGGATGGACAGACTGTCTACAGCTGCACACCTGAAGAGCTAGCAGCCTATACAGACAAATTCAATGAAGCAGGTGCTGCCATGTTCGGCGGATGCTGCGGAACAGGACCGGATCACATATCCGCACTGAAGGGTTCACTCGCAGGATTCAGTCTGAAGAAACCATGTCCTCAGCACACGGACAGAAGCCAGGTAGTATGTGCAACTGAGAAAGATGCCTTTGTTCTGGACATGGACGCTGCAGGAGGCATCAGCGCGGACAAAGTGCTCCCATGCGACGTTGACCTCGAGACTAAGATCAAGAAGGAAAACAGAGGCGATGCTGATGTCATCGCAATTGAGATAGCGAAGGATGCAGACCTCGACGAGTTCGGATCGGCACAGTACGCGATAAGAAAACCGCTTTGCATCGCGTGCGAAGATGCGAAGCTGCTCGAAGAGGCGCTGAGGCTGTATCAGGGCAGAGCGATGTACGCAGGGAATCTTGCGACAGATGAGCTGCTGCCGCTGGCAAGAAAGTACGGACTCATTATCTGATCTGAAAGGAATTGGATCAGATAATAAAAAGATCAGACTGGACATTATTTTTCACCAGAGGGGACATAATTGGAAAAAGACAGTAATAAGATCAATCCGGATACGGTGAAGAGCATAAGTGCTGATACAGAGCTCCTTGTGGTCAGCTTTGGAACTACATCGGAAGAGAGCCGCAGGCTGAATATCGGCGCGGTAGAGAAGAGAATAGAAGAGGCTTGCAGGCTGACTGTGCGCAGGGCTTTCACCTCGCAGATGATCATTAACATCATCGCGAAGAGGGAGGGCGTAAGGATAGACAATGTACGCGAGGCTCTTGAGAGGGCTGTGAATGACGGAGTGAAGAAGCTCGTCGTACAGCCTACGCACCTCATGAGCGGCCTTGAGTATGACAAGCTGAAGGGGATACTGGACGAGTTTGCTGATCAGTTTGAGAGGACCGCGCTGGGAGAGCCTCTTCTGACAAGCGATGAGGATTTTGCCGGAGTCGCAGATGCTCTTGCCAGGGCGTGCGCTGGCTATGAAGACGGAAAGACAGCTGTCGTACTGATGGGCCATGGGACCGAAGCTGCTGCAAACGGGATATACGACAGGATGCAGGATGTTCTTACGGCTAAAGGCATGAAGGACTACTTTGTAGGTACAGTTGAGGCAAGTCCGTCTCTTGAAGATGTGATCGCTGCAGTCAGCAAGGGAGATTACAGGAGAGTTGTCCTGAGGCCGCTGATGCTCGTTGCCGGAAACCACGCAGTGAATGACATGGCTGACCTGGATGATCCGGAATCATGGTATTCAAGGTTCACAGCGGCCGGATATGAGACGTTTTGCATAATAGAAGGCCTCGGACAGATAGCTGCAGTGCGGGATATCTATGCGGATCATGCATTGAGAGCAATTGATTCAATCTGAAACATTCTGACTCATGCCGGGCTTCAGATACAGAAGTATATATGCAAAATAAGAGATAACCATTTGCACTTGTATCGAGATTATCTATAGATAGCCTGTTCTCTTGATGCAGCAACTATGCGGTGTTACAATTACTTGGCACTGCGGATAATTAATAATATGAAGTTTACGGTGCCCCGTTTCAGCCGGGGAGAATAGGGAAGCAGGTGTGAATCCTGCGCGATCCCGTCACTGTGATAGAACGTGCCGGTCCATTATGTCACTGGAAAGGACCAGTCCTGCAGGCAGCAGGGCTGATCTTCCGGGAAGGCGGACCGACATGCTATGTTCTTAAGCCAGGAGACCTGCCGTTGCTTAGTACAGGAGACAGTCTGCAAAATGCCGGCAGTGCACGTGGCAGAGCGGACGGTTTCCGGATCACGAGGAATTGGTCGTACAGTATAAAGGGGCACAGCTCCTTGTTTTCTGACACCTTTTTGCCGTGATTGGTAAAGAGGCTTTTCTTATGATGAGAAGAGGGGAACCGGCACCAGCCGGCGGCATCATCTGATCCATTCGGAAAGCCCGGATTATCAGAAGGAGAAAAGGAGAGAACTGAAATGAAGAAAAAGTTGCTTGCACTGTTACTGGGAATCACTATGGTGTGCTCATTCTCACTGCTGACAGGATGCGGACAGGGAAGCGGTGAAGCGGAGGAGGCAAAGTCTGATGACCCTGCTGCAGAATGCGCTGCTCTGATCGACGCTATCTATGTTCAGGAGTATACAGATGACACTTATGCTCAGTGCGAAGCCGCAAAGGCAGCATGGGATGCTCTGACTGATGAGCAGAAGGAGCAGGTAGAAGGCGAAGAAGCCAGCCCTGATTACTTCGGACTTGACACAGGCGATGCATCAAAGGATGACCCGCTGAATCAGGATGACATCGGAGAGAATGAGCTCCTCGTTGTAAGCTTCGGTACGTCCTTCAATGACAGCCGTGCGCAGGATATCGGCGGCATCGAGAAGGCTCTGCAGGAAGCTAACCCTGACTGGTCTGTAAGAAGAGCTTTCACAGCACAGATCATCATCAACCACGTATATGCACGTGACGGAGAGAAGATCGATAACGTTGATCAGGCACTCCAGAGAGCTGTTGACAACGGCGTCAAGAACCTCGTTGTACAGCCTACACACCTGATGCACGGAGCTGAGTATGATGAGCTCGTAGGAACACTGGAGAACTACAAGGATAAGTTCGATACAGTCAAAGTTGCTGAGCCGCTGCTCGGAACAGTAGGCGAGGATGCAACTGTCATCAACGCCGACAAGGAAGCAGCTGCAAAGGCATTAGTTGCTGAGGCTGTCGCAGTAAGCGATTATGACTCACTCGACGCAGCTGCTGCAGACGGAACTGCATTCGTATTCATGGGACACGGAACTTCACACGTAGCCAACGTAACCTATGACCAGATGCAGGAGCAGATGAAGCAGCTCGGATACAAGAACGTATTCGTCGGCACTGTTGAGGGCAAGCCTGAAGATACAGCATTCCCTGCAGTCAAGAAGGCTCTCGAGGATGCAGGATACACCAAGGTCATTCTGAGACCTATGATGGTAGTAGCAGGCGACCACGCAAACAACGACATGGCAGGCGATGAAGAGGGTTCATGGTACTACGGAATGGTCAACGGCGGCGAATTCGAGGTCGAAGGTGCTGACGAAGCTGTCGATACCGGTGCAGGACTCGGTGCTGAGAACGTAAAATGCCAGATCGAAGGACTCGGAAGGATCGCAGACATCCAGAAAATCTACGTTGCTCATACAGCTGATGCAATGGCTCAGTAAATCTGAATAAAAGTGCGGGGCCTGTGTAAAAAAAGCGGACCCCGTACGTGCAATTAAAACAGAAACGCAGAAAATGAATAGAAAAAACTTACTAAAAATACTGCTGACTGCAGTTCTCGCGTTCGCAATGCTCGCGCTTGCAGGCTGCGGCGGCACGGAGCAGGCAGCTGATCCGGGAATAGAGGACGGCACTTACGTCGCGACCTTCACCACGGACAACTCAATGTTCCATGTAAATGAGGCCAATCAGGATAAGGGCATCCTGACTGTCGAAGACGGGAAGATGACGATCCATGTCAGCCTCCAGTCGAAGAAGATAGTCAACCTGTACCCGGGACTTGCTGAGGATGCTCAGAAGGACGGGGCCGAGCTCCTGGAGCCGACAACTGATACTGTCACATTCAGCGACGGCTACACTGATGAGGTGTACGGGTTCGATGTACCTGTTCCTGCCCTTGATGAGGAATTCGACCTCGCGCTGCTCGGTACCAAGGGAAAATGGTACGACCACAAGGTCGTCGTCTCAGACCCTGTTCCGGGTGATGACATCCAGGCGGTCATCGGCGGTGCTGAAGACTCTTCCGGTGACGCTGAGGCCGCAGAGAACGGGGAGGAGGCTGAGGCGCCTGATATCGCCGAGGGAGAGCATACAATTGATGTGGCTCTTGAAGGCGGGACCGGCAGAGCGTCAGTCACTTCGCCTGCGACCATCAAGGTATCCGGTGACAGCGTCACGGCTGTGATCGAATGGAGCAGTCCGCACTACGACTACATGATAGTAGAAGGCGAGAAGTATCTGCCTGTGAACGAGGACGGAAACTCGGTATTCGAGATCCCTGTCCTCAGTTTCGACAAGACGATGACTGTGATCGCCGATACCACGGCGATGAGCGAGCCGCATGAGATCGAGTACACACTTACATTCGATTCCTCATCGGTAAAATAATAGTTACAACTGCGCAGAGACCCTGCCGTAAGGCAGGATCTCTGTGTTCGTTTATATGAAATGCTGCACTTAGGCCGGTATACAGACCGGAGCAGAAAATAAAAAAGATCAGTAACAGGAAGAAAGACATTTGAAGTATAGGCTTACGAGTACAGAAGAATTACATAATATTGTCATGGCAGACGAAGCAGCTGCAATGACTGCAAAAACCGGAAAGGCTGTATTGACAGCAAAAGTTTTGCTTGTCCTTATGGCGATGCTGGCTGTTTTGCTGTGTGCGGGATGCGGCAGCAAGGAAAAGGCGGCGGAAGCTATTGATGAGAAGGCGGACAGCATCCTTGAGGAGCACAAGACCGGATCTATGGGGCTCGAGTATGCGAACCAGTTCCATGTCGACTATTATGAAGACGGCATAGCTGTCGTAACTGTCGAGGACGGCCTTCAGTACCTGGTGATCGAGGGCTCGGATGAGCTGCCTGAATGGCTCCCTGACGAGGAGATCGGAGAGATGACGATCATCTGCGCACCGGCTCAGTCTGTCTACCTTGCGGCATCGTCTGCGATGGACCTCATAGATGCAGCGGGCGCGCTCGATTCTGTCAAAATGACAAGCACCCAGGCCAAGGACTGGGGCATCGACAAGATAAGAAAACTCGTGGAAGACGGCACGATACAGTACATAGGAAAGTACCGCGCGCCGGACTATGAAGCTTTGCTCGAAGGAGATATCGACCTCGCGATAGAGTCTACGATGATATACCACAATCCTCAGATCAAGGAGGAGATAGAAGAGGTCGGGATACCCGTGCTGGTCGAGAGATCGAGCTACGAGGGCGACCCGCTCGGAAGACTTGAATGGATCAAGCTGTACGGACTGCTGCTCGGAAAGACTGAAGAGGCAGAGGCATTCTTTGATGATGCTGTGGCCAAGGTCAAGGCCGTGGACACTGATGCGGTCGCTGAAGCTCCGTCGGTGGCATTCTTCTCGGTAAATTCGAACGGTTCGGTGGTCGTGAGAAAGCCTGGAGACTACGTGACAAAGATGATAGAAACTGCCGGCGGGACTTACGCTCTTGACGGCATAACTGAGGAAGAAGACAATGCGCTTTCCACCATGAACATGCAGATGGAAGCGTTCTATGATAAAGCGGTGGATGCTGATATACTCATCTATAACAGCACCATCGAGGGAAGCATTGAGAACATAAGCGACCTGACGGCTCTGTCCGACAAGTTCGCTGACTTCAGGGCTGTGAAGGAGGGCCGCGTGTGGTGCACGGACGCGAGCACCTTCCAGAAGACCACAGGCGTCGCGGATATGACTGTCGAGATGAACAGGATATTCGCTGGGGCTGAAGATGACAATGATATGGAGTATTTCCATAAGCTTGCGAGATAAATGTAGAGCTACATATCACTAATCGTTATCAGCAAGTAATGTAAACAGCGGAGTAAAAAAGATAGTGAGCAGTGAGGGAAGAAGAACAAGAATAACTATTACCTATGCGGCGCTTGCGCTGCTTCTTGCCGTGCTCATAATCGCAAATATACTGACGGGCAGTTCGTCGATGAGCGCCGGAGAGGCGGTCAGGATACTTTTCTCGCATGACACTGTGAGCAAGTTCGGCAGGATAGTATGGGACATCCGCATGCCTAGGATCCTGGCGGCAGTATTCCTCGGAGGCGCTCTTTCTGTATCCGGATTCCTGCTGCAGACATTCTTCGCCAATCCTATCGCGGGCCCGTACATCCTTGGCATATCGTCGGGCGCAAAACTCTGCGTTGCGACTGCCATGATATACGCTTTGCGCGAGGGGATGATGACGAGCTCGCTGATTATGATCATCGCTGCATTCGCAGGTTCGCTCGCTGTGACGGCTGTGATACTCGTGATCTCGAGGCGCATAAGAAGCATGGCGGTCCTCATAGTCTGCGGTGTGATGGTGGGATACATATGCTCAGCGGTCACTGAATTCCTGGTGACTTTCGCTGACGATTCAAACATAGTCAACCTGCACAACTGGTCGATGGGAAGTTTCTCTGCTGTCAGCTGGGACAATGTGAAGACTCTCACGGTGGTAGTTGTGCTGGCGGTTATTGCAGCTTTTATGCTGTCAAAGCCTATGACCGCTTTCCAGATGGGTGAGCAGTACGCGAGGAGCGTCGGCGTCAACATAAGATCGTTCAGGATCGGGCTCATCACGCTTTCGAGCCTGCTGTCGGCAACGGTCACTGCTTTTGCCGGCCCTATATCCTTTGTCGGCATAGCTGTCCCGCATCTGGTGAGATCGATAACGAAGACGTCAAAGCCGATCGTGATGGTGCCGCAGTGCTTCCTCGGAGGCGCTGTGTTCTGCCTGTTCTGCGACCTGCTGGCGAGGAATCTGTTCGCGCCGACTGAGATGAGCATAAGCACGATGACCGCGGTGTTCGGTGCGCCGGTCGTCATATTCATGCTGCTCGACAGAAAGAAGAGGTGATGCTGTGAGTACTGAAAAGAAGAATCATGCAGCATCGGCTGCGGTAATAAATACGAGCGGCCTCGACACGGGTTACGAGAAGAAGGTCGTCGTCAGCGGTGTTGAGATAGAGATAAAGAGGGGCGAGATCGTTGCCCTCATAGGACCTAACGGTGCCGGAAAGTCGACTGTCCTCAAGACCATAGCAGGACAGCTTGACCCGCTAGGCGGAACTGTATATATAGAAGGCCGGGCGAGGGGCGAATACAATCAGAGTGAGATTGCCAGGATGCAGGCTGTGATGCTGACTGACAGGATGCCGGCTGAGAAGATGACATGCGAGGATGCAGTGTCGCTCGGCCGCTATCCGTACACCGGCAGGCTCGGGATTCTCTCAGCAGAGGACAGGCGCATAGTCAGAGAGTCGATGGAGCTTGTGCATGTCGAAGAGCTCGCAGACCGTGACTACAATGCGATAAGTGACGGGCAGAGGCAGAGAGTTTTGCTCGCAAGAGCCATCTGCCAGGAGCCTGAGATCATGATACTCGACGAGCCGACATCGTATCTGGATATCCGGCACAAGCTGGAGTTTCTCGACTTGCTTAGATCGCTCGTTGAGGAGCGGCAGATCGGGGTCATAATGTCGATGCATGAGCTGGAGCTTGCACACATGGTTGCAGACAAAGTGATTTGCATCTCTTCCGATGGAAGAGTCAAAATGACAGGAACCCCTGAAGAAGTCTTCACAGATGATGCAATAAGCCGGTTGTATGGAATAGAGCCTGGAAGAATAGCAGCTCTGTATTCAGGATTCCTTGACAGTATTAGAAGTAAATAGCCTTCCGGCGGATCAGCTGCGGGATGTGGCGTAAATATTGGAATAATCCTCGAATTACGCCAATCAACACTGAAATAATCAGAGAATTATGTGAAAACATGGCGTAATTTAATGAATTCGCATCATTATACGCCAACAAAAACGGCTGATTCTCGAATTAAACGACGATTGTGTGGCGTAAATGTTTAAAAATGACTGCAAAAACGCCATACATAGATGAAATTACAGGCAAAACCGACATTTTGCATGGCGTAAATATACGAAAAATACAGATCATACGCCATCAGCTGTACTCAGGGTTCCTGAGCAGCATCAAAGCGGAGTAAATATAATGGCTAAAGTGATAATGATCCAGGGCACCATGTCGAATGCGGGCAAGAGTCTTCTTGCTGCGGGCCTCTGCCGGATATTCAGGCAGGATGGCTACAGGGTCGCTCCGTTCAAGTCTCAGAATATGGCTCTGAACTCCTTCGCTACGAAGGAGGGACTTGAGATGGGAAGAGCGCAGGTCGTGCAGGCTGAGGCCGCGGGTATCGAGCCGATGGTGTGCATGAACCCGATCCTTCTGAAGCCGACGGATGACGAGGGCTCACAGGTCATCGTCAACGGACGGTCGATCGGCAATATGAAAGCCAGAGACTATTTTGCATATAAGACGCAGCTGATACCTGTAATCAAAGAGGCTTTCCGCAAGCTCGAGGAGATGGCGGACATCATCGTGATCGAGGGGGCGGGCTCGCCGGCTGAGATTAATCTCAAGGAAAACGACATTGTCAACATGGGCCTCGCTGAAATGGTGGATGCGCCTGTGCTGCTTGTCGGAGACATCGACAGGGGCGGCGTTTTCGCGCAGCTTCTGGGAACTGTGATGCTTCTGGAGGAAAGCGAGAAGGCGAGGATCGGCGGCCTGATCATCAACAAGTTCAGAGGCGATGCGTCACTTCTCGACAGCGGCATCGAGATGCTCGAGGAAAAGGGCGGCATCCCGGTCGCGGGCGTCGTGCCGTACATGGACATAAAGGTAGAAGATGAGGACTCGCTGTCGGAGAGACTGAGTAACAGAAGAAATAACAGGACTGCAGGTGCAGGCGATGGCTTGCAGGGTGGCGAGTATATAGATATAGCAGTAATGAGGCTGCCGAAGATATCCAACTTTTCAGATATGGATGTATTCGAGCAGTTCCCGGATGTGTCTGTAAGATACGTCAACAGGGCAGACGAGGTCGGAAGCCCGGATCTCGTCATAATACCGGGATCGAAGAGCACTATTGCTGACCTCAGATGGCTGAGAGAGACAGGGCTCGAAGAAGAGATCAGGAGATGCTGCCGTGAAGATATACCGGTCTTCGGGATCTGCGGCGGATACCAGATGCTCGGAGAAGAAGTCTCCGATCCTGAAGGCGTCGAAGGCGGCGGAAGTATCGAAGGTATCGGATTGCTGCCGGTCAGGACTGTCCTGGCAGGTGACAAGAGGACGGAGCAGTACACAGGAAAATTCGGAAAGACCGAAGGGATATTCGCAGACCTGTCTGGCGTTGAGATCGAGGGATACGAGATACACATGGGAAGGACAGAGACTCTTTCCGATTTCACATCAGGAGGCACTGGGACTTCATGCGGCAATGCCTACGGTTCATATGTACACGGCATATTCGACAGAGGTGAAGTAGCTGAGACTGTTGTGAAGGCTCTTGCGGACAGAAAGGGCATCGCGCTCAGCGGATACGATGCCGTGGACCACAGGGACTTCAAGGAGAAGGAATACGACAGGCTCGCGGATATCCTCAGAGAGTCGCTCGACATGGAGAAGATATACGGGATGCTGAGAGACGCGGCATTCTGATGAATAAGTGGCCGGTCCTGAACGATGTGCTGATTATTGGAGCAGGGTCTGGCTGGCAAAATGAATTCATGGTTATTGCGAACATTGAATGCAGGATACAAAAAATTTCAGGAGTATAAGAAGTGATCAATATCGACCCTTTTAATAAAGAAAGATATGACGAGGTGCGCGCGAAGTGGGACAGCGTTGCCAAGCCTCTTAACAGTCTCGGCAGGTTCGAGGACATAACGGCCAGGATCGGGGCTATCCAGGATACCACGAAGCTGGATATCAGGAAGCGCGCTGTGATCATGATGTGCGCCGACAATGGTGTCGTTGAGGAAGGCATCAGTCAGTCTGGCCAGGATGTCACGGCGGCGGTCGCTGGATGGATGGGCAGGGGCGAGAGCTCGGTATGCAAAATGGCCAGGATCGCTCATGCTGACACGATCCCTGTCGACGTGGGCATCAACATGGACGGAAGCCCTAAGGGCGTTCTCGACCGCAAAGTCATGAAGGGCACCAGGAATTTTGCACTTGAGCCTGCGATGACGGAAGACGAGTGCATGCAGGCTATCGATGCGGGCATCGATGTAGTCTGCGAATGCAGCACTAAGGGATACAAACTGCTCGCGACGGGTGAGATGGGCATCGGGAATACGACTACAAGCTCGGCACTAGCAGCGGCTTTGCTCGGACTCGAGGTGAGCGAGGTGACCGGAAGGGGTGCTGGTCTCAGCACGGCCGGCCTCAGGAAGAAGATGCAGGTCATCCAGGATGCTCTCGACAGATACTGTCCTGAGGATGACGTGGATATAGAGAGCCCTGAGTATACGTCGCAGATGCTTGCGTGCGTAGGCGGACTGGATATTGCCGGCATGGCGGGCGTTTTTATCGGCGGCGCTATTTACCACATTCCGGTAATTATTGACGGCTTTATAAGTGCGGTCGCGGCTCTGGTCGCGGAGAGACTCGTGCCGGGAACGAAGAACTACATGATTGCTTCGCACATGGGCAAGGAGCCGGGAATGAAGTTTATTCTCGGCATGCTCGGTCTGGATCCTGTGATCGACGGGATGCTGGCTCTCGGCGAGGGCACCGGCGCTGTTATGCTGATGCCGATGCTGGATACGGCTCTGTCGCTGTACACGGACGGACTGAATTTTGCAGAAACCACTGTTACGCAGTACTACGACTTTGAAGAGAATCCGGAGGGTAAAATGACTGCGCTTATCATCGGATATCCTGACAGCGGCAAGTCAGCGATGGCGGAGAAAATGGTCACTGAGATGTCTGATCCTGACGAGCGTATCTACCTGGCTACCATGATCCCGTACGGACAGGAGGGCCGGAACAGGATCGAGAGACACCGCAGGATGAGAGCGGGCAAGGGCTTCAGGACCATAGAAGCGCCGTACGATATCTGCGACGCTGTTGCTGCTCTGCGGGGTGATGAAAACATCAGACTTGAGGACTCAACTGTTTTGCTCGAATGCGTATCCAACCTCGTTGCAAACGAGCTGTTTGAGAGGCATGCGGACAGGGACGAGATGATCGAAAGGCTGTACGCGGACATCCGCCACATTGCGGAGCAGGTGAGGAACCTGGTCATCGTGTCCAACCACTTCGAAATCGAGGACGGGTTCGACGAGGAGACGCGCATGTACGCGGAGACCCTCGACGTGCTGAATGAGAAGCTGAGCAAATTTGCAGATAATACGATAAGACTATGAAATTACTGAGAACTATCGCGGTCACTTTCGCGCTGTACTCGAGAATACCGATGCCGCATTTTGAATGGCGGGACGAGGACATGAAATACAGCATGTCTGTCTTTCCGTGGGTGGGGGCTGTGATCGGCCTCATCTACTGGGCGGTATTCTATGGCGGTGTGGTGCTTGGCCTGCCGATGGTGGCGGTATGCCTGCTGATGACTGCAGTGCCGCTGATCCTGACGGGCGGCTTTCATGTGGACGGATTCATGGATGTGTCGGACGCGCTTAGCTCTTTTAAGACGAGGGAGCAGAAGCTTGAGATACTGAAGGACCCGCACATCGGGGCCTTTGCGGTGATCAGGCTGTGCATTGCGGGTCTTATATATGTCGCGTCGCTTGCGGTCGTGCTGGATTCTGAGAATGCGGGCAGGCTGGTGATATGCCTGGCTGCGGGATTCTTCCTGGCGAGGGCACTTAGTGCGCTTGCTGTTCTCACGTTCAGGTCGGCCAGGAACGAGGGCATGCTCTTCTATGAAGCGACGACGGCCGGCGGTGACAGGACTTCCAATCTAGTGATAACGGGGCTGCAGATAGCTGCCGCTGCCGCGATAATGACATATGTTGGTTTTCCGGCAGGCACGCTGATGGTGCTTGCGGCCATCGCGGCTTTTGCATGGTACAAGTATAAGAGCTATAAGGAGTTCGGCGGGATCACGGGTGACACGGCAGGGTGGTTCGTGACAGTGTGCGAAGTAGGAATGACAGTTGCTGCGGCGGTGGCGGCAGTGCTGATGAGGTGAAGAAACTGAGCAGCTGCGGCAATATCGACTATGACTCTGTTGTTGCAAAGAGGAGTTTTTGCGATTGGTGTGCATTTTTTGAAAAAATCTCTAAAAAATGTACACAGAGACTGAAAAGAAGGTCAGGGAAATCGTAAGAAGCAGTGAGGTCGGCGTCTCGATAATGCCTTATGCTACAGTAAGATGACATATGTCTCTGATATGCGGACAGATTTTGCGCTTTCGAACGACTATGACAGGCACATGAAGCATTCAGTGACAGCTTGTGTACATTTTTTGGCAAAATTATTTTGAAATGTACATTGTTTGAAAAAACTCCTATTTTGGATAGACGATTCGCGCAGATTTGAGAATAATTGATGATACTGGTGATGAGAGTACTTCTGATAAGGCATGGCAGGACACAAGGGAATACGGAGCGCAGGTATGTGGGCGCAAGGACGGACGAGGGCCTGTCGGCTGAAGGCAGGGCGGAGCTCGCTGTGTTCAAGGGAATGGAAGATGTGCTTGAATGCATGAAGAATGTTCCGGAGTGCGGGAAGAATGTGTCTGAGGGCAGTGATGCTACGTGTGCAGGTAACTGTGCGGGCAAAGTGCTTATCGTCACGAGTCCTATGAAGAGGGCTCTCGAGACGGCGGAGATCATGTTCCCGTGGGGCACTGATCATATGACAGTCAATGAGCTTCATGAGACGGACTTCGGCATCTTCGAGGGCAAAACGTACGAGGAACTCAGCAGTGATCCGGAGCGCCGCGATGCGTATCAGGCATGGATCGACAGCGGCGGGCTTGCGAAGATCCCGGGCGGCGAGAGCATGGAGGAAGCCCGCGCGAGAAGTGTTGAGGGTTTCAGAAAGGCGGTCATGGCGGCGCGCAAGGCAGGCAAAGCTGTATTTAAGGATGAGGCGCGCGAAGGAGGCAGTGGAGACGCCGCGGAAGAATACGCGCTAATTATTGTAGCTCACGGCGGCACTGTTATGTCGGTGATGAGCAGCCTCTTCGGGGGAGATTATTATGACTATTACACCGGAAACGGTGAAGGATATACATTCAGACTGGAGGTAGACGATGCAGGAGATATCACTGCTGCAGGCACATATGATCGCTTTTGCGGCAGGGTTCGTGCTTGATCTTATAATAGGCGACCCGCACTGGATGCCGCAT
The DNA here is from genome assembly GCA_045540775.1 of Anaerovoracaceae bacterium. Lineage (GTDB taxonomy): Bacteria > Bacillota > Clostridia > Peptostreptococcales > Anaerovoracaceae > Crickella. The sequence continues at coordinate 18,277 of JAZQHU010000028.1, read as the reverse complement.
CCGGTCAGGTGGATCGGGAGCCTGATAGGGGCGCTCGACAGCATGCTGCTCGGAAAGCTGCCTGCAGATGACCCGCACAGCGAGCTCAGGAATCCGGCCGATGAGAAGCGCGTCGGAACTATGCTGGTGCTATGCGTAGTCGTGGTCACTGCGCTCGTTACACTGATCGTCATGGGTTTTGCATATAAGGCGCACATTGTCTGCGGTATCGTCGTCGAGGCGGTGCTGACGTGCTATCTTCTGGCGATGACGAGCCTGAGGCGCGAGAGCATGCATGTCTATAAGGCTTTGCTCACGGGCAATCCGACAGCGTCGAGGCAGGCCGTGGCTATGATCGTCGGAAGGGACGTGGCTGTGCTCGATGAAGAGGGCGTGACCAAAGCGGCAGTCGAGACGGTCGCTGAGAATTTCTCTGACGGCGTCATGGCACCGATGATTTACGCGGCGATCGGCGGGCCTGTTCTGGGGCTTACGTACAAAGCGATCAATACGATGGATTCAATGGTCGGCTACAAGAACGACAGGTATATGTGGTTCGGGGCTCCGGCCGCGCATCTTGATGACATAGTCAATTACATACCGGCAAGAATAAGCGCTTTGCTCCTGATAGCTGCAAGCGCCATTGCCGGAAAGGAATACAGCGCACCTCGTGCTTACCGCATCTGGAGGCGCGACAGATTCAACCACAAGAGCCCGAATGCGGCTCAGACTGAGAGCGCGGCCGCCGGTTCGCTGGGGCTGCAGCTGGCAGGTGATGCGCAGTACTTCGGAAAGATAGTGCACAAAAAGACGATCGGGGACCCGGTGAGGCCGATCGAGTTTGAGGATATAAAGAGGGTCAACAAGCTGATGGTGATAGCGTCATTCATGGGCATGATACTATGCCTGGGAGTGATGGGTCTGGTCAGCGCAGTGTAAAACCGGTGATCAGTACTGAAAAGGCCCGCAAATGATAATTGATAATAAACACGTATAGATGGAAAACGGAAAAGATAATGTGATCATGAATAAAGAGGCCGGCTGCAGCAAGGAAACAGTGCAAGGTGGCTGCAGCAGGATAGTTCACGGAGGTGACATCTACAGAAATAATGTCAAACTCGACTTTTCCGTGAATCTGAATCCGGAGCCGGCGCCTGAAGAGCTTATGACTGCGGCTCTCAGGGGTCTCGAGCTGATGCACCACTACCCGGATCTTCTGCAGGAGGAGCTGAGGGCGGCGATAGGTGAGATGACCGGCGCAGCGGCGGAGGATGTCGTCTGCGGCTGCGGGGCATCTGAACTCATGATGGCGACTGTGCATGCGGTAAAGCCGGAGAAGGCTCTCATCACTTCGCCTTGCTATGCCGGTTACGGCTACGCACTTAAGGCTTCGGATGCAGAGATAGCAGAATACGCACTGAAAGAAGAAAATGATTTTGCACTTGATGAAGGATTCGCTGACTGCATCAATGAGGACACGGACATCGTGTTCATCGCGAATCCGAACAACCCGAACGGCAGACTGATTGACCCAGAGGTGCTGGATGGCATCAAGAGAAAGTGCACTGAGACGGGAACCGTGCTCGTGATCGATGAGTGCTTTCTGCAGCTGACTGAGAGGTATGCGGAGAAGCCGGATACTTCGGACGGGGCAGTGCACCTGAGAGCGTTCACCAAGACTTTTGCCATACCGGGGATCCGCATGGGATACATGGTGTGCGGTGACAGGGAGCTGACTGCTGAGGTCAGGAAGCATCTGCCGGAGTGGAACATTTCGGCGATCGCCGAGAGGATAGGCATCGCGGCGGCGAAGGTCATAAGCGGCACGGGTTATCTTGAGAAGTCCAATGCTGCGATCGCATGGGAGAGGAGCTACCTGGAGAAGGGGCTCAGAGAGCTCGGAATAAAGGTGTATCCGAGCGATACGAACTACCTGCTTCTGAGGCAGACGAAAGAGCTGGGCGACCAGATGCCGGGATTAGGAACCGGACTTTACGACAGGCTGCTGGAGAAGGGCATTCTCGTCAGAAGATGTGCCAATTACCACGGACTGGATGAGAGTTATATACGGATCGCTGTCAGGCGGCACGAAGATAATGAGAAGCTGCTGGCGGCGCTCGAGGAGATACTCAGATAAAAAAACAAAGTAAGAACGGGCGGGAAAACTGCACTCAGGTCATGAGTCTGAGGGAAAGGCGTCCATATAATTGAGGGAATAAAATGATAGAACACGTACTTCCGGGCGACATTGAGAAGAGGAGCATGGAAATCATTGGCGAAGAGCTTGCGGCGAGGGACATCACCCTCGATCCGGAGCAGGACCCGGTGATCAGAAGGGCTATACATACATCGGCGGATTTTGATTACGCGGAGACGCTGATATTCTCTGAGGATGCGGTGAGAAAGGCAAGGGAGCTTATTTCTGCCGGCGCTGACATCGTGACCGACACCAACATGGCTCTGACCGGGATCAACAAGAAGCGGATCGCGGCTTTCGGCGGCGAGGTCAGGTGTTATATGGCGGACGAGGATGTGGCACGCGAAGCTAAAGAGCGCGGTATAACAAGGGCTTCTGTAAGCATGGAGCACGCTGCTGCGGACATTCTGGTGAGCGGGCGCAAAACGATTTTCGCTGTCGGCAATGCTCCGACGGCGCTCATAACGCTGAGAAAAATGTATGACGAAGGGACGTTCACGCCTGACTTTGTCATCGGTGTGCCGGTTGGATTTGTAAATGTGGTGGAGGCCAAGGGGCTGATACTCGAGACAGACATACCGCACATCGTCAACAGGGGCAGGAAGGGCGGAAGCAATGTGGCCGCCGCTATCGTTAATGCTCTGGTTTATGGGATGTAGGAAGCGGACCTTTAAAAGGGCGCTGCTCTGAATCATAAGGAAGGATAATGGCAGAACTCAGGAAGGGATTCACAACTGGAAGCTGTGCGGCGGCCGCTGCGAAGGCTGCATGCAGGATGCTCCTCTCGGGCAGTGATGTGGATAAGATATCCATAATCACACCTAAGGGGCCGGCTTTTGATGCTGAGATCCTGAACATTGAGAGGACTGCCGGTTCAGTAAAGTGCGCGGTGCGTAAAGACGGGGGCGACGACCCTGACATCACGACCGGGGCACTTATAGAGGCAGAGGTTAGATTCGCAGGTGCTGAAGAGGGGGCTGAAAAGGGCTCTGCACCGCGCGTCATCATTAAAGGCGGCAAGGGTGTCGGCCGTGTCACAAGGCCGGGACTCGACCAGCCTGTCGGGGAAGCTGCCATAAACTCGGTCCCACGTGAAATGATAACGCGGGAAGTGACTGAGGTCCTCGACATGTTCGACTGCAGTGAGGCTGCGACGGTGACCATATCGGTACCTGAGGGAGAGGAGCTCGCTTTGCACACCTTCAACCCGAGGCTCGGGATCGAAGGCGGGATATCCATAATCGGGACATCCGGCGTGGTAGAGCCGATGAGCCGGCAGGCGATCCTCGATACGATAAGGGTCGAGCTGAGGCAGAAGAGGGCCGAGGGACACGACATCGCTTTCATATCGCCGGGCAACTACGGGCTCGATTTCATGAAAGAGACTTACGATGTCGACCTCGACAGGAGCGTCAAGTGCAGCAACTTTATCGGCGAGACCATAGACATGATATGTGAGCTCGGCTTCAGCGGCATGCTGCTGACGGGGCACATAGGCAAGCTGGTCAAAGTGGCGGGCGGTATCATGAACACTCACTCTCGCGAGGCCGACTGCAGGATGGAGATAATCGCTGCGGCCGCGGTCAGAGAGGGTGCGGATACAGGGATTCTCGGGCGGATACTTGACTGCCTGACGACGGAGGAGGCTTACGGCATTCTCTATGAGGCGGGCCTGGCTGAGAAGGTGTCCGGGTGGATAATGAACGGAATAATGTATAACCTTGACAGAAGGGCCGGCGGGAAGCTGGACATCGGCTGCATCGTGTATTCCAAGGAGTACGGGCAGCTTGCGGCTTCGGACAGAGCCACCGGAATGATAGAAGAGAACAGGACGAAGTGGAATGGATAAGATACAGGTATATTTTGTAGGCGCCGGCCCGGGAGCGGCCGACCTAATCACGGTAAGAGGCATGAAGCTCATAGAGCAGGCGGATGTCGTCATCTACGCAGGATCGCTTGTTAACCCGGCGCTTCTTGGCTATGCGAAAGAAGGCGCGGAGATACACAACAGCGCTCACATGACTCTTGAGCAGGTGCTTGAAGTTATGAAGGCTTCTGCTGATGAGGGCAAAACGGTAGTCAGGCTCCACACGGGTGACCCAAGCCTGTACGGTGCCGTAAGAGAGCAGATGGATGCGCTCAACGAGATGGGCATCACTTATGAATCATGCCCGGGCGTCACTGCCGCATTCGGAGCAGCGGCTTCGATGGACATTGAGTACACTTTGCCCGGAATATCCCAGTCGCTCATCTTTACGAGGATGGCGGGACGCACCGATGTGCCTGAAAAGGAGAGCATCGAGAGCTGGGCGGCTCACAGAGCGAGCATGGCGATATATCTCAGCACAGGAATGCTCGAGGAGCTGTCCCGCAGGCTGATAGCGGGCGGTTACGAAGCGGATACGCCGGCAGCAATCATCTACAAGGCGACCTGGCCTGAGGAGGAGTACTACTACTGCAAAGTCAGCGAGCTGGCTGAGACCGCTGCAGCACACGGGATAACGAAGACCGCACTCGTACTCGTGGGCGATGTTCTCGCCAAGAGCATGAGCGGATACGAGAAGTCGAAGCTGTACGACAAGACTTTCTCGACGGAATTCAGGGCTGCCGAGGAGTAAACGACAGACACAGATCCATGAAGATAAGAATAATCACCTTTACTGAAAAAGGAGCGGAGCTGGCTGTCACACTGAAGGCGGCTCTCGGCGGACATGAGACTGAGCTGTGCCTGAGGGGCAAAGCCCAGGGCGTTAGTGCGCGTGATTCGGCTGTGAGCGGTCAGGGTGCCGGTGTGCAAGAAGCTGCTGCGGGCGCTAATGGCGGTGCTGCGCCTGAAGTGCCTTTGGATGAACTCTGCAGGGAAGCTTTTGAGCAGGGAACGGCGCTCGTGTTCATAAGCGCTATGGGCATTGCGGTCAGGTCTGTAGCGCCGTTTGTTAAGGACAAGCTGACGGATCCGCCGGTTCTGGTGATGGACGAGCTGGGAATGCATGTCATACCGGTGCTGTCGGGGCACATGGGCGGTGCGAACAGCCTGGCAATCGAGATAGCCGAAGCGACCGGGGCGGATCCGGTGATCACTACGGCGACGGATATAAATGAGGCATTTTCAGTTGACCTGTTCGCGAAGGAGAACGGACTCAGGATAGTGAACAGGGGCGGCATCGCGAAGGTGTCGGCTTCGGCGCTTAAGGGCAAGCCTGTCACAATATCCATCAGGGACTATCCGCCGCAGGAGGCTGTGGATGTGCTGATTGCTGGCGATATGGAGCTGGCTGACTCTGGTGAAGGTGAAGGAAAGAAGGCAGAAAGACCGGCAGTTGAAAGCCTGGCGACGATCAGGCTGTGTCCGGGCAGGTATGCGGTAGGCATTGGCTGCAGGAAGGGCAAAAGCTCTGAGGAGATAAGAGAGTTTGCGGAGCGGGTTCTGGCGGAAAACGGCGTAGATGCTGCAGAGGTCGGGGCGGTCGCAACTATAGACATAAAGGCGGAGGAGCCGGGAATCAAGGCTCTGGCTGAATACTGGAAGGTGCCGCTGATCACATACGAAGCGACAATTCTCGAGAAGGTGCAGGGAGATTTTGCATCATCGGAATTCGTGAAGAAGACGGTCGGTGTGGACAGCGTAGCAGAGCGGGCGGCAGTGCTGGCTGCGGGAAGCGGCTCGAAACTGGCAGTACGCAAGCAGGCGGAAAACGGGATGACGCTCGCGGTCGCCGAAAAGCGCTGAGTCACATATGTAATCAGAGATAAAGCAGACTGCGGGCGATGAGACCATGCAGTGTGCTTGCAGAGTAGATAAAAGAAAGAGACGGTAGGAATGATAACAGTAGTCGGAATGGGACCGGGGAAAGAAGCGATGATGACGGAGGAAGCTCTGGCAGCACTTGACAGAGCGGACGTGATCGTCGGGTATACGGTGTACCTTGAGCTGCTCGGAGACAGGTTTGCAGGTAAGGAATATCGGTCAACTCCAATGAAGCAGGAGGTAGAGCGCTGCAGGATGTGTTTTGAGCAGGCTGCAATGGGCAAAGAGGTCGCCATGATATGCAGCGGAGACGCCGGAATATACGGGATGGCGTCCCTTATGTTCGAGCTGGGCGAGGAATACGACGCAGAGCATCCGGGCGCGTCAATGCTGACGGATATATGCGTGATCCCGGGGATCACTGCGGCTTCGAGCGGAGCGGCAGTACTCGGAGCACCGCTGAATCACGACTTCTGCGTGATCAGCCTGTCGGATCTTCTGACACCGTGGGAGCTTATTGAGAAGAGACTCAGAGCTGCAGCGAAAGGGGATTTTGCAATAGCCATATACAATCCGTCAAGCCGCAAGAGACACGACTATCTGCAGAAAGCGTGCGACATCCTGATGGAGAAGGCTGATCCTGAAAGAGCGTGCGGCTACGTCAGGAACATCGGGCGAGACGGAACAGAGGCTCACGTGTGCACACTGGCAGAGCTGAGAGATACACAAGTCGACATGTTCACGACCGTGTTCGTGGGTAACTCGCAGAGCAGGATCATAGGAGACAGGCTCGTAACGCCGAGAGGATACAGGAAATGAAACCGATTATTTTTTCCGGGACAACTGAAGGAAGGACGCTCTCTGAGAAGCTGACCGCATCCGGCATCGCGCACATCGTGTGCGTGGCGACCGAGTACGGCGAGCTTGTCATGGAGCCGAGCAGGCATGCTGATGTGCGCATGGGCAGGCTCACTGCGCTGCAGATGTACGACCTCATAAAGGAGGAAGGCAGCGTGGTTTTCGATGCAACTCATCCTTATGCTGCCGAGGTATCTCACAATATCCTGACGGCGTGCAAAGCGGCGGCCAGGGAGTACGTGAGGATACTGAGACCTGAGGATGCCGCCATGATGCCAGAGGACGCAGACATGCATGTTTTCGAGGATGCGGCTTCGTGCGCAGAGGCTCTTAAGGAGACTGAAGGAAACATCCTGCTGACTACGGGCAGCAAGGAGCTCAGTATATATGCGGCTGATGAAGGTGTGAGAAGCAGGCTCTATGCAAGAGTGCTGCCGTCACTTGAAAGCATCAGGCTTTGCGAGGCGGTAGGTTTAAGCGGCAAGCAGATAATAGCTATGCAGGGCCCGTTCATCAGGGAAACTGATGCGGCGCTCATCCGCCAGTTCGATATCAGGGTGCTGGTGACCAAGGCGAGCGGCAGGGCCGGAGGAGCGCCTGACAAGATTAGGGCCGCAGCCGAGGCGGGCATCCCTGTATACCTTATAGGCAGACCGGCAGAGGAGACAGGCATCCCGGTAAGCCAGGCACTCAGACAGTATTTCGGCATTGGCAGAAGGCTGCGCCTGGATCTTGTCGGAACGGGCCCGGGAAACAAGGCACTTCTTACAGGTGAGGCAGAGGAAGCCATCAGGAAGGCCGACATCATATTCGGCGCCTCCCGCATGATAGAAAACTACGACGGAAGGGAAGCCTATCCGTATTACAGAGCAGAAGACATCATACCGGTCCTCGAAGAGAGGCGCCCTGAGAGAGCTGCAGTGCTCTTCTCGGGAGATACCGGGTTCTACAGCGGAGCGGCTTTGCTCGCACCTAAGATCGCAGACTGGGCATACGAAGAAGACCTTGACTGCAGAGTCAAAGTCCATCCGGGCATCTCGTCTTTCGCATACCTCGCGGCGAAAGCCGGCATCAGCTACCAGGACGCTGAGCTCATGAGCATCCACGGAAGCAGGGGCGACAGAAAGGCTGCTGCGGAACTGGCGCGCAAAGTGAGATACAGCGGCAAGACATTTGTTTTGCTCTCCGGACCTGAAGACGTCAGGCTGATGGGCAAAACTCTTATTGACGCGGGCCTCGGACATGCAGCGATAATCCTCGGAATGCAGCTTTCGTATCCGGAGGAGAAGATCGGACTCATAACCTGCGCGGACTGCGCTCAGATCACTGAGCCGGGGCTGTACATAGCGGCTGTCATCAACAGGGAATGCGAGGCAAAACCGGCAGCGCCAGTAATAGCCGACGACGAGATGATAAGAGCTAAGGTCCCGATGACCAAGGAGAGTGTAAGGCATCTCAGCGTACTGAAGCTTGGACTGACCGAAGGCTCGGTGGTATACGACATCGGAAGCGGCACGGGCTCGGTGGCATGTGAGATCGCGCGGCTCGACCCGGCCGGCAAGGTATATGCGATAGAAATGAAGGATGAGGCCTGCGACCTGATACAGCAGAACGCGGACAACCTCGGACTTTGCAATATAGAAGTGGTAAGGGGCACGGCTCCTGAAGCTCTGAACGGACTCGAGAGGGCGACACATGCCTTCATCGGCGGCAGCTCGGGCAACCTCAGAGAGATACTCACAGAGCTCGGCAGCAGATGCCCGGGAATACGGGTGGTCATCAACGCTGTCAGCCTCGAGACGATGGCGGAGATAACCGGCGTCATCGCGGATATGAATGTAAGCAACCTGACCGTAGAACAGGTGTCTGTCAGCAGGGCGAGGGAGCTCGGAAGCTATCACCTCCTGACAGCGGAGAATCCTGTGATGATAGCGGCTTTTGACCTCGAAGGGGGCAAAGCATGAAGTACGGACGCATCATGATAACCGCTCCGAAAAGCGGCAGCGGCAAGACGATAATAACGTGCGGATTTCTCTCATTCCTGAAGGACAGAAGATACAATGTCCGCGCATACAAGTGCGGGCCTGACTACATAGATCCCATGTTTCACAGGCGCGTCATAGGTGTGCCCGGAGGCAACCTAGACACGTTCTTCTCCGATGACGAAGACATCCGCAGGCAGATCGCTGAGTCTGACTGCGACTGCGCGGTCATCGAAGGAGTGATGGGGATATACGACGGTATAACAGGCGCTTCTGGCAGGGGATCCTGCTACGATGTTGCAAGAGCAACGGGGACGCCTGCAGTGCTGGTCATAGATGTCAAGGGCATGGGCGCTACCATGATCTCAGTCATAAAGGGCATTCTGGCAGACGATGAAGCCTGCCTCATCCGCGGGATAGTTCTGAACCGGATATCCGGAAGGTACTATGGCGAGATCAGCCCGCATATAGAGAGCGTGCTTGAGAAAATATCCGCAGAGCGGGGCACAGAAGTATGCCTGCTCGGCGGGATACCGAATGTGAAGGACATCAGGCTCGAGAGCAGACACCTCGGGCTCATGATGCCGGACGAGATATATGACCTCGAAGAGCAGGTCACCGCAGCCAGAAACCTCATAGCCGAGAACATAGATACAGCAAAGCTGCTTGAGATAATGTATGACAGTGGGGACGGTTCTCAGTGTCATGTTTATGACAACGGGGACGGTTCTGATTGTCATATTCAGCAGCCGGATGCTGACAAAACTGAAAAGCTGACAGCGAGAACCGTCCCCGTTGTCACATTAGCAGTCGCACGCGATGAGGCTTTCTGCTTCTACTATGAAGAGAACCTCAGGATGCTGGAGAAGTGCGGGATAAGGATAGAGGAGTTCTCGCCGGTGTACGACAGGCGGCTCCCTGAGGATGCTGAAGGGATACTGCTCGGAGGCGGATATCCGGAGCTGTATGCAGAGGACCTCAGTGACAACGAGAGCATGAAGGAGTCGATCCGGGAGGCGATCAAAGGCGGCATGCCTTGCCTGGCTGAATGCGGCGGGTTCATGTATCTACTCGATGAGATGACTGCAGCAGACGGCAAGACGTATCCGATGTGCGGTGTCCTTGAAGGCAGCTCGCACAACACGGGAAAGCTCGGAAGATTTGGATACATCACAGTCAGCGGAAAGAGCGATACCGGCGACTGCGCGGGATCCCGCGGGGAAGAAACCGGTTTTGCCCGCGAAGAATCGCTCATAAGCGGCCTCAGCGTAAAAGGACACGAATTCCACTACTACGACAGCGACAACAACGGGGAAGACGCTGTTGCTGTCAAGCCTGGAACAGGCAGGTCGTGGGAGTGCATGCATGCGGGCAGCACAATGCTTGCAGGGTATCCGCATCTGTATTATCCTTCATGTCCTGAGCTCATAGAGAGGCTGAAGGACAGGATGCTTGAGTACAGGGGGGCCTGCATGGGCGCTGATGCTGTGGACAAGGCAGAAAGGTAGGGCCGGACCATGGAGAACTCGCATAAATATTTCGAGAACAGAGACTGCAAGTACTACCCGTGCCACGAAGGCATCGAGGAGATGAACTGTCTCTTCTGCTACTGCCCGCTTTACCACCTGGAGCACTGCCCGGGCAATCCGCGCTTTCACGAGAAGGAGGGCAAAACGATAAAAGTCTGCACAGACTGCACATTCCCGCACAGGGCGGAGAACTACGATAAGATCATCGAGTTGATCCGCTCAACAAGATAATCAGTTGATTAAAGGGAGCAGGCGCTGAACTGAAGCCAGAAAACGCTTTAAGCATTTTGCCTGAACCCTTATCAGATAAACCCAATAACAATTAAAGCGCCGGCCCTTTTGCTTCACAAACCGGTGCGGAAAGAGAGAAAGTATTAATGGAACTTATTTCAAGACCGAGAAGACTTCGCACCACCCCGGGACTCCGCAAGATGGTCAGAGAGACCAGAGTCGATGCATCATCGCTTGTTTACCCGATGTTCGTCATGGACGGCACAGGCAAAACGGATGAGATCAAAGCTCTTCCGGGCCAGTACAGATACACTGTAGATATGGTCGACGCCAAGATCGAAGAGATGCTCAAGGCGGGCGTAAACAGCATCATGCTGTTCGGCATTCCTGATCACAAAGACGAGGTAGGAAGCCAGGCTTATGCTGAGGACGGCATCATCCAGAGAGCGATCAGATACATCAAGGAGAAGTATCCTGAGATGTACGTCATCGCTGATGTATGCCTCTGCGAGTACACTTCGCACGGCCACTGCGGACTCATCTGCGAGTGCGGCGGACACCACGACGTTGACAATGACAGCACGCTCGAGCTTCTGAGCAAAACGGCAGTTTCACAGGCTCTGGCAGGTGCCGACATGGTCGCACCGTCGGATATGATGGACGGAAGAGTCGTAGCTATCAGAGAGGCTCTTGACGCGAACGGCCTTACAAATACTCCGATCATGTCCTATGCTGTAAAGTACGCTTCTTCGTTCTACGGCCCGTTCAGAGAGGCTGCAGGCTCTGCGCCTTCATTCGGCGACCGCAGAAGCTATCAGATGGACTACCACAACAGAAGAGAGGGCGTCAAGGAGGCTCTCCTCGATGTTGAAGAGGGCGCTGACATCATCATGGTCAAGCCGGCAACTGCATACCTCGATGTAATCAGAGAGGTATATGAGACGACTGATGTTCCTGTCGCTACATACAGCGTCAGTGGCGAGTATGCTATGGTCAAAGCGGCTGCTGCCCAGGGCTGGATCGATGAGAAGTCGATCATGTGCGAGATGGCTGTTGCTGCGTACAGAGCAGGCGCGTCGATATATGAGACATACTATGCGAAGGAACTCGCGGAGTGCATCAAAGAAGGAAGAATAGGTTAGTGAAAAAAATCGTAATAGGAAGCAGGGCGAGCAGGCTTGCGGTGATCCAGTCTGAGCTTGTGATGAAGGAGATAGGCGGCGCCTTCCCGGAGGCGGAGCTGAGCCTCGTCACCATTAAGACGACGGGCGACAAGATCCTGGATAAGACGCTGGACCAGATCGGCGGAAAAGGGCTGTTCGTCAAGGAGCTCGACGAGGCTCTGAGGAGAGGCGAAGCGGACCTTACGGTGCACAGCCTGAAGGACCTCCCGATGGATGTGCCTGAGGATATCCCGCTGGCGGCTTTTTCGGTCAGGGAGGATCCGAGGGATGTGCTGATCCTGCCGGAGGGAAAGGCGGAGCCGGACATGTCTCTCCCGGTAGGGACTTCGAGCAAGAGGCGCGCGCTTCAGATCAAAGAGCTGTATCCGGGCGCGGAGACAGCGCCGGTCCGCGGTAATGTCGAGACAAGGCTCAGAAAGCTGGATGAAGGGCAGTACTCGGCGCTGGTCATGGCGGCTGCCGGGATCATCAGGCTAGGCCTTGAACACAGGATCAGCAGGACTTTCGAGCCTGATGAGCTGGTGCCTGCATCCTGCCAGGGCATTCTGGGCATGCAGGCGAGAGCGGACGACGGATATCTTATGGATACGGTGCTGCCGGCGATAAACTGCAGGGAGTCGGAGCTCTCGGCAGCCGCGGAGAGAAGTTTTGTCAGAACCATCGGAGCAGACTGCGGTTCGGCAGATACATCTTTTTCGTGGGTAGAAGACGGCAAAATGTATATAATAGGATTAAGATACGATGCCGGGAATGGCAGGATCATCCGCGACAGGATCACCGGTGATCCTGAGAACGCTGCAGAGCTCGGAAGAGAGCTGGCAGAGCGTCTTCTCGCGAAATAAACGCAAAAAGAAAAGGGCAAAGGATACATAAATCTTACGCATGGATACAGGAAAAAGAAAACGTAATAAAAAAGGCAAAGTCTGGCTTGTAGGCGCAGGCCCTGGAGACCACGGCCTCATGACGCTGAAGGGCAGAGATGTCATAGAGAAGGCTGATGTCGTAGTGTATGATGCGCTGGTCGGCAGCAGCATCCTCTCATTCATCCCGGAAAGCACCGAAAAGATATACGTCGGCAAGAGATCCGGCCTTCACACCATGAAGCAGAGCGAGATCAACAAGCTGCTTCTTGAGAAGGCTCAGCAGGGTTTTAACGTTGTACGCCTCAAAGGCGGCGACCCGTTCGTCTTCGGACGCGGCGGAGAGGAGCTGGAGCTTCTCAAGAAAAACAGGATACCTTATGAGGTCGTACCGGGTGTCACCAGCGCTTTTGCCGTACCTGCATACGCAGGGATACCGGTGACCCACAGGGATCACTGCTCGAGCGTGCATGTCGTTACCGGCCACAGGAGAAAGGACCACACATACGACATAGATTTTGCCGCACTTGCAGAAGCAGGCGGGACGATAGTGTTCCTGATGGGAATATCTTCACTTCCGGTACTGATGAACGGTCTCATGGGCGGAGGCATCGATCCGGAGACGCCGGCTGCGGTCATCGAAAAAGGGACCACGGCAGCGCAGAGGATCATCTCATCAACAGTTGAGGGACTCGCTGAAGCCGCTAAGAAGGCCAAAGTCGTGATGCCTGCCGTCATAGTTGTCGGCGAGGTCGCGGCGCTGTCTGAAGACTTCAGCTGGCTTGAAGATCTGCCGCTTGCTGGCGTAAGGGCGGTCGTGACGAGGCCGAGAGAACTGAGCTCAGGCCTTGCGAAGATGCTGAGAGAAAAGGGTGCCGAAGCAATTGAGCTTCCGACTATCAGGATCGAGGCTGCGGAAGAGAACCCGGTCCTCGACGAAGCGATCAAGGGCCTCAGGAAGAGCGGCTACGAATGGGTAGTGTTCACCAGCCCGAGCGGCGTCAGGGTGTTCATGGACAGGCTGATGGAGAAGTACGACATCAGGATCCTCGCATACTGCAGCATCGCTGCGATCGGAAAGGGGACCGAGAGAGAGCTCCTCAAATACGGCATCCGTCCGGACATGATCCCGACCGTATACGACGGAAGGACACTCGGAGCGCAGCTTGCAGTTCTCCTCCGCAAGGGTGACAGAGTCCTCATCCCGAGGGCCAGCCTCGGCAACCCTGAGCTGATCGAAGAGCTTTCTCGCGTAAGGGGAGTCCACATAGACGACGTCACAACATACGACACGAAATACGTATCCCAGGAATGGTTCGATGCGGATAAGGAATTCGACGATCCGCATACATTCGCACTTTTTACCAGCGCATCGACCGTAAGAGGATTCGTGAATGCCTACAAGGGCATGAAATTCAGTAAGGTGAGAGCAGTGTGCATCGGACAGCAGACTGCTGCTGAGGCAAAACGCTGCGGCATGGGCGTGTGCGTTTCCGACGAGGCGACACTTGAATCGCTTTGCGCGAAGCTTGAAGAAGTGAGCAAAGCTGTAAAATAGCAGTTCCGGATGGATCAGACTGCCGGAACCGATCAATTCAGAAAAAAGAGGGCAGAATAATAATGGCAAGGGGAAAAGCATACGGAGTAGGCGTCGGCCCGGGAGATCCCGAGCTGATGACACTCAAGGCCTGCAGGCTTATAAGAGAAAACGAAGTGATGGCAGTTCCGGGCAAAGTGCCGCAGGACGCAGTCGCATACAAGATCGCAGCTGCAGCGGTACCAGAGCTCGCAGACAAGACACTGATACCGATATACATGCCTATGGTCAGAGACCGCGAGCTGATCGCGAAGAGCCACAGGGAAGCTGCAGACACAATAGAGAAGTACCTCGATGAGGGCAAGAACGTCGTATACCTTACGCTCGGAGACTCCACTATCTACTGCACTTTCAGCTACATCCAGCACATACTGGAGGATGAAGGCTATGAAGTAGAGCTCGTAAGCGGCATCCCGTCATTCTGCGCGGCAGCTGCAAGGCTCGGCATATCTCTGACGGAGTGGAACGAGCCGCTGCATGTTATACCGGGACTTCACAACACCGAGGGAACACTCGAGTGGCCGGGAAACTATGCCATCATGAAGTCCGCGAGCAAAATGCCTCAGGTCAAGGCAATGCTCGCAAGATTGGGCTACGATGTGAAGGCAGTCGAGAACTGCAGCATGGAGACAGAGAAGGTGTACCGCTCACTTGAGGAGATACCGGACGAAGCCGGATACTTCTCGCTCATAATAGCCAAGGAAAAATGATTGAACTGAAAGAACTCACCAAGAAATTCGGTAACTTTACCGCTGTCGACGGTCTCTCCTTTGAGATCGGGACCGGCGAGTTCTTTGGGCTGCTCGGACCTAACGGCGCAGGCAAAACGACGACCATCAGCATGCTGTCTACTGTCCTGCTGCCGACTTCGGGCGAGATATACATAGACGGAGTGAAACTGACGAGAGCTGCCTCCGAGCAGAAGAGGAAGCTCGCAGTCATCACTCAGGAATATTCGATGCGCCAGGATATGACCATGGATGAAGTCATGGAGTATCAGGGGCGCCTTTACTTTATGCCGAAAAAGGAGATCAAGAAGCGTTCGGATGAGCTTCTCGAGTTCGCAGGGCTCGGAGACTACCACAGAAGAGTGGTGAGACACCTGTCCGGCGGAATGAAGAGGAAGCTCATGATATGCCGAGCCCTCCTTATTGAGCCAGAGATACTTCTCCTCGATGAGCCGACCGCAGGAATGGACGCACTCTCAAGGCGCCAGATGTGGAACCTTCTGAGGCAGGTATCCGGCAGGAACATGACCATCCTGCTGACGACTCACTACATAGAGGAGGCAGAAGCCCTCTGCGACAGAGTGGCAATGATCAACAGAGGCCGGCTCCAGAAGCTGGATTCTCCAGGAACCCTTATTAAGGAACTCGGCGAATTCACAGTAGACGAGACAGGAGAAGGCGACCTCAAGAGCACGCACTTCACCACCAGAGAAGAAGCAATCAGATACCTTGAAACAGCACCGGCAGACTCAACACTCAGGCAGACCACACTCGAGGACGTCTTCGTCGACGTCGCCGGACGCAAGCTGATATAACTATGGGAATTATTACGGTACTTTGGGAAAAATGGGTCGAGTTCAGACGAGACTTCTATAAGATCACCGTCGCGGCGATGATCTCTCCTTTGATGTACCTGATTATCTTCGGATTAGGCATCCGCACCACCTCACACGGCGAGCCGTACATCCATTTCCTTGTACCTGGCCTCGTCGCGATGGTCACGATGACTGGCAGCTTCGGCGCTATAGCCCAGAGCATGAGCGTTCAGAGGCTGTATGAGAAGGCACTCGACCAGGTCATGGTATCACCGACGCCGCTGTGGCAGTTCATACTGGGACAGGTCATAGGCGGCAGCCTGAGAGGCCTGTATGCTGCATGCGTCATACTCATCCTCACGATACCTGTGAGACACGGACTCATCTTCAACGGGCTCTCATTTCTCATAATGCTTCTGAACGGGATGGTATTCGCGACCCTGGCGCTCGTGCTGTCATTCCTGGCGAAGACCTACTCGGATGCGCCGAGATTCAACACGTACATAATCATGCCGATGTCGTTCCTGTGCAACACGTTCTTCTCGACTGAGGAGATGCCTAACGGCTTCAGGCAGATCATCGAGATACTGCCTCTGTCGCAGACGAGCGGCATGATAAGAAGCATAGCCAACGGGGAGGCGCCGGGAGCATACGGGTTCATAGTGCTCCTTGCATACCTCGTGATCCTCGGCAGCATATCCGTATATTTTATCTATAAGAAAAAGAACCTGTAATGATCAACGCACACAGAAAAGCATTAGTAATACTGTTCATAGTGATGCTGACTGCAGCATCATGTATTACTGTGTCTGCAGAGCCGGTGGTCATCAAGGACAAGGAGAAGGGCATAGGTGTTGAGACCGAAGAGCGCGACCGTTCGCTCCAGGACGGGACGCTCATCTACAGCATGACGCCGGTCTATCCTGAAGACTTCGACGAGGGAACATACGAAGTGGACGCTCTTTCTAGCTCGCAGTTTTTCAAGATAACGCAGGCAAAACTCACGAATGACGGAGACCACATCAAGGCCGTCATCCGCATCTCGAGTACCAGCTACGCTTATGTGTACCCGGGGACCGCTGCTGAGGCAGAGGCTGCGGATCAGAGCAAGTGGATACCGGCCGATGAGTCGAGCGGATACGGAGAGTTCACACTCGATGTCGAGGCACTCAACAAGGAGATGCCTTGCGCTGCATACAGCAAGAAGAAGGCAAAATGGTATGACAGAGACATCGCATTCATCGCTGAGAGCCTGCCTCAGGAAAACCTCCACGTAGAGCTTTCGGCAGACGGCGGCACCATCGCTGACACGCAGGAAGCCGCGGTCAAAGTCATATACATCGCACTCGCCATCATAATCATCGGCGGGATACTCAATCACTTTATCAAGAAGCGCTTCTATGAGTAGCGTATTTAGATAGGAGCAGAGAAAATGAGTCTTTATTTCCCAATGTTTGTAGACCTGTCGCAGAAGAACGTCCTCTTCATCGGAGCGGGCAAAATCTCTGCGAGAAGGCTCGTGAATATATACGATTTCGTCGGTTCGGTCACGGTTGTCGCACCTGACTGCGAGCCGATCATACAGAAGCTTGCGGATCCGGGATATATCACATACCACCGCAGGAGATTCGATGAGAACGACCTCGAGGGCATGGATATAGCCTTCATTTCGACAGGCCATGCGGGAACGGATGTGAGGATCGCAGGCATGTGCAGGAGAAGAGGTATCCTCGTCAATGCCGCAAGCGACCAGTCGCTTTGCGATTTCTACTTCCCGGGCATAGCGCGCAAAGGTCCTGTAGTGGTAGGCGTTACTGCGAGCGGGGAAGACCACAGCCTTGCGTCCGAGACAACAGGCAAGATCAAAAAGCTGCTCGACTACATAGACATTCCGGAAGACGACGAAGCCGGAAGATAAGTCAGACAGGTAACTGATGTATGGCTAACGAAGAGATCCTGAGTCTTGCGAATGATGTGCTTGATATATCAAGAAACAGGCTCCTTGTGAATCTGCGCTACATGGATGTGGCGCTGAGCATGCACAGGAGGTCTGTTTATGATGGGACCTTTTCGACAGACGGTGACCGCATATATTTTGCCCCGGAGCACGTTCTGAGAGTATACAGGGATTCGCGTGAAGAAATCACAAGAAACTATCTGCACCTTATCCTGCACTGCATCTTCCTGCATCCGTTCGTGGGCAGCAGGATCGACAGGAAGAGATGGGACCTGGCCTGCGACATAGCAGTCGAGGCGTCCATAAACGACCTCGGCCTCACATGCACAAGATCTGACCGGGAGGACAGGCAGCACAAATGCCTGAGAGAGATAAGGGCTGCGGTAAAATACCTGACCGCAGAGAAGATATACGCGTGGCTCGGGGAGATGCAGTATCCGGAAGAGAGGCTTGCATATATGGGCGACCTCTTCTCGCCTGACGATCACAGCACATGGTACGCGGCAGAGCATAAACAGGGCACAGCGCCGCAGGCACGCGAGCACATATCCGGCCCGTCTCAGGATGTGAACCTGACCGACGAGGATCAGTGGAAGAACATCGCAAAGCAGA
>JAZQHU010000027.1:0-7914 GCA_045540775.1 Anaerovoracaceae bacterium | reverse complement strand
AATGCAGACCCTAACGTACTCGTTCCGCTCGATGCTGTAAGAGCATATGAGAAGGAAGGCAAGTTCGCAAGACTGCATGACTACTTCTACACAACAGTAGGTACCGGTACAACAGAAGCTGAAGCTACAAGAATGGCAGAGGAAATGGTCCCTTATCTTCAGGAAGACGGGGTCAACGCTATTATCCTCGGCTCTACGTGAGGAACCTGTACTCGTTGCGGCGCAACGATGGTTAAGGCTCTTGAGAGAGCAGGCTTCAACGTTGTACATATGTGCAACCTGATCCCGGTATCGATGACAGTCGGAGCTAACAGAATCGTTCCTACTATCTCGATCCCATATCCTCTCGGTGACCCTAATACACCGAAGGAAGAACAGTGGAAACTGCGTTATCACAGAGTAGGTGTTGCTCTTGACGCAATCGCCACTGATGTTACAGAACAGACTGTTTTCAAGGTAAGAATCTAGTAGGTGACTTGCCATGAAAGAAAGTAAAAGCAACCTTGTATTCATCATCTCGGTCATCCTGACTCTTGCAATCTGCCTGTGGGGAATCATTCTCCCGGACAGTTTCGGAGTCGCAGCGACCGGGAGCATGAACTTCCTGACAACTAACTTTGGCTGGTTCTACGCAGTTGCAATGACAGCTTTCGTGGTGTTCTGTATCTGGATTGGATTTTTCAGCAAGTTTAAAAACGTGCGTCTGGGACCAGATGATTCAACGCCTGATTACAGCGACCTTACATGGTTCGCGATGCTGTTTTCTGCCGGCATGGGCGTAGGACTGGTGTTCTGGGGTGTAGCAGAACCTCTGAACTACTACCTCGCTCCTATAGGGGGGCTGGAATCAGCTTCAGACGAAGCAATGAGAATGGCTTTCACCAAGTCATTCCTGCACTGGGGAATTCACCCGTGGGCGAATTACTCGGTTCTCGCTCTTGCACTTGCATACATGCAGTTCCGCAAGGGCAAACCGGCTCTGGTGAGCTCGGTATTCATTCCTCTGATCGGAGAGGAGAGAACGAACGGATGGATCGGTAAGGTTATCGACATCCTCGCAATCTTCGCTACAGCCGGAGGAGTGGCAACTTCACTGGGACTCGGTGTTCTGCAGATCAATTCAGGAATGAATTTCCTAGCAGGAATACCTGAGACTCATATGGTACAGCTCATCCTGATCGTAGTGCTGGGTCTTATATACACAGCAACTGCGGTCATGGGAGTAGATAAAGGTATCAGCAAAGTCTGTGACCTCAACATAAGAATCGCTATAGGCGTGATGCTGCTCCTGTTCGTAATCGGTCCGACCGTCCCGATCCTGAACAACCTGACAGAAGGCCTCGGAGCATATATCAGCGGCATTGTTAAGAACACCTTCGAAGTAGGTGCTTTCGGAGATGCTGACTGGTACAAGTCCTGGACAACCTTCTACTGGGCATGGTGGATCGCCTGGGCACCATTCACTGGTTCCTTCATTGCGAGAATTTCAAGAGGCAGGACAATAGGACAGTTCGTCAAGGGAGTAATGTTTATACCGGCCGGATTCTCAGTAATCTGGTTCGCTATCTACGGAACCCTCGGAATGAAATGCGACCTCGAAGTTATCAAAGAGGCTGTTGCTTCCACTTCGACAGCACTGTTCCTGGTACTGAAAGAGTACCCGCTCGGAATGGTAATATCCGTGATCATGTTCGTCCTGATCTGTACATTCTTCATTACCTCAGCTAATTCCGCAACTTATGTGCTGGGTATGTACAGTGAAAAAGGAACACTCGATCCTACGAATAAGACCAAGATCATCTGGGGTGTACTCATGGCTGCTCTTGCAGCGGCAATGATGCTCGGCAGCGGCAATGGTCTGAGCATGCTGCAGACACTTTCTATCGTAGCAGCTTTCCCGTTTGCCTTTATCATGGTCATCTCAATGGCCGCTCTTGTAAAGGCACTCAGAAAAGAGCGCGAGGAATAGTATCTGGGCATATAACCGGTTAGATAGTTGAGCACTAATCTGTTTGACTTCTAATAAGCTGTTCCGGCTGCTTTGCCCCTATTGATGGCGGCCGGAACATATTAAATATTTCTTTCAAAGCGCTAGGAAAGGAGAAACTGATGGCTATTCTGAACGGAAAGAAAGTTATCGTCATCGGAGACCGTGATGGTATTCCGGGTCCGGCGATAGCTGAATGTGCCGAGTCAGCAGGAGCCGAGGTCGTATTCAGTTCGACCGAGTGCTTCGTCTGAACGGCTGCCGGAGCCATGGATCTGGAGAATCAGAAGAGAGTTAAGGAATTCTACGACCAGTACGGAGCAGATCAGCTCGTAGTACTCGTAGGCGCTGCTGAGGGTGAGGCTGGTGGCCTCGCTGCTGAAACAGTAGCTCTCGGAGATCCTACATTTGCGGGGTGTCTGGCAGGGGTTTCGTTGAAACTCCCATGTTACCACATATGCGAGCCTGAGATTAAAGAAGAAATCGACGAGGCTGTATATGATGAGCAGATCAGCATGATGGAAATGGTGCTGGATGTTGACGACATTTGCGAAGAGATGAACGCTATTCGTGAACAGGTCGCCGAAGCATAAGAACTGATCAGGATCGGGACGCTGCCGCCTAAGGGTAAACCTCCCGTTGGCAGCGTCCTGTCCGCAGAATTAAATCAAACCTACTTACTCATGGAGGTGAGCCACATGAAAACTTATGATATCGTGATCATCGGCGGCGGCCCTGCAGGACTTGCAGCAGGACTGTATGCAGGCAGAGCTAAGATGGACACACTGATCATTGAACAGCAGAAATACGGCGGACAGATCGTAATCACAGATGAACTGGAGAACTATCCGGGCTCAATAGAAGGAGAAACAGGTCCTTCACTCATCGCCCGTATGGTTGCACAGGCAGATAAATTCGGATGCACAAGAGTAGAAGATACTGTCACTGACGTTGAACTCGAAGGTGACGTTAAGATAATCAAGGGAACTAAAGATGAGTATCATGCTAAGGCTGTGATCATTGCAGGCGGTGCTACTCATACAACGATCGGATGCCCGGGTGAGAAGGAATTCACCGGCAAGGGCGTTTCGTACTGCGCTACATGCGATGCAGCTTTCTTCGAAGACTTTGAAGTTTACGTAGTAGGCGGCGGAGACGCGGCAGTAGAGGAAGCTATGTACCTCACAAAGTTTGCCCGCAAGGTAACACTTATCCACAGAAGAGACCAGCTCAGAGCTGCAAGATCCATCCAGGAGAAGGCTTTTGCAAACGAAAAGATGGAATTCATGTGGAATACTACAGTTGAAGAGATCAAGGGTGACGGAATCGTTACAAGCATGGTCGTTAAGGACACTCAGACCGGAGAGACCAGAGAAATCTTCGCTGACGAGGAAGACGGAACATTCGGAATCTTCGTATTCATAGGATTCAAGCCGCTGTCAGCAATCTTCGAAGGAAAGCTCGACATGGAGAGAGGCTACATCCTTACAGATGATGACATGCACACCAATATCCCTGGCGTTTTCGCAGCAGGAGATATCAGAAAGAAGAGCCTGAGACAGGTAGTTACTGCTGCTGCAGACGGTGCTATCGCAGCAACACAGGCAGGCAAGTACATAGAAGAGCTTAACGGAACAGCTTATAAGTTCTAGAGAAGTTAATAATATCTATTCATTCAATCAAGGAGGACAGATTAATGTTAGAGGTTGATAAGAAAACTTTTGAAGAAGAGGTTCTTCAGGCAGAAGGTACAGTAGTTGTTGATTTCTATGGTGACGGATGCGTTCCATGCCAGGCTCTTATGCCACATGTACACGCTCTTGCTGATCAGTACGGAGATAAGCTGAAGTTTGCTGCTCTCAACACTTCCAAGGCAAGAAGAGTTGCTATCGGACAGAAGGTAATGGGTCTCCCTGTAATCGCTATCTATCAGAACGGCGAGAAGGTTGAGGAACTCGTTAAGGACGATGCTACTGCTGATGCTGTAAAGGCAATGGTAGAGAAGTACGTATAACATAGTATATTGAGATGCTCTGCTGAATCAGGAAAACATCCGGATCCGGCAGAGCATATTAAAACAGAAAAACAGGAGACAGATACTATGAGCGATTACGCAGTATTAAGAGGCGCGAGCTACACACTCGCACACACACCTGACATGGTTATCCATGACGGAGCTACTCAGGTAACTGAGAGAGTAGTAAACCCGGACGGTGATTATCTCAAGGAGCTCCCAAAGCACATCAGAAGCTTCTGGGATGCAGTAAGATATGCACCTAATCAGGCATACATCGGAAA
Source organism: Anaerovoracaceae bacterium (assembly GCA_045540775.1). GTDB lineage: Bacteria > Bacillota > Clostridia > Peptostreptococcales > Anaerovoracaceae > Crickella. The sequence goes on along the minus strand of JAZQHU010000027.1, from coordinate 3,629 downwards.
TATGAACAACGAAGAGCTCAAGGCAGTTGAGTTCCCGTGGTGCGAGAATCTTACAGATATCACAGACAGAACAGGAAAATACGGCGAGATCATGCCTGAGGAAGAGTATTACGGCCTCATGCAGATCTGCGATACATTCGATCTCGTTGAGCTCGAGGCAGGCTTTGCAGCTGATGTAAAGGCAAAGCTCGCTGCTCACGGAATGTTTACAGAGCAGCAGATTGCTGTTCTCGACAAGAACGCAAACTTTACTGAAGAGAGCCTTGCTGCTGTAGTTGAAGACGGCGGATGCGGACTCTACTTCGAGGATAAGCTCGTAGGTGTTGTGAAGAAGGCTCATGACGTAGACGTCAACCTTTCAGCACACGTAATGCTTGAGAACATCGCTTCCAAGGCTACAAGCGTGCTTTCACTTCTGCACCTCGTAAGAGTTACAGGCATTGATCCGGCAGAGGTCGATTACGTGATCGACTGCGCTGAGGAAGCCTGCGGAGATATGAACCAGAGAGGCGGCGGCAACTTTGCCAAGGCTGCAGCTGAGATCGCAGGATTCACCAATGCAACAGGTTCGGATACCAGAGGATTCTGCGCAGGCCCTGCACATGCACTCCTGAACGCAGCTTCACTGGTCAAGGCCGGAACCTTCAAGAACGTTGTTGTGACCGCCGGTGGCTGTACCGCTAAGCTCGGAATGAACGGCAAGAGCCATGTTGAAAAGGGTCTCCCGATCCTTGAAGACTGCCTTGCAGGCTTTTCGGTCCTGATCAGTGAGGACAACGGCACTGATCCGGTCATTCGTACAGACATTGTAGGAAGACATACAGTAGGTACAGGCTCATCGCCACAGGCGGTCATCAGCTCACTCGTAACTGATCCGCTCGATGCAGCTGGTCTTAAGATAACTGATGTTGACAAGTATGCACCTGAGATGCAGAACCCTGACATCACCAAGCCTGCTGGAGCTGGAGATGTTCCTGAAGCCAACTTCAAGATGATCGCTGCTCTCGGAGTAAAGAAGGGCGCAATTGAAAAGAAGGATCTCGGAAGCTTCATCGTTGAACACGGTATGAAGGGCTGGGCTCCTACACAGGGCCACATTCCTTCAGGCGTTCCATTCATGGGACCTTGCAGAGACATGATGCTCGACGGATCCATCAAGAGAGCTATGGTTATCGGTAAGGGAAGCCTCTTCCTTGGAAGAATGACAAACCTCTTCGACGGCGTATCTTTCGTCATCGAAGCCAATAACGGACAGAGCGCAGGCGGTTCCGGAGTTTCCGAAGAGGAAGTAAAGGGACTGATCGCAAACGCTCTCAAGGATTTTGCAGCCGGACTTCTGGCACAGTAAAGGAGGGCACAATGGCTCAGAATATTCAGAAACTGATCGCCGAGACCTTCCTTGAAATGGCTAACGGACTTGAAAGCGGCAGCTATGGCAAAAAGCCTAAGATCGCTCTCACCGGAATGGGAAGCGAACACGGCGAGGAGAACTCGATGCAGGCTGCTCTGATGGCAGCTGCTGAGGGAGTGGATGTTTACTATATCGGTACGCTTGAGGCTCCGGGCGTTACTACTGTCAAGGTAGCTGACGACGAGGAAGGCCACAAGAAGATGGAAGAACTGCTCGAGAGCGGTGAAGTAGATGCAGCAGTTACAATGCACTACCCGTTCCCGATCGGAGTATCCACTGTAGGCAGAGTCATCACACCGGGCAAGGGCAAGGAGATGTTCATCGCCAATACTACAGGAACATCCAGTGCTGACAGAATCGAAGGAATGATCAAAAATGCTGTTTACGGCATTATCGCTGCAAAGGCATGCGGGATCGCAGATCCTTCAGTAGGCATCCTGAACGTAGACGGTGCAAGACAGACAGAGAAGGCCCTCAAAGAGCTCGCAGACGGCGGATATCCTATCAGATTCGCTGAATCCGCAAGAGCTGACGGCGGCTGTGTCATGAGAGGAAACGACCTGCTTCAGGGTTCACCTGACATCATGGTCACAGATTCTCTGACAGGAAACGTGCTCGTCAAGACCATGTCTGCATTCCAGACCGGCGGCAGCTATGAGGCAGTCGGATACGGCTACGGCCCTGGTATCGGCGAGGGATATGACAGACTTGTCATGATCATCTCCAGAGCATCAGGCGCACCTGTTATCGCAGGAGCTATCCGCTATGCGGCTCAGCTCGTAAGAGGCAAGGTGTTCGATGTTGCAGCTAAGGAATTCGCTGCTGCAAAGAAGGCCGGACTCGAGGATATCCTCAATGCAAGAAAGGCAGCCGCAAAGCCTGCAGCTGCAGCTGAAGAGGAAGTAACAGCACCTCCTGCTGAGATCGTAACAGCTCAGATCCCTGGAATAGAGGTCATGGATCTCGAGGATGGTGTACAGGCACTCTGGAAGAACGGTATCTATGCTGAGAGCGGTATGGGCTGCACAGGACCTATCATCCGTGTATCCGATGCCAATCTGGAGAAGGCTAAGGAGATCCTCACAGCAGAGGGATATATTGGTTAAAAATTAAGTGATTGACATATGTGTACCGGGCCGAACAGGGGAAAAGGCTTATTCTCTTGTCCGGCCGGTTCATTAGATGAACAAAAGTCCATGTTGTGATGCATGGGAGGGAATAAAGTATGTATAAAATCGTAAGGAAAAAGGTTCTCAGGCCGACAGTGACACAGCTTGAGATCGAGGCTCCGCTGGTCGCACGTAAGGCAAAGCCGGGCCAGTTCATCATCCTGCGTGTCGATGAAGAGGGCGAGCGTATCCCACTGACCGTAGCAGGTGTAAACCCTGAAGAGGGAACAGTCAAGATCATCTTCCAGGTCGTAGGAGCAACGACAGAGATGCTGAACCACGTACCTGAAGGCGGATACCTGCAGGATTTCGTAGGACCGCTCGGCAATGCGACTGAGACAGAAGGTATCAATAAAGTATGCATCGTAGGCGGCGGCGTAGGCTGCGCTATCGCGATGCCTGTAGCTCAGGAGTTCCACAGACTCGGAGCAGACGTAACGAGCATCATCGGATTCAGAAGCGAGGACCTGGTTATCCTCGAGGACGAGTTCAATGAGTGCTCGAACAAGCTGATCGTAATGACAGACGACGGCACATACGGAAGACAGGGCAACGTAACAGTACCTCTGGATGAGATGCTGTCAGCAGGCGAGAAGTTCGACATGATCATCACCATCGGACCACTCGTCATGATGAAGTTCGTCACTTTGACCGCAAAGAAGTACGACGCACCTATCACAGTCTCGATGTCACCTATAATGATCGACGGAACGGGAATGTGCGGAGGGTGCAGACTGACTCTCAATACAGAAGACGGACCTGTGATGAAGTTCGCATGTGTAGACGGCCCTGACTTCAACGGATACGAAGTAGACTTCGACGAAGCCATCTCGAGAGGCCGCATGTACTTCGACTACGAGAGACATGCACACGAAGAGACCTGCAATCTGTACAAGATGGCAGAGAAAGCATAGCACTGAAAGGAGGAAATGAAATGGCACTTGACCCTAAGAAACACGAAATGCCTGCTCAGGATCCGCAGGTGCGTGCGCATAACTTCGACGAGGTAGCGCTGGGATATACAGAAGAGATCGCACTGGCAGAGGCAC
>JAZQHU010000026.1:0-58850 GCA_045540775.1 Anaerovoracaceae bacterium | reverse complement strand
GTCCCGTAAGGAAGAAGGGTTCTAGCTTCTCAGCTCTTCTCCGGCTTTTCTTGCAGCTGCCCTCTGGCAAGCCTTGACGATCTCAACGATCGGTATGATGAGGAATGCAAGTCCCATTGCGATTCCGTATTCTCTCCAGCTGATTGTGGCAAACTCGAAGAGGCGGGCAAGTGCCGGTACTTCAATTACTACTGTGGTCAGCAGCAGAGCAGCTGCAGCTGATCCCCAGAGCCATTTGTTCTGTCTTGAAAGTGTGAATATGGACTGTCTTCTCGATCTCATGTTGAATGAGTGGAAGATCTCGCACATCGACATTGTCAGGAACGCCATTGTGATCCCGTCATTGCTGGCGACGATGTGCCACTGTCCTGTTTCCATGAACTCGCCGATGAAGTAAGCAGCCATTACAAGCATGGTTGTTACTGCACCCTGATATACGATATCCTTATCCATTCCGCCTGCGAATACGCCTTCTCTTGCGCTTCTAGGCTTCTGCTTCATCGAGTCACCCTCTGCCTCCTCAAGGCCGAGCGCCAGTGCTGGCAGTGAGTCTGTGATCAGGTTGATCCACAGCAGGTGAGCAGGCTTGAGGATGGTAAAGTTCAGCATGGTTGCTACCAGTATGGACATTACCTCACTGACATTCGTAGCGAGCAGGAACTGGATAGCCTTTCTGATGTTGGCGTAGATCCTGCGGCCTTCCTCAACAGCCGATACGATAGTGGCAAAATTGTCGTCTGCAAGGATCATGTCCGCAACGTTCTTCGTAACGTCGGTTCCGGTGATGCCCATTCCGATTCCGATGTCAGCAGACTTGATGGCAGGTGCATCGTTTACTCCGTCTCCGGTCATGGCAGTTACCATGTTGTGTGCACGCCACGCCTTGACGATCCTTACCTTATGCTCAGGCTGCACCCTTGCATATACGGAATAGGTGCTCACCTTATTGAGGAGCTCTTCGTCAGACATGTCGTCCAGTGCAGCTCCGAGTATCGCATCGTCTGCGCTCTCTATGATGCCGAGGTCCTTACCGATGGCAACAGCGGTGTCAAGCTGGTCACCTGTGATCATGATAGGTCTGATGCCGGCCTCGCGGCACTCAGCAACAGCGTCCTTGACCTCCGGTCTTATAGGGTCGATCATTCCGACAAGACCGATGAAGATGAGCTTCTGCTCAAGAGCTTCAGGCGAGAAATCATCCGGTCTCTTATGGTGTACTCTGGCAGCAAGGGAAAGGACTCTGAGCGCTTTGCCCGCCATCCTTGCGTTCGCGCGTCTGATGCTCTCAGCGAGCTCTTCAGTCATAGGCTTGATGCCTTCCTGAGTAAGGATGTATTCAGAATGTTTGAGTACGACGTCCGGTGCACCCTTGGTGAACTGAACGTATTCTGATTTTGCTATGAGTTCGTCAAGCTCTGTATCGACCTCTGCAGGAGCATCCATTTCGGTGTTCCTGTGAACCGTCGACATCATCTTTCTTCCGGAGTCAAAAGGAGCCTCTCCGATACGAGGGAACATTTTGACCAGTCCCGGCTTAGGCATGTTCTGAACTGAAGCATATGCTACCAGAGCAGCCTCTGTCGGTTCACCGACTACTTCCTCACCGGTATCGGTGGTCTTGAGCTCCGCATCACAGCACAGAGCCATACCTGCAGCAAGAAGGTCCTGATCCTGGGCATAATAGTCCACGACAGTCATCTTGTTCTGAGTCAGGGTCCCTGTCTTGTCCGAGCAGATTATCTGTGCACAGCCGAGAGTCTCAACTGCAGTAAGCCTTCTTATTACTGCATTCCTGTTGGACATCTTGGTAACGCCCATGGAAAGCACTATCGTTACTACCGCTACAAGGCCTTCCGGAATAGCAGCAACAGCGAGTGATATTGCGAGCATGAAGGTGTCGATCATGACATCCATGCTGATGTGTCCTGCCTTGATAACACCAAGAGCGAAGATGAAAATGCAGATTCCGATGACAAGTCTGGTCAGTATCCTGGAGAGCTGAGCGAGCTTGATCTGAAGCGGTGTCATCTCTTCCTCGGCCTGTGCAAGCGCATCGGCGATCTTACCCATTTCAGTGGACATACCTGTTCCGGTGATAACGGCCTTTCCTCTGCCGTATACAACGGTGCTGCCCATGTAGATCATATTCTTCCTGTCACCGAGAGGGATATCCTTAGCTCCCTCCTCCAGCACGATCTCCTCTGACTGCTTGGTAACAGGAACGGACTCTCCGGTAAGAGCCGCTTCCTCAACCTTCATTGATGCAGCTTCGAGAAGTCTTCCGTCAGCAGGGATGCTGTCACCCGCCTCAAGGATGATGACATCGCCCGGAACGAGCTCATCGCTCGGCAGTACAGCGATCTCCCCGTCTCTCAGGACTTTGGACTTTGCCGCCGTCATCTTCTTGAGAGCTTCGATGGCCTCCTCAGCCTTGCTCTCCTGAACGACACCGAGTACTGAGTTCAGCACTACTACGAACAGGATGATGAAGACATCCGCAGGGTTCTCGCCCTCGTACAGGGATGTTACGAGCGACAGAGCAGCTGCGACCAGAAGGATGATGATCATCGGGTCCTTCATCTGGTCGAAGAATCTGAGTATCGCGCTTCTCTTCTTGGCTTCGATGAGCTTGTTAGGTCCGTACTGTTCCGTTCTTTCAGCAGCCTGCGCTCCAGAAAGGCCGTTCTCGGCAGAGGCAGTCTCCGCCAAAACAGACTGGACCGTTTCAAGATACGGTCTGTAGTTTTCTTTCATTATTATTCCTCCCACTTGAATCATATGGTTCGAGTGGGATCAGGTCCGGACACACACGGCCCCTTCTTATGTATGTCCCAGCCTGATCCCGCTGCAAAAAGCAATCATAGTATTCTACCATCAACAATGTATTATTTCTACATTGTCTACTATTTAATACGCGTCATCCGGCGGCATTTTTCGCAGTCTATAAACGTTGACATTTCAACGTTTTTTGCGCGTTAAAAATGTATCTTGTTGTATTTTTTCCCGACCCGATGAAAACAAACAGTTATTAAATCATTGAAAAATCAGCTGTTTGTGATGATTTAGTGAAATTAGATAAATGTTTGACGAAAATTTTGTTTGACATCAACCATTTTAGATTTTATCCTTAAATTGTATAAATTCAGATTGGCGTGTTTTCGTGTCTTCAATCTGAACGAGTACGCTGATCTTATTTATATGTAAGGTGAATTTGTAAGGAGGTATTTTATGAGCATTGGCGAAATTATCAGCACCCTAGACGGTTGGGTGTGGGGTACCGTCATGATGGTTCTCATCATCGTGGTCGGTGTTCTTCTATCAATTCGCACAGGATTCCATCCTCAGAGAAGGATCGGCCTTTCCCTCAGATACGCTGTTACCAATGAGGAAGGCGCTGAGGGAGACGTATCCAGCTTTGGTGCTCTGACAACAGCTCTGGCTGCTACAGTAGGTACAGGTAACATCGTAGGTGTATCTACAGCTATTATGGCAGGCGGACCTGGAGCGCTCTTCTGGATGGAGTTTGCTGCATTCTTCGGAATCGCAACAAAGTATGCTGAGGGTGTTCTGGCTGTTAAGTACAGACACGTAAAGGATGACGGATCCATCCTCGGCGGACCTTTCTACTACATCGAGAAAGGTATGGGAGCAAGCTGGAAATGGCTCGCTAAGATGTTCGCACTGTTTGGCGCTCTCGCAGGTGCTCTCGGTATCGGAACATCCACACAGGTTAATGGTATCGTTAATGCTATCAACAAGGTAGCTACAGAAGTCGGCGCTACCAAGGTTGCCTTCACCGCATTCGGTGAAGATGCAACATGGGTAAAGGTAATCGCAGCTATCCTGATCACAGCAGGAACAATCGCTGTAATCGTAGGCGGTATCGAGAGAATCGCTCAGGTTACCGAGAGGATCGTACCGGCAATGATGGTACTCTACGTAGTAACAGCTCTGCTGGTATTCTTCTACAACATCGGCAACCTGCCGCACGCTATCGTAGAGGTAGTTGCAGGAGCATTCGGAATGAGAGCTGCTGCAGGCGGAGCAATGGGTGCATTCCTCCTGGCACTGCAGAAGGGTGTTGCAAGAGGTATCTTCTCGAACGAAGCTGGTCTTGGATCCGCACCTATCGCTGCTGCTGCTGCACAGACAAGAGAGTGTGTACGTCAGGGCATGGTATCCTCGACTGGTACATTCCTCGATACGATCGTTATTTGTACAATGACAGGTCTCTGCGTTGTTATGACAGGCGCTCACGAGCAGGGTCTCGAGGGTGTAGAAGTAACGATGTGGGCATTCGGAAACGGACTCCCATGGCCACAGCTCTGCGGATTCGTTATCCTCGCTCTGTGCCTCGCACTCTTCGCATTCTCAACGATCCTTGGTTGGGACTACTACGCTGAGAGATGCTTCGACTACCTGACAAACGGCAACAAGGGTGCTATCAAGGCTTACAGATGGCTGTATGTAGCTGCTGTAGCAATCGGACCTTTCCTGCCGCTCGCAGTTGTATGGGACTTCGCAGACCTGATGAACGGTCTGATGGCATTCCCGAACCTGGTAGCTCTGTTCGCACTCTCCGGCATTGTTGCTAAGGAGACCAAGGACTTCTGGGCTAGAAAGACATCAGGAGAATATGATGACGGACTTGCTGCTGCAAAGGCTGCTAAGCAGGCTGCAAAGGGTAAGTAATCATCCCGCTGACAATCAGCAGATGCTAATCAAGCAAAACAAAGATCCCGCATCGCAAGATGCGGGATTTTTATTTTTCTTTGTATCAGACAGGCCTGCCCTGATTATGGCCCCTGTTCCGTGTTCCGTCCGGCAGTCCCGGTCTATAGCTCTATCTTGTCAAACGCATAGCAAATCTTATCTGTGCTGTGGCTGTCTGAGCTGAGGACGAATATGCCGCCCTTATTCTTAATATACTTTATCTGGTCTGCTGCAGGATACGGCGTTGTCCTGTAGCCCTTGGCCATTGCCCCTGTGTTGATCTCGAAGACCGGCCTGTCTCCTGCTTCAATGAGGCCGAGTGTTTCGAGGCGGTTCGGCTTTCCGCTCTTTCTGAGCTCTGCCGTGTCCTCGAAGATCCTGTCGACTGCATCCATCCACGCTGTCATGTAGCGCGGATCAGCTGTTCCCACTATCTGAACCGGCAGCATTTCATTGAACTTGGTCACCAGATCGAAGTGCCCGACTATATCGCACTCTGTCTTCTTAACGATATTCCCTGCCTGTTTATAGTAATCCGCAGCCAGAGCGGCCATGTCTCCGCCGTAGTACTTATTGGCCTCATCCATCAGCATTTCTGCCGCGTAGTCTATGTCGAGATACGCGCCGTCCTTCAGCACATAATGCGACGATCCGATCAGATAATCGTACGGCGCCGTATCTATCTCCGCCCAGTAGTCAAGCTCGATCCCGAGAAGGACACGGATCCTGTCAGCGTATTTGTCCCTGAGTGCGTTGACCTCTTCAATATATGAAGCTGTGTCCTCCTCGCTCATGCAGTAGCTGGTATCGAACCACGTGAATGAGTGGCCTGACAGTCCTACTGTTTTGAGCCCCACAGCAACAGCGGCGAGAATCATCTCTTCCGCAGAGTTCTTCCCGTCGCAGTATGTCGTATGCATGTGCAGATCAAAATCCTGCATAGTTTTACACCATCTTCTCCTGTTTTACCTTCTTGTCTATAACGTGTCTCGAAGCGAGCTCCCTGTGGATGTCCTCAAGAGAGATGCCGGCTTCTATCATCATGACCATCGTATGATATGCCAGGTCAGCGACCTCATATATGGTCTCCGCATTGTTGCCGCTCTGCTCTGCAGACTTTGCTGCTATGATGACCTCCGTGCACTCTTCACCAATCTTCTTGAGGATCTTATCGAGTCCCTTGTCGAAGAGATATGTCGTGTACGAACCTTCCTTAGGGTCAGTTTTGCGGCCCTCGATCAGGTCCATAAGTCCCTCATACGAGAACTCCTTAAGCTCATCCGACTCCCATACAGGATATTCGAAGCACGACTCTGTGCCGAGATGGCACGCAGGTCCGTCAGGCTCCACGACTACCACAAGAGCGTCCCTGTCGCAGTCTGCTGTGATGCTGACTATGTGCTGGTAATTGCCGCTGGTCTCGCCCTTGAGCCACAGCTCCTGTCTCGAGCGGCTCCAGAAGCAGGTCAGGCCCTTCTCCATGGATATCTTAAGGCTCTCCTCGTTCATGTACGCGAGAGTCAGGACTCTCTTCGTCACTGAGTCAACGACTATCGCAGGGATGAGTCCCTTTTCATCAAATTTCAGTTCGCTTATGTCGATCATTATATAGTCCCTTCCATTTGCCTGATGCGCATATGCCTCAGGCATTTAATACTACTTTAAATCCTTCTTACCGGGATCCCCTCTGCCGCCATCGCTTCCTTCAGGTCGGATATGGATACTTCATCGAAGTGGAATATGGAAGCAGCGAGGCCCGCGTCGATCGTCGGGATCTTGCGGAACAGCTCGATGAAGTGATCTATGCTGCCTGCACCGCCCGATGCGATGACAGGTACCGAGACCGCTTTGCACACGAGGTCAAGAAGCTCGATATCGAACCCGGTTTTGACTCCGTCGGTGTCTATGGAGTTGACTACGACTTCGCCCGCGCCCATTCCGACGCAGCGCCTGATCCATTCAATAGCCTCCATGCCGGTGTCATCCCTGCCGCCTCTTGAGAAGACTCTGAACTCACCGCCGACTCTCTTGATATCGCACGAAAGCACGACGCACTGGTCTCCGTAAAGCTTGGCTGCTTCGGTAATGATCCCCGGATTTCTGATCGCTCCCGAGTTGACACTGACCTTGTCAGCTCCGCATTTCAGGACTCTGTCAAAATCCGCGATGCTGCTTATGCCGCCGCCGACTGTCAGAGGAATGAAGACATTCGAAGCAGTCTCCGTCAGTATCTCGGTGAACAGCTTCCTGCCCTCGGCTGATGCTGTTATGTCATAGAAGACCAATTCATCAGCTCCGGCTTCAGTGTATTTCTTAGCCATGTCCACAGGGGATGCGACGTCTCCGATATTTTCGAAGTTGACGCCCTTTACGACTCTTCCGTCCCTTACATCAAGACATGGGATGATTCTTTTGGTTATCATTTTAAGATTCTCCTTGGTCATGTGCAGAGCCTGATGCCCCGCCCGTTCTGCTTTCGCTGTATGTTCTGTCTGCGCAGTCTATTCTCCTGCAGCCACGCGGATCGCCTCTGCAAGATCGACATCACCGGTATAATACGCTTTGCCCACGATCGCCCCGTGTATGCCGAATCCAGCAAGCGCCTTTATCTCGTCCAGCGAGGAAACGCCTCCGGATGCGATTATATCCAGATTCATGGATTCGGAGAGCTCCTTGTACAGGAGCCTGTTTGCACCCTTCATGGCGCCGTCGCGCGAGATGTCCGTGCAGATTATGGTGCTTACACCGAAGCTCTGCATCAGACGGGCAAAATCCTCAACAGTATAGCCGGAAATCTCCGTCCAGCCCTTGACCGCAACATGTCCGTCTCTGACATCTATGCCTACTGCGATCTTACGGCCCCAGTTCCTGACTGCTCTGTTCAGCATGCCCTGGTCCTGCACGGCTGCGGTCCCGAGAATGACTCTGTCGATCCCTGCATCGAGGTATTTCTCTATGGTATCCTCATCTCTGATGCCGCCTCCGACTTCGATGAACATGTCCGGAACTGCCTTCCTTATAGCCATGATGGTGTCGAAGTTCAGGATCATTCCGCTCTTTGCACCTTCCAGGTCGACCACATGCATATGGGTCGCGCCTGCTTTTGCAAATGCTTCAGCTATTTCAGGCGGATTCTCGCTGTATACGGTCATCTGCTCATAGTCGCCCTTGTAGAGCCTTACTGCTTTGCCGTCATACAGGTCTATTGCCGGGTAAATAATCATTTTTGCCTGCCTCTCTGCGGCTGCATCTGCCGCCTGTTTTCCTACAGTTCAACGAACGCCTTAAGTATCTCCATTCCAACCCTGCCGCTCTTCTCCGGATGGAACTGACAGCCGTATACGTTGCCGTTTGCTGCAGCCGCGGTCAGGTCAGCGCCGTACTCTGTCGTCGCTATGACCGACTCATCGCAGTCAGCAGCATAGTATGAGTGGACGAAATATACATAGTCGCCCTCATTTATGTATTTGAACAGAGGGCTTTCCTTCCTGAAATTCAGAAGATTCCATCCGATGTGAGGGATCTTGTACCCTTCAGGGATGACGTCAGCGATCGGGCGCACATTTCCGTGGATCAGTCCGAGGCCTTCGTGCTCACCGTATTCAAAGCCCTTGTCGAACATGAGCTGCATGCCAAGGCATATTCCGAGAAGAGGTTTGCCGGCAGCGGCTTCCTTCTTTACGACTTCAGCCATGCCTGACTCTCTCAGCTTGCGGGCCGCGTCTTCAAACGCGCCGACGCCCGGCAGGATGATCCTGTCGCATTCAGCGATCACTTTCTCATCCGATGTCACGACAGCTTCTGCTCCGATCTCTGCAAGAGAGCTCTTGAGTGAGAACAGATTGCCTACTCCGTAATCTATAATTGCTATCATTTTGTCATTATCCTCCTACAGAAGACCCTTGGTTGACGGGATCTCTCCTGCAAACTCCTTTTCGATGGCTACTGCCTGTCTCAGGCTCCTTGCGGCTGACTTGAAAGTTCCCTCGATGATGTGGTGGGAGTTCTTTCCCGCGAGCTGTCTGATGTGCATCGTTATTCCGGCGTTTCTGACAAAACCGAGCCAGAACTCTTCAACAAGCTCAGTGTCGAAGGTCCCGACCTTCTCTGCCGGGATCTCAAGGCCGAACCCGAGATAGTCTCTTCCCGAGATGTCGACTGCCGTAAGGATCAGCGCTTCGTCCATCGGAAGAGTGCAGTCTCCGTAGCGGCATATTCCTCTCTTGTCTCCAAGAGCCTCAGCGAAAGCCTGGCCGAGCGCGATACCTACATCCTCTACCGTGTGGTGGTCATCAACATAGTTGTCGCCCTTTGCGGTAACAGACAGGTCAAAACGTCCATGTCTAGCCAGCAGCGTCAGCATGTGGTCGAGGAATCCGACGCCGGTGTCTATGTCGCATGCACCTCTGCCGTCCAGTTCAAGAGACAGCCTGATATCCGTCTCAGCCGTCATACGGTCGATATCTGCGCTTCTCATTTTGCCACCTCCTCAGAAAGAATGTCCTTTACCTCTCTGAGCAGAATATCCATCTGCTCACGCGATCCTATCGTTATCCTGTTGTAGTCAGCCAATTCCGGCTTGTCCCAGTGCCTTATGATGACTCCGCGCTCCCTCAGCCTGCGGAACAGCTCCGATCCGTGCATTTCAGGGTGCCTTACGAATATGAAGTTCGCCGTTGACGGTGTCATTTCGAACCCCATTTTGCCGAGCTCCTCCACTGTGTACTCTCTGTTCTCCATGACAGCCCTGCAGTGCTCCCTGTTCACTTCATCGTGTTCAAGAGATGCTATGCCGGCTGCTATCGCGAGTCTGTCTATGTTATATGGATTGGTCGAGAACCTCAGTGCGTTGAGGTCGGCGATCAGCTCCTTATTGCCTATTCCGTAGCCGAGTCTCATGCCCGCCATCGAGCGCGACTTGGAGAAGGTCTGCACTACGAGCAGGTTATCGTATTTTGCCACAAGCGGCACAGCAGACTCCGTCCCGAAGTCGACATACGCCTCGTCGATCACGACCACATTGTCCCGGTTGTGCTGAAGGATGCCCTCGATCTGGTCAAGGCTCAGCGGTATCCCCGTAGGTGCATTAGGGTTGGCGATGAACACCGTGCCCTCTGCATCATAGTAGTCTTCAGGGTCGATGCTGAAGTCCTCCTTCAGCGGGACTTCCTTGTATTTCACTCCCGTTATGTCCGCGAACACCGGGTAGAATCCGTACGTGATCTTAGGGAAAACAGCAGGCTTTCCGCTGTCGCAGTACGCGAGGAATGCAAAATATATCGTCTCATCAGAACCGTTGTTGCAGATGATCTCATCAGGGTCAACGCCCTGCACCGCTGCTATCGCCTTGCGCAGCTCCGTGCAGTCAGGATCCGGATACAGCTGCAGATTCTCCGCGGCCTCCTTCACCGCCCTGACCACTTCCGGTGCAGGCGGGAACGGCGACTCATTGGTGTTCAGCTTGGTCAGCACCTGAGTCTTAGGCTGCTCGCCCGGAGTGTACGGTTCAAGTGATGCATATTTACTGCTAAGATATTTACTCATAATCTCTGTGTCCTCTTTGAAACTCATGGGTTTCGGTATACCCTGCTCACGTCCCCGGGATCTTTCCTGTCCCCGGCAGATCCCTGCGGAATATTCGCAGTGCATACCTAAACCCATGAGCCTTTTATATAAATATGTATTATTTCCCGGAGCGGATGAGCACGCTGCGTGCATGCCCTGTCAGCCCTTCCTTGCGGGCGAATCCCGCGATGTCCTCTGCCACTTCTGCCAGTGCATCACCTGTGTAATAAGTGTACTGCATCTTCTTCACGAAGTCATCGACTGAAAGTGGATTTGAGAATCTTGCTGTACCGCTTGTCGGAAGTGTGTGGTTAGGTCCTGCAAAGTAGTCACCGAGCGCTTCCGGACAGTTCCTGCCCAGGAAGATGGATCCTGCATGTTTTACCTTGCCGAGCCATTCGAACGGATCATCAACGCAGAGTTCGAGATGCTCAGGTGCTATCTCATTGGATATCTCTATTGCCTGCTCGAGGTCCTCAGCGACTATGATCTTGCCGTTGTTGTCTATCGAAGGTCTCGCGATCGCCTCACGCTCAAGTGTCGCAAGCTGCTTCTCGATGGCCTGCTGTACGGCGGTTGCCAGTTCAGCTGAGTCCGTAACAAGGACCGCGCTCGCATTCTTATCGTGCTCGGCCTGTGACAGCATATCCGCTGCAACTACCTCAGGATCGCTCTTTCCGTCGGATACAACGAGTATCTCGCTCGGTCCTGCGATCATGTCTATGGATACTCTGCCGAACACCTGCCTTTTAGCCTCTGCGACAAAAGCATTGCCCGGTCCGACTATTTTGTCTACCTTCGGAATGGTCTCTGTTCCGTATGCCAGGGCTGCGATAGCCTGAGCGCCTCCGGTCTTGAAGATGCGAACTTCACCGGCACCGCTGACCGCATTGCGTGCAGCCTGGGCTGCAGCAATTATGGCAGGATTGATGCTGCCGTCCGCATCAGGCGGTGTTACCATGATTATCTCACGGCATCCGGCTATGAGGGCAGGTATTGAGTCCATCAGCACCGTGGAAGGATATGCCGCAGTGCCGCCCGGGACATACAGCCCTGCTCTCTCGAGAGGTACAACCTTCTGCCCCATTATGATTCCCGGCGTGTCGTTTATGATGAAGCTGTTTCTGACCTGCTTAGTGTGGAACTTCACGATGTTGGCGGCTGCCTTTGCCAGAATGCCGGTGAATCCCGGATCAGTCTCGTCTATCTTTTTCAGTGCCGCTGCCCTCTCCTCTTCAGTGAGCTCGAGGACAAATCCCTCCGGATCGATCCCGTCGAACTTCGCCGCGTAACGGACCAGCGCAGCATCGCCGTTTTCCACTACATCATTTATTATCTCAGTCACCGTGCCGGAAACATCCATGACCGGCTCGGATCTCGAGAAGACTTCAGCCGGAGTCAGCTCCGCATACTTCAGTATTTTTATCATTGCATTACCCCTTCTATATCACAGCGTGTGTCATTAGGGACGGTCCTTTTTGACACACCCTTGCCGTACTCTATACCAGTCTGCCAAGCAATGTGTTGATCGCTTTGCTCTTGAAGTTGTAGCCGGACTTGTTGGCTATCAGCCTCGCGCTTATATCCATTATCTCCTCATATACGATGAGGTTGTTTTCTCTCAGCGTCGTGCCTGTCTCCACGAGGTCGACTATGACGTCCGAAAGTCCGAGTATAGGCGCTATCTCGATGGATCCGTTCAGTTTGATTATATCGATATCCCTTCCGACCGACGCGTAGTAGTCCTGCGCGATATTGACGAACTTGGTCGCTACCCTCAGAGGATACTCGGAATCATCCCTGAATCCCTTAGGCGCGGCCACGACCATGCGGCATTTTCCTATGCCGAGGTCCTTCAGCTCATATACATTCGGTTCGTACTCAAGCAAAATGTCTTTGCCCGCAACGCCTATATCCGCTGCTCCGCGTTCAACGTAGATCGGAACATCGGAAGGCTTTACCCAGAAGTATCTGACTCCTGCCTCTTTGCTCTCGAACACCAGCTTGCGCCCTTCGAAGATATCCGGGCATCCGTAACCCGCTTCCTCGAACATCTTATATACTTTTTCACCCAGCCTTCCTTTCGGAAGAGCTACATTCAACATCCTGCTGTCCATAATTTATATCCCTATCCCGGTAAGAGGTTCCTTCTGCCATAAAATCTGACAGTGAGAACCGTCCCCAGTGTCATATTATTCATCTTCTTCCGGTGCTCTGTAGCTGCTGAAGAAGGATTCTATCGCTTCGTCTCCTGCTGTTCTTCCCAGCATGCCGAGGTTGTCGAGGTACACTGCGAATCCGATCGCGCGCGACTTCTTCTTCATCCTCTGCATCAGCTTGTCGTATCTTCCTCCGACGAGCACGCTCTCCGGCAGTCCGTCTATATAGCCTTCGAACGCCATGCCGTTGTAGTAATTCGTGTCCCCTATGACAGAGAAGTCCATCACTATATGCATGTCTTTTCTGTCTTCATCGTTATAGAGGCTGCCCAGGACGTCTTTCAGTTCCTCTACCTCAGGATCTGCGACGGTACCGCGGCATATCTCCTCAAGCTCCGGCATGACCTCTGCAGGTGTTCCGTACAGTCCGAGCAGTCCGGTCAGAACGCCGCACTTTTCAGCCGGCAACTCATTGTCTTCACACACCTTCGCTATGCCATGCAGGTTCTTCTCACCAGCGAGTCTCAGAAGCTCACCTCTTACATACCTGCTGTCAGACATGTCATCGATTATGAATGTGAGCATGTCTATGTCTGAGATCCTCAGTATGTAATCATTGTCGCCTGCTACCAGCGCCAGGCTCTGCTCTGCCAGCCTGATGACCTCCGCAGCGGCCTGATTACCGGCTGCACCGATGCACTCGAGGCCCATCTGCATGATCTCTCTGAACGTATTCGTCCTCTCAGATACTCTGTATACGTTCTCATCGTAGAACAGCTTCTGCAGTTCATCCGGCCTGTCGTCCAGGTTCTTTACTATGGAAAGCGTAACGTCAGGCTTGAGAGCCTTGAGTTTGCCGTTAGTGTCTGTAAAAGTGATGACCCTGTCAGAGAGGAGATAGTCCTTGTTGCGGCTGTAGAGATCGTAGTCCTCGAACTTTCTCATCCTGTAAGGACCGTATCCCGCCCTCGTGTAGAGAGTCCTCAGCGCGAATATCCTTCTCTCCGTCCTTGTCAGCACACTGTCGTCATATTGCATGTATTTCACCCTTTTCCGTTCTGCTCCGCGGCTTCCTTTTTTAAGCGTTTTGTACGCAAAATCCGCAGAGTATTTTCATTACCCCGACACTTTACCACGCTAAATCGCTAAAGTCAACTCGTATCGTGTATTTATCAAGGTTCAAGAGCCTTTTCAGCCGTTTTCCGTCTCCGCGACTCCTTCTCCCTGCTCTTTCTCGCCTGCGCCAGCACCTGCTTCATGGCTGACTCCCTGTCGATGCCCGCAAGCCTCAGCTTGTGCGCATACTCAAGCAGCTCTCCCATCTGCTCTCCCGGCTCGATGCCGGCTTTTATAAGATCCCTGCCCGTCACATGCGGCTGCGCCATCGTATCAAGATATGCTCTCAGTCTCTCCTCCAGGAACTCAGGATCCCCCGAGAACTCCTCGCTGCCGGAGACGACCGGATGATCGGCCTGTGCAAAATATATGAGGTCTTCAGGCGCCGCTGCCGCATCGAACATCCTGTTGGTCGACTTGAGCGAAGTCCTGTTATAGGCAGCGATGTTCGGTCTCATGTGAAGAGGCACCATGTTCAGCACGTATGATATAACTTCGTGCTCATTCGTCAGTCTGTGGATGAACCGGCTGACTATCGGCACCCCCTGCGTCTCATGCTCATACGCATGTATTCGGCCCTTTACGAACGCCGTAGTGACCGCTTTGCCCATATCATGTGTAAGCGCGAGCATCATGAACCGGAAAGGCTCAGAGACACGGTCCCTGAACGCTGCCGCCCTGTCGACCACCTGCATAGTATGCGTCCACACATCGCCCTCTGGGTGAAAGACCGGATCCTGCTCGACCCCGATAAGGTCTTCAAGCTCCGGGAACCATGTCCCGAGCTGATCCATGTCTCTCAGCACCTCGAAGAAAACCGACGGCTTTTCCGCCTTGAGAAGAGCCTTCTTCATTTCTTCAGTCACGCGCTCCCTCGAAAGGGACGACAGATCTATAGTCCTGCACAACTCTATGGTTTCAGGCGCTACGCTGAAGCCGAATCTCGCTGCGAACTGCGCAGCTCTCAGTACTCTAAGCGGGTCCTCGGCGAAGGTCTCATCATCGATGTGCCTTATGACCTTCTTCGCCAGGTCTTCCTTCCCGCCGAAATGATCCACGATCTCTCCTGTCAGAACATCCTCCATCAGAGCATTGATGGTAAAATCCCTGCGCCTGGCAGCTTCATATGTGCCTATGAACGGGTCCACATCGACCTCGAAATCCCTGTGTCCGGCGCCTATCTTCCTTTCGCGCCTCGGCATTGCTATATCTATATCTTCTCCGCGGAGAGAATATATCCCGAAGCTCTCACCATAAGAGAGCGGCTCACCGCATTCTTTCAGGATCTGCATCAGCCTCTCCGGCGTCACTCCGTGGACCTCGATGTCCACGTCCTTGTTATCTATACCCAGCATCCGGTCGCGCACAAAACCGCCGACGTAATACGTGTTTCCGCCGGCTGCCTTTACCTTTTCCGCGATTCTCTTTTCAATGCTGGTTTTCTCTGTCATTATACTTCCGTCTTTTCTGTTACGGTCCGGGCGCCCCGCATATCTGCCCGTGATTATATGTACTTCTCTATGATGACCCAGGTGCGGCCCTTCTTCGACTCTCCGCCGATCTCTTTCAGCAGCGCTTTGCCCTTGCCTCTCAGCACGAGTATAGCGCCTTCCTCGACTCTCGCATCCGGCTTGAGGCACTCAATGTGGTCTACAGATACTATCCCGCCGCGGATCGCCTCTGCCGCTTTGCTCCGGGACAGCTTGAATGCCGATGCGATTATGCTGTCCAGACGCACCGACGGGACCGTGTCCTTTATTATCTGTGTCCTTACCTCAGGCATGATGAGCTCACTCAGCGGATGCACTTCCCTGCTGACATGCGTCCTTCCGACCTGCACGTATTCATCCAGCAGAAAGTCTGCGATCTCAGGCACTATGATTATATCCGCACCGTCATCCCTTACGAGTATGTCACCGGTCACGCTCCTGTCTATCCCGAGCCCGAGCATCGAACCGAGGTAGTCGCGGTGCGTCAGCTCGCGGGATATAGCAGGCTTCTTTACCCTCAGCACTTCAAGGAGGCCCTCATACGCCTCTTCATCGGTCATCGGGATATCCGCAGGGACGCAGACAAGCATCCTGCGCTCAGCACCTTCATAGCCGCCCCACAGGAAAGTCCGCACGTCCGCAGAGTGCATCATGACCTGCTTTGCCAGAGCCTGCTCATGCGAATCAAGCAGTCCCGTCGCGGTCACATAATAGCCGTCGCGGCACTGCCTGATCTTATCTTCTATCTTAGAAACTATAAGTTCATCGTGAGTCAATTATTTTCTCTCCAGGAACTTAGTCACCAGATAAGCAACCGTAAGTCCTATCATTGCTGCTATGAGACTTTTCGCCATTTTACAGTCCTCCGTTTTGCCTGCAGTCCTGACACCTGATCACGCCCGGAAACATCTTCACCGGCCGCAGCTGTTACTGCCTATTATTATACTTGAACACGACCTGCTGTTTCCTCTTATCTATTGAATTTTCGAGGTTATTTTTTTATCATAAATATGGTATTGGGTTATCCGCCTCCGCAGAATGCTCTGTCATTTTGCAGGCGGATGATTCATTTTCTCAAAATAGAAATTATCACTTTCACGTAAGCAGCAATTTGGTAATAAGTCAAGAAGCGATTGAGAAAAGTAATTTCAAGGAAAGGACATGCTGAACAAGCCTACGCCACGGTAGTGTCGGCAAAGGCAGAAGATATCGCTATGGATTACCTACTCTTTTCCGGAGAGTAGAGGGTGCCTTTGTCCAGCAGACCAAAAAGCAAACGTATCAATTTACGGGACGTCAACGCGAGTGCACGTTTGTGTTGATGAGTACGAACTTCGCCGAACTTCTTTTTGTAGAACAGGGCGAAAGTCGGTTCATACCGGGCAACACTCCCGGCGGCTTCAATCATGTAATAACGAAGATAACGGTTTCCGACCTTGGTCATACGATTATCTTCCGAATGGAAGTCACCAGAGTCATTCTCATTCCACACGATACCGGCATACTTTGCCAGCTTACTGTGATTGGGGAAGCACTTGATGGTTCCGATCTCGGCAAGGATGCCCGCAGCATAGACCGGACCAATGCCAGGAACAGAGCAAATGATCTGGTACTCATTCGGATTGAGCCCTTTGACAGTTTTCTCAATAGCCTTGTCGATTGCTTTTAACTCCTTCTCAAAAGCAGATATGCAGTTGAAAGAGGCAGCAATGGAAATGGTTAGAGGCTCATAAAGGCATTTGTCTAAACGGTAAGAATTTCTCGCAGAAGCTTGGATAAGATCTGCGACTTGAGCAGGCTCAGCGATACGTCCACGGCTCTTGCTGTAGATGAAATCTACAAGCTCCTCAATGGGAGTATTAACGAGATCATCATTGGTCATGAACTCAGTGAGAATGCCCTCAGCGGTAGCACTGTATTTGTCAGAAAAAGGATGCGCATCATTGCGGAGAAGAGCAAATTCACTGAACTTGAGAAAAATGTTGTTCAAAGCATAAGATTTTTCTCTGGCTATACACTCAGTAATGTGCATCCTGTGTCTGGTAAGACGCTGAAGTGCAAGGTACTGCGAACCTCTCCAGGGCAGGATCTTAATTTTTCCGACACGGGCAAAATCGGCAATAACAAAACTGTCGATACTGTCGTTCTTCGGAAGATCAGTGAAAGACTTCTTGTAATTCTTCACAGTCTTAGGATTGAGACAGTAGACCCGGACGCTGAAGGGCAGCAGAAGATCACAGGTAGAAAGATAGTTTGCTGTATGAACACCATAGAAACTGGTGGATTCCATAGCGATGATCACAGCGTTGAACTCATGATGCTCAGACAGAACTGATGCGATCGTATTGGCTAGATCTTCGGTACCGGTTTGTGTATTAGGAAAAGGCTTCCACTTGATCAGGTAGTTTTGATCGAAGTCAATGGCGGAAACCACGTTCGTACGGGATGCGATATCTATTCCGACGAACAACGTTGACAGGTAATCGATTTTCTTCACGGAGAATCACCTCCTTTCTGGTCAAGGATGAAGGAGCAAGCCAGGGCTTATCCCAGACAAGACGTTCGCCGAAACCTCGCGTAATGAGCATTCGACCGGCAAGAATACTCTGCTGGAAGCTGATGCCAGAGATGCAAAATTTGTGTAATCAGTCAAGAACGAATTGTGCGGGCTGCAAGCTGTTGCAGCAATATCCGAAGATTTGCAAGGAGAACCAGCAGTAGCCACAGCATAATCCTGTTAAGGAAAGTATAGCTTAAGGGAGCCCTGGAATGCATAACCAAAGAGCATAAGCTTTCGGCTGGCCATGGATTTATGGATAACCGACGCGGAGCCATGGATAAGTGCATGGACAGCGAGTTGCCCACCCACTTATCCACAGCCCCGCTGTGACGCCGGTTACCCACAAGCTCCACAGCCACTGCTGCTACCATCCCATTCAAGAATGATGACAGCAATAAAGAATAGTTAATTCAGTGCTCGGAAGACCGAGCTTAAAACTAATAATACGAGGAGTTATCACTATGGAAAAACAGGAAAAAGCTATTCTGACTGTAGTCGGAAAGGACGATATCGGCATACTCTCCAAGGTCGCAACAGCTGTTGCCGATGCCCATGCAAGTGTCGTTCAGGTATCCCAGATCGTAATGGATGAATTCTTCACCATGAACATGCACATCGAGGTATCTTCGATGAACTGCAGCATCCACCAGCTGGAGGAGAACATCAAGGCAGTTCTCCCTGGTGTTGAAGTCCACGTAATGCACGAGAACATCTTCACCTCGATGCACAGCATCTGATCTGCAGCCTGCACAGCGCAGCCAGACCAGCCGGCCACGTAACACAGTCAGACCAGCTGATCAGATATACGTTCACCTACTACTTTCATTAATCAATATAAAATATAACCGGAAGGAAACAGAAATGTTCAATGATAAGGATGTCATGGAGACCATCTCCATGATCAGAGACAACAATCTCGATATCCGTACTAACACCATGGGGATCTCGCTCCTCGACTGTGCGGATACCGATGCCGACAAGGCATGCACGAAAATATACGACAAGATCTGCCGCCTTGCAGGGAATCTCGTAAAGACCGCCGACTCAGTCGGTGAGAAATACGGCATTCCGATCGTAAACAAGCGCGTCAGTGTCACACCTGTAGCAATGCTCGCAGGCATCTCTGGCGGCGACCCTGTAAAATACGCCAGGGCACTCGACAGAGCCGCTCACGAGATAGGTATAGACTTCATCGGCGGATACTCCGCCCTCGTTCAGAAAGGCTTCAGCACAGGCGATCGCGAGCTCATCGACTCGATACCGCGCGCACTCGTAGAGACAGACCTCGTCTGCTCATCCGTAAACATCGGCTCGACCAAAGCCGGCATCAACATGGACGCCGTTAAGCTCATGGGTCAGAAGGTCCGCGAGGCATCAGAACTCACCGCAGACAGGCAGTGCATCGGCGCCGCCAAGCTCGTAGTATTCTGCAATGCAGTAGAGGACAACCCGTTCATGGCAGGCGCCTTCCACGGAGTCGGCGAAGCAGACCATGTTCTGAGCGTCGGAGTTTCAGGCCCGGGAGTAGTAAGATCCGTCCTGGCAGCAATGCCTGATGATGCTCCTCTTAACGAAGTTGCGGAGACTATAAAGAAGACAGCGTTCAAGATCACAAGAGTCGGACAGCTGGTAGGCTCGGAAGTCGCTTCCTGCCTCAACACACAGTTCGGCATCGTCGACCTGTCACTCGCACCGACACCTGCAATAGGCGACTCGGTAGCTCACATCCTCGAGGAGATCGGCCTCGAGCAGTGCGGTGCACACGGAACGACTGCCGCACTCGCAATGCTTAACGACGCAGTCAAGAAGGGCGGCGTAATGGCATCCTCAAGCGTGGGAGGCCTCTCAGGAGCATTCATCCCGGTCAGTGAAGATGACGGAATGATAGCAGCAGCCCGTGCCGGCTCTCTCTCCATCGAGAAGCTCGAAGCCATGACTGCCGTATGCTCCGTAGGCCTCGACATGATAGTCATCCCTGGCGACACTTCCGCAGAAGTCATCTCTGCTATCATCGCAGATGAGGCCGCCATCGGAATGGTCAACTCCAAGACGACTGCAGTCAGAGTCATCCCTGCGATCGGCCTTAAGGAAGGTGAAGAACTCAACTTCGGCGGCCTTCTGGGATTCGGCCCGGTCATGAAGCTCCGCAGCCAGTCACCTGCAAAGATGATAAACCGCGGCGGCCGCATCCCGGCACCACTCCAGAGCCTCAAGAACTGATATTGGAGTTTTCAGCTTATATCTCACACAACAAGAAATGAACCGCCCGTCTCACGCTGGTTTTCAGCCAGACATGAGGCAGCCGGTTCATTTTTTCATTCTCATTATTCATCTATTAACTAATAGTGGTAACAGAACTCCCCCCAAAAGGACTTTCGCGACTTTGTCTACATTTTGTGATAATAATCAGTAAAAATGTAGACAATCTCTTGCTCACTATCCCTAAAAGACAATCACCCGTACTGATTATTGCCAATAATCGCTCATAATCGCTATAAAAAGCTCTTCCTTATATGCGATGAATCAGAAAAACGGAATGCTGAGCCGGCTTGAAAGCACGAAAACAATTGCTGCAGTTCATTTTGTCTACATTTTGACGCCAAAACAGGATAATATGTAGACAGGAGAGCAAAACTCCTTTTCAGACATTCCGACTCAATTCACATTTCTTACTTCAATAGTTACAACCGCTCTAGAACGCGAAGTTCCCGTTTACGAATACAGGCACTTCCTCTCCGTCGTGGGTGATCCCGGTTATCATCATGTCCGCGGAGCCTACCATGAAGTCTACATGTGTCATCGAGAAGTTGGCGCCTCTTTCCTTAAGCTCCTCCTCGCTCATGTTCTCTGCTCCGTAGATGTTTGGGTACGCCTCGCCGAATGCAAAATGGCAGGAGGCGTTCTCATCGAACAGAGTGTTCATGAAGAGTATCCCGGAATTGGATATAGGCGAGTCATGCGGCACAAGAGCCACTTCTCCGAAGTATGATGCTCCTTCGTCAACGGATATAGCGTCTCTCAGTATCTGCTCGCCCTTTTCGGCATGGACGTCAACTATCTTTCCGTCCTTCACCTCAAATCTGAATCCTTCAATCAGTGTGCCGTTGTGAGCAAGAGGCTTGGTCGCGACGATCGTCCCGTTGATACTGTCTCTCTTAGGCAAAGTAAAGACCTCTTCGGTAGGAATGTTTGCGGAGAAAGGTCTTACGTCCGCGCCGTTCTCTTCTCCTCCTGCCCAGTAGTGTCCTTCAGGCAGTTCGACGGTCACGTCAGTTCCGGCGGAATTCTTATACCTCAGCTCTTTGAAGTTGTACTCATTCAGTATCTGCACGTGTCTCTGCAGCTCATCGGAGTGATCCTTCCAGTTCTGAACTGCATCACCGCCGTCCACTCTGCAGGCAGCGAGTATCTCCTCCCACAGGCGCGCTTTGGCATCTTCCTTATCCATGTCAGGAAATACCGCCTTCGCCCATGCGTCTGTAGGCACCGAGCATACGCACCAAGGGAATTCGCTTCTCATTTCCCTCTGACGGAATTTCTCCATAGCTTTGCCGTGCGCCTTCTGCGCGCGATAGATGCGGTCCGGATCAACGCCCTTCAGGTTCTCCGGGTCCTCTGCATGGATGGCCAGCCAGCCGGCGCCCTCCTCTGAGAGGATGTCCCTGAAGTCCTTCTCCCACGGATTGACCGAGTCAAAGACGTCATCCTCCGCGTGAAGATACTTGAGCCTGGTCAGCGCATCATCGTTCCATGACATGATGACCTCTCTGCAGCCAGCCTCATACGCAGCCGCAGCACACAGTCTCGCAAAATCCGCACATTCCACAGGGCTGCTTATAGCAAGCCTCTGTCCCTTTCTGAGATTGAGACCGGATCTTATCAGAAGATCCGCATAATCTTTTTTCAGTTCTTCAATGTTCTTAGTCATTATGTACTCCACTCCCTTACGGATCTACCGTAATATTCGATGAGACTATTCTACACCATCATGTCTGTTTCTGTATGTTTTTGTCCGTTTTTTCTTCCTTTCCCAACATCAAATAACGTATAATAAAAGTACTATGAAAATGACTGATTTACTGGACAAAGACAAAAGCAATCTCATAACCGAGCTCGCAAATGCAGCCATCCCTGAGAAGGCTATCAAAGTACTCGAGAATGAGACTGACAAGCTGGTGCTCAAGTATAACGAGCAAAGTGACAGTGAGCGCGAAAGAGAGACTGCGGCATATCTGATGCAGGCGGTCCGCCTTGCGCTGCCTCTGATCGATTCGACCGGTACCACCAAGGTATGGGAGCATGACAAGGAGCCGAAGAAGGCAAAATCTTCATCGGGAGACAGAATCTCCATTCCGTCAGCGCTTCTCATGTTTGCCGGTATCGTCCTCTGCATCTACGCGATGTTCCCGCTGATCATAGCCGGAATGGAAGCAGCCGAACCGGCTACCACAAGGGAGCTTGTGATCCGCATGATCGCCGTATTCGGCGGCCTTGCGGCAGGCATCCTGGGCGGTCTTCTGGTCCGCCGCGGCCCTGTCAAAACCGCCAAGGAGCAGCAGGTCGAGATACACGTAGACGCGGACAAGCTCTACAGGTACTACAGGACAGTTATCCTGTCCGTCGATCAGAGTCTTGACGAAGTAAGTGCAAGAGAACGCTGGGACAAGAGAGAGCAGGCAGGCAATATTGACGGCAGACCGGCAACGACGCCTGAGCTTGATCTCTTCTCCGACCTTCTTGCAGCCTCCTATAGCGGAGACCCTGAGTACGCTCTCGAGAAGATCGAAGCCATCAAGTACTATCTGCACAGACAGCAGATCGAGGTGGTGGACTACAGCGACAGCACCAAGCAGTACTTCGACATGATGCCGGGCACTAAGACAGGCACCATTCGTCCTGCTATGGTAGCTGACGGCAATCTTCTCAAGAAGGGACTTGCTTCAACGCGCAAATAGCTGCAGGCTCATCATGAGGACCGTTTAAAGCAGAACAGCAGATTATCACTTCTGACAGGTGTTTTGATATGGACAGATTTTTCGGTTTTGACCTCGGTGACGCTGAAAGCGCCATCGCGAGATTAAGTAAAGACGATCAGGTTGCTCCTGAAATGCTCACCGTAGTCGGTGAGCAGAGTTTTATTACAGCTTATGCCCAGCTCCAGTCCGGTGAGCTGCTCATCGGTGAAAAAGCCTGCTACGCAGACAGCGTAGTCAAGCGCAAGCTGAGGTTCAAGAGCAGATTCCTGAGTGACAGAGGCGTCGCAGCAGACGTCAAAAGTTTTGCTGCAGGCGTGCTCGGAGAGCTGTACGGAAGCGGCGACCTTATAAGGAATGAGGAATGCTCATTCTATATCGGCTGCCCTGCCGGATGGGACAGGAATACCAGGGAGCACTACCGCGAGATATTCGAAAGCGCGGGTTATCCGCCTGCCAAGATCATCTCGGAATCAAGAGCTGCGATGGTCAGTGCGTGCCAGTCACGCCACCTGCAGGTGGGTGTTGACATCCTTTCCAAGCCTGTGCTCGTAGTCGACATAGGATCATCCACCACGGATTTTGCATACATCATGGGCGGCAAGGAAGTCGAGATGCAGACAGCCGGTGAAGTCGTACTCGGCGGAGGTCTCATGGATGAGATCCTGCTGGAGGAATCAGTTGCGGCAGCAGGGCTCGGAAGGAAGAAGATCCAGTCAGTATTTGATGCCAGCGAGGCATGGCGCACTTATGCGGAATTTGCCGCACGCCGTCTCAAGGAGAAGTACCACTCTGACGAGGATTACTGGAGCACTCATGAATGCAAGGAAAGCGTCGTTCTCCACTATGACAGACCGGTCAAGCTGACTCTGAGGATGGATAAGAAGATCGCAGACAAGCTGGTAAACAAGAAGATCGCAAAACTCGGAAACAAGTCCTTCCGCGACGTATTCATCGCTTCGCTCAAGGACGTAAGAAATCATATAACAGGCTCGCAGCCTGAGCTCATATTCCTCACAGGCGGCGTCAGCAAGCTGCCTGCAGTAAGGGACTGGTGCACAGGTGTATTCCCGGAGGCTGTTATCATATCCGCTTCGGATCCTGAGTTTTCCGTTGCAAAGGGCCTCGCTTACTGTGGGCGCATCGACGAGGATCTCAAGGAGTTCAAGGAGGATCTCGATCAGCTGATCAAGTCCACTGCGATCGAGGATATTGTTGAAAAGCACACGCCGGAACTTTACAGAAGTGCTGTTGACTGTCTCGTCAGGCCGATACTCGAAGACGTGGCTGCGCCTGTTTTCGACAGATGGAGATCGGGTGAGATAAGAAAGCTGGAAGATACAGACGCGATACTTCAGACTGAAATAGAGGCATATCTGAGAGAGGACAAGACCAGAGAGCTTCTGGCAGGACCTGTAACCGCATGGCTCAAGCCTGTCATCGAGGAGCTTGAAGAACTGACCGTTCCTATCTGCCTCAGGCACAGGGTGCCGTATACCGCACTGAGCCTGAAGTCGTATCTCTCGGCGTCGGATATAGATATCAAGGTCGATGCGAAGAACATCTTCGCTGTTGAGGAAATGACTTTCCTGATCGACTCAATCGTCACTGCGGTCGTTGCCATTCTTGTTGCGGCGATCGACATCGTACCGTTCATGGCAGGCCCTGAAGGCGTGCTGATCGGTGTTGTAGCAGCGGTCGTCGTTCTCTTCCTCGGGAAGGAGAAGATGCAGGACAAAATGCTCTCGGCAGAGCTGCCTAAGGCCGTAAGGATGCTGATCCCTAAGAACACATTCAGGTCGAGACTGGACAGCATCGCGGATGATGTCAAGGCTTCGTTCTATGAGAGTCTGCAGAAAGAAAAGGATGACCAGATCACTCAGAGGATGGTCGAAGAGATCTCAGGCCAGATCGAGCAGACACTCATCAAGATGGCTGAGGTCGTGGAGATCCCTCTCGGATAGGATGAACGGGAGTAACTCCCGGACAGGATTCCTGAATTAAACAAAATAATCTATCAAGGTGAATATATATGCTTAAAGTAAACAGACACGACACGATCATGCGCCTTCTCAGCGAGAACGGAAGCCTTCTGGTTTCGGATGCCTGCGAGATCCTCGGATGCAGCGATCAGACTATACGAAGAGACTTCCAGGAACTTGAGGAGCAGGGCCGCCTCAAGAGGATACACGGCGGTGCCTTTATCCCTACCGCTGAGGACAGGGGCGTGCCTGTCGACCTGCGTGCCAGACTGATAGTTAAGGAAAAACTTCAGATGGCTCAGGTCACTGCTTCGGCATATGTAAAGAACAACGATGTCATCATGCTCGATTCCAGCACCACCTGCAACACCCTTGCAAGACACCTTATGGATTCGCAGCTTCATGTCACCATAATTACCAATTCCATTGCCACGGTCAGCGCCTTCTCATCCGGCTCTCCGTCGGCACATCTCATCTGCACGGGCGGAAGATATAAGGAACGCCTCGGAGCATTCATCGGGACAGATGCAGTAGAGAGCATCTCCACTCATGTGGCAGACAAGGCTTTCATCAGCTGCAACGCCATCAGCATGGAGCACGGCATGCTCGACAACTACGAGAGTCAGATGGATGTCCGCCGCGCGATGCTTGCCCACGCCAGGGAAAAGTATCTGCTCGTGGACCACACCAAATTCGATGACCAGGCCAACTTCATCATCGGAGATTTTTCCAGTATAAACGGGATAATCACCGATCAGGAACCTGACGAAGTCTGGCTCGGTTTCTTCCGTGAACACGGAATCAACGTGATCTGGTAACTACCCCGTTTATACTTTGGTTATCTATTGGAGTTATCTATATGGAGTGTTTTTTAGTGTCTGCAATTGCTTACTGGCAATTGTTGGCTCTGTTACGGTTCTCTGACCATACCGGATAATATGTGAATACCAGATTATCCTGATCAGGTTCTACTGTAATATACTCGTCCTCATGATCAGCTGCGACTTCAAGTGTCTTGTTGCAGATCGCCACAAGACCCTGGATAGTTGCCTGATCAAATCCTTTCTTCAGCACGATCGGCTTGCCTGTCAGGCTTGCGATCATTTTGCACAGAGCCATCGACTGGAAGCCTCCGCCGCATGCGATGATGTGATCCGGATTGTTTCCGCTTATCTCGATGAGTCTTCTCAGCTGCTCATACGTTGCGCAGGCGATGTCTGCAACTACAGCGTACATGAGGTCATATCTTGTAACATTGTCCTGGAGAGGCGATCTCATGAAGAATCCGCCGTTTCTCAGGGATGTCTTCTTGTAGAACAGAAGCGATGAGAAAGATGCCGTGCATCTTACTTCCTTCAGGTTCTCATAGTACTCTTCAAGATTTCCGTATGAGATGTCCGGGCAGAAGTTGTTCTTCATCTTCTGATAGTTCAGTCCTGTTACACCCGGGTTCATCTCGATCTGATAGTTGTCTCCGCAGAGATTTGCATCAGTCCATACTCTCTCCTGTCTGTCGTAGAAGAAATCCTTCTTGAGTGTGACTACAGGTGATGTGGTTCCGGAAACGATCGCAATGTCTCCCTCGCCGATATCCGTCTGCTTGATAGCGATCTGGGTGTCTGCACCGCCGACGATGAACATTGCGCCTTCGTTGAGGTTGAACTTTTCCCTGAACTCGTCCTTGATGTGTCCGAGTCTCTGTCCGCTCTTGTACAGTTCCGGAAGGATATCCGAGTCAACTCCGTACCACTCGCAGAGTCTTGAGGACCATCTCTTCTTCTGCAGATCATACAGCTGGGATTCACATGCCTGTGAATACTCCATGCAGACCTTGCCGGTGAGGATGTATCCGATCCACTCGCTCAGGCTCGTGATCTTGCTGATCTTCGAGTACTGATCAAAGTGCTTCTTCTTGAGACCGAGCAGCTTGGCTGCACCGAAGTCCTCTGTCACCCACTTGCCGGAGATCTTGTAGATCTCTTCCTTATGAGTAACAGCTCCTACATATTCTCTTCCGCGGTTGTCGATGTTAGGCAGAGCATAGAAGCATTTGCCTGCAGCATCGATGAGGATGAAAGTCTGACGGGCAGCGGCAGATGAAATGCCGTCTACCTTGACGTCAGGATGCTCTGCGCAGAGCTCTGCGCATCCGCCGATCAGCTTTTCCACCCATTCGTCAGGGTAGAAATACTGTGCGTCTTCATATGAATCATCTCTGTAATATGTGTTCAGGAATGTCCTGATCCCCAGAATATTTCCGTTTGAGTCTACAAGACTTACACGGCTGTTTCCTGTCCCGATATCAAACATCAGATAATGTTTCATTTTTACAGCTCCTTATTTAAACAGCTCTCTGTTGAATACGAAACGCTCATAGCCCTCTCCGCTCAGCCATGCCTTGAGGCCGTCATTGAGGATCCTTGCCTGATGATCAGTTACCTCGAATGAAGCTCCGCAGATGTGGGGCATCATGAGAACGTTGTCAAGTTCGATAAAACGTGTATCGTTTTCGTCTTCAGGCGGCTCGTGATCGAGTACGTCGAGTACTGCGCCTGCGATCTTCTTGTTCTTCAGCACGTCGTAAAGTGCATCGTTGTCGATCATGACTGATCTTGCTGCATTTACGAAGAGTGCTGTAGGCTTCATGGACTCGAGGAGTTCTCTTGTAACGATTCCCTTAGTCGAATCGAGTACAGGAACGTGGATAGTGATGATATCGCTTTCCCTGAAGAGCTGCTCCATTGTGATGTTGTGGAATCCGTCCTGGTCTCCCTTTACGAACGGATCATAGAAGGATACATCGCAGTCAAATGCAGCGAGGATCTTAGCTACGATGCGGCCGATCCTGCCGTATCCGATGATACCAACCTTCTTGCCCATCAGCTCATGACCCATCCAGAGGAAGTAAGGAGTAGTTCCAGGTACCCACTGACCGCTCTTAGCCCACTCTACAGCCGGGATAAGATTACGCTCAAATGCGAGCATTCCGGCTACTACCATCTCTGCAACTGCCTGGTTGTTACGGCCTGCTGTGCAAAGTACAGGAATGTTGTTCTTTGTGCATGCATCGCAGTCGATGTTTGCAGGTGTTCCTCTGCAGTCTCCGATAGCCTTCAGTCCGTCATATCCGTTCAGTACCTTTTCAGTTACTCTGTCGAGCTCTGTGATCAGTACGTCCGGCTTCTCAATGAGAAGATGCTCAAGCATCTCGTCTTCGTAATATCTCTCGCCTGTTGCTGTCCATGGTTCATATACCACTTCATCGAACATTGTTCTCAGTTCTTCGAGGCAGGCGTCATTATATGGTGCACGTACATATGCTTTCATAATTGTCTGTTTCCTTTCTCTTCGTATAATACCCTTTACTCAGAGCATGTCACACTGAGCCTCAGTCCGATAAATTACAGTGCAAGCTTCAGCACTTCGATGAATTTCTCCTTATCGAGCGGATAGTAATGTCCTACAGTTCCGTTTCCGCCTGTAGCTCTCATAGCCATCTCCTCGAAGTGGGTATCATCGATCTCCATCTCTGTGAGAGTCGTTCTGATACCGAGTGTATGTCTGTAGAAGTGCTCGAGGTGCTCAGCCAGCTTGAGAACCATTTCTTCTTCAGTATATTCACCGTATTCAACTCCGAACAGCTGATGTGCCAGCTGAGCCGGCTTCTTAGGATGATGTACCGCAACATACTTGAGGTAAGCCAGCATTACAACTGCCATTCCCTCGCCGTGGTTGATTCCATACTGTCCGCTCAGCTCGTGCTCGATCCTGTGCGATGCCCAGTCAGGCTCACGGCCTGTCTCGAGAGAATTGTTATGAGCGATGGATGCCAGCCACTGAACTTCAGACCTTGCATCAAGATCCGAGAGGTTCTTCATGACGCGCTCGCCGTTGAGCATCAGAGCCTTGGCTGCTCCGACGATCATGTAGTCGGTAGTATCCACGTGCTCTGTATTGGTGAAGTAGCGCTCCATCAGGTGGCTCAGGATGTCCGAGATGCCGCATGCTGTCATGCGTGCAGGCAGTGTCAGCGTGAACTCAGGGTTAAGAACTGCCAGCTTAGGTACGATCATCTCTGATTCATAGCCTGCCTTGACAAGTCCGTTGCTCACGATAGTAGCCTGGGATGTCTCTGATCCTGATGACGGTACGGTTGATACTGCGACGATCGGCAGTGCTTCCTTCGGCTCTGCTGTTCCGTCATAGAAGTCCCACGCATCTCCGTCATAAGGGACGCCCATTGCTACAGCCTTGGCTGTGTCGATTACGCTGCCTCCGCCTGCTGCAAGAAGGCAGTCGATCTTGTTCTTTCTTCCTTCTTCGACCAGTATTCTGATGAGCTCGATCTTAGGATTGGACTCAACGTCTCCGTTTGATACGAATGCGATGCCGAGCCTTTTGCACATTGCCTCGATCTCATCGTATATCCCGAGCCTTACAGCAGAACGGGTATGGATCATCATCAGAGATGAAACGCCGGTCTCTTTGAGGTATTTTTCGATTCCTTCATACGGCTTATTGCCGAATACTACCCTTGCCGGGTTGAAATAATCAAAACCGTTCATTTTCTGTCCCCTTTATATCTTATGAAATAGTGCTTTGCTTTCTTATTACTTCTTGGCCTTAACCTGTCCGTGTGACTGGAACTTGACCATTACTCTTTCCATCTCTTCTCTGTCGAGGATGTTAGGCTTTCCTACGCACATGGTTCTCCACTGGATCTGAGCGACCCACTCGCACTCTCTTGCGATTCCGAATGCATCGTTGATGTCCTTGCCGATGGAGATGAATCCGTGGTTAGCCAGAAGTGTAGCCTTGCCTTCGCCGATGGTCTCAGCTGCTGCGAGAGCGAGCTCCTTGGTTCCGTATGTTACATAAGGTGTAACAGGAACTACGTCTGTTGCTGCGTCAGCGAGTACATAATGTACGGAATAGATAGGTGTTCCCATGCATGCAAGTGTTGTGCAGAACATAGCGTGTGTATGTACAGCTGCTGTCATGCCAGGCTTAGCCTTGTACATCTCGATGTGGAGATCCTTCTCGCTGGATGGCTTTCTGTCTCCGTCAACGATCTCGCCGTCGAGGTTCATGATTACGATATCCTCAGGCTGGATCTTGAAGTAGTCCATTCCGGATGGGCTGATAGCCATGAGTCCTGTCTCAGGATCATAGATGCTGATGTTTCCGCCTGTTCCGTCTGTAAGATTTTCTGTTATGAGCTTCTTGCCGTATTCAACGACAAGGTTTCTTTCCTTTTCCATTAACATAGTTGTCAGTTCTCCTTTTCTCTTTTGCCAAAAACCCGCTACCCTTGGTTATTTCTCTTAATAAGTGCCTCTGAGTGCGTCTGCCTCTTCGTGAAGCTTCTCTATGATCTCATCGCTGAGCGGGCAGGACTTCAGGCCTACCTCTTCAGGTGAGAAAGTGATCGTTCCGTCTTCGAGTACGAAGCACGGAAGTCCTGCATAGCCATTCTCTCTTGCAGGAGCGAATTCCTCTCTGTTGTCTCTGAGACTCAGGAACTCCTTGAGCAGCAGTATGTGCTGTCCTACATCGATGATTTCAAATCTGCTGTCACCCTTTACCTGCTCATACAGTCCTGAGCATTCAGGGCATGTTTTGATACCGTATAACTTAATCATTTTCTGTCTCCGCCTTTTAACGAAAGAGGACGCCCGCCTGGACCTGCCTGTACCGGTTTTTCCGGCACAGGCCGTCCGGCAACCAGGCGCCCCTATTTTTCTGAATTATCAATAAGATTATTCTGTTGTGAATTATTCAGCATCAGCTGCCTTTTCTTCCTTCTTGGTGTAGACCATCTTAGGGAATCCGATCAGGATGAAGATGATTCCGAAGATGAACATCAGCCATGAATAGAATACGAATGGAGCTACTGTGATTGGTGAAATAGCTGCCAGTCCGCCGATAGCGAGGAGCTGTCCTGCATAAGGTGTGATACCCTGTGGTGCAGAAGTGAAGAGGTCGAGGATCGACGCAACTCTTGCAGGTGGGATCTCATACTTCTCGGAAAGCTCTCTTGCGATAGGTCCGCAAGCGATGATGGACATTGTGTTGTTTGTTGTAGCGAGGTCAACAAGTGTAGCGAGGAGCGCGATTGAAAGCTCGCCGCCGACTCTTGTCTTTGCTCTCTTGCCCAGCTTGTCGATGAGCCAGTCGATACCGCCGTAGTACTTCATGAGTGCGATAACGCCGCCTACGAAGATAGCGATTACAGCCATATCTTCCATCCATGTCATACCTTCGTGAACGATTCCGAAGCTCTCTACGAAGGAGAAGTCGCCCTTAGCGATTCCGATGATCATTCCGAGGACTACGGAAGCGCCCATAGCTACTACTACGTTAACTCCGATGAGGGAGAGGATGATGATGCAGATGTATGGAAGCAGATTTACGAAGTGCCACTCACCGCCTGCATTTACAGCCTGTGGATTTACATGGAAGAACATGAAGATGATGCATGTGCAGATAACTGCAGGGAGTACCATCAGGAAGTTAGCTCTGAACTTGTCCTTCATCTGGCAGCCCTGAGTTGTTGTAGCTGCGATTGTTGTGTCGGAAATGAACGAAAGGTTGTCTCCGAACATAGCTCCGCCTACTACTGCGCCGCAGATAACAGGGAGTGAAACTCCGATCTGTGGGGCGATCTCAATAGCGATCGGGGCAAGAGCTGTTACAGTACCCATGGAAGTACCCATCGAGAAGGAGATTACGCATCCGATGAGGAAGATTCCAGGAAGTACGAACTTTGCAGGGATTACGGAAAGCATCAGGTTGGTAGCACTTGTTGTAGCGCCCATAGCACCTGCAACTCCGTAGAAAGCACCTGCGAGCATATAGATGATGATCATCAGGATCAGAGTCTGATCTCCGCCGCCCTGGCAGAAGAGATCAACCTTCTGGCTGAATGTGAGGGTATCTCCGCCCGGTTTCTTGATTACCAGGGAGATAGCCATTGCGAGGAACATACCGATCATCAGTGGGAAGTTAGCGAAATCGCCAGTTGCGATACCCATGATGAAGTACACTACCAGGAAGCATAACAGTGGCACAAGACCAAGGAAGCTTCCCTTCTTGTTGTTGTTATCCATTTCTTTCCCTTTCCCTATCCGTAAGGATAGAATACCAAAGACAATAAAAATAACCTTTCTGGTCTGTATATATTTTCTTCCATAAATCAACAATTGTCAACTATTATGTGTCGCTTTTTGTTGATATTCCTATAAATTTTGTCGATATTTCTGTTGATTTTAGTATAGGTTTCTCTATTACTGGGAATTATTTCCAATATGTAGGTGCCTCAAACGGACAAAATCCAACATCTTGGCCGCAGAAAAAAAGGCCGCCCTCTCCGGGCAGCCGCATTATTTTTCAATATGTCCGGCAAAAGCCGTTTCTGTTTATTCTGCGCTACTGGACTTTGACCTCTCCTGCGAGAACTTTCTTATAGTCCTCAATATTTTCTTTGAGCAGTCTTGGTGTATCCAGTCCGTACGGACACTTGGTCTTGCACATGCCGCATTCGATGCAGGTCTCCGCTTTCTTCATTTCATTCTGCCAGTATTCTGTCAGCCACGCTTCAGACGGTGCTCTTCTCAGCATGAGCCCCATCCTTGCACACTGATTTATAGTGATGTGCTGAGGACATGTCGGTACACAGTATGCGCAGCCTCTGCAGAACTCCCCGGACAGTTCCTCTCTGTCTTTAGCGATAACAGCACGCGCCTCGTCATCCATCTCAGGATCCTTATGCATGTATGACAGCCACTCATCAAGCTCGCTTTCCTTCTGGATGCCCCAGATAGGAAGTACGTGTTCCTGCTGATTCATGAAAGCCATTGCAACACGCGAGTCTGTTATAAGGCCTCCGGCAAGAGATTTCATGGCAATATAGCCCATGTTCTTCTCGGCGCAGAGATTTACCAGATCGAACTCTTTATCCATTGAGAGATAGCTGAACGGATACTGCATTGTCTCATACAATCCTGACTCAGCGGCCTCAGTTGCAACATGCAGAAGATGTGCCGTGACTCCGAAATGTCTTATTTTGCCTGCCTTCTTAGCCTCCTCAAGAGCTTCATATACCCCTGTTCCGTCGCCGGGTCTGTAAACCTGAGCAATCTGATGCAGCTGGTATACATCGATATAGTCTGTCTGCAGCATCTTCAGTGATGTATCCAGATCCTTCCGCACGTCATCACCTGTTTTGCCCGCAGTCTTGGTTGCAATAAATACCTTGTCGCGCATGCCCTTGAAAGCATTTCCAAGTTTCTCCTCACTGTCACTGTATGCACGGGCTGTATCGAAATATGTCATGCCGCCTTCATACGCTTTGCGCAGGATCTTTACAGCTTCATCCATGCCGACACGCTGGATCGGCAGCGCGCCGAATGCATTCTTCGGTGTTTTGATTCCGGTTGAACCGAGTACCAGGTCTTTCATATATTCCCCTTCTTTCTGCATGCAGATAACACATCTGCAGATCAGTAAACGTCTGTAATGTTATGTGTCATATTATACAATATCGTTTCCCTCATTTATATATAAATCTGTGCCGATAAAAAAAGCCGCATCTCATCCGGATGCAGCCTTTGAATATGAGTCTATGTAGTGTATCGGTATATCAGCATACTATGCGGTGATACAGTCTCTGCAGTATCACGGATGATACTGTTATGAGTACCAGCATTATAATATAGGAAATAACATAGCTGTCTGTTCTGTCGGCTATTATTCCCGGTATTGTTGTAAATATCAGGCCACCGAGAGTGTGTGATGTCTGGAACTTCGACAGGATCCCCGGATAGTCTTCTTCAGTCGCTACTCTCAGCGCAAAAGATGTAGGTGCGATGGAGGCGACTGCCATTCCGAAACCTATGAGTATTACAGCTGTTGAGGCGACAGTAAGCCCTGTGATCCCTGCAGTGCAGCACAGAGCGCAGCCTGCAATGGATATGATGAACAGGATCCCACATGATTTATAAGGCCCGACCTTGTCGACCACCAGGCCGCTGACGCATTTTCCGATAGCAAGGCTGATCCCGAAGAAAGCAACAACGCTCGCGATCCTGTCACTGTCAAAACCTACCGACTGATACAGAAGCGAAAGATTACTTGCCACGTTATTGGCAGCCATTCCGAGCATCAGGAAGCCTGCAGTCATGATCGCGATCTGTGTTCCGGATGCGGTTTTGCTCGCGTACGATACAGCTGTCTCTTCTCCGGATCCAAGCGGCTCGAGGTCAAGGCAGGACGGCATGCTTCTGAGCAAAGTCCATACCAGGATGCACATGACCGCAACGAAAGCCGCCTCCGCAAGATACGATGTCCGGAGCGAGAATGTATCGACAGCCCATGTTATTACAGGTGAGGCAATGAACGTCGAGACGCCCGTCGACGCCATGCAGACTCCGAGAGCCAGACCTCTGTGCTCATTGAACCATCTGGAGATCAGGATGGATACCGGTATCATGCTGCCGAATCCGTATGCGGCGCCGGACAGAGCTGAGGCTGCAAGGCATCCGGCATACGACGTGCTGAGGCCGTAAATAACGAACGAGACAGCCGCCATCAGCAGAGCAACAGATACGACTCTTCTTATCTCATACTTCTTCAGGAATCTGTTTACGAACGTCATTCCGATAACGCTCAGCAGGCTTCTTACGAAAAGAAGCACTGACACCTGAGTATTGGTAAAGTTGAGTATGCTTCTCATGTAAGGCAGATATACCGAAAAACCAGTAAAGCAAAGACCGCCTGTGCAGAACAGGAGCAGAGCACATCCGAAACATATCAGCCATGAATAGTGAATTTTCTTAAACACGTAATCTCCTTATTATCACTGACAATTATTATTACATTCAAATGATAAAATCTGCGGACCTCAAAGTCTAATATACGAATCTGCGGGTCATTAACGGTTTTTTCTATTGCAGTATATTCCGTGCATAACAAGAGACGGCATAAGCCGTCTCTGTAAGATTCATTGCTGCAGTGATCTTTTCACCTAGAAAGTATTACGCTGCAGATATGCTACTGCTTCATCCACGAGATATGTGGCATTCATGCCGTCTGCTCTGATGACTTCCTGATGAGGCAGCTCGCCATGGATATCGAGGTGGGATACCTCAGCCAGTTTATTCTTGAAGTAGTTATTATCATCGATGCAGCTCGGATCAGGCTGTACGAGGCATATGCTGTATGCCTGGAGAATGGAGTATACGGATACTCCGTTCCAGGTGAGGCCTCTGTACTTCTCGAGCTCTGCAGGCGGGAACGGTGTGCAGTCTCTGTAAATTGCCATCGCCTTCCAGAGTGCTGCTGTCTCCTCCTCGCTGAACGCTTCAGCTTCGTTGGCCGTCTTACAGTTATCCATGACCTGCTCAAGTGTCGACATTCCGGAGAGAACTGCGATAACGCCCTCGAGCTGAGATGCAAATCTTATCGACCATGATGCTATCGACTTGTCAGGGCATACTGCCTTGAGCACCTCTTCTGCAGGTGCTGGCAGCTTTGCCAGTCCGCCGCCCTTTACAGCCTCCATTACGATGACTTCCTTGCCGTGCTTACGGATTATCTCGTAGCACTCCCTGGCTGCGACCCAGTCACTGTCCCAGTCGATAGGGTTGAGCGCGATCTGTACGAACTCGATCTCCGGATGTGTGTCCAGTACTCTGTCGAGCAGCGCCGGCGAAGAATGGAACGAGACTCCGAGATGCTTGATCTTGCCCTGCTCTTTCCAGCCCTTAGCATGGTCGAAAAGATGCTCGGACAGGAAGAGCCCGTCGCCCTTTCCTTCAATGCCGTCATACCATACGGTCTGGAGGTTGTGCAGCAGATAATAGTCGATGTAGTCTACGCCGAGATTCTCAAGCTGCTGAGCGAAAGTCTTCTCAACATCCTCTTCAGACATAGGGATGAACGAAGGGAACTTGGTAGCTACGCGGAACGACTCTCTCGGATGTCTCTCAACGAGAGCCTTTCTTGTTGCCTCTTCGCTCTTTCCGTTGTGATACACATAGCTTGTGTCAAAATAGTTATAGCCTGCCTCGAGGAATGCATCCACCATTTTGTTCAGCTCTTCATAGTTGAAGTTTGTAGGTTCGCCGTCAATGACCGGCAGTCTCATCATACCGAATCCAAGATTCTTCATAGGATATGTCCCCTCTCTGTTCTTCTGTGAATTATTAATTGATCCAAAATGCTATATGCTGTCCCTTACGTCAGCTTCTGAATCAGCAACTTCTCCTCCGCGGATCGAAAGTCCCTCGGTAACGGTCGCATCTGGCTCCAGTTCCTTTACTGTGTTGATTGTGCCTGAGAAGCGGCTGCCCTCGTGTGTGCAGTACAGGATCACGTTCTTGCCGCTGAGGTCATACTCTTCAAGGAATGAATATACCGCCATAGGCAGGTCTCCCCACCAGTTAGGATATACGAGCACGACTGTGCTGTACTTATCCATGTCATCGACCTTGGTCGTGAGCTCAGGGCGGATATTCTTGCTCTGAGCTTCGCTGGCCTTGTCGACTGTCGCATTGTAGTCAGCCGGATATATTTCAGAAGACTGTATCGCGAACAGCTCGCCGCCGGTCTCGTCAGCCAGCCACTCAGCAATCATCTGAGCATTGCCCTTCTTGCCGTCATCGGTCACCTGGATGCTGGCGCTGGTCTCAGCGTCTACGCCTTCAGGAAAATCTCCGTCTGTATTGCCTATTCTTGTGTAGTATGCAACCAGCGTACTTCCGTCAGCTGCTGCAGATTCTGTTTCTTCTGCCTGCTCTTCTGTTGCTTCTGTCTGATTCTCTTCAGGTGCCGCTTCTCTGGAGCTGCCGCATCCGGCGAAAGCGGTTATCGACATCATTGCGATCATCAGGATCGCAAGATATTTCTTTATCATCTTTAAGTCCCATCGTATTAATTGTGCTTAATGCAATACCGATTTGATCACCTGTTTCCTAGTTGAAGCTCTCTGCCCACTTTGCAAGCTCGCTCTCGGACGCTCCCGATGAGAATCTCTTGCCGGCGCCGAGCTTTGCTCCCGGTGCGAGTGCCAGCATGTTGTCTCCTGCAGGGCCCAGGCCGCTTCCGCCCGATGTGCAGAAAGGTACGATAGTTTTGCCTGCAAAATCATATGACTCCATGAAAGTGTCTATGATCGAAGGTTCTCTGTACCACCATACAGGGAATCCGATGAATACGACATCGTAGGCTGCCATGTTCTCTACCTTGCTCGAGATAGCAGGTCTGCAGGACTTGTCGTTCATCTCCCTCGAACTTCTGCTGTCCTTGTTCATGTAGTTGAGATCTGCGCTTGTATATGGCTGCTCAGGAACGATCTCGAAAAGGTCCGCTCCTGCTGCAGATGCGAGCTTAGCTGCTACTTTGGATGTAACTCCGCTTGCGCTGAAATATGCTACGAGTTTCTTGCCCATTCTGTTTGCCTCCTTTAACGGTCTATGGATCTGAGTATTCTTTTTATTCCTTCAAACGCGAATTCCCTGAGAGTGTATTCTTCGTATGCGATGCCCACTGCGTCCATAGCCTCTTTCTGCTTAGGCGTTGCATGCGCATACGGATATATCCCGTGAAGGAATTCGAAAAGTGTCAGAAGCGTCAGCCGTCTGTCTCTGTCGCTGAGTGACGGATAACCTGCTGCCAGGATCCTGTCCAGGGCTGCAGAGGAGTCAAAATATGCCTGTTTGAATTCGACCAGCCTCTCCATGCGGCTGTTGTCTTCAAGGTCATACAGGTTTGCGGACAGAAGTCTCAGCATGAGCTCACGCCGGCTTAGCGTATCTGCTAGTGCTGAAGCTAACCTGTCGGAATCGGAAATGACCGAAGTCTCAGTGATTTTGTTAAGATCTTCAGTCCATTCTCTGTATTCCCTCTCAAAGAGAGCCAGGAATATCTCTTCCTTACTGTGGAAATAGTTGTATATGGAAGTGCGCGTAAAAGAAGTTACCTTTCCGATTTCCTTCAGGGTGATATCCTTGAAATTCATCGTGCGGTACAGAGATTCGCACGCATCCATTATTTCCTCTCTTCTCGCAGCTGTTAATTCCGCTGAACCCTTAGGCATAATTACCTCCAAATGCATTCTGACACGGTGTCACAATGCAAATATACGCCCATTCTGACACGGTGTCAATATGCATTTCCGCTTTTTTCTTTTCCTATAGCACAAGACCACTCTCTGGAATTTGAGTGGTCTTGTATTGAGGGAGGTTTCGTATATGTAAATATGGGTTCTTTTAACTGTTTCCTTATTTCCGGGTATTATTCCCATGCGAGCATCATGTAGTCGAGCAGCTCCTGCTTGCTTGAAAGCGGCTTGAACCATGTTGATGCATCGACTCTTTCCCATACTTCGTCAGCACACTTCTCGACGAGCTCTTTGGATACTTCCAGTCTGGACTGGCTGAGTCTTGTAGGCACTCCGAGTTCTTCCATGAATGCTTCGTAGCACTTGATTCCTTCCTTAGCAGCTGTCATGTCATCGAGTGCAGGATTTATGCCCCATACATTCTTGGCCCATCTTGCAAATCTGTATGCCGTCTGATCATTCAGAGCATACTTGAACCATGCGAGTGACATGATCGCAACGCCGGCGCCGTGAGGCATTCCGAAGTAGTTGCCTACTACTCTCTCTGTAGCATGGATGTTTCCTACGAAGTTGCGGCCCTGATCGGATAGGTGAGCGATGGACCACTGAGCAGCCCACAGAAGCTGTGCTCTTGATTCATAACATCTAGGGATCTGCATTACCTTTCTGCCGTGCTGGATGCA
Organism: Anaerovoracaceae bacterium; assembly: GCA_045540775.1. GTDB lineage: Bacteria > Bacillota > Clostridia > Peptostreptococcales > Anaerovoracaceae > Crickella. Next base: position 20,489 of record JAZQHU010000026.1, on the reverse strand, counting down.
TGTCCTCTGAATCGTCTCAGAGATGCCGTCCTGCATGCTGCCTGTGCTGTGGCTGAAGTATCCTTCATATGAGTGAGACATGATGTCGAGGATACCGCATGCTGTCTGGAAAGGCGGTACTGTAAATGTGTAAGTAGGATCTGTGAATACCGCTACAGGTCTCAGTGCGTCTGAACGGTAGTCGAGTTTCATGTTGAGGTCGTGGTTAGCGATTACTGCTACGTTGGATACTTCAGAACCGCTTGCTGCGATTGTAGGGATAGTGATCAGAGGCAGTACGCCTTCTTCCTTCTTGCCCTGTGTCGACAGAGACTCGATCTTAGCAGCTTTGTCAAATACTTCCCAGCAGCTGCCGTCATAGTTAGCTGTCAGGCACATTGCCTTAGCTGAGTCAACAGTACTTCCGCCGCCAAGTGCGATTACAACATCAGCTCCGACTTCCTTCAGAAGAGCTCTTGCTCTGTCGATTGTCGAATGAGCAGGATTAGGCTCGATTCCCGTGAAATCTGTTACAGTGATCCCCTTCTCTTCACAGACCTTGTGGATAAGATCGTGAGCTCCGGAAACGGTTGCAGGAATCTCATCATAGATGAAAAATACCTTATTTCCGTAGTTCAGTACTTCGTCAGCGATTTGAGCTACAACGCCCTTTCCGTAGTAGAATTTTGTATTCATATGGAAGTAAAAGTTCTGCATGTCTGCCTCCTGTTAATATCCCGATTGCTATGTGTTTTCTGTATCTAAATCTTATTATCTGCGGTCCGCAAAGTCTAATATACGAATCTGCGGACCGCGAACGGTTTTGTCTATCATTAGATGTGTCTTGCGATTTCGTATGCATCGTTGACCTGGGATGCTATGCTGCCGATACCGTTGCCGGCTACGATTTCATAAACCTCCATGTCTGCTCCGAGCATGTCCTTCATCATGGACTGTCTTGCCCTGAATCCGATAGCTACGATGACGTCATCACACTCGATCTGCACCAGTTCTCCATTTTTGCTCTTGAGAACGCAGCCCTCATCATTTATGCAGTCAAGCATGTGACCCATGTATTTCTCTACTCCATTGAGCGCGAGTAGCTCATTGAGCATCCAGCGTGTCTGGAACGGCACACCGTTAGGATCGTTAGAAAGGATATCATCGAGTCCGTCTACGAGGACGACCTTCTTGCCCTCTTCCTTGGCCATGTCGTATGCCATCTCGGCTCCTACAAGTCCTGCTCCGATGATAGCGACCTTCTCGCCTACTTCTTTCTTTCCGGAGATGACATCCTCGCAGGATACAGCCTTAGGATGATCGATGCCAGGAATACGTCTAGGCATTACAGGATCTGCTCCTACAGACATGATCACTACGTTTGCGCCGCTTTCCTTCAGCATCTCAGGAGATACCTCAGTATTCAGATTGATCTTTACTCCGAGTTCTCTTATCTCCTGCTCATACCACTTTGCAAGGTTACGGATATCCTGCTTGAAGGAATGTCTGCCTGCATCGAAAAGTCTTCCGCCGAGTCTGTCCGACTTCTCATACAGAGTGACATCATGTCCCCTCAGGGCAGCTGTTCTGGCTGCCTCCATGCCGCCGACTCCACCGCCGACAACTACGACCTTCTTAGGTTGCAGCGCTCTGAGTGTCGGGTACTGTCCCGGTCTCATTCCTACAGGGTTAACTGCGCAAGTTGCAGATACCTTCGAGAAGGATGATGCCATGCAGTTGCCGCATGCGATGCAAGGATGTATCTTATCCGGGCGGCCTCTCATCAGCCACTGCGGATATGCTGCTTCCGCAAGACCGGATCTCCCGAGTGCAACACCGTCGATCCAGCCATTTGCTACAGCTTCTTCGCACATATCAGGATCATTCATTTTGCCCGCACAGAATACAGGGATGCTGACGTTCTTCTTGATCTCCTTGGCAAGCTTGATGTTGTAGCCCTTTTCCATGTATGCAGGTGCTACTGCATAGTAGAATGAGTCATAGATTCCGGAGTTACAGTCGAGCATGTCATATCCGTATGACTCGAGCAGCTTTGCGATCTCGCATGCTTCTTCGATAGTTCTTCCTGCTTCCTCATCGCCGAAGAGTGACGGCTTGTTGAAGCCCTTGATCCAGGACTTCATTCCCATTCTGATGGATACAGGGAAGTCTGCTCCGCACTCTGCCTTGATGCCTTCTACGATCTCCTTGTGGACTCTCAGTCTGTTCTCAAGGCTCCCGCCGTATTCGTCTTCACGGAAGTTGCACAGTGCCAGTGCGAACTGGTCGAGGAGATATCCCCAGTGCATTGCGTGGACTTCGACGCCGTCGAATCCCGCATCCTTGGCCATCTTAGCGGTCCTGACCATGTATGCGATCTTGGTCTTGATCTCTTCTACTGTGATCTGCTCGCAGATCTCGCTCGGGTCTGCATATCTCGGAATTGGAGATGGTGCCTTCTGGCCCGGCTTCTGTCTGCCGTGTCCGAATCCGATCTGCATGAACACCTTGGTGCCGTATGCGTGGATGCGCTCTACAAGACGGCATGCCGACTCTCTCCATACCATCGGTGCATATGATGGCGGGATCGGTCCGTTGATCAGGTCAGGCTTCTGAGCCTCCATGTCTACGATGATGCTGCCCATTACGATGAGGCCGAATCCGCCGCGGGCTCTCTCGAGGTAGTACTCGATGGTGTTATCTGTGTACTCGCCCTTAGGGCCTCCCATGCTGCCTGTACCCATAGGTGCAAGTGCATATCTGTTGCTGATCTCGACCTTGCCGATCTTCAGTGGGCTGAATAAATTCGGATACTTGGTTGCCATAATAATCTCCTCTTCTGATAGCGATAGTGGTTAACTGATTTGATGTTTTATCTGAATGAACCTTATTCTTCTACGTCTGTCGATGCCGCGAGTTCTGTCTGTCTGCAGTAAGCGGCAAGCCGTTCTGAAAGATCCGTTATTATCTGTCTGTGCGCCTGAGAGCCAAGCGCAAGATGTTTAGGGGCCGGATCCTGATCAACACTTTCTATCATCCTTGCTGCCATTTTTGCGGGATCCCCCGGAGCGAGCCCTTTGGATGCATCAAGCATGTTCAGGAAGCCGTGTGCGTGTTCATATTCCGGTATAAGGTTAGCCGCAACTTTGGCCCCGCCATATCTGAAGTCTGTCCTTGCTCCGCCAGGCTCCACTACAGTCACGCCTACGTTGAATGGCTTCATTTCTATCGACAGCGCCTCGCAGTAGCCTGTAATGCCGAACTTGGTCGCGTTGTACAGCGCATTCCCCGCATAACCGACCTGCCCTGCTACGGAAGCGACCTGTATGATCCTGCCGTGTTTCTGCTTCCTTAAATACGGGAGTGCGGATCTTATGAATGCGATCGAACCTGTAAGATTCGTTCTGATCTGCAGATCAGCCTCATCATCGGTTATCTCTTCAGCCGCTCCGTAAAGACCGTATCCTGCATTGCTGACGATCACATCTATCTCACCGAGCTGTGCAAAAGCCTGATCAGTGACATTGTATATCTCCGGTACATCAGTGACATCAAGTGATGCAGTTATAAGCGTCTTCGGATATTCAGAGGCAAGGTCTCCGACTTTCTTCATATTCCTCGCCGTTCCGAAAACAGTGTCGCCGTCCGCAAGGACCTGCTTTGCGATCTCCTGCCCAAAGCCGCTGCTTATTCCCGTAATAAGCCATTTTCTTCCAGCCATGGTCCTCTCCTTCTGTTCTTTCTGTTAATTTAAGTATAGCAATCGAAAATCTGCTGTCTAACACAAGTATTCGATAAGAAAATTCGATTAACGGCGTTGCATTGAAGATTTTTTTATATAAAATATAGACAACTAATTAACGATTAGCTGTACGGATCATCGCCGCAGGCCAGCTGCAGGCCGCGGGCAAAAGGGGGATGATATGACACTTACTCAGTTAAAGTATTTCTGTGAAGTAGCCAGGATGCGCCACTTCACTGCAGCTGCAAACAATCTGTATGTTGCGCAGTCAAGTCTCAGTTATTCCATCAGAGAGCTGGAAAGCGAACTCGGCGTCTCACTCTTCATAAGACGCCCTAACCGGAAGATAGATCTTACCCCGTATGGCAAAGCTCTTCTTCCATATGCCGAAGCCAGCCTCAAGATGATTGAGGATGGCGAAGGTGAGATCATCAGCATGAAGAGTTCTCTGTACGGCAAGGTCAAAATGGAGTTCTTCTTCAGCGTTGCGACCACGTTCGCGCCTGTCCTGATCAGCCGCTTCAGAGATGCCTGCACTGAAGATAACAATATTGAGCTCAACTTCGAAGTAGCTCACAACTGGACTGACCTCAGAGAGCATCTCATACACGGGCAGTGCGACATGGTCATCTCAGCAAGCGAATTTACAGACGGATGTGAATCTGAATTTATCGGGAATCACCGCATCTATCTGATCGTGCCTGCCGGACACCCTCTTGCATCAAGAGAAAGCGTGACTGTCCAGGACTTCTGCAACGAGAAGATCATAGCTATCGATATCAATTCCAATCTTGATACTCATATCAAGAACATGTTCAGGGCTGAGGACGTCAAGCCTGACATGACATATGTTTCAGACTGGACAGCGCAGCATCTTACTGTAGCCGCAGGCGGAGGTCTGGGCATGTCAGTGGGCGTACCGCACAACCTCAGGGCTGTACACATGATACCTGTAGATCATCCGGAAGCGCTGATGCCTCTGTACCTGACATGGGCTACAGGGAGAAAGCTGACACCTGCCGCAAGCTTCGTGAAGGACAAATTCCTCGAGATAACCAGAATCATGATCGCGATGGGAGAGGCCTTCTGATCCGGTCAGAAATCAGGGTAAAATAAAGAGACTGAAGCATTCATAGAGAATTGCTTCAGTCTCTGTTTTATTCAGCTGTGTATTTCTGTTACCTGATATACTTCTGCAGCGAAACTCTGTACAGATTCAGGATATCCTCCCTGCTCAGCTTCTCCGGATTGGCCTCAAGTCTCCACTGCTGTATCTCCATGAACTGGTCTGCCCAGTATTCTATTTCTTCCTCAGAAACCTCTATATCCACATCCCTGTTGGTGAGCTTGCGGACATAATCAGCAAATTCAGAAGAGTCCTCGAAACCGCACGCTTTCACAAGCGGCAGGACAAGAGACTGGTCTTTGAACGCCTTGAGATACTCTCCGAGGAATATGCCGCAGGCAAGTCCGTGCGGCACGTTCTTGTGCTGAGAAAGCGGATAGCCCATTCCGTGAGGTATGGTCGTGCACGACTGCATGAAGGATACTCCCTGCATGAACGAGTGAGCACTCAGGTCATCAAACTGCTCTTCTGTCATGTTTCCTTCAAGAAGAGCATCCTTGAAGTTGGCGAAAAGGTTGAATGCCGCAAAGGAAATGGACCTGTTCATTATGTTGGCATCCTTGTGCAGGCAACCTTCTATGCCATGCGCAAGAGCATCGATAGCGCCTGTGTCGAGCAGGAACTGCGGAGATGACTCAAGGTAGCGCGGATCAACGAACGCGATCTTAGGATACAGCCACATGTTCATGGATTCCTTGGTGTCCTTGTCGGATCTTGTAAGGACGGCTCCGCCTGTAACTTCCGATCCGGTGCCGGCTGTTGTCGGAACAGCGATCACAGGTATATCGCACATGTTGCAGTAATTGTTGAGCAGCTTGCCCGGCCAGAAGAACAGATTGTACGGCTCGCCTGCTCCGTCATTTATAAACTGCGCCAGGGCCTTGGCAACATCAAGTGCTGCTCCGCCGCCTACTCCGATGATGTAATCCGGCCAGAAGCCGTCAAGCTCTTCGAACAGCTTGACTATGTTCTCGACCGGCGGATCTGTCATGACATTATCGAGTACTCTGTATTCCACATTCAGCGACTCCAGCGCTTCTTCCATGTCCATGAGCGCCAGATTAGGAACGTTTCCGACAAACTTAGTTGTGACTATGACAGCCTTGCCGCCGAGAGGTTCCAGCTGCTCCTTGTTGTCCCTTATGGAGTTGCGTCCGAAATATACACATGTCTGGGTATTATATCTGAAGGGTTCCATTTTCCTGTATATCTCCTGTATTGCATGGCGCCGCAGCGCCGATAATATCTGATGAGACTATTCTAACGAAAGAGCGGTATCGTGTCCAATCCACAATACCGCTGTCCGCAATCGCATTTTCCTATGTTATGCCATCTTTTCCCTCAGGAATTTTGCCGTCTCATCAATTATATATACTGACTCAGGCAGTTCATTCTGAAGCACATAGTCGTGGAAGAGCCCTTCGCACATATGTGTCCGCACTATATTGCCTTCAAACGAGGCAAATTTCTTGATAAATGCTTCTGTATCAGGCCTCAGCAGTTCAACTGAGCTGTAGTATATGAAAGCATCTCCGATATTGCTCATATCCTCTGCATAATATGGTGATACAGCCGGATCCTTCCAGTTGCGCTCAGGAGCATATCTCTCCGAGCACAGGAACAGCACTTCCAGCTTAAGGCTCGGGTCGTTCTTCTCGTACTCGACAAGAAGAGGATTGTCCATTGCAAGGTCCACATCAGGTGAAGGGAATACCATAACTGACGGCCTTGTCTCATCACCCTCATCGCGGAGCCTCATAAGAAGGTTCAGCGAAAGTGAAGTTCCGCATGAGTCACCCATGAGAGCAACTTTATCATCCGGATAATATGTCCTGAATTCTTTGAATGCGTTATATACCGCCTCGTTTATTTCCTTATACTGATGCTCCGGTGAAAGAGGATAATCGTATGCAGTTACACGGAATCCTCTGTCCGCATAGTCCATCATCACATTGCAGTGCATGCTTGCTTCGAGTTCGAATCCGCCGCCGTGCAGCATGAATATATGGATGTCCGGATCAGGAACGCTCTCAATCGTAGTCATGAACCTGCCGGCTTTGAGATTTCTTTCCACTGCATTATACTTCTCAGGGAAAACGGACACTCTGAGATTAGCTCCGTCATTTCTTGTAGGATTTCTGAATTCTTCCAGGAAAGCCGCCATTGCTTCTTCCATGGCTTTTAGTTCTTCAGCACTCTTGATTTCTTCGCTCATTGTCAGGTCCTCCCGGGTAATTGCACAAAATCCGGGCCCGCTTTTACTGCAGGTCCGGATTTTTCAAAAATTTACTTATCAGTCTTTGATGTATTTTGCAAGGGCTCTTCTGTAGATAGTGTAGATATCTTCTCTCGTGAGTTCTTCAGGATTGGATTCGAGTCTCCATACCTGCTGCTTCATGAATGCGTCTGTCCACTCCTGGATCTCAGCATCAGTGACCTCAAGCTCTACGTCACGGTTGGTGAGAGCTCTTACATAGTCAGCGAACTCATCGGAGTTCTTGAATCCGCAGTCTTCTACTACTTCCTGTACGAGGGACTGGTCCTTGAAGTTCTTGAGCCACTCGCCGAGGAAGATACCGCATGAAAGTCCATGGCATACATCATAGTAGTGTGACAGAGGGTATCCGAGTCCGTGAGGGATGCATGTGCATGACTGCATGAATGCAACACCCTGGATCATGGACGCGCATGAGATCTTGTCATAGTCCTCTGCTGTCAGAGTATCGTTCAGGAGGTTGTCCTTGAACTCAGCAAACAGCTTGAACGCGATCTTGGAGAGACCTTCGTTCATGATGTTGGATGCAGCATAGATGTGATCCTTCTGGCGGATAGCACCTTCAACACCGTGTGCGAGTGCATCGATAACGCCTGTATCGAGGAGGAAGAGCGGTGAATGCTCTACGTATCTCGGATCAACAAAAGATACCTCAGGATACAACCACTGGTTCATGGCGATCTTGGTGTGGATGTCGTTTCTTGTCAGGACAGCGCCGCCTGTTACTTCTGAACCTGTACCTGCAGTCGTAGGCATGGTGATCACAGGGATCCTGCACATGTTCTTGTAGTTGTCAAAAGGTCTGCCGTTTCCGAAGAAGATGTCCACTGCGCTCTTTTCCGGATCATCCTTTCTCCAGTCTGTGAGCTGTGCCAGAGCCTTTGCAGCGTCGAGCGATGAGCCGCCGCCGATTCCAATGACGAAGTCAAAATCGAAATCCCTGGTGTCCTCATACATCTGCTCGATGTTCTCAACCGGAGGGTTAGGAATTGTATAATCGATTACCTTATACTCGATTCCCCTCTCATCGAAGAGCGCCTTAACATCCTTAAGTCCGATGTTCTCATAGCCCTCTATGAACTGGCTCGTAACGATGACTGCCTTCTTTCCGAAGTTGTCAAATATATCCTGGTGCTCCTGAAGAGCGTTGCGTCCGTAATAAACGCTTGTCTGTACATCAAATCTGAATCCGTCCATCCTGATCGGTCTCCTTTCCGATGATGTTTATCCTGAAGTTATAGCGAATATTTTATTCTGAGTTGAAATGTTATGATCTATTTAGTCATGTATCTCGGCTTAGCTGCTATGAAGAACAGTACCGATGTGATAACTGCGAGCACGATGATCATTACCATTGCCGAGTTATATGATCCTGTTGCGTCATACATAGCCGCAACGATTACTGTCGAGAAGGATACGCCGAAGAAGCATCCGCCTCCTACGAGGCCCATCTTCTTAGCAAATTCCTTAGTACCGAGTACCTCTCTTGTCGTTGCACCCATCGGCATCTGTACAGCTCCGTCAGCGAATCCGAGGCACGCTCCGCATGCATACACAAGTCCTGCCGGAACATCGCTTCTGAGATATACGATGGCTACGAATGTTACCAGGATGAAGCAGAGGATTACTGCCCATCTGCTGCCCCACTTGTCGCAGATCCATCCGAGGATGATGAAGCTGAATACCTGTGCCAGCCAGCTGAATCCCATGATGAATCCTGCCTGATCTCCGTATCCGTGAGATGCGGCTATAAGTGCGTAGTTGCCGAGGAGTCCGTAGTCGCAGATACCGGCAAGAGCATATCCGATTACGAGCATCCAGGCTCTCGGTGAGCGAAGCGCTTCAGCGAATGTTCCGCCGGTCTCAATGGATACTACTTCATTTCCTGTGGCTGCCGCCATCTCTGCTTCGAGCTCTTCCTGACCCAGGGCTTTGCATCCTACTTCAGAAGGCTCTCTGTACAGCATCACGATTATTACAGTAGCTGCTGCAGAAATAGCTGCACTGATGTAGAACGGGATCCTCCAGCCGATCGATACGATAACAATTCCCCAGAGTGTGTTGAATACTGCTCCGGAAGCCGGACCGAATGCCTGTCCGATTCCTGTATACTTCGCAGTATTCTTCTTAAACCATGTAGTTATCATTACGTTAAACGTATTGATATTTACGAATGCGAGGCCGAGAGCAAATACGAAAGCTCCGAACCACATGAACTGTATGGAGTGTGACATTCCGAAGATGATGAATCCAATCGTTACGAACGTTCCGCCGAATCCGATCATTTTGCGTGTACCAAACTTCTCCATGCAGGTTCCGTACACTGTGAAGCTTACTATTGTATTTACGATACTGAGGATCGTAAATATTGTCATGAATTGCGCCGTTGTGCATCCGAAGGATTCAACGACGAATACTGAGTACGTTCCGAGTGCGTTCCAGCCCATTCCTGTCCAGGAAAACATCAGGAGCATGGCTGTAACAAGACCTATGGTCGAATACTTTTTAGTCAGTTCTCTGCTGTTCATGGCGCCCTCCTTTTATTAATAGAGGCCGGCTTCTTCCTGAGCCTTAGGTCTCATGGCTCTGAAGATCTGCCATACCACGCCTGCGATGATCGCAGCGAATGTGAAGTACTGGATAGGGATGTACGGAGCATCACCGCCGATGTTGTTGGCCAGTGTGATCAGGAATCCTGTGATAAACGCTCCTGCGTTCCATGTTCCGCCGAACAGTCCGCCGCAGAACATCAGTCCCTTAGGTGATACGATAGAGTTGCAGTCACGTACGCATACCGGGTGAAGTACGAATGTGCCAAGTCCTACAAGGAACTCCGAGATGCACAGCATAGGTACGTTTCCTCCCCATCCTGCACAAGCCATTCCGAGTACCATAAGAGCTACAGCAACTATTACGGAATACTTCTTGAATTTCATGTAGATAGGTCCTACTGCTACACCTGCAACCAGGCCGCCTACTGTGTAGAAAGCACCAACAGTTCCGGATACTGCTGCACTTCCGAGGCCTCTGTAGTCAACGATAGCTGACATGTTGAGAACTACTGCGTAAGGAAGCATCATGAAAGCTCCGAATACGAATGGGATAAGTGTGGCTCTCCAGTTATAGTCAGGCTTGGTGGAAACCTCTGTGCTGGCTGTCTCAGCTTCAGCTGCTGCGAGCTCCTCTTTGGTTGGCTCACGCAGGAAGAGGATAACGAGTACCAGCGGGATGATCATGAACAGGTGAATCAGCCATACGAAGTGCACATTCTTTGCGCAGAGCAGCCCGCCTACGAACGAATATACAACGCCTGAGCATGTGAGTACGATCGTAGCTACACCCTGCATGCGGCCTCTCATCTTGCCGCTGAAGAGGAATGTGATAACAGCAGCTGCTGTTCCGAAGGTGAGTCCGATACCGCATCCTACGATACCTCTTGTTGCAAGCACGAAGTAGAAGTTCTCATGATAGAAGAACGGAATTACACCGAAGAGTACGAGGATGATGGATATCAGTGAAAGTGTCTTATATTTGATCTTGCTTCCCGCTACCGCTCCGCCGAGGATCGATGTAGGGATGATGCAGAGATATCCGAATGTCTGGAGCATCAGGATCCTGCTGTAAGGGATGTCCGGCCAGTACTTGGCAAAGTCCGCAAAAGCCGGAGCCATTGCGAAAGAGATCTGCTGGATCAGCTGCAGTGAAAGTACTCCTATTACCAGAGTTCCTAATCCTTTCCCTGCGTTAGTCTTGTTGTCAGAAACGCTCATGGTTTTCTCCTTGTCAGAAAAGCTTGAAAACAACGGTTTATTTATGATCACTCTCTTTGTTTGAATTTTAACTGTCTTCTCACGGCTAATCCAACACGGGTATTCTATGGTCAAAATCGAAATCTTATATTATGTTTTTCCTTCGATCAGGAGTTTCGATCATGCTCTCTCAGTCACGCATATTGTCATCTGATATAACAGCAAAGGACGGCTCGTCTGAACCGTCCTCCGCTTAATGTTATAAGGTGTTTTATGGAAAAAGTCCTGATTACTTCCAGTATGGATCCAGCTCGAGTCGGAGTCCGCACTTGTCGCAGTAAATAACTACTGTATCAAGGGAATTAGCTACTGCTCCGCACTCCGGGCATCTTACCCTGCGGCCTCTCTCAGCGATTGCTGCCTTGAGTTCTTCTACATCGCAAGTCATCCACTTCTTGGTGATCTCTGCAAAACGATTGTTATCTGCCATTTCTATTCTCCTTTATTACTTCAGAAAATGTAGTCTTTATCTGTCAGCTTTCAATTAGCCGAGGTAGCTGCCGTTGCAGACCTGGATAACCTGTCCGGTTACACACTGACCCATGTTGCTTGCGAGGAAGAGGCATGCATTAGCCTGATCGAAGCCTGTTGTGTCAGGAACCTGATAGTTGAAGTATGGGCCGGAGTACTCGAGCCACTTCTCGCCGCCGTCCTGCTCTCCTCTGAGGTTAGCAAGGTGTGCCGGTGTGATAGTTGCTCCAGGAGCTACTGCGTTTACAGTGATGTTTGTATCCCATGTTCTGAAAGCAAGGTTCAGTGCAAGGTTATTAACACCGGCCTTGGTAGCACAGTAAACTGTACCTGCGCAAGGCTTCTTGCCGTTTACGGAAGAGATGAAGATGATTCTGCCTTCCTTCTTAGGCAGGAAGAATCTTGTAAGAGCCTGCTGTGCATAGCGGATAGGTCCGGCGAGGTTGATGTTCAGAGTCTCCATCATGTGGTCTTCCTGAACGTCATCGATTACTTCCATCTCGCCCTTGCCTGCATTGTGGAGCAGGATATCGAGATCGCCGAATTCCTTTTCGATAACATCATATACATGCTTTGTATCCTCAGCGGAAGTAACGTCAGCCGGAACAGCGATAGCACGTCTTCCTTCTGTGAGGCACTCTTTTACCTTTTCAAGAGCCTGGTTCAGTCTCTTCTCGCCTCTTGCTGTGATGATGATATTAGCGCCTTCCCTCGCGAAGACCTTAGCCATATCAAGACCCATTCCGTAGCTTGCTCCGGTGATAAGAGCGATCTTTCCGTCAAGAATTTTTTCCTTCATGGTATTTTCCTCCTAATTATTTACCATTGGGTATGAATATCTTATTTGATTCCGTCCCGTTCCCTGTAATGTCAGATTATCTGAACTGATAGCTGGACATGCTTGCTCCGGCAAATGCATGAGCCTTGAAGATCCATGCGCCGTTCTTTGCATCGTTGCAGCAGATATATATTTCGTTGGTTCCCGGACGGATAGCTGTATGTGTAACGCCGAGGTTGTCTCCGGTCTCTCTTCCCGGCATCAGGATCTGTCCGATAAGCCAGCCGTTCTTGTTGAAGACCATTACTCTGCCCTGGCTGTACATCGATACGTACAGGTTGTCATCGTCATCGATCTCGCAGGAGTCGCATACGCCGCCGCCTGTGAAATAATACGGAACGTTTACTGCGAACGGAGCGATGCTTGTAGGGCCCTCTCCTGTAAGAGTTACCTTGAGAAGTCTCATTGATGTGGATTCCGTGATCCATACTGTCTTCTCATCCTTGGACAGTGCTACACCGTTAGGGCAGCAGAGCCTGTCGAGGAGAGGAGTTACACTTCCGTCAGGTGCTACATAGTATACGCCGCCGTCAGGATCACTTACGCTTCCGTGCATGTGAGTGTAGTAGTAGCCGCCCTTGGAATCGAAGCACATGTCATCTACGATAGGTCCCTCGAGCTCGACTTTGTAGTCTGTTCCGTCAGGGTTGCATGAGAATACGTATCCGTTCTCGAATACAGGTCCTACACTAGGGATGAAGAGACGGCCGTTCTTATGAGGCTTTACCGCCGACATCGCTCTCTTCTCAGGATCCTCGAACACTACGACATCTTCCTTAGTGTCACAGTTGACCTTGTGGAGCTTGCTTGCAGGGCCGCCTGCCTCTACGAACCAGAGGTTGCCTTCTCTGTCAAAATTTGTTCCCTCGAGGTCGCTGAAGCATGTCTGCTCAACCTTGAGCCATGGTTCTGCTACGATCGTCTGAACTGCAGCTTCGTTTGCAGGCATAGGTGCAATCTTGTCTTCAGGTCCGTATACCAATGTGTTGTTAGAGTTACTCATTACTGTTCTCCTTGATAATTTTGCTTGTTGGAATAACTGTCTGAGTGATCATGGCTAAATTATATTGGCCATAAAAAATGATGTACAACACAGCTTTTCGTTCGAATTTCTCTATGATGAATTATTAACAAAAAAGCAGGGACTGCTGAAAGGCTGCCCCCGCTATCACATTGATCCGGTAATTATTCTTTTTCATCCAGATGCTTCATCACTTTCGCCGGAACTCCGCCCGCGACGACATTCGCAGGTATATCCTTAGTAACGACTGCACCGGCTGCGATTACAGAGTTGTATCCTATTGTCACTCCTCTTGTTACCGTAACATTGGATCCGATCCAGACATTTTCTCCGATGTGAATCGAAGCCGGGTGCATAAGCAGCCTCTTGTCAGGATCGAGGTCATGATCAAGTGTAGCCAGCACAACATTGTGCCCGATAAACGTCCTGTCTCCGATCGTGATCCCGCCCTGATCCTGAAAACTGCAGCCGGCATTGATGAAGACATTTCTGCCAATTGTAATGTTCTTACCGAAATCGGTAAAAAATGGCGGGTTGATCCTTAATCCTTCGCCAGGTTCCTTTCCTGTAAGCAGAGCGAAAAGCTCTGTGATTTCATCGGGTTCATGCCACTGATTATTGATTTCAAACAGATAGCGTCTGTTCGACTGTATCTGATCTCTCATAGCAATAATCACCTCAGGATCTGTGCCTATAGTCTCTCCTCTGTTAAATCTTTCAAGTAATTCTTTCAGCTCCATATTTCCACTGTCCCTCTGCTATTCCGCAGTAATAGTAAGTGTTACATTGCCTCTTCCAAGCATATCCTGCAGCTCGGATTTGCTCTTATCATCTATATGGCCGAGCCTAGTGTATGCCCAGGAATTGTTTCCGTAGAAAACTACTATGCTGTCACTCGTATACAGCACTATGTCACCCGGCTTCGTCTTGGTATTCTGGTCATTGCTCGGGAGTGTCGTGCCAAGAGATCCGACCTGTTCGAAGCCCCCGTACATGGACATGTCCACAACGACCGGCTCCTCAGCCGCCATCTTCATAAGTGCTTTCACTGATTCATTGTTTTCCCATTTTACATTCACGACCTCGTCGTTGATCTTCATAGTCATACTTATTACCTCTTCATCATTCTGCTCCGGAGCCTCATCTGCGTTATCTGCTCCGGCTTCTGTTTCACCGGCCGTTTCTTCGGTCTGTGTTCCGGCCCCGCTGCCTGAAGTCTCATCTGTCTGCTCTTTTTCTGAACAGGCGCTGAGGCAGGTGATCATCAGCATAAGGGACATTATGAGAACTATTGTCAGGAGTCTTTTCTTCATAGCTCTTCTCCGCAAACAGCTTACAGACCTTTTGCCATCTTTTTTATCGCCTCAAGGGTTTCCTCTGTCACTTCCTTAGGTGCGGTGAAGAATCCCTTGTCATCAAGTCCGAGGTATCCGAGGAAGTCTCCGTCGAAGGAGAACCTCGCACCTGTGTACTGATCAATGTCGCCTGATGTTAGGAACATCGAGACATACTTCAGGCATTCAGGTGCCTTCGGATAAAGAGCGGAATAGAATCTGTCTATCGCACACTTCAGCTGTCCGCTGATGCCGTGATAATAAATAGGTGATGCGAGCACGAGCATCTCTGTATCCTGAAGCTCTGCATATATCTGCTGCATGTCATCCTTCTGGGCGCATGCGCCTTCACCCTTGCCATGGCAGTATTCACACGCCAGGCATCCATGGATATTCATTCTGCATACGTTGAATTCCTTCACTGTATGGCCTGCTGCTTCAGCTGCCTCTCTGAATGCTGCTGTCATCTTTGCTGTATTGCCCTGCGGACGCGGGCTGCCGTTTAATACTGTGATTTTCATTTTCCCTCTTCTGTACGTTTTATTGGCGTTTTAGTTGTAATAATATTGCGAAAATTCCCGGGATATTATGATTTCGGGAATTTTCAGTATTTATCAGTCCTCTGTCTTTACAGATATTTCTCAAAGAATGCCTGAACCTTATCGAACGGGATCACCTTGTCTGCGCCTCCGTCGTAGAGGTCGGTATGTGAAGCGCCTTCGATCACGAGCAGCTCCTTGTTGCCGGTATACTTGTTGCCGCTGATCATGTTCTCATATGCTTCCTTGCCGAAGTAGAACGAATGAGCCTTGTCGCCGTGCATTACCATGACAGCGCTTCTGATCTCGTTGCTGTACTTCAGGATCGGCTGGTTCATGAATGACTCACATCCGATAACATTCCAGCCGCCGTTGGAGTTCAGAGATCTTGCGTGATAGCCTCTGTCAGTCTTGTAGTAATCATAATAGTCAGCTACGAAGAACGGTGCATCTTCAGGCAGCGGATCAACCACGCCTCCGCCGAGTGTGTACTCGCCTGCCTTGAGGTCAGCAAGTCTCTGTGCACACATTGCTTTTCTCTTCTTGTATCTCTGCTCTTCGCTGTCCTCGGAGTCGAAGTATCCGTTGGCGTTGACTCTTGTCATGTCATACATCGTTGAAGCGACTGTTGCCTTGACTCTTGTGTCGAGCGCTGCAGTGTTGATTGCCATTCCGCCCCATCCGCAGATGCCGATGATCCCGATGCGCTCAGGATCTACCTTGTCGCAGAGTGACAGGAAGTCTACAGCAGCCATGAAGTCCTCTGTATTGATGTCAGGAGAAGCCATGTATCTTACATTACCGCCGCTCTCGCCTGTGAATGACGGGTCGAATGCGATGGTGATGAAGCCTCTCTCGGCCATTGTCTGCGCGTAGAGGCCGGAGCACTGCTCCTTGACTGCTCCGAAAGGTCCGCATACTGCGATAGCAGGCATTTTGCCCTCTGCATACTTAGGCACGTACATATCTGCTGCCAGTGTGATGCCGTAGCGGTTGACGAAAGTGACCTTGCAGTGGTCGACCTTCTCGCTCTTTGCAAAAGTCTTGTCCCATTCCTGTACCAGTGTGAGTTCTTCTTTCTTTATCATCTCTGATTCTCCTTTTTCATCTGTGCTTCAGTTGTTTCTTTTGTGCAAAACGGTCATCTTTGTGCGTACGCTTCCGTAGCCATCTTCCCGGCTGAGCGTATCAGGCTGTCCATGCGGTCCACGTTGCGCTGCTTGTCGTGCAGCTCGTCGAGGAGTGTGCACCTGCAGCTTCTGAGGCACTGGATGATCTCATTGTCCATGCCCGCCTCATGCATGCGTCTTACCTTGTCCGTGTCCGCATCGCTGCATCCCGCAGCCATCATATTCGCGATGATCATTTCAACATCCTTATCTTTCATGGCTATATGATATGACGTTGCAAAGTTATTCGCTAATGGTAAAATAGAATATATGATATTCTGTTCAGGAATGTCATCGGATCGTATTATCGCAGTGCTGCATATGCCTGTGCAGCACTTTCAGGAGAGAAAGGGATCATGGAAATAAGACATTTAAGATACTTCCTCGCAGTCGCGAGGGAGGAGAATATGACAAAGGCAGCAGAGCTGCTGCACGTATCGCAGCCTACTCTGTCCAAGACGCTCAAGGCGCTGGAGGAAGAGCTCGGCAAGAAGCTTTTCACAAGGCACAGCTTCAGCATCGAACTGACCGATGAGGGTATGCTGCTCAGAGACCGCGCTGCCGATCTTATAGCCATGGCAGACAAGATCGAGCAGGAATTCATCTCACTCGACGATATCACCGGGGGCGACCTTTACCTCGGGCTTGCGGAGTCCTATCAGATAAGATATCTGGCACGTGAACTCGGCCGTCTTAAGTCTGTATATCCGGGTATCAATTACCATCTGACGAGCGGTGACACCGAGCAGGTAACAGAAAAGCTCGACAAGGGCCTCCTTGACTTCGCAGTCATCTGCGAGCCCCCTGACGAGCTTAAGTATGATTATATTGAATTTCCTGAAGTAGATGTATGGGGCGCAGTCATGCCGTCCGGTCATCCGCTTGCCGCGAAGTCTGCTGTTACAGTGCAGGACCTCATAGGGCAGCCTCTCTTTGCATCCGAGCAGAGCTGGTATTTCGAAATAAAGGAGTGGGCCGGTGAATTATTCCCTGAGCTTCGCCTTGAAGGCTCCAGCCGCCTCTCATATAACGGATCCATGTTCGCTCTGGAAGGACTGGGCATACTGCTTACTTTCCGCAATCTCATCAACTGCTCACCTGAGAGCGGTCTCGCGTTCAGGCCACTCATGCCGCAGCTTGAAACGCACCTGTATCTCATCTGGAATAAGTATCAGACATTCACGCCGCTGTCGCAGAAGTTCCTGGACCAGATCAGGTCCGCCTTCTCTTAGTATCTCAGTTTGCCGCAGATCTCCTCTAGCAGTTCTGCGTACTTATGGTGCTTCATCTGCGGGAAAGCTCGCAGCAGTCTGCCCGCTCCGAAATGCCTGCTGCAGAGGATACGCTCTTCGAGCGCTTTACGCTTAGCCGTAAGTTCGGCACGTGATGCCGCCATCTGCGCCAGAGTCTCAGCTTTGCTTGTCTCGATCGCCTCTCTTGCTTCAGTCCTGGCAGCTGAAATATGCTCTATTGCCTCAACACCCGCAAGCGAAGCCTGGACCTTCGCGTCATCAACGCGCTGCTTGGTCTCAAGGGTCCTGGTTCCGATCTGGTTGCTAAGTTCATTGCTGACAACACGCATGCGTCTCTGCATCTCATCGATCTCAGCCATGCGCTTGTTGAGTCCGATCATTACACTGACTGAAACTGCAAAGTCCGCGATGTATATTACTGAGAAGATCCCGATCAGCGCCCATCCTATATTCTGCGGGATGCGTTCAAGAATGCTGCTCAGCATCGGATATACCGCGCGCACAACGAGCAGAATGGACATGCCCCAGATGATGCTGAACTGGAGGCAGATATATCCGTTCAGATTAAAAGGCCTGTCCGAATAGTCCCACCATCTCGCGTGGAATGCCTTATCCAGGATCCATCCGCCGAAAAGTTCAACTGCCGTCGCGAGGACGACTCCAAAGATGAAGACCTTGAGCGCGTTTTGCTCGTAGAACTCTCCGTCACCTGTTATCTGAAGCAGAAAAAATCCCGCCAGCACCCCGAATCCGTATATCGGGCAGACCGGGCCGTTCAGGAATCCTCTGTTGACAACCAGCCCCTTGCTCACCGCCTGATATGCCACCTCGACACACCAGCCGAGGAATGAGAACACGAGGAAGTATTCAAGAATCGTATAAATAAACTGTAGCGTCATCTTTCAAATGAAAAGATGCCGGACGCCTTTCAGGAGTACCGGCATCATGTGTGTAAATTCTATCTCTGATCAGCTATTGAGAATGTTCATGAACTCCTCGCCTGTGATAGTTTCCTTCTCATACAGGTGAGCTGCGAGTTCGTCGAGCTTCTCTCTGTTCTCTGTCAGGATCTGTACAGCCTTCTCATGCTGCTGCTTGACAAGTTCAACGACCTTCTCATCGATCTTAGCCTGTGTCTCTGCCGAGCACGCAAGCGAGGTGTCTCCGCCGAGATACTGGTTCTGAACCGTCTCCATAGCGACCATGTCAAAGTCATCGCTCATTCCGTAGCGGGTGATCATCGCTCTCGCCAGCTTGGTCGCCTGCTCGATATCGTTCGAAGCTCCTGTTGTCACTGATCCGAAAGCAACTTCCTCTGCAGCACGGCCGCCGGTAAGAGTTGCTATCTTGTTCTCGAGCTCTTCCTTGTTCATGAGGTAGTGGTTGCCCTCATCGACCTGGAGAGTATAGCCGAGTGCTCCCGAAGTACGCGGGATGATCGTGATCTTCTGGACCGGCGCTGAATTAGTCTGCTTTGCAGCGACCAGCGCATGGCCGATCTCGTGATAGGCAACTATCTTCTTCTCCTGGTCAGTAAGGATCGAATTCTTCTTCTGGTATCCTGCGATGACTACCTCGATGCTCTCCTCGAAGTCGGTCTGGCTTGCAGCCTTGCGCCCGTCGCGGACAGCTCTGAGAGCTGCCTCATTTACTATATTGGCAAGCTCAGCACCGGATGCGCCGGATGCCATTCTTGCGATAGCGCTGTAGTCGATGTTGTCCTCGACCTTGACCTTCTTGGCATGTACTTTGAGGATGGCTTCTCTTCCCTGCAGGTCAGGCAGCTCGACAGGTACTCTTCTGTCAAAACGTCCCGGTCTTGTGAGCGCAGGGTCGAGTGATTCCGGGCGGTTGGTCGCAGCGAGGATGATTACGCCGCTGTTGCCCTCGAATCCGTCCATCTCAGTCAGAAGCTGGTTCAGAGTCTGTTCTCTCTCGTCATTGCCGCCGAGATTTCCGCTGTTTCTCTTCTGACCGATAGCATCGATCTCATCTATGAATACGATACACGGAGCTTTCTCCTTGGCCTGTCTGAACAGATCACGCACTTTGGATGCTCCCATGCCGACGAACATCTCAACGAACTCAGAGCCGGACATCGAGAAGAACGGTACGTCAGCTTCGCCGGCTACAGCCTTGGCGAGCATGGTCTTACCTGTTCCCGGAGGGCCAACGAGCAGTACGCCCTTAGGCATCGAAGCTCCGATCTCACGGTACTTCTCCGGATTATGCAGGTAGTCTACGATCTCCTGCAGGTTTTCCTCTGCCTCATCGACACCCTCGACATCGCTGAATTTAATTCCGTCAGATGATTTTACATACACCTTGGCATTGCTCTTGCCCAGGTTGAACATCATCGATCCAGGGCCGCCGCCTGCCTTGTCCATCATCCTTCTGCTCAGATACTGCCCGAGCACAACGAAAATGATGATCGGCAGTATCCAGTTCAGGAAGAAGCTTGCTGCAGGCGACATCTCCTCAACGATCTCACTTGTGAACTCAGCGCCGGATGCGTGAAGCCTGTTCACGAGATCCGGGTCATTCATGATGCCTGTCTTGTATGTCTTCGATCCGTCCTTATTTGTGAAAAGAATCTTATTGCTCCCTATCTGCACCTTACCGATTTGATTCTTCTCAGTCATGGTCATGAAGGTGCCGTAGTCGACTTCCTTGATTTCCTGCTCGGCCACCATCGGCGCGATCATGGAGTTCCACATGAACAGGATAAGGAGAACTGCTATATAGAAAATAAGCAGCGGTTTCCGCGGTCTGTTAACCTCGTTCATAAAGTATTTCCTTTCTACTACAATAATTTTGTGGTTAATACTCCCAACATCCAGTTGGGATGTTATCCATCTTGTTGCTTAAGCTGTTAGAATGAGCAAGGCAATCGGTCTGACGTTTCCTTTCTTGGACTCCCGTCCGTAAATAAG
>JAZQHU010000025.1:0-73788 GCA_045540775.1 Anaerovoracaceae bacterium | reverse complement strand
ATGCCGCCCGTCACTCCAAGTACGATTGTTTTATCTTTTAACATAGTTGTGTCTCCGCTGTTTATCTAATTGACATCACTGAATACGATATTGAATTCAATGAAATCATCTATCTCATTTTACTTATGAATACAGGATATGTCAAAAGAAGTGAACGAAATGATGTATGCAAGGTCAGGATAGGGCAAAAGCAAAACCCGGTGACGAATCACCGGGTTTCATTGTAGTTAGTTGCAAGCTCGAGGTGAGCTGCGTTTCTGATTTTAATAATCAGATCAGTCGTGATACAACTTAAGATTAGTTGCCCCAGAATGATGTGATCTGTCCGTAAACGATGAGTGCCATGAAGATAGGTCCAAGCCACTTGATGCAGAAGTCGAAGAGTCCTCTTGACTTGAAGTTGGATCCTCTTTCGATTTCGTCATCAACATAGTGAGGAACTACCCAGCCGATCAGGATAGCCATGATCAGGCCTGTGAGTGGCATCAGGATACCTTCAGCAAGAGCATCCCATACATCGAGTACGTCAGGCTGTCCGAGCAGGTGGAACCATGCAACTGTAGGAGCTGCACCAAGGCAGTCGAGAGTTGTCAGGGTGTTACCGATCAGTGCCCAGAGACCCATCAGCATTGTAACGCCGAATCTGTTAGCAGACTTACCAGCTTTGATTCTGTTATCAAGGATAGCAGAGATTCCGCCTTCCATCATACCGATTGAGGATGACAGAGCAGCGAAGAATACGAGCAGCCAGAAGAGGAATCCGAAGATCTTTCCGCCAGCCAGTTCGTTGAATACTGTCTGCATGGAGATGAACAGAAGTCCAGGACCAGCACCTGGCTCGATTCCGTAAGCTGTACATGCAGGCATGATAGCCATACCAGCAAGGATAGCAGCGATGGAGTCACCAACAGCGATAAATACAGCATCTTTCTCAAGGTTCTCACCCTTGTCGAGGTATGAACCATAAGCAATCAGACATCCGGATGCGAGGGACAGTGAGAAGAACATCTGTCCGCCGGCAAGCTTCATTGTGTCGAAGAAGCCCTTAGCTGTTGTGAAGCCCTCGAAGTGTGGCTTGAACAGGAATGCAAGACCTTCACCGGATCCAGGCAGTGTGCAGGATCTGATTACGATGATGACCAGCATTACGAAGAGTGCAGGCATAGCTACCTTGCAGAACTTCTCGATACCGCCGGATACGCCGCCCAGTACGATTACAACTGTGAGAGCCAGGAAGACAACCATCCAGATCATAGCCTGTCCGCCGTTGCTCAGCAGTGATGCTTCAAAGAATGCCTGCGGGTCTACTTCCTTTCCGCCGAATGCAAGTACGGAGTATACAAGATACTTCATGATGTATCCGCCGAATGTGCAGTAGAATGCGATCAGGAAGAACGGTACTGCAGTCTGAAGAACACCGTTGAACTTGAATGCCGGATGAATCTCATAGTATGCCTCGATAGCAGCCTTCTGAGATTTACGTCCGATAGCGATCTCGGAAAGAACCAGAGGATAACCTACAGTTACGAGCAGGATGACGTAGAGAAGCAGGAAAGCAAATCCACCGCCAAGTCCCATCTTGTAAGGGAAGGACCAGAGGTTACCAAGACCTACTGCGGATCCAAGTGCGGCCATAAGGAATCCGAAATTCGAATTAAATTGACCTTTACTTTGTTCCATAATAAATACCTCCTATTAAATTGACGCATTGCGCCTAACTACCACTTAATTTTACTATCGTGAAAATGTGATGTCAACATGATTAAGTTCTTCACAAATCCAACACAATTGAAAAAGCAAATAATTTGAGTAAAAAAAATGACGCTAAATATGACAACTGGAAAACAAACAAAAAGGCCAGCTGCTGAAAACAGCTGACCTTCATCTGAAATAATAGTTGCGTTACCCTTCGGTAGGTGTATCCGGAGTAGGCTCTGGTGTTGGAGTAGGATCCGGCGTTGGAGTAGGATCCGGCGTTGGAGTAGGATCCGGTGTTGGAGTAGGATCCGGTGTTGGAGTAGGATCCGGCGTTGGAGTAGGGGTCGGTGTCGGTGTTGTGCCGCCCGAGCTCTGCTCTTTCTTTTTGGCTTCCTCAGCCTTACGTGCTGCTTCTTCTGCAGCCTTTGCAGCTTCTTCCTCGGCCTTCTTACGGGCTTCCGCTTCCTCTTTCTTACGCTTTTCCTCGGCTTCTTTCTTTTTCTCCTCAGGACTCTTGTAGACTGTCAGTCCGGTCTCAGTTCCCTTTGTAAAGTATTCGCTGCCTCTCTTGACAACGTTGGCAGGAGCAGCATGGTAGGAACCCTGACATGCCTTAGGGATCTGTCCGATGATCTTGCCCCAGAGCCTTGCAGCTACCCAGGAAAGATCCGACATCTCTACGTTCTGGTCTGTACCGATCCAGAGGGATGCGGCATAGGCCGGAGTGAATCCGTCGAACCAGATATCGTATTTATCATTGGTTGTTCCTGTTTTTCCTCCAGTGACAACCTGCTGGATCGAGTAGTTGTTGGCCTTTACTACAGACTGAAGTACATCCGTCATGATGAATGCAACACCTTCATTCAGCGACTCTGACTGCTCAGATTTTCCTTCAAGGAGAACTTCGCCGTTTCTGTCAAGCACCTTGGTGTAGCAGATCGGTGTATTCACCTTGCCGAGAGCAGGGAAGGATGCGTATGCCAGTGCCATCTCTAACGGCTCAACGCCCTGAACCATAGCTCCGAGTGCGAGTGCGGCAGGGTTCATGTCGTTTGCATACTGGCTTTCATCATCAACTGCGGTCGTAATGCCGAATTTCTTGAGTATATCCATGGAGAACTCATTGCCTACCTGCAGCTGAAGCTTGACAGCACAGGTGTTGATCGACTTCTGTATCGCAGTCTTGAATGTGTTCTTGCCGGAGAAGGACCTTGTTACGTTCTGAGGCCAGTCTTTGTTCTCTATGTGACACTTCTCGTCCTGTATAGTGGAGTGTACGGTTACATAATCTCCCCAGCCCTGAGAACCCTGCTTATCGATCTTGAAGTCTATGAACGGCCACTTCTTGCCTCTGCCTGCGATCTCATAGCTCTTCTGGAGTGCTGCTCCGTATACGGCAAGAGGCTTGATGGATGAACCAGGCTGACGTGTATTGAGGGCACGGTTCAGAAGCTTCTGTCCTCTGAAGGATCTTCCGCCGACCATCGCCTTTACTTCGCCTGTTCCTACGCCGACAATTACCATGGCGCCCTGAGGCTGCAGTGTCCTGGTGGCCAGTGAATAAGCATCGCTGGTGATTATAAGGTTATCACCATCTTTCCTCATGTCACCTTCGTAGTCGTTGAAGTAGTCAGCAGAGATCACGAGGTTTCCGTTCGAATCGAGTGACTTGTATGTTGCCGGTACGTTGATGTATCCGCCCTGGATCGAGTACACCTGATCATCTTCAACTACATAGTAGTTCTTGAACTCAAGGCTGTAATCAGTTCCTTCTGCGACCTGTGTCTCATATATATTCAGGCTCTTACCCTTGTAGATAGTTACAGACCCGTCGCCGTTGATACTTACTTCATCTGAACCGAGTGTAAAGTCTCCGTCCTCATCGAAGAAGTGATCAAAATTGTAGAGAGCGACATCGCCGTCATTGTTCAGCATGTTGCCGTCTTCATCTGTCTTATGGATAGCGGCGATCGTAGGGAAGTTGGACGAATCCTTGAACTCCTCGGCGATGACATTCTGAGCAGTGCTGTCCATTGTCGAGTAGATCTTAAGTCCCTTGGTGTATACCATACGCTCAGCATCAGCATATTCCATGCCGTATTTCTCCATGAGGTCGTTGATTACGGTATCAACGAGATATTCATGGTAGTAGGAATAGTTGCCGTTGCCTGAAGTGATAGTAGGGTTGATGAATGAGTTCACTGACTTGTCAACACAGCTTGTGTACTCATCTTCTGAGATATATCCCTGATCCTTCATGAGACCGAGAGTGAGGTCACGTCTCGCTCTTGCCTTGTCGTTGGTAACGACCGTATCAGGATCTTTCTGAACGATCTTGGCGTCATCTGCTACCTGATATGTGCCGTCAGCTATCTTCAGAAGAGCATAGTCTTCCGGAGCCTGAGGCAGGGCAGCAAGTGCAGCACACTCTATAAGATCCAGATCCTTGACTTCCTTGGAGAAGTACGTCCTTGCAGCTGCATCTACACCATAGCAACCATATCCCAGATAGATGGAGTTGAGGTAAGCCTCAATAATCTCTTCCTTGCTGAGAGCACGCTCGATCTTGCTTGCATAGTGCATTTCTATGATCTTACGGCGCAGGCTTCGCTGGCTCTTGATATCTGACAGATAAACATTACGCGCAAGCTGCTGTGTAATGGTACTGGTACCGCTGATACGTCCTCCGCCACCGAAGGAGGAGAGAACAGCTCCGAACATACGGGTCCAGTTGAATCCGTGATGCTTCCAGAAAGTCTTGTCCTCGATAGCGACAAATGAATTGATCAGGTCTTCAGGCATTTCCTTATACTTGACGACCTGTCTGTTCTGCGTATAGAAGACACTGTCGATCTCCTTGCCCTCGTCATCATAGATCATGGAAGAGGTATCTACTGCTGCATAGATATCCTTCGGATCGATGTGAGGTGCAAAAGTGATACATCCTACAGCGTACAGCATGAAGCAGAGAACCACAGCGACTCCGAGGAGTACGCAGTCGCGGAACAGTTTGCCTATGCTGAACAGGTAAGGCTTGTTCTTTACTTTCTTTCCTTTATATTTTACATATGCAGAACTGTTGTCCGGATCGTAGGCCTTGTTAGCCTTGTAGAAAAGCTCAGTCTTCAGCTTTTTCTTATCGATGTTCTTGACCTTTGCAACTCCGGCAGAAACTGCTGCCTCTGCCTTGTGGAGTTCGGACTTGGCTGCAGAGGATTTTTTCTTCTTCTTTTTCTTTTTCTTTTTCTTCTTTTTTTTCTTCGCAGCTCCGGTGTCTGCAGGTTTCTTTTCTTCTGAAGGTGGTGCAGGTGCTGCCTTGTCTGATGCGGCCTGTTCAGCAGGTGCCGCAGCTGCAGCAGCCGGTGCAGGCTTTTCAGGTGCTGCCTGGCTTTCTCCAGCTGAAGAAAGGGAAGCCGGATCCGTATCCTTTATAACTTCCCTGTACTTTGCGCCGTAGAATGTACGTGCAGCAGTCATTTTGGTTGTATCCGCTGTCTCGAGATATGAATTGATATCCGCAGACAGCTCATCAACAGGAGTTTCGAACTGGGACAGAAAGTCGTCTATTTCGCGCTCGCTGTCAGTTCTCTTATCTCTGTCTGATCTCATTTATTCTGTACCCTCCTGATTATCTGTTCTGAAGTGAACATACTCGGTGTTATTCTAACACATCGCTCCGGACCTCTCAACTGTAATCAGAACAGTAAATTGCCCTTATATGCGATGTAGCAGAGTATTGAATTGGTGATCATCCGCGCCTGATCCTTGTTGAGACGCAGGTGTATGATGTCCGCATTTTCGTTCTTTGCAGCCAGGTATGAACATGGCGTAAAGTAATTGTCTGATGCCATTGTGAGCACCGTGTTGGCATTGGTCGTACGGTTCACTTTGTAGAATGTCGTGCGGAAAGTCCTGTACAGGGAGTCTTTCTCATTGAGGAACCGCGGAACCGTTTCGCCGTCTGTGTAAGTGCATTCAAACAGCTCAGCCGCAGCAGCATTATCATCCGTGATCTTCTGCATGTACTCATCGTCATACGCCTGTGTCAGGATGTCGATGATTATCGCACCGTCAGCTGCCCGGATGCCTGTTACCGCATTGATGCCGTATATGTCACCCTCGGAACGGTCTTCCGGAATGGAATCAGTTGCTTCATATTTATATAGACCGCTCTGCAGTGTATACAGAACGTTGGTGAGTTTCTCAGTCGCCTTGCGTGAGTACGCTTCCTCCGGCATCTGCTCAGGGTCTTCTATAAGCTCATATGTATAGGAAAGCTCTTCGTAGTCGCCGCCGTAAGCCTTGTTCCATGCCTTGATGCGTTTATCAAGATACTTGGTGAAGGACGGAACGGCATAAGAGTTGAGCATGATGGTTGCGTCCGTGGACACAGGATACATGTCTCCGTTAGTGCCGATCTCAAAGTCCGCCAGCTGATATATGGCTGATTTGCTCTTGAGCCTTGTGAGAAGGGTGCTGAGAGCACTGACCGGATCAGGATGCGTGGTGATGCCTGTTCCGATGACGCCTGAGTCAAGTCCGGAGATATGGATTCTGACCGCGCTGTCACATGAAGGCTCGTATCTGCCTGCCTTTACGCTGATGGTACTCTTTTTTCTTGCAAAAGAGGAGTTGGACATATATGCATTGCTGCCGTAGTCCATGTATATGACCTTGGCTTTGTTCTTAAACAGTTTCCTGCTCAGGTGCTTATAACCGCTGCCGGTGTTCTGCTCATCATTGACAAACACGACTGTCTTGCGCCCGGCACTGAGGTCGGTCCCGGCGATCATGGCGGCGGAGGTCAGCAGATAGATGTTATCCCTGACCGTTTCATAGTTATAGCTTGCACATATTACGGTAGGGGAAACATTCTTTTTGCGCTCTACTGCTTCGTCTGTGAAAATGATATTTCCTGAATCGTCAACTGTATATTCGAGGCCTTTCTCATCCGCCCATGAGGTGATGTAGCCTGAGAGCACATCCTGGCCGGTGAAATAGCCGTCTTCGGCTTTAGCCTTTATGTCTTTATAAAATGCACTGTATTCAGATCTGTTCAGAATATCGGTGCTCCTCGCGCCGTATAATGAGAGACCTACGGCCATGCAGATAAACAGGATGACACCTGCTACCGGCAGAGGATGTTTTCTGATAAAATCGATCATAACACTTGCCTTTCGTTAAAAAAGTCACCGAAGTATTATACTATGCAATTGTGATGAGTTAAAGAACAAAAAAGTTCTTGCATTGGCTTATACCGTTGTGGTATATTATTCGAGCGTGTGAAAAAACACACATTAATTCCAACAATGAAGGAGGTGCGGCAAATGTCCAGAAAATGTGAAGTATGCGGCAAGGGTCAGACTTCTGGCAATGCAGTTTCTCACTCTAATATCCATACAAGAAGAAAATGGAACGCTAATATCCAGACTGTAAGGATCAACGACAACGGCAGAGTAAGAAAAGCATCCGTATGCACAAGCTGCCTCAGATCGGGCAAGGTCAACCGTGCCGTCTGATAGCATATCGAACCGGAAGTCTTAAGCATTGCGCTTAAGGCTTTTTGCTTTACAGGGAAATTTCCCGGGGATACATCTTATGTCTGTGATTCTCAGAAATGACTACGGTGCCATTGCTGTAAACAAGGGCGTAATAGAGAGGATGATAATCGACGATCTCCTGGACATGGGAGATGACATCATCCTGTGCAGCAAGAAGGGCAAGCCTATCAAGGACAAGCCATCAAGGTTCTACGACCCGTCCAGGTTCACGGACCCTGATTATTTTGATGCGCTGGAAGTGTATGAGAAGAAGCAGCATGTCAGGGTAAAGGTGTTCATTATCACCACTTTCGGAAGCAGCATATCCGAACTGACTGAAGAGATATTCAGACGCATCGAAAATGATTTTGCCATCCTGAAACTGAACAATCCGGGCATCATTACGGTCAACATCAAGGGCGTCATGTCGGATGATCAGGTAGTAAGGAGAAACATCGAGGTTATCAGGAAGAATGTCTGACAGACTCCGGCTTAGCGATGATGTTTCGAGAATAAAAGGAATAGGCGGCAGGAAGAAGGAGACGCTCGCCGAGGCAGGCATAAATACCATCGACGATCTTCTTGCATATTATCCTGTCAGGTATAAGGACAGGAGGAACCTAGTACCAGCAGCCCGGGCCCAGGAGGACCGGGATTCTTTGGTTTGCGGAGAACTTATCCGGATGAACGTGAGATCTTTCGGCGGCAGGAGACCTATGGTCGAGTGCGTGCTGAGAGATGAAAGCACAGTTTTCAGTGCAGTATTCTTCAACATGCCATACCTCAGAAAGACGCTAAGGACAGGTGCGCAGTACGTACTGTTCGGGCGGATGAGAATGAGAAACGGCATGAGGGTGTGGACCAACCCTGAGATGTGTCAGCTCGGCAGTGACAGGGATGCAAGAGGCATCATCCCTGTGTACAGGAATGTACCCGGGATCACGGGAAACAACTTTACAAAGTGGATAAGGACGGCTCTTGAGAGTACGGACGTGGACGAGGACTGGATCGGCAGCAGGACGACAGCTGACCGGAGACTGTGCGGGAGAGGTTTTGCCCTGCGCAGCATCCATTTCCCTGAAAGCGAGCAGCACTACAAGACTGCAAGATACAGACTTGTATACGAGCAGCTCCTGATGTACCAGCTGGCCATCAGGATGAGCAGACAGAAGATAGAGTCGGCATCAGAGGATGCGTCGATAGAGCCGAAGCCGATCGATGAGTTTATAGACAGTCTGCCTTTCAAGCTGACTGACGGGCAGCTGAGCTGTATAAGGGAGATCGAGGGCGACCTGATATCACCGAGACCGATGAACAGACTTGTGCAGGGCGATGTCGGGTGCGGCAAGACTGTCGTTGCTGAGGCTGCGATGTACAAATGCGTCCTCAGCGGGCATCAGGCTGCAATGATGGCTCCGACTGAGATCCTCGCAAGGCAGCATTATGAGAGACTGAGAGCGGATTTTGCACCGTTCGGAATAAAGGTCTGCCTCCTCATAAGCGGGATGAAGGCTGCTGAGAGAAGAGAGACCCTTGAAGAGATCGCCTCAGGTGCGGCGGATATCATCGTCGGCACTCACGCGGTTATCCAGAAGGATGTGGAGTTCAGTGACCTCGCGCTGGTCGTAACTGACGAGCAGCACAGGTTCGGTGTCAATCAGCGCAAAAC
This sequence comes from Anaerovoracaceae bacterium, assembly GCA_045540775.1. Classification (GTDB taxonomy): domain Bacteria; phylum Bacillota; class Clostridia; order Peptostreptococcales; family Anaerovoracaceae; genus Crickella. The sequence goes on along the minus strand of JAZQHU010000025.1, from coordinate 64,881 downwards.
GCTGGTCCGCAAGGGCCGAGGCGTCAACGTACTGGTCATGTCCGCGACTCCTATCCCGAGGACTATGGCGGCGACAGTATTCGGCGACATGGATTTCAGCATCATAAGGACCCGTCCGGAGGGCAGACGCGAGATCATCACAAGAGCATTCGATAAGACCAGCAGGGAGAGAGCCTACAGGATAGTCAGGGATGAGCTTGACAAGGGCAATCTGGCATATATAATCGCACCGAGCATAGACAGCGAGGATGAAGATCTGTCATCTGTGATGCAGCTCTTTGAAGAGATAAAGCGGAGATATCCGGATCACAGGGCGGAGCTGCTGCACGGGCGGATCGGCAAGGAAGAGAAGGAATCCATAATGGAGGACTTCCGCTCGCACAGGGTGCACATCCTTGTTGCGACAGTCGTAATAGAAGTAGGGATCGATGTGCCTGACGCCACAGTCATAGTGATCGAGAATTCCGAAAGATTCGGCCTTGCTCAGCTGCATCAGCTGAGAGGCAGAGTCGGAAGGAGCGAAAAGCAGTCATACTGCTGCCTTATCAACTACAGCAGGTCAGAAACTGCTGTCGCCAGGGCAAAGGCAATGGCTGAAATAAGCGACGGATTCGAGATCAGTGAGGTCGATTACAGGCTTAGAGGCCCCGGAGATGTGATGGGTACGATGCAGTCAGGCAATTACAGCAGGGACATAATTGCGCTGTGCAGGTATACGGATATACTTGAAGCGGCGATACAGGATGCCGACCGGATCATGGAGGAACCGGACGGGACTGATCTCAGGCATGTTGAGGAATACATGCTGGCCGCCGCAGAGACCGATAATTCCGATATATTATGAGATGTGTTCCCATATGTTGTTATAAAAATCGAGGAAATAGAAGAGGATAATAAATGAAAATCACTTCAGGCGATTATAAATACAGGAATATTGAGGTGCCTAAGGGCATCAGGCCGACGACTGAAAAGGTCAGAGAGGCTGTGTTCAGCATGATAAGGGAGTGGATACCGGGTGCTGCTGTGTGTGACCTGTTTGCAGGAAGCGGTGCAATGGGACTTGAAGCTCTCTCAAGAGGAGCAGATAAATGCTGGTTCTCCGAGCTTAACAGGCAGAATTTCAGGATCCTGCTCGGGAACATCGATAACTGCAAAGCGGGAGAGAAGGCTGTTCCGATGAACTGCGACTTCAAGACAGCTCTTGCGAGGATCGATACCACTCTTGATGTTGTGATCATGGATCCGCCGTATGATCAGCTGGATTATTACCCGCAGGCCATGGAAATACTGCAGGAGAGAGGCCTTCTCGACGAGGGAAGCGTCGTCGTGGCAGAGCATCTTTACGATAATCCTTTACAGGAAAGTTACGGCGGCCTGACCAGGATCAAGGAGAAAAAGTACGGATCCATTGGCGTTGATGTATATATTTTCGAATGATATTTCAGTGATTATTGCGAAAACGCTTTAACTCTGTTAAACTTTCAAGGTAAGGAAGTTACATATTATGGAAAGAAAAGCTCTGTATGCGGGGTCGTTCGATCCCATTACCAACGGACATCTCAACATCATTGAAAGAGCCGCCAAGATGTATGACTCTTTCACTGTTGCAGTCGTTGTCAACCCTAACAAGAAGGGTCTTTTTACGATTGACGAAAGAGTTGAGATCATCCGCAGGGTCACAGAGCATATTCCTAATGTGTCAGTCGATAAATTTGACGGTCTTCTCGCAGATTACGTAAACAGCAACGGATTTGCGGCGGTAGTAAGGGGACTGAGAGTAACAACTGATTTTGAAAACGAACTGCAGATGGCGCAGATGAATGCCAGACTGTTCAATGGGGACACGGAAACTGTTTTTCTCATGACGGATCCTGAGTATTCATTCATAAGCTCAAGTCTCATCAAGGAAGTCGCTTCGTACGGCGGCTCTGTTGACGGACTCGTACCGGATTATGTCGTTTCGAGAATCAGATTGAAATTGGAGGAGGAATAAAACAATGAACGATGACAGCATCAAAATCATGTCGCTTCTTGACGAACTCGAAGAACTTATTGCTTCTTCGGGAAAGATGCCATTTTCCGAAAAGGGAATCATAGATCTCGATGTAGCTCAGAAGATCATCGAGGATATGAGACTTAACCTGCCTAGAGACATCCAGCAGGCAAAATGGCTCGGTCAGGAGAAGGACAGGATCATCAGCGATGCCAAGAGAGAGTACAACCGTATGATCAATGAGGCAAAGGATCAGGTGGAGTATCTCGTCAACAACAACAGCATCTACAAGGACGCTCAGAAGAGAGCAGATGCACTTCTCAAGGAAGCTGAGAACCACTCCAATTATATGAAGTACAGATCATACGAATACATTGATCAGCTGCTTTACGATATGCAGAACGACATCGCAGGCGTCGGCACTGCTTACATCCAGCCAATGACAGAGTACTTCAACGAGATGCTCAACAACATCAACGCAAGAGTCAACCAGAACCGTCAGGAGATGAAGACACTTGCAGAGAGAGTACAGCTCGGTGAGGCTGCTGTTCCACCGCAGAGCACAGAGGAATAGTCCTTAGCGGCATAACTGCGGAATATAAGTGATCAAGACCGCGGGGTCTGCAGGTGTCCTGCAGATCCCGTTTTTCGTAACAGGAAGGGAACATACTGTGAAAGCGGTAGGAATAACAGCTGAATACAATCCTCTTCATAACGGCCATGTGTATCATATAGCAAGGGCAAAAGAGCTGTCCGGCTGTGATGCGGCAGTCGTTGCGCTCAGCGGGGATTTCGTGCAGAGAGGGGCGCCGGCCGTCATGGACAAGTGGACCAGGGCGGAGCACGCTCTCAGCTGCGGTGCGGATCTTGTAATTGAGATACCTGCTCTGTACTGCCTCGGCAATGCAGGGCAGTATGCGTCTGCAGGCGTGAAGCTTCTTGAATCTGCAGGTGTGAGCTGCATATCCTTCGGAAGCGAGTCAGGTGATGCCGGGGCTCTGGCCGGCGCTGCACGTTTCATCAGAGAACACAGATCTGAAATGGATGCTCTTATTGCCGGGTATGCAAGAGAGGGCATGAACTATCCTGCAGCAAGAGCAAAAGCCTTCAAGGAACTCGGAGGAAGCCGTAAGGGACTGGCTGTTCTGAGCAATCCCAACGACATACTTGCAGCTGAATACATCATGTCCATGGATAAGGCTGTGCCGGTACCTGTCAGAAGAGAGGGCGCAGGTTACAACGATACTGAAGGCGGCGGACACAGATTCATGAGCGCAACAGGTATCAGGGATATGATGAGCACAGGCGGAGAATGTCTGCAGAGCATAGCTGCAGGCAAAATAGCAGAGTATGTACCGGAATGTGTGCTGAAAGACCTGCCGGATGCTGAAGATACAGAGGAAAGGGAGCAGAGGCTCTTTGACCTCATAAGATATGCAGTAATGACAACACCTGCGGAGCTGATCGACGACTGCCCGTCGGGCGGAGAAGGACTCGGCAATCTTCTGAGAGCAGAGGCTGGGAAGGCTGATGACCTTGATGATCTCATCCTCAGAGTCAAATCCAGGAGGTATACGTACACAAGGATATCCAGACTGTGCATGCAGGTGCTGCTGGGTATAACAAGAGCAGAGTTTCCGGCGGCAGACGGGCCGGGATATATCCGCGTGCTCGGATTCAATGATACAGGACGAAGCATCCTGTCAGGTATCAAGAAAGAACAGAGTGCAGCAGCACAGAATGAAACAGCAGATAATGCCGGGGGACTTCCGGTTGTCACGAATATAAACAAGGAAAAATCGCTCATCAGCGGTGATGCAGAGAAGATGCTGAGGCTCGATGTCCATGCAGCTGACATATACAATCTAATTGCAGGCGAACCGGTTTCTGATTCGTCTGACCACAGACAGCCTGTGCGCATCCTGTGATCTTCTTTTGCCCTGATTCTGCTGAAGCATCATGCCATATGCACCGGCTATAAATGCTGCCGGATGTATTAAATAAAAAAATATCTTGCAATAGTGCTATAAAAGAGTTATTTTATTAATGCGCGCCGGGGTGTGGCTCAGCTTGGTAGAGCGCTTCGTTCGGGACGAAGAGGTCGCGTGTTCAAATCTCGTCACCCCGACCATTTAAGGGATTGCGGACGCAATCCCTTTTACTTATGTAAATGTGCGAAAAACTCTGAAAAGTCGTTGACAACAGTATGCCGCATGAATATAATAAGCGGGTGCGACGGAGATTTTGCGCGCACATATGAACGAGTTTACAATCAGATTTTATATATAAGGAGGTGTCGACAGTGGCAGTACCTAAGAGGAAAACATCACAGGCTAAGACAAGCGGCAGAAAGGCTGCTAACATGAAGAAGAGCATGACCGGACTTTCGATCTGTCCTCAGTGCCATGAGCCAAAGCTTCCACACAGAGTATGTCCTAACTGCGGTTACTATGACGGCAAAGACGTTGTAAACGCTGAATAATCAGGATAACAGAAGACTATTTCGATGGAAGGGTGCAAGCTTAACAGCTTGCACTGTTTTATTTTTCACGGAAAGTGCAAAAACACACTATATTGTGGTATAATATTATGATTTTGTATGTATATTGATAATCTACTGAAAATTTGATTGCAGGAGAGGCTTAATGGCAGCAAATAATCAGAATAATACACAGAAGAAAAGAGGACCGGGCAGACCGCCGGGGAGCAAGAACAAGTCTAAGAGCAGCTCTTCCGGAAGCAGGTCTTCCCAGAAGCAGACTGTTTCCGCTGAGGAGGCAAGGCTCGAGAAGATAAGGGAGATGCAGGCTCAGTACGACCATGACAGAAGGAATCTTGATGTCATATGGAGCATCACGCTGTTTGCGGTGGGCCTGTTCCTGTTCTTTACGGTAGTCATGGACTCGACAGGAGCCTTCGGAAGCACTGTGCATGACATATGCCTCGGACTTTTCGGCACGATGGCTTATGTTCTGCCTTTCTTCATCCTTATATTCGCAGTGCTTCTCCTTACACGGAAGATGCAGCATATAGGCGGAAGGACTGCCTTTTTCGGTGCGCTTATTTTCATTAATATGTGCATCCTGAATTCATACAGGTTCATTGATGAAAGAATGCCGGCGTTCGGCTTCAGCGACATGGTCCAGTATTACAGGGACGGGGTCAACAGGCTGAGCGGAGGCGTAATAGGAATGGAGCTTGGCTCCATAATCGTCAAGTTCTTCGGAATGCCGGGGCTTCTGATCATTGCATCAGCTGTTATCATCATATCGGTTTTCCTTGTTGCCAATACACCGATTTCGAGGTTCTTCGACAATCTGGTGCTCAAGCATGAGCAGAGGAAGATCATAAAGGAATTCGAAGAGGCGGAAACCGCCAAGGTCCAGATGGCTGTCGCCAGAGCTGCAACTCCGGGAGCGGATCCTGAGACCGGGATCGTCACTAACGGAGTACAGCCTGAACATAAGGAATCCCCGATCGCCAGCGGTGCAAAATCCCTGTGGAAGTCGATACTCAACGGCATCTCCAAGGTCGATGATGATCCTGCGACAGTGCCTACACAGAGAGATCAGTACGCTGCCGTAAGAAAGAACAGCGCTTCTGACAATATGGTGCAGCCTCTTGATGCACCTGAGCACAAGATAAACAACCTGACTGACGAAAGCCAGATAGATTACACGAAAGTCCTCGGTGTGGACACCTTCTATGACAGAAAGGGCGACAGGATCGCGGGTCCGTCCAACGCTGTTCAGAATGAAGGCGACAGGCCTGTCACCATGGACATGAACTTCGAGGGCGTGGACGAAGGCGATTACGGATACCGCGGAAGGACCGCACGGCCTGCTCAGAAAGCACCTGACAAGCCGAGAGGCATGGGAGGCGAACCTTATAAGGGCAAAGCCGGCAGACAGTACGGACTCGGTGATCCGGATGATTACGGCCATTCGGGCGGATACGGTCTGGACGGAAGGAAGAAAGCCTCTGCAGGAAGAGGCCTTGAAGATGATATAGGATTTGCCGGAGGAAACGCAGCAGGAGCAGGCGTGGCCTCGATCATGCAGCGCGAGATGAGAGAGTTCGGTGTTTCAGGCAGCGGCCTCGACGGAAGCTATGATGCCGAGAACGCTCACAGGAAGAAACTCGCGGGCATTGCTTCAGGCTCTGTCAAGGGACTCGGAGAGGAAGAGCAGGAAGCAGCATCCAGCCGCAAGAAGGGCAAGAAGGGCCTTGAGGAAGAACCTCAGCGTTCGGCTGAAGACGACGAACTTGCGGAGAGCTTCAACAGGAACTCAGAAGATACTTCATACGTTTTGCCTTCACCGGCACTTCTCAAAAAGCCTGCCGGAAACAAGCAGATGGCATCCGACTATCAGCTGGAGCAGAAAGCTGAGCTTCTCGAGAAGACCCTCAACGACTTCGGCGTTGATGCCAAGGTGCTGACTGTTACCCAGGGCGCATCCGTAACAAGATACGAGGTGCAGCCGGCAACAGGTGTCAAGGTATCGAGCATCACAAGGCTCGCTGACGATATAGCGCTCAATCTCAGAGCCAAGAACCTCAGGATCGAGGCTCCTATACCGGGCAAAGCGGCTGTCGGAATTGAGGTCGAAAACGACAAACCGTCACCTGTACTTGTCAGAGAACTGATCGAGTCGGAGGAATTCGAGAAGTCAGAGTCTAAGATCACATTCGTTGTCGGTAAGGACATTTCAGGCAACAACATAATCGCAGACCTTAAGGGAATGCCGCACCTTCTGATAGCCGGTGCAACAGGTTCCGGTAAGTCAGTCTGCATCAATACTATAATCACAAGCTTCCTCTACAAGGCAAAGCCGTCCGAGCTGAAGCTCATCATGATCGACCCTAAGGTCGTTGAGCTTGCCAACTACAACGGCATCCCGCACCTGCTGACACCGGTCGTGACTGATGCGAGAAAGGCTTCAAGGGCTCTGGCGATCGCTGTAGAGGAGATGGACAAGAGATATGAGCTCTTCGCCAGGGAGGGTGTCAAGGATCTCGAGTCGTACAATGAGCTGATGAAGGCCAATCATGAATTTGCCAACTGCAAGCCGCAGGTCGTCATCATCATCGACGAGCTGGCAGACCTCATGATGGCTGCACCGTCTGAAGTCGAGAACTCGATCTGCAGACTGGCCCAGAAGGCAAGAGCTGCAGGAATGCATCTGATAGTAGCGACTCAGAGACCTTCGGTAGACGTTGTCACAGGTCTTATCAAGGCCAACATTCCGTCGAGAATCGCGTTCAGCGTCGCATCACAGGTAGACTCAAGGACCATCCTCGATATGGCAGGCGCTGAGAAGCTGCTCGGCAAGGGCGACATGCTCTTCTCGCCGGTCGGCTCGAGTAAGCCATACAGAGTACAGGGTCCGTACATCTCAGACAGCGAGACCGACAAGGTCATCAAGTTCGTCAAGAAGGAAGGCGGCGGCCCGGTATATGATGAGGAGCTCCAGAACGCGATCGAGAATGCCGACAAGAGAGGCTCTTCAGAGCCTCAGGATGAGCTGACCGAGGATGCCATCGCATTCATCCTCAAGTCCAAGCAGGCATCGGTATCCATGCTGCAGAGAAGATTCCGCATCGGATACAACCGCGCTGCAAGGATCATAGATGAAATCGAGGAGAAGGGCATCATCGGGCCTTCAGACGGATCAAGACCGAGGCAGGTCCTTGTGACTGAAGATGAGTACTATAACGGCAGCTCCAATGCAGCCGCAGCTCAGGAGACCATCGACGAGATCTCTCCTCAGGAGAAGGCCGAACTCGAGGCGAAGGTGACAGGCAAGCCTCACATGAACCTCATGGGTTCAAGACCTGCTGATCCTCAGCCGCAGAGAATGCCTGAGCCGGAACCTGAACCAGAAGACTTCTATGAGTCACGCCAGGCCTCGCGTCAGACTGAGGAGTATGACAAATTTGAAGACTCGTATGAGGAGCCTGCAGCAGGCGAGGAGACAGTAATAGCGCCGACCGGGAACGATGCAGTTGACTATTTCAACTCGCTGCCGGAGAGCGTAAGAAAGATGATACTGAATTCAGATGAGTGAAATCACATACTGTGAAATGCTCATCGTGAAAAGATCGTGCATTTCATCTGCGTTCGCTCTGCAAGATCGGGGAATTGTCGCAATCGCACTTTCAGTGCTAAGGCTCCAATTCCAGCCGATCTCGCTGCCGCTCACTTGTGAACTGCATCTATCTTTTCACAAGTCTGCGCTTTCACAGTATGTGATTTCTGCGGATAAATGCATGTTATAGAAGGTAAAAATGAACGTATATATAGACACGCTTGGGTGTGCCAAGAATGAATATGATTCGCAGATGCTGGCAGCCGCTCTTGTTGAGAGGGGCTGCAGCATCGTGTTTGAGCCGGAGGATGCTGACATCATGATCGTCAACACCTGCGGCTTTATTGAGGATGCCAAGAAGGAATCCATCGCAAGGATCTTCGAGCTGGCTGAGGAGAAGGGCCGCGGGATGAAGCTGGTCGTGACTGGCTGCCTGTCTGAGCGCTATCACGCTGAGCTGGCTGAGGAGATGCCTGAGGTGGACATGTTCTTCGGTGTCAATGACTATGACAGGCTGCCGGATATCCTGCTCGGGAGCGGCCGGGATGAAGAGCGCCCGCAGGGAAGAGGGGGCGCTGCTCCGGAGGAGGCTGCACGCAGCTCTGACATGGTCGGTGATGTGCTTGATGACCTCAGATACAGGAAGAGGGATTTTGATGAGGGTGCCTATACGGGGTATCTCAAGATCGCGGAGGGGTGCAACAACGCGTGCAGCTTCTGCGCGATCCCGTCGATACGCGGGCACTACAGGTCAAAGCGTATCGAGGACTGCGTCCGCGAGGCGCAGGACATGGCGGACGCAGGGATCAGGGAGCTGATCCTGATCGCGCAGGATACGTCCCAGTACGGCCGCGACCTGTACGGCAAACTCTGCCTGCCTGAGCTTCTGAGGAAGCTTTGCGCTATAGACGGCATTGAATGGATCAGGCTCATGTACGTTTACGATAACGGTATTACCGACGAACTCGTTGAAACCATCGCAAACGAGCCTAAGATCTGCAAGTATATCGACATGCCGATCCAGCACGTTTCAGATAACGTACTTCACCGCATGAGAAGGCAGTCGACCGGTGCATCAATAAGGGCAGCGATCACCATGCTCAGAGAGAGGATACCTGAAGTACACATCAGAACGACACTTCTTGTCGGCTTCCCGGGGGAGACGGAAGATGACATGAACGAACTTCTCGACTTCATCGATACAATGAAGATCGACCGCCTTGGCGCTTTTGCCTTCTCCGATGAAGAAGGCACTCCATCCTATGAACTCGACGGCAAGCTGGACGAAGAGACCAAGCAGGCCAGACGGAATGCGGTCATGGAGCATCAGCTCAGGGTCAGCGAGGAGCTCAATGAGAAAAAGATCGGCAAGGTCTATGAGGTGATCGTAGACGAGATGATCGACGAGGATGTCTATTCGGGCAGGACGAGATATGACTCGCCTGAGATCGACTGCAATGTAGCATTCAGGAGCAAACGCGACCTGTATCCGGGAGATATCGTGAACGTACGCATCGACAACGCATACGAATACGACCTTGAGGGTGAAGAGGTCCTGTAGGAATACAAGGCCTCATGATGCAGGATAACAATTTGCATCGAAAATATAATATGTATCAAGAACAAAGAAGGAGTATTAGAGATGAATCTTCCTAACAAACTCACCATCGCGAGAATGATCGCAGTACCATTTTTCATCGCTGCCTTTATGCTCAAAATGTATCCGGCGGCACTTGTGCTGTTCTGTGCGGCATCCATAACGGACTACTTTGACGGCAAGATAGCAAGATCACAGAATCTCGTCACCAACTTCGGCAAGATAATGGACCCGCTCGCTGACAAGATCCTGGTCTATTCGGCTCTCTGCCTCTTCATAGAGACAGATACCATCCAGGCATGGATGATGATCATTATCCTCGCAAGAGAGTTCATCGTTGCCGGAATGAGGACTGTAGCTGCATCAGAAGGCAGAGTCCTTGCTGCAGGCATGTCGGGCAAAATCAAGACCGTTCTGCAGATGATCTCTGTCATCGTCATGATGGCAGGACTGTGGCTCAGCGATTATCCGGTGATCATGACTGTCGGATACTACATTTTCATAGCTTCTCTGATCATGACGGTCTACTCAGGCTGTGAATATGTTCTCCAGAACAAGGATGTTTTCTCGATGTAAGGTGAGAGAGGCAGAATATTTATGAAGACTTCCATAATCGCTGTCGGGACAGAGCTCCTGTTCGGCCAGACAGTCAATACCAATGCGACGTATCTGTCGAAGAACCTCAACCTGATGGGATTCGACGTCATGTACCATTTTGTCGTAGGTGATAACCCTGCAAGGCTCAGAGAGAAGATAGGTCAGGCATATGATGACACAGACCTCGTGATACTGACCGGGGGCCTCGGACCTACGCAGGACGATCTGACCAAGGAGATGGTCGCAGACTACTTCGGCGCTGAGATGTATTTTGACGAGAGAGCCGCAGATGAGATCAGGGAGTTCTACGCGAGCCGTGTGGGCAAAATGCCTGAGAACAACCTCAAGCAGGCGTATCTCCCGAAGGGCTGCACACCGCTCTATAATGCTTCGGGAACAGCACCCGGTTTTGCCTATGAGAAGGACGGCAAAGTCGCCATGTGCTTCCCGGGACCGCCGCGCGAACTGAAGTGGCTCTTCGAAAACGGCGGGCGCCAGTATCTCGAGCAGTTCATGGAAAAGAAGATGTACTACAGGGTCATCAGAACGATCGGAAGGGGCGAATCGGCCCTCGAGATGGACCTGATGCCTCTTATAGACGGACAGACAGACCCGACTATCGCGACCTATGCCAAGGAAGGCGAGTGCACTATCAGGGTCGCCTCCCAGAGAGACACTATCGAAGAGGCTAAGGCAGCAGTTGATGAGATGATAGTCAGAGTCAACGAGCTCATCGGCGAGTACATATACAGCTACGATGACGAAGAGCTCGACGAAGTCGTAGTAAGGCTTCTGAAGGAGAAGCATCTTACAATAACATCAGCAGAATCTGCAACGGCAGGACTGTTCGCGTCGTCAATCGCTGAGGTGCCGGGAGCATCAGAGGCACTTAAGTGTGCATATGTTACATATAGTATTGAAGCGAAGATCGCGCTAGGCGTTCCTGCAGAGACTATTGATACATACGGCGTGGTAAGCCCTCAGACTGCTGAGGCTATGGCGCTGGCGGCGAAGGCTGCATCAGGTGCAGATATGGCCATCTCGGTTACAGGCTTTGCCGGTCCTGATGCAGATGAAGGGCATGAAGCGGGAGAGGCGTACATAGGATATGCTTTCAGGGATAAGTCCGGATCAGTACCTGTACATACGCACAGGAACTTCAGGAACTGGAACCGCAACTATTTCAGGCTGAGGATGCTGAGGACGGCATATCAGCTTCTGACCGCCGAATAGCGCCGTTCCTGTACTGAAATAATACAGGAAACCGTCCGGCGGGTGGATAATCTGCAGGATATCATGCATCCGCCGTTCGACAGAAATCAGTGAAAACAATATAATTATACTGACCCGGAAAAATAGCGACCCAGGCATTGACAACCGGAGAAAAGAGCAGTATTATGTATTCGAACACTTGTTCTGAATACATCCAGGAGGAACCATGGCTACTAATAATACAGACAATGCAGCAAAAGAAAAGGCCCTCAATCAGGCCCTTGAACAGATACAGAAACAGTACGGTAAGGGAGCTATCATGAAGCTCGGAGATGCCGGTCCTGTGACCAATCTCGATGTCATCTCGACAGGATCTATCAGTCTTGATCTCGCTACAGGAGTAGGCGGATACCCTAAGGGCAGGATCATAGAGATCTACGGACCTGAATCCTCAGGTAAGACAACTCTGACTCTCCACGCTATCGCAGAGGCTCAGAAGAAGGGCGGACAGGCAGCATTCATTGATGCTGAGCATGCGCTCGATCCTGTATACGCCAGGAATCTCGGTGTCAATGTTGATGAACTTCTCGTATCCCAGCCGGATACAGGTGAGCAGGCTCTCGAGATCTGCGAGATGCTCGCAAGGAGCGGAGCTCTTGATATCATCGTAATCGACTCAGTCGCAGCACTCGTACCTAAGGCTGAGATCCAGGGGGAGATGGGAGATTCACATGTAGGTCTTCAGGCAAGACTCATGTCACAGGCTCTGCGTAAGATCGCAGGTGCTGTCAACAAGTCCAACACATGCGTTATCTTCATCAATCAGCTGAGAGAGAAGATCGGCATCATGTTCGGTAATCCGGAGACGACTACAGGCGGAAGAGCTCTCAAGTTCTACGCATCCATGAGACTCGATGTCAGAAGAGTCGAGACTATCAAGAAGGGCGAGGACATGCTGGGCAACAGGACCAGAGTCAAGATCGTCAAGAACAAGGTCGCTCCTCCGTTCAAGAAGGCTGAATTCGACATCATGTACGGAACAGGAATATCTCTCCCGGGAGACATCCTCGATACAGCTACGGAGATCGGCATAATCGAGAAGGCAGGATCCTGGTACAGCTACAACGGCGAGAGGATCGGACAGGGCAGAGAGAATGTCAAGACATATCTCGAAGAGCATCCTTCCGTACTCGAGGATGTAAGGACCAGAGTCATGAAGCACTTCGAAGACAGCAAGCAGCCTGCAGACGCTAAGGACGGGGGCATCCGTGTCGATGAGGATGGAGTCGTTATTGAAGACTGATGCGTCCCGGGCCCCTGGGCTGTAAAAATCATTGAAAACACTGAAAATAATCCTTGACGGACATATTGCGTTTTGTTATACTTGAACGCGGTCAACCGCACGAAAAGGGTGATTGTTAAGCATCGCAGCTACAGTAAATATATGGCGGTGCACCCTCAACGGCGAGTCTGGTTTAAGGAGGAAAATTAAACAATGTACGCAATTATCAAGACAGGCGGCAAGCAGTACAGAGTTCAGGAGAACGATGAGTTCAGAGTAGAGAAGCTTGACGCACAGGTAGGCGACAAGGTCATTTTCGACGAAGTAGTAGCAGTAGGCGGAGATGAGCTTGTAGTAGGAACACCTTTTGTAGACGGATACGCAGTAGAGGCTGAGGTTCTCGAGCAGGGTAAGGCTGACAAGGTTATCATCTACAAGTACAAGGCTAAGAAAGATTACAGACGTAAGAACGGTCACAGACAGCCATACACACTCGTTAAGGTTACAGGTATCGGCGCTGGCAAGAAGGCCGCTAAGAAGGAATCCGCAGCTAAGGCTGAGGCTCCTGCAGCAGAAGCACCAAAGGCAAACGCATCCATGAAGAAGGATGAGCTGCTCGCGATCGCTAAGGAAATGGGCATCGAGGTTGCTGCTAAGGCAACAAAGGCTGAAATCCTTGCAGCTATCGAGGCTAACTAATAAGGAACAGGAGGTAATATTCGATGTCAAGTAAAAAGGGAGTAGGAAGTTCCAAAAACGGCAGAGATTCCGAGTCCAAGAGACTTGGACTTAAGGTAGGTGCCGGTGAATATGTAAGCGCTGGAAGCATCATCATGAGACAGAGAGGCACTAAGCTTCACCCTGGCAACAATGTTGGTATCGGTGGAGACGACACTCTGTTTGCAAAGATCGACGGAACTGTAAAGTTCGAGAGATACGACAAGAAGAGAAAGAAAGTAAGCGTTTACAGCAAGGAAGCATAATTCCGTTAATTCGCATCAAGCCCCTACATTGTAGGGGCTGATTTTTTCGGAGAAAAAGACATGTTCGTAGACAGAGCGGAAATCACAATAGTATCCGGTAAGGGCGGCAACGGCGCAGTCACCTTCAGACGCGACCCGTATGTTCCGGACGGCGGTCCGGACGGCGGCGACGGCGGTGACGGCGGCAGTGTTATTTTTGTTGCCGACCGCAATCTCAGGACTCTGATGGACTTCAAGTACAAGAGGAAGTATCAGGCTGAGAACGGCCAGGACGGAATGAAGAGAAAGCGCTACGGCAAGAAGGGGCAGGACCTGTATATCAAGGTGCCGGTCGGCACGCTTATCATTGATAAGGAGACTGGACTTCTGATGAAGGATCTCTGCAACGACGGAGATGAGCTCGTTGCAGCCAGGGGTGGCAGAGGAGGACGCGGTAATGTTCATTACAAGAGCAGCATCCGTCAGGCTCCTAACTTTGCCGAGGCCGGAGGTTTTGCAAAGGAGAGAGAAGTCATCCTCGAGCTCAAGCTTATCGCAGATGTAGGCCTTCTTGGATTCCCTAATGTCGGAAAGTCGACACTTCTGTCCGTATGCACCAATTCAAGACCTAAGATCGCAGGATATCATTTCACTACCATAGATCCTAATCTTGGTGTCGTGTATCTGCACGATACAAGTTTTGTTATGGCTGATATCGCCGGAATCATTGAAGGAGCTGCCCAGGGCGCAGGCCTTGGATTCAAGTTCCTCAAGCATATTGAAAGGACCAAGGTCCTCATACATGTAGTCGATGTATCCGGATCCGAAGGCCGCGATCCTGTAGAGGACTACAGGAAGATCATGGCGGAGCTTGAACAGTATGATCCAAAGCTTCTCAGAAAGCCGCAGATCGTTGCTGCCAATAAGATAGATATCGTGACAGATCAGGATAAGTTCCATGAGTTCATGGATCTCATGGAAAAGGAAGGCCGCAAGGTGTTCCCGATAAGTGCTGCAACACGTCAGGGAATCACTGAGCTCCTGGACGAGACGCTTCATGAGATCGAGACATATGAAGAGCCTGATGAAGAGCCTGTTCAGATGTTTGACTTTGAGGCAGATGAATATGACGCTGATTACAAGAAGATCAGTGCTTATGTCGATGAGGACGGAGCCTTCGTTCTTGAAGGAAAGCATCTCACCAAGATATTCAACTCGACCAACTTCACAGACAGCGGTTCCATCAGGTATCTGTACAACTATATCGAGAAAAACGGAGGCATGAAGCTGCTGCTCGATCTTGGCCTTAAGGAAGGCGATACTGTCCGCATCAAGGACTTCGAGTTTGAGTACACTGAGGAGTAGATGAATATTTTCATCAGCTAAGATAATTATTTGACAGGAAGGGAAGCCTACAGCTTCCCTTTTTCGTGCAAAAAAATCACCAAATCATACAATATCTAGATTCAAATAATTCAGAAACAGTGAAAAACGTTGAAAAAATGAAAAAAAACGTAAATAAACGGACGATTATTATTAAATAAATGTAAAAACAGCAATATTTCACATCAGAAAGGGTCTATATTATAGTTTAAAGCGATCCAAACATTGCATATAACCCCAGGAAAGGAAACTGCCATGTCTGAGAACGCTTTGAAAAGACTTAAGTCTTATACAGAAGATATCTTTCGAGACAAGAAGAGACTGATCAGAATACTGCTCATAGTTTTCATTCTGCTTCTTGCACTTGCACTGCGGC
This sequence comes from Anaerovoracaceae bacterium, assembly GCA_045540775.1. GTDB lineage: Bacteria > Bacillota > Clostridia > Peptostreptococcales > Anaerovoracaceae > Crickella. The sequence goes on along the minus strand of JAZQHU010000025.1, from coordinate 49,390 downwards.
TGCATGAAAACAGCAAAGCTGATATAACAGTCGACAGCGGCATGGAGGGGAATGCATCCGGCGAGATATGTGTGGACATAGGAGGGGCCGTAGTAAAACCGGGTGTATATAACGTAAGCAGCGGAACGAGGCTGTATGAAGTCATTGAACTGGCCGGAGGGCTCATAAGCAATGCTGATACAGATTCCATAAACCGTGCGGAATTCGTGGAGGACGGTGAGAAGATAATCATTCCTCTCCGGCCTCAGGCAGCAGGCGAGAGCGGATCTGATGGTGCATCCGAAGGCTCCGTCAGCGCCGCAGATGGAGCAGGCGGCACTTCAGAAGATCCACAGGCTGCAGAGACTGCGGAAACAGTATCCGGAAACGGACTTGTCAACATCAACTATGCGGGCAAGGAAGAACTCATGACTCTTCCCGGTATAGGAGAAGCCAAGGCCCAGAAGATAATTGACTACAGGAGCAGTACAAAGTTCAGAAAGAAGGAGGACATAAAGTCCGTGAACGGCATAGGAGATGCTGTTTACAACAATATCAAGGATTCAATTACTGTATAAGGAGAGATTAGTATGAGAAAGTATCATGTTAATAAAGAGACTGCTCATGCGGACAGTCTGTTCATGTTCGGGATCGATGCATCAGTCAGACATTCCGGAGAAGAGATAGCTGAATACATTGCATTTCTTAACTGCAGCACAGCTGTACTCAATGAGTTCGGCATACATATCGGCACCAACGGATATTCATATCTGATCGATGCGATCAAGATCATCATTGACCGTGAAAGATATGATGTAAGAATGAAAAGCGATGTATATCCGCTGATCGCCCTGAAATACGGAATGAAAAGGCAGGACCCGGTGGAGCACAGCATAAGAAATGCAATAAATACTGCATATGAAGATAATCTCAGGAAGCCAGGATGCAACAGGATGGACATCTTTGCCAGAAAACCGACAGCCAAGCATTTTATAATCTATGCTGCAGATGTTGTATATAAGAGGATGTGCAGAAGAGCGATAAATAACATAAGTTGATTTAGTCAAGTTGTATATGTTAGCATTGCCGTGCGGGCCGTAAAAGGCCCGCACAGTTAATGAGAAAAGAAAAGGAATACTGTAATGGAAAAAATCAAACTTGACAGGATCAACGAGCTTGCCCACAAGTCAAAAGCAGAAGGGCTGACACCTGAGGAGAAGGCTGAGCAGGCAGTACTGAGAGCTGAGTTTCTCGCAGAGATCAGAGCTGACGTTAAGGCTTCACTTGAATCCATTGAATTCGTTGAAGAAGTCACCGCTGAGTGATATAATAAATGGAAGTTTTGTTAGATAAGGAGACTATTCATGGAAAAACTCGGGGTAAATGAACTTAGAGATATGTTCAGAGACTTTTTCGTCAGCAAGGGACATTATGCAGGCGGCAGCGCTTCGCTGATCCCGCGTAATGACAAGAGCCTTCTGATCATAAACTCCGGTATGGCACCGCTCAAGCCTTATTTCGCAGGAGTTGAGACACCTCCGCGCAAGAGGATGACGACATGCCAGAAGTGCATAAGGACTAATGACATAGATAACGTTGGAAAGACCGCTCGTCACGGCACATTCTTCGAAATGCTCGGCAACTTCAGTTTTGGCGATTATTTCAAGAAGGAATCACTGCAGTGGGGCTGGGAATTCTGTACAGAATGGCTCAAGATGCCTAAGGAAAAGCTCTGGGCTACTATATATGAAGACGATGACGAGGCATTTGAGATCTGGAGAGATATCATCGGAATGCCTGAAGAGAGGATCGTAAGACTCGGCAAGGAAGATAACTTCTGGGAGATCGGACTCGGACCATGCGGACCGTGCTCTGAGATCTACTATGACCGTGGACCTGAATGGGGATGCGGCAAGCCTGACTGCAAGCCGGGATGTGACTGCGACAGATACCTTGAGTTCTGGAACCACGTATTCACACAGTTCGACAGACAGGAAGACGGATCATATCCGAGACTCGCTCATCCTAACATTGATACAGGAATGGGTCTTGAGAGACTCGCATGCATCCTCCAGGATGTGGATTCCATCTTCGACGTAGATACTGTCAAGTTCACAAGAGACGCCATCACAGACATGGCTGGAGTTGAATATCAGGCAGGCAACCATAAGGTCGATGTCAGCGTCAGGATCGTCACAGACCACCTGAGATCCATGACATTCATGATCGCAGACGGTATCCTCCCGAGCAACGAGGGAAGAGGATACATCCTCAAGAGGATCATCAGACGTGCTGCAAGACACTGCAAGCTGCTCGGAATCACACAGGCCAATCCGCTTGTTGAGCTCGCTGAGAGCGTTGTACAGACATCCGGCGGAGCTTATCCTGAGCTCGTTGAGAAGCACGACTATATAATGAAGATTATCAAGGTCGAGGAAGACAATTTTGCCAAGACCCTTGACAGAGGCGTTGAGATCCTTGACGGCTACATGGCTGACATGGATGCAAAGGGCGAGACTGAACTCGCAGGCGAGCTGACATTCAAGCTGTACGATACATACGGATTCCCTCTGGAAGTTACCCAGGAGATCCTCGAGGAGAACGGCAAAACAGCAGACGTTGACGGCTTCAACGCTCACATGAAGGCGCAGAAGGACCTCGCAAGAGCCAATCAGAGAGATACTTCAGACGATGCATGGAGAGACGCTTCAGAGTACAGCCACTTCGAGCCAACATGCTTCCTCGGATATACCGAAGAATCAGCAGAGTCCAAAGTGCTGTATGTCGGCAATTACGATAAGGACCGCAAGTTCGTCATCACTGAGGCTACTCCGTTCTACGCTACAAGCGGCGGACAGATCTACGATACAGGCTGCATCATAAGAGGCAGCGATGTACTCAGAGTCGTTGACGTAGAGAAGGACAACGGTATTTATCTCCATGTGATCCATGCAGATGATTCCGGACTTGCTGATCAGCTTGAGGTCGGCGAGACAGTATCACTTGCTATAGACTCAGTAAGAAGACACAGGATCGCAAGATCACACTCGGCTACACATCTGCTGCAGCAGGCTCTGAGAGATGTACTCGGAGACCACGTAATGCAGGCAGGATCCTATGTAGATGACAACTATCTGAGATTCGACTTCAACCACTTCCAGGCAGTAACACCTGAAGAGATCAGAAAGATCGAAGACATCGTCAACGACAAGGTCGACGAGTATCTCCCGATCAAGATGGAAGAGATGCCTATCGAAGAGGCCAAGAAGCTCGGAGCTATGGCTCTCTTCGGCGAAAAGTACGGCGACATCGTAAGAGTTGTCAGCATGGGCGACTACAGCGTAGAGTTCTGCGGCGGTACACATATTGACAACACAGGTAAGGTTGGCGGATTCAAGATCATAAGCGAAGGCGGTATCGCTGCCGGAGTAAGACGTATCGAAGCTATTACCGGTTCCAATGTTATCAAGTACCTGACAGATAAGGAAGCAGTCATCAGCACACTCGCTCAGACCCTCAAGTCCAGTGAGTCTGACCTTACACGCAAGGCTACTCAGGTGATGTCAGATATCAAGGAACTCGAAAATACCATAAAATCATTCAAATCCGATGAGATAACCGGAGCAATTGGTGATATAATTGACTCAGCGAAAGAAATCGGCGGAGCGAACCTCATCACCAGAAAGTTCGAGGACACCGATGCAGACCAGCTGCGCAGCATCTGCGATGCAGTCAAGGAAAAGATGAACAACGTCGTTATGGTATTTGCTTCCGTCAATGACGGCAGGGTAACATTCATCACAGCAGTAAGTGATGACCTGGTAGGCAAGGGCTATAACGCAGGAAAGATTATCAAGGAAGTTGCGAAGGCTGCAGGTGGCGGCGGCGGCGGAAAGGCCAACATGGCACAGGCCGGTGCAAAGGATGCATCCAAGTTAGATGACGCGTTCGCAGTAGCTGAACAGATAATGGCTAATCAACAGTAATAACTTATATACGGAGGATTGAAATGAGCAAGAACACTATCATGTTCGAAGGATTCAAGGACAGTCAGCTTGATAAGAAAGAAGCTCTTGTAGAGATCTACGCAGCTCTGACAGACCGCGGATATAACGCAGTTGATCAGATCGTAGGCTATCTCACTTCGGGAGATCCTTCTTATATCACAAGCCACAATAACGCAAGAAACCTCATTCTCAAGATAGACAGAGATGAGCTTCTTGAAGAGATCCTTACAAGCTATCTCGGGATCAGCAAGAAGTAATGCGCATTCTCGGACTTGATGTAGGAGACAGAACTGTGGGGGTCGCTGTAAGCGACCCTCTTGGTATAATTGCGACAGGTGTTACGACCATCGAAAGAGTAGGCATCCGCAAGGATACGGGCAAAGTAATTGACTATATCCGTGAGTATGACTGCTCTAAAGTTGTCATAGGCCTGCCGCTTAATCTTGATGATTCGGATTCAGTTCAGACGGAGAAGGTGAGAGAGTTCAGGAGAATGCTTGAGAATAAGCTCAAGAGTTCCGGACCGCTTTCCAAAGTAACTATCGAGTGGCAGGATGAGAGGTATTCGACAGCTGAAGCTGAAGAAGTGCTTATAGAGGCCAACATGAGCCGGGAAGACAGAAAGAAGATCATCGACCGCCAGGCGGCGATAGTCATTCTCCAGCGTTACCTTGACAGAATGTCGCCAGAGGAAAAGATATGAACGACCTGCAGATAGATTATTTCATGGCCGTAGCCACCAATCTGAGTTTTACCAGGACCTCTGAGGAGCTTTTTGTGTCCCAGCCTGCTATCTCGAGACAGATATCGCAGCTCGAGAAGGAGCTGGGGGCGAGGCTTTTTGTGAGAAACAATCAGAAGACAGAGCTTACCGAAGTCGGCAGGCTCTATTTTGAACTGTTTTCAAGGTACAAGGCTGATCTCATCAACACCAAGATAGAAGCGGACAGGATACTCGGCAAGAAGAAGGGCATGATGAGAGTCGGATTTCTTGAGGGATGGGATCTCTTTGGAATAATCCCGCCTATGATAGAGAAATTCAATGAGGAGTACCCGGACATTGAAGTCGTCATCAACTGCTGCGGTGTCAAGGAGCTTACTACATCGCTTCTCAATGATACACTCGATATCGTCGTGACGATGAACAACTCGCTGAAACCATTCAGCGAGTTCAGCACAATGGACGTTGCGGATATCAACAAGATCCTGCTGTTTTCAAGCAGTCATCCGCTTGCTGACAGGAAAAATCTCACGCTGAGGAGCTTCAGTGACGACGTATTCATTGCTCCATGGGAGATAGTGGACAAGATGATCGTGGATACGATAACCTCCTATACCAGACCGTTCGGTTTCATACCTAAGGTAAGGTTTGTCAAAAACCATGAATCAACCATCACCTGCGTCAGAAACAACATGGGTGTTGCTATCCTTGATGAGTGGGTATGGGCCAAGAACGCCGACGACCTCAGGTGGATCCCGTTCAAGGCAAAAGACTCAGTTTCCATCGCCAGAATGAGCGCAAGGGAGAGCGGTCCCGTTCTCGCTATGGAGAATATCCTGAGAGATGTCATAGAGGAACAGGAAAAACATAGGAATACAAAGCTGTAAAGCAGTAATTGCAATGTTTATAACTATATGGTTATGAACACACATATATAATAACAATTATACAGAGCAGATATCATAGGATAGAATCTTTTCAGGATATCTGTTCTTTTTTTAACAGAATTATTTCACAGCACAATTTTTTCAAAAGTTTTTTGAAGGGAGAAACTATTATGAAGAGTAAGAAACTCACTGCTGTATACGCACTTATCATGGACCTGCCACTCAGTATCATCGTAACAGTTGTTGCGCTTGCACTCGGTGGCAATCTTAATATGCAGTCCTTTGTTCCAAGCTGCATCCTGGCTTACGTAGTTACATTCATCCTTAACTTCCTGCCTGTAGGAAAGTGGGGCGTGGATTTCGCAATGAAGCATTCACAGCCTGGAACTCTTAAGTTCGGACTTCTCGTAAATGCTGTCATCGCACTCGTATTCACAATAGTGCTCGACCTCATCATGACATTCTTCGGAGTAGTACTTACTGCACATGCTCCGATGAGTGAATACTTCAAGGCTGTACTCGGCGGATTCATCCCATGCTACATCGCATCTTTCATCGTAGCATTCATCTGGAATCCGGTTGCAGACAAGCTGTCCAGAAACATCTGCAACGAGCCTGATCCAATGGCTCAGAAGCACGAGTAATCTGACAGTGGCCACTTGTTAATGAGGTTAACTTAATAATTCACAGAACCGACTCAAAAACAGGTTTTTCCGATGTTATCATCGAAACAATAGTAGATATTTCATATTTATATTTTCAGGAGGGACAATATGAAAATTCTGGGAATTTCTTTCGGAACCAAGAACGGCAACAATGACACCATGTGCAGAGTAGCACTCGAGGAGTGCCAGAAGATGGGCGCTGAGATCGAATTCATCCACGCTTTTGACTGGGATCTCCAGACATGCACAGGATGCGTTGCATGCTCCAGAGGACTTGTAATGGGCAAGGGCATGATCTGCACAAGAAAAGACGATTACAAGGCTCTTTATGAAAAGATGGTAGAAGCTGACGGCGTACTCTGCGTAGATCCTATCTATGAATCCGGCGGCTCCGGTCTCTTCCACATCTGCTGCGACCGTATGGGTCCTGGACACGATACAGGTATGCTCATGATGCTCGACGGAAAGCTCAAAGAGCAGGGCAAGGAAGGCCTGAATCCTCGTTACTTCATGCAGAAGGCTATTTCCTTCGTAGGTATCGGCGGTTCTGACTGGGCTTGCCGTGTAGAGACTGACCACGCTATGCTGGCTCTGTCCCCAGGCTGGAAGGTTGTCAACAACGATTTCTTCTCCTGGAGCAAGGACGTTATCATGCAGGACGATAAGGTTGAGCGCATGAAGGAAATCGGCAGAAACCTTGTTGAGGCTGCTCAGTACATCGTAGACAACCATGTAATGATTCCTGGATCCGAGAATCTGGATCTCTGGAAGGGTGAGGCAGGCGGATGCCCACATTGCCACGGCAACAACTTCTACATTTTCCCTGGCACTAACCATGCTGTATGCGAGCTCTGCGGTCTTGAAGGTCACCTTGAGATGACAGACAGCGGCGTTAAGCTGGTTAACGATCCTGAACTTGGCGAAAACGGAACTATCGAGCACTGCCACGACCTGCTTTCCGGCAAGGCTGCTCACGGCAAGGACATCTTCGAGAATGAGGGCAGACTCATGAACCTCTTCAAGGATCCTGAGTTCAAGGCAAGAAAAGAGCATTACACAAGCGTAATCGCTCCTACACCATCCCCATCCAAGGCACAGTAGTTTATACAAGATAAGATCAGGCAGGGGGTATAATTGCCCCTGCCTGCTTTTATACCATTATTTTCACAGAGTGCCGTGACTGGGATCTCACAGCACTCAGATCGAAAGGAGAATCAACTAATGAACAGACCTGATTTCTATCCGGTAAGAAGTATCATTCTGGTTGACCTCGCTCATGAGGACTACAGAATCAAGCTCGAGAACTGGCTGTACAGATATCATGTTCCAGACAGCATCTCGCAGTTCGGACCTTATGTAAGCAAGTATGCTTTCTATCCTGCACTTCCTGTACCTCCGGGCGGAGCAAGATTCGGAACAGTAAGAATGCAGATGACCGAGCACTACTGGCTCGCTAACCCTAACGATGTAGGATTTGCCAAGGATCACCACAAGATCCTGACTGAGTACTTCCCGACAGATGTACTCGTATGGCAGAACAACATTCCTGACGCAGGACACTCACACAGTGTTGACAAGTCTGAGGAAGTAAACATCGAAGGCGATGACGCAAGATCCACAAAGGGCGACGAGGCTGCAGGAACAGTTCCGTTCATCTTCGCTTTCATCCCTGTATGGTGGGAAGACGACTTCAAGGGCGAAGGCCGTACAGTTGAGGACGGACCTAACTACAGATGGCAGTTCATGGTCAGATATCCTGAAGGTGTCAGCACAGAAGAAGGCGACAAGTGGCTCAAGGAAGAGTTCCTTCCTTCGATCTATGAGCACGAAGGATGCACACGCTGCGTATCCAGCCTTATCAAGAAGGAAGTCGACGGCTGTGACTTCGACCGTATCGTAGAGATGTGGTTCGAGTGCCAGACTGCATGGTGCGACGCAGTAGCAGCTGCTGCTGAGAAGTGCGCTAAGCCTGCATGGGCTGAGACAGAGGACTTCCCGTACTTCAAGAAGTCCTACGGCATCAGCGGCATCTTCCTGTCAGACTATGCAAGATCAGACAATCTCAACCAGTATCACGGATACATCACAATGAGATAAAAGCATTTCCGGAGGTTTTGCCTCCGAACACAAAGGAGACTTAAATGGGCAAAGGCAAATATTTCTATTCGAAGGGTGAGGGAAACGACGGTTACATCAAGAACCTTGAGGTACTCTCATACTGCGATATGGATGGCACATGCGGCATGTTCCAGATGGGACTTTACCGTACAGAAGCCGGAAGATATCTGCTCTACGGCGCCTGCTTCGCAGCAGGTCCTGAAGGCGTAGGTATCATGATCAGTGATGTAACTGATCCGAGAAATCCGGTCTTCATCAAGAAGTGGCGCCCGTTCGATATCGACGAGTATCCGACAACATCGATTCCTAAGCTCCAGATCGCTGATGACAAGCTCATCTTCGCTCTGACTTCAGGATCCGGCCCGAGCGTTCTCGTTGGCGACCGCGCCAAGATGAAGAGCCTGCAGGGCATCATGATCTATGACCTCAAGAATGATCCTGAGAACCCTGAATACCTCGGATACTGGGACTGCGGAGTTCCTTATTCTATGGGCGTTCACAGATTCATGTACAATGGCGGTGACTATGTTCATCTGTCATCCGAGGCTGATGAGTTCGAAGGACTCATCTACAGAATCGTAAGCATCAAGGATCCGGCCAATCCGGTTGAGGTAGGCCGCTGGTGGGCACCTCATCAGTACATTTATGGTGTACCTGGAAGAGAAGTAGACCACTCGGCACCGCACAATCCTGACTTCATGGATAAAGGATGGCTGCACGGACCTCCGTTCGTAGTAGGCGACAAGGTTTACTGCGGATACTGCGGAGACGGACTGTATGTCCTCGACATTTCGGACATCACACATCCTAAGGCACTCGGTAACCTCAAGCTCATGCCTGCTTTCTCAAGCAGACTCGCCGGAGCAAGAACACACACAGCTCTTCCTCTTGTCGGCAGAGACCTCGTCGTAGTAACTAACGAGGGCGAGAGATTCGGCTTCATCAAGGACGGAGTTGTAACACAGGCACAGTCGATGAACAACCTGCACATGGTAGATGTAAGCGATCCGACCAACCCTGTACTTATAGCAGAGTTCCCGTATCCTGAAGTTCCTGAGGATTTCCCTGCACCGAACTTCAACACTTACATGCTCGCTGAGGGATCAAAGGGCGGACCTTTCGGACCTCACAACGTTCACGAGCCTATGAGCAACAAGCCATGGCTTGAGCAGAGAAACGATGTAGTCTATGACTGCTACTTCGCAGCCGGACTCAGAATCTATGACGTATCCGATCCTTTCTATATCAAGGAGAAGGCTTACTTCATTCCTCCGAATCCGACCAAGAAGTGCTTCCCGTTCCCTGGCCCTATGATGGCAATGACAGAGGACGTTGTAGTAGACGACAGAGGCAATATCATCATCGATGCTAACAGCGACGGATTCTACATCCTCAGAAAGACATATGAGGACTAGTCCTGGCGACTGGCAAGCACATAGTGTGAATTCAGCGCCGATTATCGCAAAATAACAGACGGCAGCCTGCGGGCTGCCGCTTGTTTTGCCGGTATCGATATTATCATCTTGAAGTTGGACTCAAATCATATATAATCTTGAGGAACCATAATTCTTACAGATATAAAATCAGAGAAGTATTCATGAACAGAAAAGAAACACTTACACTCGCTTTACTTATTGCCATACTGCCGCCTATCTGGGCTGTAGCCAGCCCGTATCTCGGGAACTCAGTAGGACCTATAGCTCTTATAGCTGCAGGTATCTACGCTACAAACGGTAACAAATTCGAAGATGCGCATAAGATTGCCCTCGGATATCTCTGCGGAGACATATGGGCTCTCCTGTGCACTCTGATCATGGCTCATACGCCATTTAACGCCGATCTGACGCTGTTTTGCGTGCTCGCAGTACTCGGTTTCCTTGTCGTTGTAATATCGTCGAAAATCCCGCATATCGTCCACATGCCTGCGTGGCTCGCAGGATGGGCTATCGGGATGCTGACCATGAATCTTGACAAGACAACTCCGATAATGAGCCTGACAGTACAGATCGCGGTCGCAATGCTTGTAGGCGTGTACTATGTCGGAGCACTGCTCGATAAGATCCACAGACTCCTGAACAAGTAAAACAAAGACAGAAAAGGTCAGTAATGGTATAATATCCAGCAGAAGGAATGCCATGACTGACATATGAAGAGAAATACCGGACGACTAAGGTTTTTAATACTCGTATGCATCGCATCTGCGCTGATACTCATACCCGCAGTTCCCGCATTCACCGAAGCAGTGGAAGCAGGTTTTGCCGGTGCTGCAAAGGTATACAAGGGACCGCAGTCGTCTTTTTCGTACAAAAAATACAGCACGCAGACAGAGTACATGAGGGACCTCAAATGGAGGATGGAAAGGGTATACGACAGTCTGGAGGCGTACACAGATGATACGAAGATCGTTCCTGTTCCGGGGATAATTGAGACATATACAGTTAACGGAAATGAAAAGACTTCATCTGAGAAGTACGTTCCGCAGGGACTTTGCAGAGCTGACAATTACTGGCTCGTAACAGCCTATGATGCGGAAAAGGAGAACAATTCCGTAATATATGTGATCGATAAGGAGACTGACAGTCTTGTATCGACTCTGACTCAGCCGTTCCGCTATCACTCCGGCGGTATAGCATTTGACGGGGAGCGGGTATGGCTCACGGGCTCGACATCTGACAATTATGACGGATATCCTTTTCTTCATTACATAGAGTACGAAGATTTCCTTGAGATGATCAAAGACCCTCTTCATGAGATCACTGATGATGAGATATCCGGAAGGATATACATCAGAAACAAGCCTTCATTCCTTTCATATGCCAGAGGCACCCTGTGGGTGGGGACCTATGTAGGAAAAAAGGGAAGCCACGAGGGCTATATATACGGTTATCCTGTCACTGGGACAGGAAACAGCAAGCTGAACACCGTCATGTATTCGGTAATAACCGGAATTGATTCAAGTGCTCAGGGCGCAGACATCTACGGCACCAATCTGTACGTATCGAGCTCATACAATGGATATGTGCGGGCTGTAAAGTCATCATTCGTCACAAAGTATGACATCAAGTCACTCATTGACGGCAAGAGCCGCATCAATGTCAGCAAAAAGGAAGTGCGCAGGATAGAAGTACCTAAGATGAACGAGGAGATCCTCATTGAGAACGGGGACCTGTTCATCAATTTTGAGTCGGCATCAGGCGGGTGGAACAATCCGGTCATCAAGACTGACAGGATACTTGCCCTGAGGCTGAATCTGTGGAGGTAACGGATCATGTTCAGGAAAGTTCTGAAGGGTATAGCAATTGCTATAGGAGTACTGTTCATAGGGACGATGCTCTTTCTGAGATTTAACGGCGATCCGAATTATCTCCTGAAGAAGGGGGCAGTCACCGTAAAGGAAGGAAAGACAGTCCAGGTATCCGAACGGTACAACAGTCTGGTACCGGTTTCAGGCAGGACAAATATGTTCGTATTCACACCGTCTGAAACTGCAGAGTATCAGTTCACGTTGAGTGACATAAACTGCGATGAAGATGTTTCACTCAGCATGATCGTAATGGATGAAAATATGTCTGAATATGCGGGTGTATCGTCTGCTGATGCTGAAGAGACTGGTTACTCGTCTGATCAGGATCAGGAAGAAGCCGACGGAAGCTTCAGCTGCAGGGTAAGGCTCCAGAAGAACAGCACCTGCTATATCGGCATTGATGCGGAATCTGCTGAAAACAGGAGCCGTTACTCCTGGGAGTACAGTCTTACCGTGACAAAAGCGCCTGAAGAAGAAAAGACTGCGGAGATAACGACAGATCAGAAGGTCCGCATAAGTCTGAAAGCTGATGAAAAGAAGTGCCTGCTGTTCACTCCGGAGGAAACAGGTTACTATAAGTTCGATGCGGAGATAGTAGCAGGAAGCAAATCAGGATATGCTGGGATCGACTCTGTTACCCTTGAAAACAATGCTGAAGAAGCTGTGACAGACGGACTTTGCCATCTTGAGGCCGGACAGGAGTATTACATATGGATCGAAGCATATGATATCCGTAAAACCGCCAAAGCGGATGTCTCCTGCAGAATGATCGGCTCTGCTTCTTTTGACGGAACTGCTGAAGTGCAGATATCCGGCGAGTCTGTCATCGACTTTAAGGCGGATGACAGCGGGCTGGCGGTGATATATTCTGTATCTGACGGAAACCCTGATGTTACCGTATACGACGCGGACGGCTTCCCGATGAGAAATGATACCGATTCGGGTGCGGAAATAAGCGAAAACGAGCGCGATTTTGCTGTAGTCATAGACGCTGCAGCAGGTGATACATATAAGATATTCGTGTCAGGCAGATTCAGCGATTGCAGGATAATAAGAGCACGCTATACAGGTGACGGGACCACGATCGGACCTGATGACATAGAGCAGATAGAGATCGCCGCAGAGGCTCCTGTGGATGACAGCGGGACTGAAGCGGATACGGACGGACAGGAGACCGGAAACGAAGAAGAGCAATGACAACAGGTAAAAGAAAGATAAAATATGTCTTCCCGGTGCTTGCAGCTGTGATGCTCATTGGCATTGCCATATTCACCTCAGGCTGCAGCGAAAAGTATACCGATGTAGCTGTCCTGTCCACGACCGACATCCACGGAAAGGGATGGGATGTGAACCTGCTTACGGACAAGCCGGAGAAAAACAGCATGCTGGGTGTTGCGACAGCTGCCGCAAAGACCAGAGAGGAGTTCGGTGAGGACAATGTAATTCTTATCGACAACGGTGACCTCTATCAGGGAACGCCGTTCTCACAGCTGAGCCTTACAGAATACACAGGGAAGGCCGGGAGCAGCGTTCCGCCAATGTCTGTATGCCTTGAAAAGGCCGGATATGATGCCTTTATCCCGGGCAATCATGAATTTGACTACAGCTGGGATATCATGAGCAATGTGTATAAGGACCTTGAGGAGAACGGAGTTCCTGTTGTAGCGTGCAATATCTGCTATGACGGGAGCGACGGCGCGCATGAAAGCGGAGACAATGTTTTCACTCCGTATGTCACTAAGACGATAAAGGTAAACGGCAATGAACACAAGATAGGGATCCTTGGGATCGGAAATACCGACATCCCGCGCTGGGATGATTCGGCCAACTATCCAGGTATGACTTTTGCGCACCCGGAGAACCAGACCCTGTCTGTTGCAGATGAGGCTTCAAGGTATATTCCTGAGATGACGAAGGAAGGCTGCGAATTCATTATTGTTTCGTATCACGGAGGAATGGGTGATGCGGAAGGAGAGCTGAAAGCGCTTGTAAACACGGATCATCAGGGAAAACGTCTTGCGGAAGAGGCGGAAGGCATCGGACTTCTGATCACAGGTCATGACCATTTTTCCGGCTATTCGAATACAACTGTTACCGGCCCGGACGGAAAGGAAGTGCCGGTCGTCAACGGGGGCGGGACGGATATGACGAAGTGTGTTTTCAGATTCAGCGAAGACAGTGACGGAAGTCTCGCATGGGAACTTACCTCATCTGAGAATCTCCAGCTCTCCGAATATGAACCTGATGCAGAGCTCAAAACCGCTTTGCAGCCGTATGCAGACAGTACTGAAGAAGAGGTAAGCAAGCCTGTCGGCACTGCGGAGGGCAGCTGGGACAATAACTCTGATTATTATACCAGCCAAACGGATACGATGAGTTTTGTAGCACGCGCCATGCTGGATATAACTTCCGAACACGTCGAAACGGACATGGCCATGAGCACTATGACGCCGGCAGGAACCTACACGATATCCGCAGGCAATATTTCGCAGAAGGATGTATACAGCTTCTACCAGTTCAGCAATACTCTTGCGGTCCTTCCGATGAAGGGAAGTGAGATACGTGCTGTTCTTGAGGAGAATGCTGCAGATCATCTGTCGGCAAGAATACTGGACGGCAAAGCATATTACTACTCCAAAGGGGATGTTTATGCAAATGTCCTTACAGGCGGACTCAACTTCACCTATGACATGTCGCAGCCTGAGGGCAGCCGTGTCAGTATCAGCGGCTTTTCAAACGGAAAGCCTTTTGACGATAACAGCACCTACAATGTTGCTGTCATAACATATCTTATCGGAAATGAGAACTGCGGTCTCAGGAATTTCTCAGAAGATGATCTTACCTGGGGGATGGACGGGGACAGCAATGAGGGTTCTGTACAGGACCTGATAATAAAGTATATCCGGGACCTGAATGCACAGCGCAAAAGCATAACTCCTGAGATGGCTGACTGGAAATGGTCGATTGAATATACAGGTGATAAGGAGAATCAGGATCTTCCGGACGAAGAGTCTGCTGCGGTATACTCTGCTGAACTCAGTGACGGACACCGTTATGTGATATATCAGGAATCCGAGGGCTGCACTTTATCTTATGCAGAAGAGGACGGAAGCGTGGCACCGGCTGAATGTACTGCTTCCGGCAATACGATCGCAGCGCCTCTTCCGGAAAAAGCGCTGATCCTGACGGTTCATGATGAGGGTAAAGGCAACTGGTCATTTACGGATCAGGATGGGAAATATCTCTCACGAAGTGACAGCAGAATAGAGCTTTCAGACCAGAAGGATGATGCAAACCATATATGGAAGCTTGATAAAAGTGACGCGGGATATTTTCTCCTGAACATAAGTGATGACGGAAAAGCTCTGCAGCTGTATAACGGCAAATTCATGATGTTCATGAAAAACGCTGCAGGAGGTTTCTATTACAACTTCTATGAAGTCAAATGAACGGCTATCCGGCCCGGAGAACATGAAAGGGACAAAGATGAACAGGCTTATACGGAAAAAACACGAACGCATACAGGCAAGTGTGCAGAGATATGAGGAATCACACGGATACAGGAAACCTGAATCCAGTGAAGATAACGATAATATAATATCGACAATAGGGTTGCGTGAAGAGCTTGCCGGACTTTCTGACAGGGAGATCCTGCTGCAGATATATGATATGCTTTCAGCACAGCAGGAGCAGATCGACAGGATAATGGAAAAGATAGAAAATGGAGGAAAGTAAAATACCGGAATTATCTACTCATAATCTATAATCCAGGCACATATTGGTAAAAAATATGCGCAAAAACTCTTTCTGCGAAAATAATTGGTCTGTATAATGAAAATAATAGGACAATTCAGAGACCGAAGACCAAATTTGCAGAAAGGGGTACAGCTATGGGTAAGTATGTTGTTAAGAAGACGAAGACAGGAATCAAATTCGACCTTAAGGCCGGCAACGGAGAAATAATCGCAAACTCAGAAGTATATTCATCAAAGTCTGCCTGCATGAACGGCATAAAGAGTGTAATGACGAATGCGCCGGTAGCTGCCGTTGAGGACCAGACTGTTGATGGATTCGAGAAATGCAAACATCCTAAATTCGAGGTATATACAGACAATGCAGGGGAATTCCGTTTCCGCCTTAAGGCTAAGAACGGCGAGATCATCGTAACAGGCGAGGGATATAAGGCCAAGAAGAGCTGTCTGAACGGAATAGAAAGCATCAGGAAGAATGCTGATTCACCTGTTGTTGAAGAATAGCAGTTGGATCAAAAAAACAGATATAAAAGGGGGCGGCCTGGTTTTGGGCCGCCATTTCTATAAGCTGCAGCCGTGGTAGGCGGGAGGATAAAAAAATGATAGGAAGGCAGGTAATACTTACTAACAGATCATTCACTCTGGAAGAACTCTATGACTTCATGAAAGAACACTGGGACGTTAATGAAGGCGGCGAATTTACTGTTGGAAGACCGACGAAGGCATCGATAGAAGAATACATTCTGCTGCCTGCTACACAGAGATACATGACGATCGTATATCCGCGCAGTGCAGGGGGATTATTCTCTAAAGACAATAAAGTGATCCTTTCTACTGCCGACACTCCATCCGGAGCATTTGAGGGACTTGCGCAGACCATACCGACGGGAAATATATTTGTTGGCATAGCACAGATGAAAAGCCTCAGCTCGTCGGAGAAGGAAAGAAAAGGGCCGGCAGAAGATATCCTTCAGCGTTACACATCATACATGAAACAAATTCTGGGAGAAGCAGGCTATCTGAAATGTGTATAATGACAATAGAACAATGAATTACTTTTGATCGATGTGAAGGTCCGAATTAATGAGAAAAGTAACAGATGAAGAACGCAAGGCGCTCCTGGAACATCCTGAGCTTGTGATGTTCCATGGCGGAAATAATGAAAGAGACTTTGCAGGCGGTATCAAAATGATTCTCATTCCTGTCCTAATAGCTGTCCTGGTGCCTGTTCTGCTGTGCTTTACATCGTTCGCTGATGGCCACCCTGACCTTACTGTTGTATTATCGGTTATGTGGGTGATACTGGTCATCTGCGCTGCCGTCCCTGCGATAATGCATTACACAGGATGGCGTACAAATAAGGATAATGGGGCTTACAACATCAATATTCTGAGAAAAGAACTTCCAGAAGAACTCATCTGCAATGTTGTAACGATCAAGTATATAGTGCCGCAGCAGTGTGAAGGGGTATACACCGAAGACGGCGAGGAAAAATTGTTCGGATATTCGGGTTATAAGAATTTTATACCTCTTACCCCGGATTCAGAAGTTGCTGTAATCCGGGATAAAGAAGGTTTTTTCGCATTCATAAAACATGATGATGTGACAGAAAGCCTTTACAGGAATGCGTAATTCAATAAAGGTAACGCCAATGCAGGTATTCATGAAATGGTTTATGGAAGAGAAAGAACAGTAGACCTGAAATAATGAATAAAACAGAAAGGTGAGTTGAGAAATGATTTTGTTGATCCTGGCAGCTTTAGTAAGTTTCATTCCTTTCATAGGAGTATACTTATGGCTCAGAAATGGTGTGTCGAAAGAAGAGGGCCACAGAAAAATCTGTGATAAGGCGCTTACCGGAGGGTTCATGAGTGTTTTTCCGGTGATCCTCTTGTCTGCCATATTCAGTATTATTATAGGACTGACGGGAGTGAGAGGCTCGAATCCACTTCTGTACCAGGCATTGTACAACTACATCGTACTCGCATTGTCAGAGGAAATAGTGAAGTTCTGGATGTCTACGCGGGTAATGAAAAAGAATGAATATCCGTACTCCTGGCTCGACGTGACTATCGTTTTCATTATTGTGGGAATAGGATTTGGATTGCTTGAATCTGTTGTATATGCTGTCGGAGCAAGCATCCCTGTTGTGCTTATCAGGGGAATCTGTGTTCCGCATGCCGGATATGGATTCATAGTCGGTTATTTCTATGGGAAAGGTCTGAAAACAGGAAACCCGGTCATCAAATGGCTTGGATTTGCTATAGCATGGCTGGTACATGGCCTATACGACTTCTCATTGAGCGAGGAATTCCTGGCACTCAATGATAATCTCGCAATTGTCCCTCTCAGTCTTGCCATAATAGACATTGCCCTTGCAATTATACTGGTTGTTTTCACGCGTAAGGCGAGAAATAATGAGAAATATACACAGCCACTGCACGAATAACAAAAGTGCACTTCCTGTCATGTATTGTATAATCAAAAACAGAAAGGAAGCTAAAAAAATGAAAAAGCTGATAACGACTATTTTAATCATTATTTTTGCAGTTGCTTCTCTGACTTCCTGCAGCCCGAAACAGGAAGAAACCGAAACAGAGAAAGGAGCCGGAACGCAGGGTACTATTGCTGAAGATAAAAGTACTGAAGACGATGTCTCCAGTGAAGATACGGCTGATGCCAGGAAAGAAACAGCAAGTATCGGAGCGCTCTCTGCCAAAGAATACGCGTCATATGCGGATGCGCTTAAGGCGAACGAATCTGCCATCAGAGCAAGCGGGGAAAACTGGCAGGGCGATGTTAACGGTAATTCGTTTGAGAACAATGTCCTTCTGTACGACATCAACGGAGACGGCAATTCTGAACTGATCCTTATGCTCGGGACAGAGATGGGCGGCGTGCTGCATATATTAACAATGAAAGACGGAAAAGCTGTGGAATGTGAGTACGATGTAGTTCCTGCTGTTCCTTATGTTGAAGAAAACGAAGCTCCATTCAAGTTTGTCGTTGCGGGTGGAGGAACGGACTACATGATATATTCCGGCAAAGAGAAGGGTGTTTTCTATATCGCTCATAACATATGGGATAGTGCAGTATCCAGCAGCAGCACAAAATATACCATGAGTGATGACGGGCTGATCAAAGCTGAAACCCGCATCGAAAACACAGTAAATCTTGAGCCTGCGGAGACGCCGGTCGATGAGTACGAGCTTGATGGAAAAGCCGTCAGTGCTGACGATGGCGCTGCTGTTTTCACAGCTCACCGCAATGACTATAAAGACCTGCTTATGTACAACTTAAAGTATGGAAGCGTTGATGGTAGTCATAGTTATTTCAGGGTGTTCCAGAAGTTGAAAACTGATAAACCTCTGGCATCAGGATATGACGAGATCATGGAACAGCTTTAAAAATGTCTCCGCATTAATACTATAATTGTAATAACTATGATAGTCTAACTGATTAAGGCAAAGAGAAAAGGGGAAGGGAATATGGCAAAATCAGATTTAATCAAATTCAGAGACTTGTATCTTTCTGACATTTCATTTCAGGAGAAACTCAGAAACGCAGCGGAAGCATACACGGGTGAGAAGGATGAGAAGGCCGTATTTGATAATGTGCTGGTTCCGCTAGCCGGGGAGTACGGTCTTTCTGCAACTTATGAGGAATTCAAAGAATTTGCGGGTGCTTTTTCCGGCGAAACAGCTGGCGAGCTGTCTGAAGATGAGCTGTCACAGGTCGCAGGCGGAAAAGGGGATGGCCTTATTGCTTGTGCAATAGCAGGATTAGGTATCGGTCATACGAAACTGGAAAACGGCACATCCGGATGCTTTGTCCTGGGTGTAGGAGCCGGAATATGCGTGTATGAAGGAATAACTAGCGAGGACTGATAAATGTCTCCGCATTAATACTTTACTCACGCTCATACTTCACTGGTAGACTTCACGATAATGCATAATGGAGGGCACACTATATGGCAAAGACAGATGTGATCAAATTCAGAGAGCTATTGCTTACAGACCCTGACTTTCAGGAGAAACTCAGCAAGGCTGCAGAAGCTTACACAGGTGATAATGATGGGAAAGCAGTATTTGACAATGTGCTTGTTCCTCTTGCCGGTGAATACGGACTTTCTGCAACGTATGAAGAATTCAAAGACTATATGGATGAAATAACAGAACCCGCTCAGGCAGAGCTTTCCGAGGATGAGCTTGCACAGGTAGCAGGTGGAAAGGTCAACGGAGGCGGTGTAGGCGGCCTTGGCTGTGAGGGATTTGGAGGCGGATTAGGCGTAGCCGGAGGAGAATACGGCGGTGGTCTCTGCCTGATCTTTGGCTATGGATTTGGCGGAACATTATGCCTCGGACCTGGAGCCTCAGTGCAAAGGACGTTGAAATAAACCAAAGTAAAGTAAAAGCCCTGGAATTCAACGAGTTCCAGGGCTTTTTCTCAGGGCTTTTACTACTATATTGTTATTTATACATAGTCTCAAATCCGCATTCATTACAGTGGAAAGTATAGATATGTTCATCGTGCGGACCCTTCCATGATCTCTCCTTTACTGCGTATTTATTCTTCAGAAAAAGATTATCACTCCAATCTTGATACAATTATAGCACAGATCAGAAGACATTTTGAAAAACCTTCCCGAGGCTTGGAGGGGCAAAACCTCATCAGGCTTCTTTATTTTATGCAAAAGTAGTAAAATACCGGGTAGTATTTAGCGCAAAAGGAGCATGGTTTAGCAGATGATTAAAGTACTTCACGTATGCCACGGCAATAGGCGGCAATTTATCATCAAACCCTTATAAATACTGCGTTTGCGAGGGCTTGCGCTTCCGATTTAGACCACATTTAGACCATCTGAAAGAGGGGGAATCGGTGTGGTATCGGTAATACAGGAGGTTTCTATGATACGAGTGTTATTCGTCTGCTGGGGCAGTATTCGTAGAAATCGTGAAAAACCGAGAGATTTCGGTACTTTGAGGGACGTTCAGAAAAGGATTTAGACCACGTTTAGACCATTTAAAAGCAATATTTTCAGATCAGATTTTAAGTGGGAGCCGTGTTCGGAAAAGCTATAATGTAGACGATTACACAACCAACGATTGTTCATGAGTAGAAGAATCATCCGGTGATGTGTGGAAATGTATCCATACGTCACCGGATTTTTTTACTTTTCGGGATCGGTTTTCTGATCTCTGGCCATGGCTTCATCGATTGCTCTGTTAATGAAGGCGGTAGCGCTTTCACCCATGCTCTCAGCGTGTTCCTTAATAATGGATCGCTTCTCAGGGGTGACGCGGACCTTTATCTCAACAAATCGATCATTATATTTTTTATTCGCTCTCTTGCGAGCTTCGGTTAAGCCTTTATAGGAGCCTGGTTTAGCAGCACTCATGATATATCCTCCGGATGTGTATTCTCAAAGATTTCTATGAAAAGTATAGCACAGATTGGTACATAAGACTATGTAAAACTTGAAAATCTGAGACAACCAGAAAAGGAGACAACGATTATGGCAAATAAGAATATGAGAACCGTCAAGATCTACGGAATGAGCGGATATAAGTACCAGGCAACACCGACCATCATGCTGAAGGGAAAGTGGCTGGAAGAGCTGGGATTTGAGATCGGAGACTACATCACCATCAGCTGCGAGGATGGCAGGATCATCATTACGCCGGATACTGAACGTGCAGCATTGGCAAAGGCAGAACAGGAGTTCATGGACAGGGAAATGGCTAGTCTGAATAAGAGGTTCCAGAAGGAAAAGGAACGCCTGCATGCACAGTTTGTAGCTGAGAAGAACGCTGAGTATGGCGTAGTGAAGGAGGCGTAAGACTATGGGGAAAATGATGAATGAATCTGATTTACTGAAGAGACCTTTTTCTGAACTGACCATATCAGAGCAGGCAGCAGCGCTGAAGGCGAGGTATGATGAAGAAACTTCTGAACCGGGCAGCCAGAGGATAAAGACCAGGGGAACAATCGGCGAAGAGTATGGCTTGTCCGGCAGCTCTGTAGGCAGACTTTTGAAGATGAATGATCTGATTGAACCGCTGAAGGATATGCTGGATAGGGGATCGCTCTATACGAAGGTGGCGCTTCAGCTTGCCTTCCTGCCGGTGAATGAGCAGCAGATGATTTATGAAATCGCAAAGGCAGAGCACGTAAAGCTGACGGTGGATATGGCTATCAAGCTGAGAAGTCATAGCGGCGTGATGACGGAGGCTATGATTCGCAGGTATCTCAATATAAAGACCATAAAGAAGAAATGCTACAAGGTGCCGGCGCGGATCGTGGAGAAGTATTTCCAGGGCATGGATCCGAATATGGTGGATACGATTGTTGAACAGGCGCTGGATGCCTGGTTCGGAAAGGAGGCTGCCGATGTTCAGTAATGAAGATCTGAAGTGTCTGGATCCGGCGTACTTCTCCATCATTACAACAGATGCCTACGATGTGACGATCATGTCCAGAAACACCGGTCACTACTGGTACCTGCACAATCCGGAATATCCGAACCAGGGGACAGTAATCATATTTCATAAGCACAAGGCTTCACATCCATATCACCAGCACGGCAGAGCGAATACGCTGAGGCAGGCAGTGAGAGGAATCCGGAGGCATGATAAGTGGCAGCTGATGGGAAGGCCATCCAGAAGATAGTAATTGAATACAGAGAAGAACAGCAAAGCAGCGGTACCGGAGCGGATCCAGTATCGCTGCTTCTTTTCATTTGCGCCGCTCAGAATCAGTCGGCGTTGTAGAGATCTTTTGCAAGTTTCTGAGCTGCTTTGATTTCGGAATAAGCCTGAGTCTTCTTGATGCCATACTCCGAGAGAAGAGCATCGAGAATTTCGCCCTTGGTGTATTCCTGCTTCAGCAAATCGAGGATACGACCGTAGCGCGGATTCATCTCTCTGACCTGACGGATCAGGTCATCAATGATGAGACCGAGCAGAGTCGTGTTCTCCAAAGATTCTGTCTGGGCAGGATCATAGCCATTTCCTTCTTCCGACATCATATCTTCCAGCATCTTGTCGTAGGAGAGGATGTTCGGGTCCTTCTTCAGATCTGCAATGTAAGTGCGAACATCGCTCCAAAAGAGCTTCATGGTGCCGGGGAACTGTTCTGCCGTGACCGGTGTGAAGGCGACTAAAACGGCGATGCCGCTGAAGTGCCATGTTTCAAGGTTTTCACGATGATAGTTCATCGCTTTTACTTCGTCCCAGCTGTGAACCAGGAACGGAGCAAGGTACTGTCCTTCCGGTACGGGAAGGTTGTTGTACGAGCGCTTATCGCTGTACTTGGTGAGTTCGTTATCGACCATAACGCTTTTCCTCCGTAGATTTGCGCGGAGGAATCCGCATTATGGCGATATGAAATTGTCCCTATCAGGTGGCCAGTCATTTCGGATTCCTCCTAGTTTGCTTGGCCAGCCTGTTCTACATGGGCTGACGTGATTTACATGGTGGCTTCAGTGAGACGGTAGAACCATCTTCAGCGCTAAAGAAGCAATCTCACTGGAACTAAGCCCATCATAATCGCTTTCTTTTTATTTGGAAAAACTCACCGAGTCGGATTAAGCACAACAAAAAAGCCCGCATTTTTGTGGGTTTCAGCGGATCTGCTTATATAGAATTCAGTACGAGAAGAGGGATATTATGGACGAATCGCGACTCACCGAGTCGGAAATATTTTTGAAAAAGAAAAAGCCGCGTATCCCAGTGATGGAATAGCGGCTGAAAGTTCTATAGACGTTGTTTTGTGCCAAGAGTTTCGTATCCTCTGGCAGCAAGGAAATCATTGCAGTCTGATATAGGATGCCCGGAGAGACCGGTAATGCAGAAACGTAAGGCCCTATCTTCTGGAGTATCCTTGAAGCTTCTGCCGGCAAGATAGAGCATCTTGTCGACAGTTTCTATATCGAGGGATAGGCCTACACCTATGGCGACGATTGTTCTGACTGTCGGATCGTTCTTTAAGCCCTTTTCTGCCTTTCTGTAGTTCTCTTCTCCGAGCTCAGTCAGAGTGCAGAAGTGAGCTTTGCTGATACCTTTGATGTTGATGACTTCAAAGATATATTCCCAACAGTTCTTGTTTGCAGTAGAGAGCAAATGTATTTTCTCGTTTTCCTCAAAGTTCTTATTTCTGCGCTGAAGATCCTCCGATAACTGTAAGACTGAAGTATTATGATCAGCATCATATTTGGATATGTCCTGCTCATCATTTTCGCGATGGAATATGATCTCAGGAAGAACTTCTTTTGCGGATGCGCGACGTATCCGCTGCCAGCCAAAGGACAAGGTGCATTCATCGAGATTGTCCCAGGCATACTCAGTAAGAGTTGCCTTTCCGGTTTCATCAGCGGTGATATACTTTTCGTCGTTGATGACAACATATCCTTCAACATATTTGAATCTGCCGGAGTCAATGAGCTTGCGGAAATCGCCATTGGTGCTGTACTCATAGAAAACGTCTTCGAGACTGACGTAGGAATGCCATTCTTTTTCGTTTATGGCTTGCAGTACAGACTTTGCTTCAGGATAACCGGTCTCTGTCATGCGAATGAGGGCAGACTGCCTTGATACACCATAGAAACTTGCGAGATCGTCAGCAATGCAGGTGAGCACTTCCAACTTCAGTGGCGTATCCTCATAGCTGTATTGCTGATACAACTGATCAACTTTAATCTTAAAAGTTTCGATTGGCATAAGGATGCGGGGAGCCAAGTTGTTGGCTTGCCATTCCATACGCTGTTCATCAGTCCATTCTTCGCTTTCATTGGGATATACCATGTCAGCAGGGCAGCGGCAAGCAATGAATCTTTCATTCCGGAGAATAGATTTTATCGCTGCATATAGTCTGTGACGATGCCAATGATAGACTTCGTGTGCGATGGTGTTGTTTACACAGCCGCTGTTACGTTGCCAGTAGGTATAGGCGTCGATCAGGATTGTGCCTCTGGGCACTTCTTCTTCCTTCTCTGAAGTTTTGAAGAGATCGTATATTTTTACTTTACCCGGAGAAAAGCAGATCTGGCCGAATATGCTGAAGTCGTCGGTGATCCGATATCCTTGTACAACATTCAGATGAAGCTTATCTTTAGCGATATCTTCAATTGGAACGCGCATCGGCTCAGCTAAGGCTTCTGGATAATACTTTTCCAGAAAAGCCGTAGCTTCTTTATCAAGATCCTTACGAGCGATAATAGGAACTATGCTCTTGGAAGCTGCAATGCCATTCTCGGAGGGCTTTGAATCCCTGCTCCAGGGTTTTACAGATGAAACCTTCAGAGAATCCAGCTTATCTGTGATGACGGCTTCGCAGGAAGCAATCAACCACTGAGATGTTTCTCCAGACATTTCTCCGCGATATTCATCAAATTGCTGAAGTTCTATGGTACAGCTGAGTATGGCATCGAAGAACAGAGAATCTTCATCGATACGGATATGAGTGGCATATTCCAGAAGCATATCAAGCAGCAGAGCGGTATCGGGATATTTGATGCGTGCCATGCTGAGATTCAATGCTGTTGGATGTACTGCTATATAATTATTTACCGATTCCCAGATGGGACGGTAACAGATTTTGTATATGAACTCTTCAATCTCATTCTGAGCCTTGTTCATGGGAAGACACCTCTTTTCGTGTAAGCGCCAGCTCTGCGGGCACAAATATACAATTTGAATTATAGCATCAAAACGGAGAATATTCAATTGTAATCAGTGAGAATTCGTGCATTTGTGTAGATTTTTACTTGTGAATCCAGTGAACAGGTGGTATAATGGACACTGTATTAGTATGCATATAACCCGATGGTACAAAAGTTCTGAGTAGTGAACGAGAGGATCGAGCTATGGAAGTAAGTTACAAGAAGCTTTGGAAATTGCTTATTGATAAGGATATGAAGAAGAAAGACCTTCAGGCACAGGCCGGGATCAGTTGGACTTCTGTCACGAAACTCTCCAAAGGTGAGAATGTGAGCATGGAAGTTCTGATGAAGGTGTGCAAAGCTCTGGAATGCAATATTGGCGACATTATGGATCTGATTCCAGAAGATAAAGACGAAATGTGAGGCAATGATGCGATGGCAGGAAAAAGCAAATGTGTTATAGGAAATGCTAGCCCTCATACAATTAAGAAATTTGAACTGATCGAAGAATATATAAAATCCTGGGCACAAAAGATGATGCTTAATGATGCCTGTAATAGTTTGATTTTCATCGATTGCATGTGTAACAGCGGAGTTTACAAGGACAATAGTGGGGTGCTTGTCGAGGGAACACCGGTAAGAGTTTCAAAGATCCTGTTAGAGGTTGCACGCACTTACACAGATAAAATGGTTCATATATATTTGAACGACAAAGAAAAGGTGAGAGTGGATGAGCTTAAAAAACATATTCCTCAGGATGAACGAAACTTTCATATAGTTACATCTGTCGGAGACGCAAATGAACTGCTTAATACAATCGGACCGCAGTTATATCAGGCTGGGCATATGCATTATTTTTTGCTGTATGATCCCTATGATGCTTCGATAGATTGGAAAGCACTTCTGCCGTTTTTCCGTAACTGGGGAGAAGTCATGATCAACCACATGGTCTCAGATCCGGTGAGGGCGATAACAAGCGCCAAGAAGAAAACTACAAAAGAAAAGTACGAGAACACTTATCTGGAGGATTTCGAGAAGCTGGTACCTTACGGAAGCGATAAGAAAGCGTATGAAGCAAGAGTAGAAGAAATCATAGATTCCTTGAAGGGCTCCCGCAGATATTACGTCTCAGCGTTTCCTTTCTATAACACGCAGAACTCGCTCGTGTATAACCTGATCCACTGCACGAGCAACAAAGTGGGCTTCAGACTCTACAAGAAGAGTGCATGGAAAGTGTTTGGAGCACAATCCTCCACCAAGCACTCAGCTGAAAACAGGCAGCTATCCTTTGACTTCAATGGTGAGATTGTGATTGAAGAGGATGATTCCTGCTTACATGTAGTTGATATAGCGAGGTATTTGGAGCGGTCGTTTAGAGGGCGTAAGCAGGTGCCTCTGAATGAATTGTGGGAACTTCTCGACAATCATCCGATCTTCCCTTCAGAAGGGTTCCGAGATGAAGTGAAGAATGAACTAAAGGGCTTTGGCGCGAAGGTCGAGCAGGTTGTGAATCCTGATACAGGAAAAAAGGAATCGGTGATCTCTTTCTCTTCCTGAGACGGAGTTTCAAATAGATGAGGTGATTGGAATTTATGGCAACGTCACAGAAATTTGGTGGCAATTGGACTGAAGAAAAGCTGAATATTTTTACCAGCTATCTGGACGCATACCTGATTGCACTGCAAAATCAGAAGTTCAAGAAGATTTATATAGACGCCTTTGCTGGAACCGGCGAGATCGAGACCAGCGACGGCGGACAGTATCTTGTGGGCTCCGCCAAGCGCGCACTGGCGGCTGAGAAGAAGTTCGATCACTACTATTTCATCGAAGCGGATTCTCAGAAGGCGGGAGAGCTTCAGGACATGGTAGATGCCAACTTCCCGCAGATGAGGCGAAGTGTTACGATTTTTTGTGGCGATGCGAACGATAAGCTCGCGGAGATTATTAGCAGCGTAGATTGGAGATTTAACAGAGGATTGCTGTTCTTAGACCCATATGCGACGCAGGTAAATTGGACGACGCTTGAAAATGTAGCAAAGACAAAATCAATAGATGTATGGTATCTTTTTCCGTTTTCTGCACTCGAACGGATGTTGCCGAAAAACGGTAAGTACGATAAATGGGAGGATTGCATAGATCGACTTCTTGGAGACTCCGGATGGCGGGAGGAATTCTATAAGAAAGATCCCCAGATGACACTTTTCGATTTATTCCCAGAGCCCGGACAGAGCGATGACGAGCGTATGGTAAAGGACGCAAATCCGGAACACATAAAGGAGTATATACTCTCCCGACTTGAGACGATCTTTCCATGTGTGTCAAAGCATGCACGGATTTTCAGGAACAGCCGGAGGTCGCCGATGTTCCTTTTCTGCTTTGCTATCTCGAATGAGAGCGAGGCGGCACAAAAACTCGCTCTGCGAATAGCAAACCATATATTGAAGAACAAGTAGGCGGAGGATGATAGCGGCTTGAAGACAATAAAACGAAAATCCATGCTTTATCAAACAGGGGTAGAGTATGGTGACTACACAATGAATCACGTGCAGGGCTGCGCACATGGGTGTAAATATCCATGTTACGCATTTCTGATGAAAAAACGATTCGGTCAAATTAAAGATTACGAGAGCTGGCTTGAGCCAGTGCTCGTATCAAACACGCTTGAATTGTTGGATAAAGAGATACCAAGGCTCAGAGAAAGGATTCAGTCTGTGCAGCTTTGCTTTACCACAGATCCGTTCATGGAAGGATATCCAGAGGTGTCCCAGATGAGCATTGCGGCTATCCGAAAGCTGAACGAGGTCGGAATCAAATGCACTACGCTGACGAAGGGACTGCTACCTATAGAATTGGCAGAGCTTTCTCCGGAAAACGAATACGGGATCACACTGATCACTCTGGATGAAGCCTATCGGGAACAGATGGAACCGGGCGCTGCTTCCTGCGCAGATCGACTGGCAGCGTTGAGAGCACTCCATGATGCCGGTTGTAAGACATGGGTAAGTATGGAACCGTATCCAACACCGAACATGGTTGAGCAGGATCTGCACGCACTGCTTGAGGCGGTATCTTTTACAGATCGGATCATTTTCGGGAGAACGAACTATAGTAAGGTAGCAAACGCCTACGAAGGGCATAGGCATTTTTACAATGAGTGCGCAACAGAAGTGATTTCCTTCTGTCAGGAGCATGGTATTGATTATCATATTAAGGAAAAAACAATAACGGAAGAATGAGGTGGCGTTATGGCATTATTACAAGACCTGATCCAGCAGATTGACGATCCGGCGCTCAAGGAGAGAATCTTGCAGGAAACAAATAAATTACTGAAGCAGAAGAAGTTCGGATTAGTGTTTGAAGAACATCTGCCGGAGTGCACGCCGCTTTATGACGTACCGATTCGTGTTGGCTCCAAGGTCGCTCTGAAGACAGGGTATGTCAGTGATATTTATACAGTTATGAAGATTGACGGTGATGACGTGCTTTGCGACCGGCGTGAGACTCATGAACAAAAGACCTTCAGGCTGGATGAGATTGTTGCGATAGCAGAATTCGGTGAGCCAATTTATCCTACTCTGAAACCGATTGACACTGTGGAGAATGCTCCGGACAGCGGCCTTTGGCATACACTGATTGAGGCGGACAATTACCATGCGCTGCAGCTTCTGGAATATCTCTATGCAGAAAAGGTGGACTGTATCTATATCGATCCGCCATACAATACCGGTGCGAAAGACTGGAAGTACAACAATGACTACGTGGATAGCTCTGATGCTTATCGGCATAGCAAGTGGCTCTCCATGATGGAGAAGCGCTTGAAGATCGCAAAGAAGCTCCTTAATCCGAAGGACTCCGTTCTGATCGTAACCATAGATGAAAAAGAATATCTGCATCTCGGTTGTTTGTTGGAAGAAGTATTTTCTGAAGCAAACATACAGATGGTAAGCAGTGTTATCAATCCTAAAGGAGCTGCAAGGCATCAGCAATTTGGTAGAACGGATGAGTATTTGTTTTTTGTTCAATTTGGAGAATCCAGTCCGGAGCCGTTGCCGTTATCTAACGAGTGGAAGATATCTGAAGATAAAAGAGCTTCCCGTTTGAGGTGGAAGGAACTATTGCGTTCTGGTTCACATACAGCAAGAGCAGATAGCCCAAATCAGTTTTATCCTGTTTTTATTTGTAATACAGATGAAGGGCCGATATTTCATTCTGTAGGAGAATCGTATTATGGCTCAAATAAGTCAGAAATAATTGCGCCGGAAGGTTGCGTTGCGGTCTGGCCTATACGTGCAGATGGCACAGAAGGTAACTGGCAGATAAGCACTGAAAACCTGAGGGCTTCTATAGAGATTGGATATGCAAAATTAGGGAATTGGAGAGGTGAAAATACTGCCATCACATACTTGGCAAAAGGAGAAAGAGAGAAAATATCCAAAGGTGCATTTGCGATTATAGGTCATAGACAAGACGGTTCTATTATTACGGACGATGATGCCTATATCCCTAAGTTTATACCGGGAACACAATGGCGCATAAAATCACATAATGCTGAGCAAGGTGGTACAAACCTGCTTAAGGAATTCTTCGGCTCAAGCAGGTTTACTTTCCCGAAATCATTGTATGCTGTTCATGATGCGATTAGATTTTTCGTTGCTAATAAGCCAAATGCGCTTGTTATTGATTTCTTTGCAGGATCAGGTACAACGCTTCATGCGATAAATCTTCTTAATGCTGAGGATGGAGGTAATCGCAGATGTATTTGTGTGACGAACAACGAATTGAGGAAAGAGGAAAGTGACGATCTAACTGAGAAAGGGTTCAAGCCGGGAGAACCAGAATGGGAAAAACTCGGAATTGCAAAATATGTTACATGGCCAAGGATAAAGTGTAGTATCAAAGGTCAAGATGTTACTGGAAATCCTTTAGAAGGCGATTACACGACATATAAGACAAGCACAGAAGAAAAAGATAGAAATATTGTTCAGATAGGATTTGTGAGTGAAATTTCTTCTTTGAAAATAGGCGAAAAGAAAAAACTTGTTTCAGTTTTGTCTAATAAGAAATTACCTCAGACACTCGTGTCTCAAGAGTCGAGATACATAGTGTCAGATGAGGCTAAGCATACTGCGTCAATTTTAATAGATGATACAGCCAGTGAGGAATGGTTGGAAGCTTTGGAAGGAATGGATCATATAACAGATTTTTATATTGTTACATCCAACAACAAGCTTTTTAAGAGCCTCAAGGATAGCATTAAAGAAATGTTTGAACCGATATCAACTCAAGTGCCTGTTGTTATGCCAATGAAAGACGGCTTCAAGACAAACGCGGCCTTCTTCAAACTGAGCTTCCTCGACAAAACCTCCGTTGCTCTCGGCAGGCAGTTCCGTGAACTGCTTCCGGTGCTCTGGATGAAGGGCGGAGCCATTGGTAAGTGCCCAGTTCTTGAAAATGATGATCTCCCGAACATGCTGATCTTGCCGCAAAACAAAATAGCTGTTCTGGTAGATGAAATATATTATTCAGAGTTCGATGCCGAATTGAGCCAGCATCCAGAAATCCAGACAGTCTTCATTATAACGGATTCAGAGACAGCATACCGGTCGATGATCCGTACCTACGATGGCAAAGACTGCTATCAGCTTTACAGAGACTATCTGGATAATTTCAGAATCAATACGGGGAGGTAACCATGAAAGTAGAATTATTCCCTTTTCAGAAAAGAGCGCTTGCTGATATCCGTATGAAGACTGCGGAGGCAATGGGTAGCTATCACAGGACACACGCGCCACAGGTGGTTTCTTTCACTGCACCGACTGGCGCTGGAAAGACTATCATCATGTCTGCGTTGATTGAGGCTATTCTTTTCGGCGACGAACAGTATATGGAGCAGCCTGATGCAATCATCGTCTGGCTTTCGGATTCGCCTCAGCTTAACGAGCAGTCAAAACAAAAGATCGACTCAAAGGCTGATAAGATCAAGCTGTCGCAGTGCGTTACGGTTTCCGAGGAATCCTTTGATAAAGAGGTGTTTGAGGATGGTCATGTTTATTTCTTAAATACGCAGAAGCTGTCGGTTACCTCCAAGCTCACGAAAAATGGCGATGGCAGGTCTTATACGATCTGGCAGACGCTTGCAAATACTGTCCGGGAAAAGAGCGATCGGTTGTACTTTATCATCGATGAAGCGCACCGTGGCATGCAGGGACGTGAGGCAAGCAAGGCCACCACGATTATGCAGAAGTTCATCAAGGGCAGTGATTCGGATGGCATTCCGCCCATGCCGGTTGTCATCGGCATGTCCGCTACCACGCAGAGATTCAATGCGCTGGTCGAAGGCACATCCTCTACAATTCACAAGTCTATCGTGACGACGGAAGAGGTGCGAGCTTCCGGTCTTTTAAAAGACAGGATCGTTATTACCTATCCGGAAGAAGGCACGGTCAATAATGATATGGCCATTTTGCAAGCTGCTGCGGATGACTGGAAGGAAAAGTGGGAGCACTGGACGCAGTATTGCTTTGAGCAGCACTACGCCTATGTAAATCCGATCTTGATCATTCAGGTTTTGAACGGAACCGGTGATGCTCTGACGGATACCAATCTGGACGACTGTATTGCAAAGATCGAGGAACGTACCGGCTTTAAGCTGGAAGATGGACAGGTGGTTCATACTTTCGGTGGCACGACGGCCACATTGACCGTCAATGGACTCGATGTGCGTTATGAAGAGCCTTCTAATATCGCCGAGGACAGAAATATCCGCGTGGTATTCTTCAAAGAGAATCTTTCCACAGGATGGGATTGCCCGCGAGCAGAGACCATGATGTCCTTTAAGCATGCTAATGATGCCACCTACATAGCACAGCTTCTCGGTCGAATGGTAAGAACACCGATGCAGATGCATATTCAGGTGGACGACGTTTTGAACGACGTGCATCTCTATTTGCCGTACTTCAATGAGGATACCGTCAAGGACGTTGTGGAAGCCTTGCAGAGCACAGAAGGCGGAGATATTCCGACCGATATTTATGGCGAGTCCCTGTCTGGAAAGAAATTTGAAACGCTGACTGTCAAGCCGAAGAAGAAAAAGGAAGAGCATCAGACACCGGGACAGATGACTTTATTTGATGTGTTCTCTGGGCAGAACACAGGCGAACAGCAGTCTGCGGGAGCAACTTCGGAGCCAACTGGCGACACGACTCCGATAGCACAGCCTCAAGCTACTGGTGGACAAGCACAGCAAGTAGAAACGCCAGAACGGAGCCAGACACAGCCGAGCGCAGATACAACACCTCCTGACCAGTCTACACCAGTTACGCCACAGTCCTCTGATACGGCAACACCGTCCGAGAATAATGTTGCGGGAAGTCAGCATGCAGTTCAGACGGAAACTTCTGAAGAGGAAGATCTGTTTGACCGAGAAGAGGTTATGAAGTTTATAAATGATGCAGGTCTGCTTTCCTATAACGTCAGAGCGCTCAGGATCAATGATTACCTGAAATCTCTGTATAGGATGGCACATCTTCTTACGATGTCCAAATTGCACCGTGAGGCAATCCGGGAGGTTCAGGATGAGATTGTTGAGATGATCCACAGCTATGTGGAAGGTCTTAAGGCAGATGGAAAATATGATGACCTTGTTCAACAGGTAAAGCAGTTCAAACTGGCAACTCAGATTTTCGATGCCTTTGGAGAAACCGTGGATAATTATTCAGTGCATGATATGTTCACGACGACCGACACCGATATAGATCGGCAGTTCCAGATTGCGGATGTAAAACTTGGTCGAGAAGGTATCGGCATGGCCTATGGAAATAAGTATATGGATATGCCTGATCTGACGGCATTTAAAGTTGACGTTATTCTCTTTGCCGCAGACGAAGAGTGCATGAACCGGTTGCATTCCTACGCGGAGACTCGCTTTCACGGCCTGAATGACGATTATAGAAGATACATTGCTACCATAGACTCAGAGAAAATCCGCAAAGAATATGACAGCATTGTTTCTGATGGTGATCCTGTCAGCAAGCATAATTTCCGCTTGCCAGAAACCATACAGGTTCCTCATGAGGTTGGTGGTAGGGAATACAGAGATCATCTTTTTGTCAGTGAAACGACTGGAACTGCAAAGCTGAAATTGAATGGATGGGAAGCCGAGCTCATCGAGACGGAGGAAAAGCGACCGGACTTTGTGTGCTGGATTCGCAATCCTGCCAGAGGCTCCTGGGCGCTCTGCATTCCGTATGAAATCGATGGGGAAATTAAGCCGACCTATCCAGATTTCATTGTCGTAAGAAGAGATGAGCGTGTTGGGTACGTAATTGATATACTTGAGCCTCATAGTCCCGACTTTAAGGATAACCTTGGGAAGGCTAAGGGTTTTGCCGAATATGCACGCCAGAATCCGGGTGTTGGAAGGATTCAGCTCATTCGTATGAGCAAGGACGCGCTCGGAAAAAATCAGTTCAAGAGGCTGGATATGTACAGGACAGCAATACGAGATAAGGTATCACGAGCAATAAATTCGGATGAGTTGGATCATATTTTCAATACAGATGGAATAATCGAATAATCTGTATTCAAGCGTTAGAGGTGTTGCCATGGGAATATCGTTCAGACATTCTGCCGGGTTCGGCAAAAGAATGGAATACAATCTCGTCGGAAAGATGCTAATGGAAGGGCTGGATGTATATCTGCCGCTTGTAGATGATCATGGCGTGGATTGTGTCATCAAGAAAGACGAAGGAACCTTTATAGAAGTACAGATCAAGGCCCGATCAAATGAAGTTACAGACGGCGATGCGGCACTGTTTTCGGCGATTACGCATGATTTGACTGATAATTTCTATTTTGAAGATATGATTTCAAAGGGAAGTATAAAGCTGAGGATAATGGCAGAAATCGTAAGAGATATGATCCATGAGGGTGTTAATCCAAATAAGGAATGGAAAGAGAGCGCCTATGAAGAGCATGGAAATGAGATGCTGGAGATATTGCGTAACGCTTGCGGATTATGAGATGAAATTAAATAATCATGAGACTAATTGAGGTGAAGCTATCACGGAAAAGGCAATTCATCTCGAAAGAGGAATAAGCA
Source organism: Anaerovoracaceae bacterium (assembly GCA_045540775.1). Classification (GTDB taxonomy): domain Bacteria; phylum Bacillota; class Clostridia; order Peptostreptococcales; family Anaerovoracaceae; genus Crickella. Next base: position 15,199 of record JAZQHU010000025.1, on the reverse strand, counting down.
CTATGGGAGAGAGAACGCTATATGTTTTTGGAAATGGGTTTGATATTGCCCATGGAATAAAAACTCCATACTCAGCATTTAGAGAGTTTCTTGAGAAGGAACATGAAGAATTTCTGACCACCTTTGAGGCAATGTATAGTATACAGCCGCTTGATGATACAGAACCTTGGTATACCGAGGAAGCACAAAAGAGGTGGAAGGAAAGTGTCATAAAAGATTTGTGGCAAACTTTTGAGAACGAGATTGGTAATCCTAACGTGGAAGGGATGTATGATCACGCCTTTTCTCTAGTAGATTCAATGTCTGAATATGGAGTTCGCGATACGTTAGATGTCTATTGGAGGGAGCAATATAGCTTCGTAGATGATCTTCAAAAGTATGTGCTTGAATGGCTACAGACAATTGATTGCTCCGCGGCTACCTGCAAAAAGGACGCAATGTACGGGGCAAATACAGACTTCTTTATGACTTTCAATTATACTGATACGATTGAGCGTGTTTATCACATTCAAAATGTGTTTCATCCTCATGGAGGAATTCCAAGTTGTTCGAAAGTCAATCCTATTATGGGACACGGGAATAAGTATTTGATAGACAGTTATCGGAGAAAAGCAATTCAGGCTCAGAGTGAATCTGTTGAGTGGTACGAAAGCATATGTAATGCGATTGCTGATTTCTGTAATTCTATGTACAAGGACGTAGAGGGAATTATAGAAAGGAACCAGGATTTTTTTAAACGAATTGAGGACGTTGATAGAATTATGGTTCTTGGAGTATCATTTGGTGATGTAGATATACCATATTTGGAAAGAATTAAATCTGCAGTGAAACCTGAGACTAAGTGGTATATATATTATCACGGAGATGAATCAAAAAGACGCTTGAAAGAAGTATTTGGGATACTTGGGATTTCAAGCCGATTTGAAACATATTATCTGCCATGCGATAGATTTTGGGATAGATAAGAACAACCTCCATCAATTACCGATGGAGGTCTTATTTTAGTCTTTTTTATAAAAATTGGTTTCGTAACCGTCGGCGCGGAGCAGGATATCCGGCATCCAGTCCGGAGATCTGCCCATCTGCTTACAGATCACATTCAGGTCAACGTCAGGACTGCATTCGATGATCAGCTCATCATGAACGTGGCCGACGATGAAGCAGTGCCGGAGCGTTTTCATAGCGTAACAGAGGATATCGCGGCTGACGGCCTGAACGATGTTCTCCACAAACTTCGGTCCGTAGGATTCGATGCGTTCCCATTTTTTTGTAGATCCAACACCTTCATAGGTGACGGATTCGCCGCCATACTGGTTTTCTCCGATGCGAGGCTTCACATAGGAGAGCAGGCGACCTGAGGGAAGTTTGATGAAAAGCATGCCGCTTTTATAAAAGAAGCGGATCCCGCGCACGTCGGTTTGGATGCGCTGCGTGATCGTGGTCTTGACGGCGCGGTCGATGTCCCACCAGAAAGCGGTGATCATCGGGTTGGAGTTCCGCCAGGAGTTGACCAGCGGCTGCAGTTCTTCTTCGGTCAGTCCCATTTCCAAGGCTCCCATTGACTTCAGAGCACCAACGCTGCCGCCGTATCCGAGAGCCAATTCTGCGATCTTACCTTTCTGACGGAGATGACCGTTAATTCCGTGCTTTTCAACCGGAACGCCGAACATCTGACTGGCAGAGGCACAGTAGATATCTTTCCCTTCCGCAAATACCTTGGAGCGCCAGGTCTCATCGGCAAGATAGGCCAGGACTCTGGCTTCAATAGCGGAGAAGTCGCTGACGATAAACTTGTATCCGGGATGGGGCACAAAGGCCGTTCGGATCAGCTGTGACAGCGTGTCCGGGATATCATCATAGAGCAGCTGCAGGGTATCATAATCGCCAGCTTTCACAATGGCTCTGGCTTCTGCAAGATCCGGCATGTGGTTCTGCGGAAGGTTCTGTAACTGGATCAGCCTGCCTGCCCATCTGCCGGAGCGGTTGGCTCCGTAGAACTGAAACATACCATGAGCTCTGCCGTCTTTGCAGACAGCATTCTGCATGGCCTGGTATTTCTTCACGGAGGATTTTGCCAGCTGAAGTCGGAGTCGAAGCGCTTCTTCCACCTGACCGTCAGTATCATCGATCAGCTTTGCTACATCTTTCTTTCCGAGGGATTCTGCCTCCACACCGTTTTCGGAGAGCCAGGCCTTCATCTGAACCACGCTGTTCGGATTCTCCACACCGGTGATATTCTGCATGGTTTCGGAGAGGGCGGTTTTGGACCGTTCATCAAAGGTGATGGCGTTTTCCACCACATCCATATCCAGGGCGATACCTCTGTCGTTGATTTCCTGATCGAGATGATATTCATCCCAGATGAAGTCCTGGACAGGATATTTGGACAGGCGCTTCTGTATCGCCATTTCTACTTCTACATCGCGTTTATTGTAGGATTTGAAGAGTGTCCACTTCTCCGGATCGTGTTCCGGAAGGTTCCGAGTGCGTCCGCCATTGCTTTTGGTCGGTTTGCAGGGACTGCAGAAGTAGCGGATCAGGTCTTTGCCTTCCTTCAGCTTTTGATCCTGCAGCTTCAGGACAGCTCCAACACCTTCCAGTGAGAGCGGCAGTCCCATATAGGCGGACCAGATCATAGTACATTTCCAGGATGCCGGATCCAGATACCGGCCGGCGGGATCCTCAGGAATACTGTAGCCGGTGAAGTATTCCGGGCGATGCTTCTTCAGCCAGTTGGAGAGACAGATGCGCTCAAAAGAAGCGTTGAAAGCCCACTTGGTTACATTCTCATCAGATAATGCTGCAAGGATCTCTTCCGGGATAGTATCGCCGCAGGCAAGGTCATATACCTTGACGGGTCCGCCATCCACTGAGACTCCGAAGAGCAGTATCTCAAATTCATCAGACTCAGCGTACTTGTAAGCACCACACTTGGTGATGTTTACGTCGCTGTAAGTCTCTAAGTCGATTGACATTTCTTTCATCATTATTGTCCTTTCCATGAAAAGAGAAGCGGCAGATCATACCTGCCGCCTCCCGTCTGCTTAACGTCTGTCTTCCAGCATTTTCTGGTATCTGAGCTCTGTCTCCTTGTAATCAAGCTCATCCTTTGCTTTCTTGCGTTCATATTCTTCCTTGTCCTGGATCTTAGCCTGGATCATGAACTTGATCCCGAAGATCAGTCCCACAAGGAAGGTCACAAGAAGACCTAAGCATATGATGTTACCGATAAGAGTTACTACACTGTTTGCAAATTCCATGATATTTACCTCATTCTTTCTGTAGATTGTCGCAGGCAGCGGCGGTATTGCCGCCACCCGCATTGGTTGTCAGGTTAGTCGAGGAAATCGTCCTCATCGTCTGCCGTTGCAAAGTCATCCTCAGCTCTGGACTTGCCTCCGAGAGGTTCACCGTCGCGGATCTTCTGAAGATTATTCAGACCGCAGGCGATACCCTTGTTGCCGTTGCTGTTGAAGGCGTACAGATTGATACTGGCTCTGCCGTACACGCCGGAGTAGACTTCGGAACGTTCCAGGATCGGCTGTCTGTCTGCATCCACGATGCCAGGAGCTGTTGCGCTGTTGGCGTTGATGAAGTAGGCGTTCTTGTAAGCCTCATCGTCGGGTCTCTCCAGATCACCGTCACGGAGCGGTGTCTTGATAGCGGAGAGGGCAGGAACGGACTTGCCGTTGCCCTTCAGCTTGCTCTGACCTTCCTCATAGGCTGCCTGAATGGCGGCCTTGATCTTTGCGACCGTGGCGGTATCGGACTTCGGAATGATGAGCGAAACGCTGTACTTCGGAGCGCCACCGTTGATGCTCTTCGGATCCCAGACATTCGCATAGCTCCATCTGGTATTTACGCCTGTGATTACCTTTGTCGCGATTGTTACTTTGTTTGCCATGATTTTTTCCTCCTTATTCTTCGCTAAAATCATCTTTGGCTGTGTTCAGTGCCGGTCTTTTGTCTGACTCCGGCACAAGTGTCGGTTTGCCCTGCGGCTTTGTGATGAAGCCGGACAGGAGTTCGTTGAACTTCTTCTTGCCGAGAAGAGAAGTCATTGCAGTGATTCCCAGAAGCTTCTTTTCATAAGGATCGAAACCGGCTGCTTCCACAGTGGATGCGACTGCATTCGCATCGGAGTATTTGCGGTTCGATTTGCCTTCTACGACTTTGAAGCCGGGATACTCTACGCCGCTGAGTGCCTGCTGGAGTGCGTATTCCTTGATGTCGTTTGCCCAGGCGACCAGATCATCGACCCGGGGAAGGATGGCAGCGATCTCTGCTTCATCCAGGTTGGACGGCATCTCGAAGTCATACTGTGCGAGCTCCAGGTTTTGTTCGGCACGCTTGCGGCAGGTTGCCTTTGCTTTGCAGAACTGGCAGTGGTCTCCGGCGTTATATTCGCCTTCGCCGTTGTAGGCCAGAGCTGCGGTGGGCTTTAAGATTTCCTCAGCCCATTTCATCAGATCGTCTCTGCTGATCTCATAGGTACTGATGTTGTCCCTGCGAGGCTGGAAGATCGTCATGCGGATGGTCTGAATGCTGTAGAGATATTCGTAGGTATCCAGAGCGCCTAAGGAGTAACACATCATCTGCGGATTCTCTTCGGCATCCACCAGGACACCGAGACCGTATTTGAAATCGATGATATGCAGCACATCGTCCGCGATGATCACGCAGTCGCCGGTTCCGAAGCCTTCCGGTACCCACTTGGAGAAGTCCAGCTTTTCCTCAATCAGGATCAGCGGGTCGGAGCAGTGTGTCTTTGCTTCTTCAATCTGCTCTGCGACGTAGGCTGCATACTGATCGGTACAGTCGTCCATCTCCGTATCGAACCAGGTCAGGTTCTCTGTCGGGTCCTCAGGATTCCTTCCAAGAAGCTTCTCCACCTTGTATTCGCAGAGGGCGTGTGCATCGGTTCCTTGCTGGGCGTAAGGACTGCCGCTGTCATTGATGCCGGCACACAGCTTTGCACTGGGCGGGCAGGCGAGCCATCTATGGCTTGCGGAGGCGGAAAGATATGCATGCTTAGGCATCGGTTAATCCTTCCACCTCTCTGACAAGCGCCGCGTAGTCCTTCGGATCCACATTGGTAAGGCTGCCTCCGTTGCCGTACTTCTGAACGATCGCTTTGACATCTGCCTTGAAGCGGCCCTCTGCTTCGTTTGCTTTCTTTGCAAGGATCCCTCTGACTTCTTCCTTGGAATACTGCTTTTCGGCAGGTGATTCCGCAGGAGCGGGATCCTGTTTCTTTGCCTTCTTATCGGGCTTTGCCGGGGCGGCTTCTTCGGTTCCGGAATAGAATTCCTTCAAAGCTCTGCCGGTCTCTGCCAGGGTTTCTCCGCAGCTGATCAGGTTGTCAATCATGGCGGAGAGTTCACTCATTTTGCTCATCGCATTTACCTCCGTTTTCGTTATTCTGTTTTCTCAGGTTGGCTGCCAGTCGTTTCGCTACAACGCTGATGGCGATCAGTGTGTCGATCAGCTCTTCATCGATAGCCTCGTCCGGCTGGCTGTTCACAGTAGATTCTTTCTGCATCTGCAGCACCTCTCTTTCCGATTGGCTCTTAGCCTTTCTATCTTCCTAAGCGGGTTTGAGAATGCTTTTTCCGGTCGGAGGGAAGTTTTTTTTGAAAAGTTTTGCCGGTGACGTGTCGCTATAAAAAGGAAGCGATTCGCCGCCGGCTTATTTTTGTGAAAGAAATTTGCGGGCTGACCGGAAAATCCAGTCTGCAGGGCGCTTAGGAAGTTAGGAGGACTCTATGTCCTTACTTTTTAAGAAAAGAGGTTTGAAGTATGCAGATAACCATGTTTACAGCAGACTGCACTGGGCAGGCCGCGAACTGCAGCTATCCGAACCGGAGGGTGGTGACCACGCCGGAGGAAATGCAGAAAGCAGTCCGATTCGATCATGTCTGCGCAGAGTACAAGGGGAACTATCGAAGCATCGGAAACTTCGCCAGATCTGACGTGGTGGTGATGGATATTGACAATGACCATACCGAGGAGCCGGAAGAGTGGATCGCGCCCGAGAAGCTGGATGAGCTGCTTCCTGACATTTCCTATGTAATTGCCTTCAGCCGGAACCACATGAAGGTGAAGGATGGCAAAGTAGCAAGACCGAAGTTCCATGTGTATTTCCAGATCACAGAGACATCGGATGCAGGCTGGTATGCGGCGCTTAAGAGAGGGATCAAGAAACATTTTGACTTCTTCGATGGAAATGCGCTGGATGCTGCAAGGTTCATCTTCGGAGCGGATGCCGGTGAAGTGGTCTGGCATGAGGGATGGATGACTATCGATGAAGAAGTCGAGCCTGACTATGAAGAGCCGAAAGATGAAGATGCCGGCAGCAGCGCCGGACCGATCCTGGAAGGCAGCCGGAACAATACGATGAGTCGATTTGCTGGGAGAGTTCTGAAGAAATACGGAGTGACAGACAGGGCAAGGGAAGCCTTTGAGCTTCATGCAAGAAGATGTGATCCGCCGCTTCCGGAGGATGAGCTGAATACGATATGGAACAGTGCAGTGAAGTTCTATAAGAACACGGTCTGCACACAGCCGGGATACGTGGAACCGGATGAGTATAATGCAGAGTTTGATTCTCTGAAGCCAGAGGATTTCTCCGATATGGGAGAGGCGAATGCCTTGATCAAGGAATACCGTGATGAGCTCCTGTATACGGATGCTACTCAGTTCTTAAGTTATGACGGCATGTGCTGGAGAGAGAACCGGCAGAAAGCTGTGGGAGCGGTTGAAGAATTCCTGGATATGCAGCTGGTGGAGTCGAGGGATCAGTTTGAAACGGCAGTTGCCCATATGCTGGCCGTGGATCCGTCATTGGATGAGATTACGGTCCGGAAGGGTGGCAGGGCGTTGGAGAAGCTGATCACACCACAGAATGCAGAAGCTTTTGGGGAACTTCAGGCGGCCAGAAGCTATTACGGATTTGTGATGAAGTACCGGAACTATAAACATATCGCTGATACCCAGAATACTGCGAAGCCGATGGTGGCAACAGACATCAATCTCTTCGATGCTCAGGAGAACTACCTGAACACGCCGGGCGGCACCTATGACCTTGCAAAAGGCGTGAACGGCATGATGCCGCACAGATCAACAGATCTTCTTACCAAGATTACGAATTGTGCTCCGGGCGAAGATGGTAAGCAGCTCTGGGAGGATGCGCTGCAGCTGTTCTTCTGCGAAGATCAGGAGCTGATCGAGTATGTGCAGATGACAGTCGGTATGGCAGCGGTCGGGAAGGTGTATGTGGAAGCTCTCATCATTGCTTATGGTGAAGGCCGTAATGGTAAGTCCACATTCTGGAATACGATATCCAGAGTCCTGGGAACCTACTCCGGGGCGATGTCGGCAGATTCTCTTACAGCTAACTGCAGAAGGAATGTAAAGCCTGAAATTGCGGAGCTGAAGGGGAAACGTCTCATCATTGCTGCGGAGCTGGAAGAAGGGACGAGACTTTCGACTTCGATCCTAAAGCAGCTTTGTTCTACGGATCAGATTAGAGGTGAGAAGAAATTCAAGGATCCTTTTGACTTTACTCCGTCACATACGGCGGTTCTTTATACCAATCATCTGCCGAAGGTCAGTGCATCGGATGACGGTACCTGGAGAAGACTGATTGTGATTCCGTTCCACGCAAAGATCGAAGGGTCTTCTGACATTAAGAACTATGCGGATTACCTGTACAACAATGCGGGGTCGGCAGTTATGAGCTGGATTATCGAAGGAGCCAGGAAGGTGATTGAGCACGAGTTCAAGATCGATCCGCCGAAGGTTGTGGCAAACGCTATTGCAGAGTATCGCGGTATGAATGATTGGCTCAGCCATTTTCTGGAGGACTGCTGTGTGACCGGTGAAGGTCTGGAGCAGAAGTCCGGAGATCTCTATCAGGAGTACAGGGCATACTGCCTGCGTACCGGTGAGTATGCACGTAATAACGCCGACTTCATTGCTGAGATTGAGAAGCGAGGCTTTATACGCAAAAAGAAAAAGTCCGGTATGTGGGTGCAGGGATTGCAGCTTAAAGACACGGACTTTGCGGATTGATGTGAACCGGTGCAGGACGGAAACGGATATTATCTCTGCTTTTGTCCTGTACTGAAGCTAAAAGGTGCAGGGTATGCAGGATGTTTACATTAATACGCGTACAGGGAAAATCTTGAAAATTTTCTCTATAGAGAGGGTTATACGGCGTCATGCACACCCTGCACCATCATTTGATGGAGGTTAGCGATGCGTGAAAAAGTCATAGAGCAGAAGCTGGTCGCGGAGGTGAAAAGGCGCGGCGGCATCTGTCCGAAGTGGGTGTCCCCAGGATTTGACGGGATGCCCGACCGTATTGTCTTACTGCCGGGCAGGCACTTCGGACTGGTGGAGGTCAAGGCTCCGGGCGAACGTCCGAGACCGCTGCAGGTTTCACGGCACCGGCTTCTGATGAGATTGGGCTTCCGGGTTTATGTACTGGATGATCCGGAGCAGATTGGAGGGATTCTGGATGAAATACAATCCACATGATTATCAGATATATGCGACTAATTTTATAAAGGAGCATCCTATAGCGGCGATCCTGCTTGATATGGGTATGGGCAAGACCAGTATTGTGTTGGCAGCACTGAATGACCTGATGTTTGACAGTTTCGAGGTGAATAAGGTGCTGATCATCGCACCGCTTCGAGTGGCGAAGCATACCTGGTCAGCGGAAATACAGAAGTGGGATCAGCTGCGTGGACTTCGATATTCCATAGCAGTCGGTACGGCAGCTGAGAGGGTGAAAGCGCTTCAGGCGGATGCGGATATTTACATCATCAACAGGGAGAACGTTCCCTGGTTGATCGAAAGGAGCGGACTGCCGTTTGACTACGATATGGTGGTGATTGATGAGCTGTCATCCTTCAAGAACTGGCAGGCGAAGAGGTTCAAGGCACTGATGAAGGTAAGGCCGAAGGTGAAGCGGATCGTAGGTTTGACAGGAACACCTTCCAGCAATGGTTTGATGGACCTCTTTGCAGAGTACAAGGTTCTGGATATGGGAGAGCGTCTGGGAAGGTTCATCAGCCAGTACAGGGTCGAGTACTTTGTGCCAGATCAGACGAACGGTCCGATCGTTTACAGCTACCGGCTCCGGAAGGGTGCGGATAAGAGGATCTACGACAGGATCTCCGATATCACGATTTCCATGAAGGGAACCGACCATTTGCAGATGCCGGAGCTGGTGAATTCCGAATATCCCGTGTATCTGGATGAGGATGAGCGGGCGAAGTATGAGGTGATGGCCAGTGACCTGGTGATCAATCTTCCGGACGGTGAAGTGACAGCTGCAAATGCTGCAACTCTTTCCGGGAAGCTGACACAGATGGCGAATGGTGCTGTCTATTCCGATGCCGGCGGTATCGAGTTCATTCATGATAAGAAACTGGATGCTTTGGAGGACATCATCGAGGCGGCAAACGGCAAGAGTATTCTGGTGGCGTATTGGTACAAGCACGATCTGACAAGGATCATCGACAGGCTGGAAGCCCTGGGTGTGAAGTACGGAAAGCTGGACTCGGATCAGAGCATTGAGGATTGGAATGCAGGAAGACTGGAGGTGGGACTGATACATCCGGCTTCTGCAGGACACGGACTGAATCTTCAGAGCGGTGGCAATACATTGGTGTGGTTCGGCATGATCTGGAGCTTGGAGCTTTATCAGCAGACTGTCGCAAGGCTTTGGAGGCAGGGGCAGGAATCCGGGACGGTCGTGGTGCAGCATATTATTACAGCCGATTCGATTGATGAGCAAATCATGAAGGCGCTTCACGCAAAGGGCAATACGCAGGCCAGACTGATCGATGCCGTGAAAGCGGAGGTAAGTGCCTATGGCAGGAATTAAAAATCTGGCAGAGGATCCGTATGAGCAATTGGCGAATGCAATCATTTTGCAGGCGGTCGCTGACTACAGGGTGGCGCTGAAGAAGATCAAGGCACATCCAAAGGATCGAAAAGCAATAGATGAGGCCTTGGAGATTGAGAGGTTCTTTCGTTCCGGCTGGTACAGCCAGCTGACAGGCGTGGACGGAGAATACCTGATCAAGAGGCTTCAGGATGAAGTAAGACAATCAGAGTCAATCCGAGGGAGAAAAAATAAATCCAATCGGAGGTAGCTTATGAACAGACATCAACAGGAAGCCAAGAAATATTTATCACAGGCGTTCGGACTGAACCAGCGGATCGAGAGTAAGCTGGGGCAGATCGAGGATCTTCATGACCTGGCCACCAAGGCAACGGTGACATATTCGGATATGCCGAAGAGCCCGAACAGGGATGGCTCCAGAATGGAAGATGCCATTATCAAGATCATCGACCTGGAGAATGAGATCAACCAGGATATGATGAAGCTTGTGGAACTGAAGAAGGATATCATTCGCAGGATCAAAGCAGTGGAGAGCGCAGAGCTTCAGACAATACTGGAACTGCGGTACCTGTCCTATATGAGATGGGAAGAGATCGCTATTGAGCTTGGCTACGGAATCGATAATGTATTCCGCCTTCACAGGAACGCCCTGGATGAAATAACGATTCCGGAAACAATACAGTAAAATCAAGTTCGGTACAGTAAGCCTATGTGATAATGTTAAACTGGCAAAAGCGAAAGATGAGAGAGCCGTTGCGGAGCAGAATACCGTGGCGGCTTTTTCGATGGGAAAGAAGGTGGAGTGATGCCAAGGAAACCGAAGCATCCATGCTCTTATCCCGGATGCCCTAAGCTGACAGACAAAAGGTTCTGTGAAGAGCATGAGAAGCTGAGCAACAGTAACTATGAGAAGTATGGCAGGGATAAGTCAACGAAGAAGAGATACGGTCGTGCATGGAAGAGGATCCGCGACAAGTATGCTGCGGAGCATCCCTTCTGTGAGCTGTGTTTTGAACGTGGAATTATTGTGCCGACTGAAGAGATCCACCACAAGCTGCCTCTGAGTGAAGGTGGTACACACGATCGAAGTAATCTGATCGCGCTGTGCAAGTCGTGTCACTCAACCATACATGCAAAGAGAGGCGATTACTGGGGCGGGCGGCGCTGAATGCGCATACCCAGGGGGAGTCGAGATCTCTACAGGTGTGGCTTCCAGGGAACGGTGCGGGGGTCACGCGTGCAAAATCGCGAAATGGAAGATGGGGGGTATGAAGCCATCGGACCATCTCAGATTTCGATTGACAAACATCCGGTTTGGATGTATTATTTAATTGAAATTCGGCAGAAATGCAAAATGCCGAAAATAAATTAAATGAAATCGAGGTGGAAAAGATGGCAGGTACAGCAATACTTCCTGAAGATCAGAAGATCTTTTCCATGAAGGAGCTTAAGGAAAAAGGCTTCTCACAGTATAAGGTCAGCAAGCTGGTCGAAGAGGGAAAGCTTATCAAACTGAATAAGAGCTATTACGAGAACGCAGAGTATCGTGGTGAGGAATCAGACTTCTATTATACCGAGGCATACGCACCGAAGGGTGTGATCTGCCTGCTCAGCGCTGCGGTTTATTATCATCTGACGACGTTTATTCCGGATGCGGTTGATGTTGCCATACCGAGGAAGGCTAAGGTATCTACTATGCCGGACTGGCCGCAGATGAATGTCCATCATTACACCGATGACAGACATGAACTGGGCGTTACAACGGTTAAAGAAGGTAAGAATGAATTCCAGATCTACGATATGGAAAAGACTGTCGTGGATATCGTGTTTTACAGAGAGAAGGTCGGGATTGAAGAAACCAAGGAGATCCTTGTGACCTATCTGCAGAGGAAAGACCGGAATCTGAACCGACTTCTGAAATATGCAGAACTGATGAAATGCGACAAAGCGATGAGACAATATCTGGAGGTGCTCGTATGATAAGTGCAATATCTGTAAAGGACAGATTGAAGAACCAGGCAGTAGCCAGCGGAAAAACATTTCAGGAAGCATTGACGGCGTATGGGTTGGAAAGAACCGTATACAGACTGTCGGTGTCAGAATATGTGGAGCGATTTACACTTAAGGGCGGCATATTCCTGTATGCGCTATTTGAAGGTGAGTTTGCAAGAGCCACAAGAGACATAGACCTTCTGGCAAGGAATATGCCAAATAATGTGGAGGATATGAAGAAAGTATTTGCAAACATCTTCTCCATTGAGTGTGACGATGCCCTGCGATACGATCTGGATACACTGGAGGTAATAGACATCACCGAGTTCAAGGAATATCATGGTGTGAATGTTTCCATCATGGCATATCTGGACAGGACGAAGGTTCCGGTATCTATTGATATCGGATTCGGGGATGTCATTTATCCGGACAGAGTGAAAATGGAGTTCCCGGTACTGCTTGATATGGAGGTACCGGAGATCTACGCATATTCCATCTCATCGGTGATATCAGAGAAGTTCGAGGCTATTGTTTCTCTTGGTGATGCAAACAGCAGATACAAAGATTTTTATGATATTTATATCCTGGCTGACAGATATGACCTTGAAGGAACAGAGCTGAGGGAAGCAGTCAGAGAAACCTTTGCCCATAGAGGTACGGGGTTTGATGATATCTTTGCTTTCACTGATGATTTTTTGGCAAGTGAGATTCACCAGAGCAGATGGAAAGCATTTCTAAAAAAGAAGAAAGCGCTTGTGGATGCAGAACTGGAAGATGTGGTTGAACTGCTCAAAACGTTACTGCTTCCAATTGTAGAGAGCATAACCGGAAACAATAATTATTCAGCAAAATGGGATCATGAATCTCGAAGCTGGAAATGAAGAAGTGAAATGAACATCAAGAGGATCATGTGAAGAGCATGGTCCTTTTATTATGCAATTTTCGAGGAAGGAGGGATTCCGATGGCTGGGAGAAAACCGAAGCCTACAGCGCTTAAGAAGCTGGAAGGCAATCCGGGGAAAAGAAAACTGAATACGAAGGAACCGATGCCGGGTAAAGGAATGCCCGACTGTCCGAAGTGGCTGCTTCCAGAAGCGAAGAAGGAGTGGGAGAGACTCTGCGTGAAGTTATCCGAGATAGGTGTACTCACTGAGATTGATATGGCTGCGTTTGCTGCTTACTGCCAGTCCTACGCAAGATGGAAAGAGGCTCAGGAGCATATTGATTCTGAAGGTTCAACCTTTGAGACAGATAAAGGATATCAGCAGCAGACACCGTGGGTCGGTATTGCAAATACCAATCAGAAACTGATGATGCAGGCAGCATCTGAGTTTGGTCTGACTCCATCTGCAAGATCGAGGATTATGGCAGCATCCGGTGTCGGCAAGGACGAAGAAGATGAGATGGAGGCATTACTTGGGGGTGAGGCTTAATGGCGGAGAGAAGACCTGCGGGTTATCCGAAGCTGAAGAATTATAAGCCGTCAAGATTCATGCTTCCGACATCTCATTATGATAAAGCGAAGGCTGACAGGGCTGTGAAGTTCATCGAGAATCTGTGTCACACCAAAGGGAAATGGGCAGGCAAGAGGTTCTGGCTGCTTCCCTGGCAGGAACAGCTGATCCGTGACATCTTCGGGATCGTCAAACCTGACGGGTACCGGCAGTTCCGAACAGCCTTTGTGGAAATATGCAAGAAAGTAGGTAAGAGCGAATTGGCAGCAGCCGTCGCTCTTTATCTTTTATATGCAGACAATGAACCATCCGCTGAAGTGTATGGCGCTGCCGCTGACCGGCAGCAGGCCAGCATCGTTTTCGATGTGGCAAAGCAGATGGTGGAGATGTCGCCGGCGCTTCTGAAACGGTCGAAGCTGATGACGGCAACAAAGAGAATCGTGAATTATGGAAATTCAGGATATTACCAGGTGCTCAGTGCAGAGGTCGGGGGTAAGCATGGATTTTCAGTTAGCGGATTGGTATTTGATGAGATTCATACACAGCCGAATAGGCAGCTGTATGACGTTCTGACAAAGGGATCATCGGATGCCAGACAGAATCCGCTGCATTTCATTATCACTACGGCAGGTACCGACAGGCATTCCATCGCCTATGAGCTTCATACAAAGGCGGTGGATATTCTGGAAGGCCGGCGTGTGGATCCGACTTTCTATCCTGTGGTCTATGGACTGAAGGATGATGAGGACTGGGAGGATGAAGCGAACTGGTACAAGGTAAATCCTTCGCTGGGCTATACCGTAGACATCGAGCGCTTGCGTGATGCCTACCGGGAGGCAAAGCAGAATCCGGCGGATGAAGTGACTTTCAAGTGGCTGAGGCTGAACATGTGGGTTTCGAGTACTGTGGCATGGATACCGGATGCGATATTCATGAAAGGAAATGAAAAGATCGACCTGGCAGCGCTGGAAGGTAGGGACTGTTACGGCGGTCTGGACTTATCCAGCACAGGTGATATCACGGCTCTCGTTTTGATGTTCCCACCGAGGGATGAGGATGAGAAGTACATTCTGCTTCCGTTTTTCTGGGTACCGGAAGAAACGATACCGCAGAGAGTGAAGGCAGCATCCGTTCCTTATGACATCTGGGAGAAGCAGGGATACCTGTTATCGACCGAGGGCAATGTGATCCATTATGACTTCATTGAGAAGTTCATCAATGACCTGGCGGAGAAGTACCACATTGTTGAGATCGCAGTGGACAGGTGGAATGCCACACAGATGATCCAGAACCTGGAAGGCGATGGCTTCACGATGGTTCCGTTCGGCCAGGGCTTTGCTTCGATGTCCGGACCGACGAAGGATTTTTATCGTCTGCTTATGGAAGGCAAGATCATTCACGGAGGACATCCGGTTCTCAGGTGGATGGCCGGCAACGTGGTAGTCGATACGGATCCTGCCGGGAATATCAAGGTAACGAAGGCAAAATCAAAAGAGAAGATTGACGGCATTGTGGCTGCGATCATGGCGCTTGACCGGTGCATACGCAATCAGACTGAGCCGCAGGGGAGTGTTTATGATGAGCGCGGATTACTTGTATTTTGACGAAGGAGGGAATTGCGATGGGAATACTGAGCGGTTTATTTCGGAGCAGGGATAAGCCCACAGACAGGACGGCAGGAAGCAGCTACAGCTTCTTTCTGGGAGGTACTTCGAGTGGCAAGTATGTGACCGAGAGATCTGCGATGCAGATGATGCGGTTTACTGCTGTGTGAGGATCCTGTCGGAGGCGGTGGCAAGCCTGCCATTACAGTTTTACAGATATACCGATGATG
>JAZQHU010000024.1:0-5477 GCA_045540775.1 Anaerovoracaceae bacterium | reverse complement strand
CCTCTGCTCCACCACATCCACTTGCCGTTGGATATCTTCAGGCTGTCGTGCTCCTTGGTGCAGTATGTGTTTCCTCTTACATGCACGAGCTCTGTCGGCTCATATGTCTGAAGGTATGTCAGGAGATCGATAGAACGAGCTTTCATGATCTGTTCCTCAGTGTAGTATGGCATGTGCATCACCTCGCTTCGCTGCGCGCAGCTTTCATCTGCTCTCGTTTCGTCTGCTTCTCAAGAGCTTTATCTATGCCGGTTATCATCTCATCTGCTGCGGAGCGAATCCTCTCAAGAGATGCTTTGAGTTCTTTTATGTCCTTGTCGGAAGAATATCCTGCAATATATGAGAAGGAATAATCAGAAGAATCCAAGGAATAATGCTGACATAGCGTATAGGCAATGCTCTCAGCCTCGACCTCTTTGGTCCGCCTGTCTACAGGATGATTCGGGTCCAGATGTTCCTTAGCGTGGAGCTTTTCATGCGCCATTTCATGGATCATCGTCTTGATCGTCTGCAGCTGACTCATATCAGATTTGATGACGATCTTTCTTTCTGCATCACTGTAGTAGCCTTTTGCACCGTTCTGAATATCCTCTGTGTAAATCGGCACCGGGCATATTTCAGTCAAAGCACTGAACAGCTTTCTATAGTCTCCGACATCACCTGAGAGTTCATTAACACCGATGGTCGGCAGTTCCTTTCCCTCAGTTTGTGCAACATCGAATACCGTAGCTACCTTGAATCCTGTATACTCAGCTATTTTCTGATTGCCGTCATCGTCCTTTTCTTCAAGCTCGACTTTGTACTTGCATGGAGCGATTATCTTGATGCCTTTTTCGCCTTTTCGGACCTGTCTGCCATGATCTTTTTTCCATGCCTGGTATCCGCACACCAGACTTGCGTCCGGTCGTTGCAAAGCTATGAGTAAAGTATTATTAAGACTGTAGTTGTGAAACTTGCTCATGCATTTCAGATACGCCTTATATGCATCGCTCTCAAAGACAGCAGTAACACCCGCTTCGAGCTGGTCTGTAATTTCTTTGATTCGCTCTTTCTGTGTTTTTCCTTTATGCCCACTTCCTGTAAACACTGTCATGGACTTCCCTCCTTTCTGTTTAGCTCATAATAAAAACTGCAGACATCACTGCCTGCAGCTGCACTTAAACTCATATTTTGATTGATTATTTTATTCCTTTGTAATCCCAGGTTGCCGTATCGATCAGCAGGAATTCCTGTGTTCCGATTGGGTCTCCTGTTCTGTAGGTTGAGAATAGATCGCAGGATATGACATTACCAATACGGTCGATTTCCTCAACCGGTGTATGCCCAACAACCTGTAGGATGCATGCCTCTTTGTACATCTTCTCATAATAGAATTGCGGCCTTAGCCATAAAGGTGAGGCATCATCCCACATCTCGTCTCTTCCAAGGCAGTTGATCTTTTCTATCACTGCATCGGTGTCATCATACTCAACATCTGATGCATAATACTTCACGAATGCGTGTGTAAGTCCGCCATGAAGGAATAGGACATCATCTATTCTGTGTATATATGCCATCTGGCTCTTATCCGGTAGCGCTCTTCTAAGTGCACTTAACTTTTCATTTACTACAGGAATCGCCATAGATGAAAAACCGCTTTCATACTGGAGCCATTCATACGACAGATCGTGATTACCGTAGCACCAGAGAGTATCCGGCAACGTTTTCTGAAATCGTATGGCGGCATCAAATGTGTCCTCATAAAGCCCGAGATTATATTCCTGTCCCCAGTCATCAGGTATATCCATCAGGCATACTGCTTTCTCAGCGGCACGTGTATCCATTATTTCCTTCGCTCTGTCGAACATCCATGGCTTTAGGTGGACGTCGGGTATTACCAATATTTTCAAATCTATACTCCTTTCGATGTCAGCTACTTTACGTAATGTATTCTGCTTTCATCGAATCTAATATAATCCTGTTCTGTATAATTCAATCACATTAATGACTGGCTCCTCGTATGGATGGACTTCTTTTATTGCTGCAATTGTCTCATCCAGCCGCTTACCGTTTACAGTGACCTCCACCTTCAGCTCCTCTTCTTCACTGATCACTCCTTCTTCTCCGATAAATGGATCCGTACCAGGAAGAGGTCTCCATGTTCCGATGACTTTGCTGTATGAAAGGCAGCAGTCGTAATTGCCTATATGCCCTGCGTCAACGCTTTGAAGAGCTTTCCTCAGATCTGCAAAATGAGTTTCAGGAATGAATATCTCCAGCTTAAAGTGTTTCTCTATATTATTCTTTATCGGCTTTGCCAAATCCTTCTTAGGAAGTGTAAGGCTCATATTCAGTCCTTTTTCATCTTTCTCGATTTTAGCTGCTTCCGGAATAGTCTCGCACAGTCCATTCGCTTTTAATCCTGCAGTAATAGCAAGGCAAATAGCATCGAGAACATCATCAGGATTGCATCTATATTCTCTGGCCTTTCCGTAAATCTCTGACCATGTAATACCTGGAAAATATGAATTCAGAATGTCGAGTCGCTGCTTCAGTCCCTCAGCTTCTTTCTTCTTTGACATAAGCACTTCGCCGTTCAGTCTGGCAAAAGACAGCTCGGGATGACTCTCATGTAACTTGTTCCTGTACTCCGGATGAGCGTCAAAGAACTCATCAACTTCTCTTATCTTAGGTATTATGTTTATAGTCTGTTTCGGAAGACTTTTGCCTAAAGTGCGCAGATTAGCCTGCTTTTGCTCTTCCTCTGTTTCTGCATAGACTGCAGATCTGGATGGTATCGGAAATAATGTAGATCCGCGCGGACTGAGTTCTTTCCGTGCTGTATCATCCGGTCTGAGTTGATCTGAACTATTTCTGAGACCTATGGCCATATCTAACAGGAAAGCATCAAATCTCGGATAATTCTCGATTAACTCGGATATTGTTCTATACTTTTCTATTCTAAGTTTGCCATGGTCGAGCGCTGCTGTGATCCAGCCACCCTTACATCCGTCAGTTCCGAGATATAAGCCTTTTCCCAATAGTTTTTTATACATACGCAACCCTCTGTTACATCGCATTTCTCATGTATTGTGGCATCTTTGCAGATTCTACCACATATGATGCCACGTTGTTTGAACGAAAAGAGAACTATTATCTCTCGTATGGATCTCTCTCAGCTCTGGCCTTCTGCTTATCCAGCATTCTCTGTCCGAGTGCCTTCACGAGTTTCTCTCCCTGTTCTTCAGTAAGGGTGATGCCACGACCCATGCGCTCGTGGGTGGCATTCCAGTCCCTTATGTCGATCTTTGGCTTACCGCCATTCCAGGCTACAAGATTCACTTCCTTGGTCCATTTCTCTTCGCGGTTATCGATCACATCAAGTACTCCGATGTGTTCCATGATCTCAAAAGTGATCTCGTTGTTATTATTTCTATTGTTTCCTGTCATAAGATTCTCCTTTCCTATCTTTCCCATTCTCTATGTTTCGGTTTCAGCATATCCAGTTCTCCGTGTTCTCTGAAGCTGTAAACATGTGCTGATTCTCCGGCAACTATGATGTGATCCAGCATTCGGATATTCAGAAGATCTCCGCATTCGAGCAGCCTTTTTGTAACATCCCGATCCTCCTGACTTGGCTGCAGACTACCGCTGGGGTGATTGTGGATCGCGATGAATGATGCAGCATTGCTCAAAATACTCGACTTGAAAACCTCTCGTGGACTGACCATTGAGGCATCCAGAGTCCCCATGCTGCAGATATTCAGGTTGATGATCTGTCCATTCGTTTTGAGGTTCATGACTGCGAATACTTCCCTGTCATAGGTCGCCATGTCTTTTGCTATTGCCTTTACTGCGTCCTCCGGGCAGGATATTCTGCTCTCACTGTATATAGAAGGTTCCTTGACCATTCGGATATTCACGACCTGGATCTTTTCATCATTTCTTTTCCTGCCCATCAGAGATCACCTCCATATCTATAGAGTAAACAGTCCCGTCAGGCAGCTGATCGACCAGCCTCCTGAGTCCCTCGAGGCCCTGAACCTCAATAGTTACCGGTCTCATATGTCTCGGTGTGTATTCCGGTGTCTGTGGATCTATCATCATCTGCATTGCGTTTGACCTCCTTCTTTTCCGGTTTTGTATCAGATCCTCCCATGATGAATGCATATGTGCTATGGCTTTTTATTGCTTTCTGAAGTGCGAGGATCCCTCCTACTTCGTCAGTCGTAAAGCCATTTTCAAAAGCTACCTGCATATCTATGGAATTGACCTTCTTTTCTGTGTCAAAGCCCTTTTTCCCGAGCTTGTCCAGCAGTTTCTGTATCGATTTCTCCATCTTTTTCCTCCGTTTCCTGCTTCCTTCCTAATATTTCCAGCATGCAGTACCCGCAGAATGGTGCGAGTCTGTCGCGGTACCTGCAGTTATCCGGGCACTTAATCCTCATTCCCGGTGGCCTTGGGATTGGCTTCAATCAAAACACCTGCTGTCATCGAGCAGTTCATTACCGTAAGCTGTGAAAGTGTACCAATAGGTATGATCAAACTTGTCATCATTGAATACTCCGACCTTCATGATCCCCTTTTCTACCAGCTTGTTGACTGAGTGCCGCACCATATCCTCAGTCAGAAACGGTATATGAACGGTTATGGTTTTCTGAGTGCACTTGACCCAGAAGTATCCGTGCCTGTATGTCGTTTCATCGCTTGTTACCTGCAGGCCTCTTATGAAATCTGCGATCACTGCCTCTCTGAGTCCGCAGACTGCTGCGATGTCCATGTTGAATTTCCTCTCGTTGTAGTTCATTTCCCCTGTCTCCTCCTACAGTCTCATAACAAAAGGAGCGGCTTTCATAATCGATCGCCGCTCCGCATAAGTTATTCTCTATTGGTTGTTGCCAACATCAGGCAAACATCTCTGCATCTTCTTTGGCCTGCTTGCGTCTTCTCACATACTCCTTGATCACAAGAGTAAGCATGCTGCCCATTGCAGCCGTAAAGATGATCCCGTACAGCCAGAAGAGTGTGTCATCACCTGTCTTAGGAGGAACACTCTTTGCTGTCTTGGATACCTTTACAGTCTGACCTTCGTCGTTCAGATCCTTGTGATCAGCAACTACAGTCTTATCTGCCTTGGTTACATCATCGCCCTTCTTGAACTCACCCAGTCTGTAGCAGTTCTCAAATGCCACGAGTTCCTTTCCGTCGAGCTCTGTAGTGTCGATGATGAAGCTTACCTTTGCTGTGCCGTCAGGCCTTGCAGGCTTGAACGGCTCACTCATAACTGTGACAGGCTTGCCGTGCTCTACGAGCGGATCACCACTGTCCTTTACCATCAGTGTTCCCTCGAATACATACCACTTGGAAGTATCAAGGCCGATATATGCGATGGTATCGATCAGCTGAGTATCCTTGGCAGCAGCAACAGTCTTGTCACCCTTGCCGTTAGCAAGAGAAGTTCCGATGGCAGGCTTCTGAACAGGAGTCTGAGCTACGTC
>JAZQHU010000023.1:0-4407 GCA_045540775.1 Anaerovoracaceae bacterium | reverse complement strand
GGTCCTCTTGATCCTCATGACATCATGAGACTCAACGGCGTTCAGGGCGTATATGAGTACCTCCTCAGAGAAGTTCAGAGAGTATATAAGACTCAGGGTGTAGACATCAACGACAAGCACGTTGAGATCATCGTAAGCCAGATGCTCAGCAAGTACAAAGTTGAGAAGCCTGGTGACACCGGACTCCTCCCTGGCGGACAGTACTCAAGAAGAGAGATCGAAGATGCAAATGCTGCAGCTGAAGCCGAAGGCGGCGAACCTGCAACAGCTTCAAGACAGCTCCTCGGTATCACCAAGGCAGCTCTTGCTACATCTTCATTCCTCTCAGCAGCTTCCTTCCAGGAGACAACAAGAGTACTGACAGATGCTTCCATCAAGGGCAAGACCGACAGACTCGAAGGTCTCAAGGAGAACGTCATGATCGGTAAGCTCATCCCTGCTGGTACCGGAATGAAGAGGTACAGCGACGTTCAGGTCGACTACGGCGAGAACGACTGGATGATGCACGGTGATGACCAGCCAAGGATCTACGAGGATGTTCCTGCACCTGCACCTGAAACAGCAGAGCAGGCAGCAGAGCAGACCGAAGAGCCTGAAGAAGAGCCGGTAGTATACGGCGAGACAGTAATTCTGGAGTAGTCTAAAAATACTTCGTTTTACTAAGTAAATAAGGGTAAAAATCAGCGATTGCGGTGTTTTTTCACCTCAATCGCTGATTGACTCTGTTGTGCAGACAAAAATACCGCCGAAGTATTGACTTTACAATGCTTTGACAGTAAGATTATGAAGTTCGAGACTCTCTTTAGGAGAGCTGGATACATATAACAAAAAATCTAGGAAGAAAGGAGAAAAGAATGCCTACAATTAACCAGTTAGTACGTCAGGGCAGACAGAGCACTGTCAAGAAGTCTACAGCACCTGCACTTGGTAAGAACATGAACACACTTCGCAAGACTCTTACCGACGTTAATTCCCCTCAGAAGAGAGGAGTATGCGTAGCAGTTAAGACTGTAACTCCTAAGAAGCCGAATTCAGCTCTGAGAAAGGTTGCAAGAGTTCGTCTTACCAACGGAATGGAAGTTACTGCTTACATCCCTGGTATCGGACACAATCTGCAGGAGCACTCTGTAGTTCTTGTAAGAGGCGGAAGAGTTAAGGACCTCCCTGGTGTTAGATATCACATCATCAGAGGAACACTTGATGCATCCGGCGTTGCAAACCGTGGACAGGGCCGTTCAAAGTACGGTGCAAAGAGACCTAAGAAAAAGTAAGCATTTCATTGATCATACGCCGTTGGCGTAAGGAAGAAATGCTTGATCTACGGAGGCAAGCTCCTCCGATAGAGTCATGCAAACTAATACTCAGTACAGGGCATTCTTTATTCTATATAGAGAGCGCCACGGGGGCCGGCCGGCGAGTAAGTCAGCTGAATCTGCTGTCTGAAGAAGAACACCGGGACGGTCAACGAGTACCTATTCAATTCCAGAAGGAGGGAAGAGAAGTGCCAAGAAAAGGTAACACACCTAAGAGAGAAGTTCTTCCTGATCCTGTATACGGCAGCGTAGTAGTTGCCAAGCTGATCAACAGCATCATGCTCGACGGTAAGAAGGGCGTAGCTCAGACTATCGTTTATGATGCATTTGATACGATCAGAGAGAAGACAGGCGAGGAACCTCTCGAAGTATTTGAGAAGGCTATGAACAACATCATGCCAGTTCTCGAAGTTAAAGCAAGAAGAATCGGTGGTGCGAACTATCAGGTGCCTATCGAAGTAAGACCTGAGAGAAGACAGACTCTCGGCCTCAGATGGCTCACCAGATATACAAGAGCAAGAAGTGAGAGAAAGATGTCAGACAGACTGGCAGGAGAGCTCATGGATGCTGCCAACAACACAGGATCATCCGTAAAGAAGAAGGAAGATACTCATAAGATGGCAGAAGCTAACAAGGCGTTCGCACACTTCAGATTCTAGTCTGCGCAGGTACTGTATGCAGAAGAGAATCTTAGAAAACATGTAGGAAGGAGGAAATGATGGGAAGAGCATTTGAGCTTGAGCACACCAGAAATATTGGTATCATGGCGCATATCGATGCCGGCAAGACAACTACAACGGAGAGAATCCTCTTCTATACCGGCAGGACTCACAAACTCGGTGAGACTCATGAAGGCGCTGCTACCATGGACTGGATGGAGCAGGAGCAGGAACGCGGTATCACCATTACTTCCGCCGCTACTACTGCTCAGTGGAAAAACACCAGAATCAACATCATTGACACCCCGGGACACGTAGACTTTACCGTAGAGGTAGAGAGATCGCTGCGTGTACTCGACGGTGCCGTAATGGTGCTTTGCGCAAAGGGAGGCGTAGAGCCTCAGAGTGAGACTGTATGGAGACAGGCTGAGAAGTACGGAGTTCCTAGAATGATATTCGTCAACAAGATGGATATCCTCGGAGCCAACTACTACAGGGTCCTGGACATGATCCACGACAGACTCAAGGCTAACGCTGTTGCTGTTCAGATCCCTATCGGATCTGAGGCAGATTTCATCGGAATCATCGACCTCATCAAGATGAAGGCCGAGATATATCACAACGATGACCTGGGCAAAGCATTCGACGAAAAAGAAATTCCTGAGAACATGCTTGATGAAGCCAAGGCATGGAGAGAAAAGATGCTTGAGTCCGTATGCGAATGCGACGAGGAACTCATGATGATGTATCTTGAAGGGGAGGATATCCCTGAAGAGGATCTCAAGAGAGTTATCCGTCAGCAGACGATCAAGGGCGAGATGTATCCTGTTTTCTGCGGCTCGGCTTACAGAAACAAGGGTGTTCAGCTGATGCTGGACGGCGTGATCGACTATATGCCGTCTCCTCTCGACATCCCTGCTATCAAGGGTGTTAACCCTTACACACAGAAGGAAGAGGACAGACCTGCATCAGACAAAGAGCCGTTCTCAGCTCTCGCATTCAAGATCATGGCAGACCCGTTCGTTGGTAAGCTTGCATTCTTCAGAGTTTATTCCGGTACTCTTCAGTCCGGTTCGCACGTATACAATGCGACCAAGGACCGCAAGGAGAGAATCGGCAGAATCCTCCAGATGCACGCCAACCACAGAAACGAGATCGACATGGTTTACTCCGGAGATATCGCTGCTGCTGTCGGACTGAAGTTCACCACTACAGGTGACACTCTGTGTGACGACAAGCATCCGATCATCCTTGAGTCCATGGAATTCCCTGATCCTGTAATCGAGATCGCTATCGAGCCTAAGACTAAGATCGGTCAGGAAAAGATGGGCCTTGCACTTGCCAAGCTGGCAGAGGAAGACCCTACATTCAGAACATATACCAACCCGGATACAGGACAGACGATCATCGCAGGTATGGGAGAACTCCATCTTGAGATCATCGTTGACAGACTCTTAAGAGAGTTCAAGGTCGAGGCTAATGTCGGTAAGCCGCAGGTTTCCTACAAGGAGACAGTCAGGGGCACAGCAGATGTCGACTGCAAGCATGCAAAGCAGTCCGGCGGAAGCGGACAGTACGGACATGTCAAGATCAGACTGTACCCGAGAGAGCCGGGCGCAGGCTTCGAGTTCAAGAACTCCATCGTCGGTGGTGCTATTCCTAAGGAATACATCCCGAAGGTACAGGAGGGTATTGAAGAAGCAATGCAGGCCGGTCCTCTTGCAGGATATAACGTAGTAGACGTCGGCGTTGAGCTGTATGACGGTTCATATCACGAAGTAGACTCTTCAGATATGGCATTCAAGATCGCCGGATCCAAGGCGTTCAAGGAAGCTGTCATGAAGGCTGACCCGGTTCTGCTCGAGCCTATATTCAAGGTTGAGGTAACAGTTCCGGATAACTATATGGGAGATGTTATCGGCGATATCAGCTCAAGAAGAGGAAGAATCGAAGGTTCAGACATCCAGAACGGAGCAGCTATAGTCAGAGGAATGGTTCCTCTGTCAGAGATGTTCGGTTATGCGACAGACCTCCGTTCAAGAACACAGGGCAGAGGCGTTTACGTCATGCAGTTCGACCACTTCGAGAAGCTGCCTGATAACCTCGCAGAAAAGATTATTAAGTAGTAATAAAATCTTATTTCACATTTTTCATTTATATTTTTAGAGGAGATGTAAAATGGCAAAGCAGAAATATGAGAGAACCAAACCGCATATCAACATCGGTACAATCGGCCACGTTGACCACGGTAAGACAACTCTTACAGCAGCAATCACATCTGTATTGAACAGAAAGTACGGACTTGGCGGAGACGTAGCATTCGACCAGATCGACAAGGCACCGGAAGAAAAGGCAAGAGGAATCACGATCTCGACAGCACACGTAGAGTATGAGACACCTAACAGACACTATGCTCACGTAGACTGCCCGGGACA
>JAZQHU010000022.1:0-10079 GCA_045540775.1 Anaerovoracaceae bacterium | reverse complement strand
GGAGTCTGTTTTTCTTTCTCCTCAGTCAGCTTCTTAGGCTGGACTTTTTCTTTCCTGCGCCTGTCAGTAGCTCTCTTATATTCTTCATAACCGAATTTGTCTTCCGGCTCTTCAGACCAGTCCATGACAGTCTTAGGTCTTCCAAGCTCCTCAGCTGATTCGATCAGAGCTTCCTGCTCAAGACGTCTCTGTTCCTCGAGCTCTCTGCGTCTCTCTGCTTCGAGACGTTCACTCTCTGCAGCTTCCTGCTTGTTTTTGCGTTCGATCTCGCGGTTCTCGTTCTCGACTTCTTCCTGAAGTTCTTCAGGGGTTATTTCACCCTTGAACAGCCTCTCGAACTGTTCTCCGTCGATCGTCTCTACGCGGAGAAGCGCCTGGGCAACTCTCTCGAATGCCTCGTCGTTTTCCTGAAGTATCCTTCTGGTCTCGGCATAGCACTCCTCAAGGAGTCTTCTGATCTCGTGGTCGACTTCGGATGCGACTTCCTCTGAGTAATTCTGTCTGGTGGAGAAATCTCTTCCGAGGAATACTTCATCATTTGAGCTGAATGATACAGGACCAAGCTTCTCGCTGAAGCCGTACTTGGTTATCATCTGCCTTGCGATGTTGGTAGCTCTCTCGAGGTCATTGCTTGCGCCTGTCGAGATATCATCAAGCTTGAGTTCTTCTGCCACTCTTCCTCCGAGGAGATGCTTGATCGTATCGGTCATGTGGCCTCTGGTCTCGAAGAACCTGTCCTCCTCAGGCAGCCACATGGTAAACCCGCCTGCCATTCCTCTCGGGATGATAGTAATCTGGTGTACAGGGTCCGAATCCGGAATAGCTCTCATAACGATGGCATGACCTGCCTCGTGATATGCTGTCAGCTTCTTCTCTGCATCCGAGATGACTCTGGACTTCTTCTGAGGACCTGCCATGACCTTGGTCGTAGCCTCCTCGATCTCATCCATTCTGATTTTGGTACCGTTGCGCCTTGCAGTGAGCAGAGCAGCCTCGTTGATCAGATTCTCGATATCTGCCGGCGAGAATCCCGGTGTCCTCTTGGCGAGGATCTCAGGCGATACGTCTTCAGCCAGAGGCTTGTTCTTGGTGTAAAGTCTGAACAGCTCTTCTCTTCCTCTTATATCCGGCATGCCGATTACGACCTGTCTGTCGAATCTGCCCGGTCTCAGGAGAGCAGGGTCGAGGACGTCAGGTCTGTTTGTAGCTGCAAGAATAATGATCCCGAGGTTTCCGTCAAAACCGTCCATCTCGACGAGCAGCTGGTTGAGGGTCTGCTCTCTTTCATCATTTCCGCCGCCGAGTCCAGCGCCTCTTCTGCGTCCTACTGCGTCGATCTCATCGATGAAAACGATGCAAGGAGCGTTCTTCTTGGCTTCTGCAAACAGGTCTCTTACTCTGGATGCACCGACACCGACGAACATCTCGACGAAGTCAGATCCGGAGATAGTAAAGAACGGAACGCCTGCTTCACCTGCAGTCGCCTTCGAAATATATGTCTTTCCGGTACCCGGCTGTCCTACGAGCAGTACGCCCTTAGGTATCCTGGCACCGAGCTTGTCATATTTGACAGGATTCTTGAGGAAGTCAACGATCTCAGAAAGCTCGACTTTCTCCTCTTCGAGTCCCGCGACATCCTTAAATGTGATGGCTTTGCCGTCGCCCTTGTACAGCCTTGCCTTGTTCTTTCCGAACTGGAAAGCCTGCCGGTTGCCACCCTGACTCATCATGAAGTAGAACAGGAATCCCATTGCTACTACCATCAGTATCGTAGGCAGCAGGTTGAACAGGTTGTATTCGCTCTCCGGCGGATCACTTTCAAGTTCTATCTTCTTTTCATTGATCATCGGGTAGAGGATAGTTTCCTCAAGCCAGTTGATCTCAAGTGCTGACGGAGCATATGTGATCTCCATATCACCGTTTTTCATTGTTCCTGTCAGCTGGCGGTCTGTAATGTTAATCTTCTCGTAGTCGCCTTCCTGAAGGTGGCTTGCGAACTGAGAGAACTTCACTTCCTTATAGTCATTGCCTGTTCCGATATTGCGGAAAACCATTGAGATGGTCAGAACCGCCAGGAAGACAATGACGTATATACCTATACTTCGTCCTGCGTTTTTCAAGTTATATATCCTTCCTTATGAGAAAATTGGGAATTATGCGGACAGTTTTTTGTGTCCTGAGCACAAATTTTATCATAGATTATCCACTATTTCAATGAATAGCACTCTTTCTGTGTCTTCAGTTATATGATATTTTGGTGAAAACCGGCCCTTTTCCTGTTCATTCCTTCCGGCAAAGTATTTGCTCGGCAGTATCCACAGCACTTCGCTTCCGATGGCCACCATAAGGATGCTGTCTCTCGCCCTCTTCATTACCTTGGAATCGACAAGGAGATCCTGGATCTTCTTTTTGCCCCTCTTCATCGGAAGGTAATCGCCTTCCTGCCGGGTCCTCAGTCTGATTTCACCTGCCTGACCAGGGTGCTCTTTATTGAACTTGTCAAAGTCAAAAGCAGCATACATGTACTCATCATCGGGATGAAAATCCTTGATCTTGATGATCTGAGGCATCATCCTGAGCGTGTTGTCAGGAGCGATCTGTCTGTCTTCGTCTGCATCCGTAAATATGATGGTGTCATACTCCCTGTATGCCCTTGCACCGAGAGGCAGATCTATTGATCCGGACGGGTTGCCTGAATACATCAGCTGAGTGAGTCGTGTAATGAGTTCAAATGAAGCGTATTTTTCAAGTCTCATGGTCTGGAGGATGAATCCTGCTATCCTTGTATTGATCGAAAGCGGATTGCCTCTCATGTCAGTGATATCCAGGAGAATCCTTTCAGGATCATGCTCAAAGGTTATGTGCCCGTCCATAGCGGCAATGGCGATCTCATTCAGAAGAGCGTCATCCATGTCGGCAAGTTCTGCATACCTTCTGAGAGCCTGCTTTACCGACGGGTTGTACTTCTCCTCAAGGTAAGGGATGAGCTCATTTCTGATTCTGTTCCTCGTGTAGTCATTCGACTTGTTGGACGCGTCGATGTTCGGATGGAGCTTGTTCTCTCTGATATATTCTTCGATCTCAGCCCTCTCGATATCTATAAGCGGCCTTATGATCGTATATCCCGACTCAGAATTCCTGACTGCAGGCATGCCTGAGAGTCCGTGCACTCCTGTTCCCCTCAGGAGGCGGAACAGGACTGTCTCCGCCTGGTCATCGGCGTTGTGTGCCACGGCGATCATTATGCTGCTTCGCGGCACTCCTTCAGCCTCGATCTGGCCGGCCACTTCGTCGAATATCTCATACCTTATCTGGCGTCCGGCTTCTTCTGTGGTTATTCCCAGTTCATCAGCAACTCCGGCGCAGTCGGCCTCAAAGCTCTCGCATTCAAGTCCGAGTCTGTCGCATATCCTGATGACATTATCTTCTTCCTCGTCGGCTTCCGGTCTCAGCTTGTGATTGACATGGACCGGTACCAGTGTCAGATCGAAAGAGTCTGCGATCCTTGTAAGCGCATGAAGAAGGCACAGTGAATCCGGTCCTCCTGAGAGGCCTATGATTATATGTGCGCCTTCCTGTATGAGTCCGCCGTCTATTATTCTGTCAACAATACGGCTTTTCTTCACAGGCTTTTTCGCGGTCTTCTTTGCAGTCTTTCCGGCAGCTTTTGCCACTGTCTTTTTTGCGGTCTTTCCGTCTGCCTTTGACGCTGTCTTCTTTTTGTTGTCTTTATCAGTCTTTTTCATTTTCCATCCTGAAATCATCGTGGAACAGAGAAAAATCTCCTTCCGTTTTCGGTAAGTATGCGCGACGCTTCATCATAGCTGATGCCTTTGATCATCGCCATGCGTCTCACTACATGCTCGACATAATGCGGCTTGTTCGGTCTGCCTCTGAGAGGCTCAGGTGCCATGTATGGAGCGTCGGTCTCAGAGAGCAGGAACTCGATCGGTATCCTGCGCGCGACCTCTGCAGCCTTCTTTCCGTTCTTGAAGGTTATCGGGCCCCCAAGCGAAATCGTTGCACCCATTTTCACGTACTCTTCAGCCATTTCCGGCGAGCCCGAGTAGCAGTGCATCTGAACGCGCGCATCAGGCACGAGGCCTGAAGCTTCTCCCGGGATCTTCATATCATGGGCAAAAGCCGTTTCAGATAATGTGCCGGGTGCCGGTCTTCCCGGGAACCAGCTCTTGCGCTCATCGCTGAAGGCGCCTTCTTCTGTAAGTATGTCCATGGTCAGCTGGTTCGCGTCCCTTGAATGGATCATTATAGGCATCCTGAGCTCGTTGGCCAGCCTTATCTGCTTTCTGAACAGCTCCTGCTGCTCTTCCCTGTCGTCTGTTCCGTAGTAGAAGTCCAGACCTATCTCGCCAATGGCAAGGGCTTTGGGATGTGCAGCGAGCCTGCGGATCTCATCGATGTCGGCATCGGTGTATACCGATGCGTGATCCGGATGGATCCCGACTGCGGCCCAGCACCAGTCATATGTATCCGCGTCCTCGAGCGCCTGCTCAGCAGACTGCACGCAGTCGGCGACATCGATAATGTAACCGAGCTCCGACGCCTCTATCTCCGCAGCAAGCTCTCTGCGCTCTTCCGCAGTAAACTTTTCAAAATTCAGATGTGTATGAGCATCAAAAAGCATTTCTGACGTCCTCTTACATAGTTAAATGTCTATTTTCTGACCGGAAAAGAAAATGAGGTACCTTATCCGAAATATACAGATATATTCAGGAATATGTGTACCTCACTTTTTTATTCTCAGTCTGTATAAAGTTGCAGCTTATTTCTTCAGACTCTCGCTGATCGCATACAGAGCTTCGAGCTCCTTGTCGACGTCGAGTCTCGGGAAGAGCTGATCACCCTTATGGGTCTCTGCGCCTTCCATCTGATAGAACTCAAATGCATCTTCCCATACAGCAGGAACCTCTGAAAGTCCGAGCTGATCTCTCATGCGGTCTGAAGTAGTGTGCATGAACGGGATGATCAGGATAGATACGATCCTGAGGCACTCTGCAAGATTTCTCATTACAGTGTCGAGTTCATCCTTCCTTGCCTCATCCTTGGCGAGTACCCAAGGAGTCTTCTCGTCGATGTACTTGTTGGCTCTTCTGACAACATTCCAGATATCGTCGAGAGCGAGGTTGAACTGGAACTCACTCATTCTCTCCTCAACCTTCTTAGCTGTTCCTGTAGCAAGCTCAATAAGCTCATCATCGATAGCATCTCTGCAAGGTGCTGCAGGCACAACGCCGCCGCAGTACTTCTGGATCATCGAAACAGTTCTTGAGAGCAGGTTGCCGAGGTCATTTGCGAGGTCAAAATTCATTCTCTTGAGCATTACCTCGTTAGTGAAGTTTCCGTCCTGTCCGAATGTGTATTCTCTGAGCAGGAAGTACTTCAGAGCATCGATGCCGTAACGGTCGATGAGGATAACAGGATCGATAACGTCCTCGCCCTTTGAAGCCTTGGACTTCGATACCTTCTCACCGCCGAGCAGCAGCCAGCCATGTCCTCTTACCTGCTTTGGCAGAGGCAGATCTGCACTCATCAGCATTGCCGGCCAGATGATGGAGTGGAATCTTACG
Organism: Anaerovoracaceae bacterium; assembly: GCA_045540775.1. Lineage (GTDB taxonomy): Bacteria > Bacillota > Clostridia > Peptostreptococcales > Anaerovoracaceae > Crickella. The sequence continues at coordinate 4,491 of JAZQHU010000022.1, read as the reverse complement.
ATTTCCTTTCCTACCAGGTGAACATCTGCAGGCCAGTACTTGTTGTACTTCTCGCAGTCGTCCGGTCCGCCGAGAGCTGTAACGTAGTTGGAGAGCGCGTCTACCCATACGTACATAACGTGCTTCGGATCATTAGGTACAGGAATACCCCAGTCAAATGTGCATCTGGATACACAGAGGTCTTCGAGGCCCTGCTCGATGAAGCTTCTCATCTCGTTCCTTCTTGTCTCAGGCTCGAGGAATTCAGGATGCTCATCGTAGAGCTTGAGGATCTTGTCTGCATAGTTGGAAAGCTTGAAGAAATATGCCTCTTCGCTTGCCTTCTCAACAGGTCTGCCGCAGTCCGGGCACTTGCCGTCCACCAGCTGGCTCTCTGTCCAGAAGGATTCACATGGTGTGCAGTACAGTCCTTCATATGCGCCTTTATAAATATCGCCCTTCTCATACATCCTCTGCCAGATCTTCTGGACTCTTGTCATGTGTCTCTCTTCTGTAGTTCTGATGAAATCATCATAAGAGATCTCCATGGTTGCCCACAGATCCTTGATACCTGCAACGATCTCGTCAACGTACTCCTGAGGAGTAACGCCCTTCTCGATTGCCTTGGTCTGGATCTTCTGTCCGTGCTCGTCAGTACCTGTCAGGAACATTACGTCATATCCCTGCAGTCTTTTGAATCTTGCCATAGCATCAGCCATTACTGTGCAGTATGTGTGGCCGATGTGCAGATTGGAGCTCGGATAATAGATCGGAGTTGAGATGTAATATTTACCCTTTTCGTTCATTTTCTGACCTTTCCGCTCAAATGAGAGCTTTGTTTTTTAGTCTTTTCTGATGTGTTAGTTACTCTTTTGCAGGTGCCGGACTAAGAATCCTGTGCCGCCCTGCGCATTAACTTGTTTATTATAACAAAAAGATGTCTGCATTTCATCATGAAATGCAGACATCTTTTATCCGTTTTTAACCCGTGCTATGCTCTGCGGTTCTCTTTCCTGACCCAGAAGTGCCATGCCGGTGCCTTAGGCATAGGCTCGCCCTTGATGCATGCAGCGATCACTCTGCGGTGAGTGAATGCGCAGCAGCCGAGGAGACATACACACAGTAAAGCTAAAACTTTCTTCATTACTTCTGCTCCCTTCCGATCTTGAGTCCCATCTTGAATGCCTCTACGTTAGGCTCGATCAGTTTTGGCTTGTGAGCAAACTTGTGCTCGATGCCCTTTACGATTACTTCTTCAGGAACCGCATCTGTAGCGCCTACATAAACGCCGAGCATGATTACATTGAGTGCTCTCTCGTTCTTGATGTCGATAGCCATCTGTGTTACAGGAGCCTTGATGACTTTGATGTCGTCTCTGTCGATAGGATCTGTAACGATCGTGCTGTTGACGAACAGTGTCCCGCCCGGCTTCAGGTTGCCGATGAACTTGTGCAGGGATGGTCCGTTCATTACAACGAGGTCCTCAAGGGAGTAGCTTACAGGTGCTCCGATAGGATCATCTGAAATAACTACGTAGCAGTTGGCTGTGCCGCCTCTCATAGCAGCGCCGTATGAAGGGAAGAATGTGACATTCAGGTCTGTAGCCTGGGATGTTGCCTCTGCCAGGAGCTTACCCATTGTCATAACTCCCTGTCCGCCGAAGCCGGCGATCATAAGATTTCTTTCCATGGTACCCCTCCTATTTAAGCTTCTTTCCTTCGTCTCTGAATACTCCGAGAGGATACTCTTCGAACATCTTCTCTCTGAGGAAGTCAAGAGACTTCAGTGTATCGAGGCCCCAGTTGGTCGGGCAGGATGTAACGATCTCAACGATCGAGTATCCCTTGCCGTCCAGCTGATACTGGAATGCCTTCTTGATAGCCTTGCGTGCTGCCATTACGTGCTGAGGTGTATCGCAGGATACTCTCTCAATATAGTAAGGAGCTGTCAGCTGGTTGATGATCTCTGACATGTGCATCGGATATCCGTGCTCTTCAGGATTACGTCCGCCAGGTGTTGTTGTGGACTTCATGCCTACGAGTGTTGTAGGAGCCATCTGTCCGCCTGTCATGCCGTAGATACCGTTGTTGACGAAGATAACTGTGAAGTTCTCTCCTCTGTTTGCTGCAGACAGTGTCTCAGCAAGTCCGATAGCAGCGAGGTCGCCATCGCCCTGGTATGTGTAAACCAGTGACTTCGGGGATGATCTCTTGATACCTGTAGCTACAGCGCCGGCTCTTCCGTGAGCAGCGATAGTTTCGTCGCATGTTACATAGAACTGTCCGAGTCCGCAGCATCCTACGCCCTCTACTCTTACGAGATTGTCGAGCTGTCCGAGCTCTTCAGCAGCCTCGCCGATCAGCTTATGTATTGTGCTGTGCATGCATCCAGGGCAGAATCCGGAGACTGCGCCTTCGATGATGCCTTTGGTTCTTGAATAGACTTTCTTCTCTTCAGCCATTACAGCACCTCCTTAATGAAATCCATAGCGCCCTTCATTACCTGATCGTTGGTCAGCAGCTGACCGCCGGATCTGAGGACTTCCTTGATTGGGCATCTTCCCTGAACTGCATAGTCGATATCCCATCTCATCTGTGCAGGGATGGACATCTCTACATCGATGATACCCTTGACTCTGTTGAAGTCGAGGTTCTTGAATGTGTCATATGGGAACGGGGAAACAGTGATAGGTCTGATCATGCCGGCCTTGATTCCCTGTGCTCTGAGCTCTCTGATAACAGCTCTGGAGATACGTGCGGAAATTCCGTATGCTGCGAAAACGATCTCAGCATCATCCATCATGAACTCTTCTACTCTTACGTCCTTGTCCCATGTCTCGTACAGTGCAGCAGCTTTGATGTTCTCCTGCTCCTGTCCGTCACCTACTGATCCAGGTCTGCAGGTTGCCTGCTGTCCCAGAGGGTGTCCGACGATAGCTCTGTCTGCGAACTTAGCTCTGCATGCTGCGAGCTCTTCATCAGTCTTCATAGGAGGAAGTACTACAGGCTCCATCATTGTTCCCATAACACCGTCTGTGAGGACGAGTACAGGGTTCTGGTCTCTCTCTGCGAGGTCATATGCCTCGTAAACCATGTCTACGCACTCCTGAACTGAATCCGGTGCGAGTACGATCATTCTGAATCCGCCGTTGCCGGATGCCTTGGTTGCCTGCATGTAGTCCTGCTGTGCCGGCTGGATAGCTCCGATTCCAGGGCCGCCTCTCTGTACATTTACGTATACCATAGGGATACGTGCGGATGCGCAGTAGGAAACGCCCTCACTGTAAAGGGAGATACCGCAGGAAGAAGATGAGCTCATTGCTCTGATGCCTGTGGAAGCTGCGCCGTACAGCATGTTTACGGAAGCTACTTCGCTCTCGCCCTGTACGAATGTACCGCCTACCTCAGGAAGTCTTCTTGCCATGTACTCAGGAATCTCGTTCTGCGGAGTGATAGGATAGCCTGCAAAGAAGCGGCATCCTGCTCTTACAGCAGCCTCAGCGATAGCCTCGGTGCCTTTCATAAATACACGTTCTGCCATATCAGTCTCCTTTCCTATCTCCATACCTCGATTGCGGATTCAGGACAGATCTGAGCGCACATAGCGCATCCGATGCAGTCTTCCGGTCTTACGGATTCCGCATAGAGATAACCCTTGGAGTTAACCTTGTCCGAAATCTCGATGCACTTCTTAGGGCATGAGATTACGCAGTAGGAGCATGATTTGCAAGCTTCTGTTGTGATTTCGATTCTTGCCATTAAATTCCCTCCTTAAGCTATAAGTAACAATATCTATTTAATCAACCCATGAATAGGTCAGGAAGAGATCGAGTGGTACAAGAGACTTATCTGTTCTTTCCCTGACCTCATCGTAGATGTCTCTTCGAACACAGGCACTGTTCACTACTGTGAAACCGTCCAGGAGTTCGTCAATTCGATCCAGCCCCTCCATGAATTCATTAGCGGTAGTTGCATAACCCAGATTAGGGTTGCCCAGAATATATATATGATCAAGCCTCATGGATCCGAGGATGTGTTTCATTGTACCGTCAATGGTATCCACACTTCTTGTCCACGGCCTGAACGGGTTGATAATGTATACAGGAACAGCATCGTCCTTGCTGAGAAGATCACTGTACGCCCCGGCAAACTTTGCAGCCTGATGGCCTCCTCCTATATCAAGGAGCGTATAATTATCACTTACAAGCGAGACTCTGACTCCTCCGACCATAACAGGAGCATCCAGGTACTGATCCTGATAGTGGATAGTCACTCCGCGCTTTGCGAAGTCCTCCTGCATATCACGGGATCTGTACAGAGGCTTGGTCTGGTCGAGGTCGAAGAGATCTACCTTCTTTCCGGTCTGCTCGGCCAGAAGTCGGATCGTAGCCATGTCGTTCTGTGGGCCAATGAGTTGGGGAAACATGTTGTCCTAAGACCGCTTGGCCTCCGACTTCCGCGCTTTGCGAAGTCCTCCTGCATATCACGGGATCTGTACAGAGGCTTGGTCTGG
>JAZQHU010000021.1:0-47257 GCA_045540775.1 Anaerovoracaceae bacterium | reverse complement strand
CTACTCATCTTTTCTTCAAAACATAGCTTTGCATAGTGTAGCCTCACTTCTGGTGGAACCTTATTCCTGTCCATAAGAAAACTCCCTTCGCGATTAACAGTGTTTTGTTTTTCACTGTCTCTCGTAAAGGGAGCATATCACACACCTGCGGGGTATTGTATTGCTCTTTTCTGTTGATTTCTGTGACGGTTTCTTCTATTCAACCGGCTCGTCGAATGTGAAGTCCACATCACTCTCTTCAGGCCTGACCTCTTCGACCACAGGTTCCTTATACTGCGGTGCAGGATCTTCTCTTCTGTTCTCCATGACTTCAAAGTTTACTGTCTTGGCAGATCTTGCCTGTGAAGTCCTTGTGTCCCCTGCTCCCATCGGGCCGTAGTATTCGGCGTCTCCGAATCCCAGCATACAGAGGAATACCGGTGAGAGGAACAGAAGTCCCCATGCCCATGTCTCAGGCTTGCCGTAAGAAACAGCAACAGCCTTATACATCTGATAAGCAAAATACAGAGCAGCGATCCATCCGACGAACGGAACGATCACAACACACAGTCTCAGCCAGTACCATGGATTGCCCATTGTTATCTCGCACAGCTTATATGTGTCATAGAACGGGATGATCGCAGGCCAGCCCGGCTGTGATGCCTTCTCAAACATCTTCCACAGACCGACAACGGATGCTATCCACCATACTGATTCCATGAAGGACGTACCTGTATTCTGTGATTCCTGAGCGAAAGTTAAGATACTATCTAACATTTCTGATCTTTCCTCCTTATAACCTACTCATCAGCTTCAGGCTGAAGAGATTCATCCTTATCCTCTGCAGGGAATTCCAGCTCACTGTCAGAGATTTCTCTTACCAGCTGTTTCTGAGCTTCCCTCTCAGCCTCGATTTTCTCATATGCTTTGACCTGAAGATCCAGGATCTTCTCTCCCAGCTTGATAGCACCTCCGATAAGCGCTATCCCTCCTGCGAGTCCGACACCTACCAGTGTGAGCAGAGCCTGCCCAAGTTCTGCATCAGGCTTCCTGCCCGAATTGCCGAGTCCCGGTCTCATTTCTGATTTACTCATAATCCTCCTCCTTTCTGCCGCATGTGCAGCAGTTACCCTGTAAGAATTGAGCGCTTCCGCCTCTCTGATCAGCGAAAACGTTTTCTCATTTATTATTTATACCACATCCCGCAGGAATGCAAGCATTTTCTTTTTTATTGCACTCTATGTGCATGATGATAATCCCGCACTGTGTTCAGCGGTTACAGGCTCTTAAGCTCGTATACATCGGTCCTGCGCGCTGACATCAGAGGGAGTTTTGCCCTTACAACGTCTATGTAGTCAAGGTCGATCTCTGTCACCTCGACGCCCGGCTTCTCGTCCATCTGCATGATTACGTTGCCCCACGGATCGGTTATGATCGAATGACCGTATGAGACATATCCTACTGACGGATCCTGCGCATCTGCAGTGCCTACCATGTATATCTGATTCTCTATCGCTCTCTGCCTGAATCCGAGTTCCCAGTGAGCCGGTCCCGTGGTCATGTTGAATGACGCAGGGTTGAAAATGACTCTGGCTCCTGCGAGTGCAGGCAGTCTCGAGCTCTCAGGGAATCTGATGTCAAAACATATATTGACTGCCATTTTGCACCACTCGGTATCAAAGACAGTGAAGCTGTCGCCGCCTGTCAGTGTGTCGGACTCCTTGAAGACCTGCTCTCCGTGAGCATAGATATCGAAGAGATGCACTTTGCGGTGCTTTCCTATCTGATTGCCCTGCCTGTCGAACACATAGCAGGTATTGTATGTATGTCCTTCACTGTCGCTCTCAGGGATCGAGCCTCCTACGATGTACACATTGTGTTTTCTTGCCAGTGTGGACATTGCAAGCCAGGTATCACCCTGCTCAGGCTCGGCATATACAGGAAAAAGGTCCGTCTGATAAGGGCAGCTCCACATTTCGGCGAGGCTGATGATGTCAGCTCCGTCTGTCTTCCCGCTTGCGAGGATCTCGGCAAGCTGTTCTATGTTGTCGTATTTATCCTGCATCACGTTCATCTGCAGGCTTGCTATCCTGATCTTACTCATCTTTCTTTCCCCCTTCTTTGCTGACAAAACTTAGTTTTGCTGACATGTATCAGCCCGTCTTCAGGCTATAGTGATATAAGCGCCGAGCCTCCTATCATAAGGAGCATTCCGGCGATCTTCACAAGTGTTACCGGTTTTTTCTCTATTCCCAGAAAACCCGTGGCATCTATGGCGAGCCCCGCTGCCATCATACCCACAAGGTTGAGTATGGTGACGATGCCTGTGCCCAGGACAGGAGCAGCAACAGCGTTGCTCCCCACGATCACTATCGCAAGCGCTCCTCCGGCCGGCATCCATGCTCTGAATCTGAGTGGTCCGTGGTCTGCTCCACCGTCGTATATACCATACCTGCCCTTCAGCAGGATCACTGTCAGTGTCAGGATAATGATGGATATCAGGCCTACGGCCATGGATATGAATGTCGCCCTTACCGCAGATCCGGCATATTCCTTCAGAGTTCCGTTCAGCGCCACCTGGGATGCACATGCGAATCCGCATAGCACAGACAGCATCATGTACATCAGAAGAGCCCCGCCTTTTGCACCGCCGGATACCTCTTTGCTGTCCTGACCTGCCGGGATGTTTACGAGTGCGATCCCTGCAAGGACGAGCAATCCTCCGGCGATCCTCTTCATGTCCATCGGTATCTGTGCCGATCCGAAGAGGCCGAAGTTATCTATCAGAAGCCCTGTCATCGTCTGGCCGAAACACAGCAGCATGACATTGCGCGCGCTCCCGAGTTTTGGCAGACAGATTATATTGAGGAAGACTATGAAAGTACCGCACGTTCCTCCCAGCCATATCCAGAAAGGCTGCTCAGCTATTCTGCCCACCGGGATATACAGCGACTTCTCTATTACAAGCATGGCGACAGCCATGATAACTGCCGCACAGATGAAATTATATATTGATGTTATGTAAGGCGATCTTAAGTCTTCTCTGATCCTTGAATTGACACTGGCCTGAGTCGGCGATGCCACACCGGCCAGAAGTCCGAGTAAAAATGAAATCATTTAGTCTTTCTGTCCCGGTTCCTTCTCTTTATTTCTGTGTGATCCAGCTCTCATCGGACGGGTTGTTCCTGAAAGCGATCAGTTTTGCTATATCATCACTGCTGATATAGTTCTGCTCAGCAGCAACCTCTGCTACAGTGTCAAAATTTGTGAGAGACACCCACTCGATGCCTGCCTCTGCCATTCTGTCGATGCCTTTTTTCATGCCGTAAGTCATGATCGATACAACTCCGAGAACATCGGCTCCTGCCTCTCTGAGAACGTTGACTGCATCGATGCAGCTCCCGCCCGTTGAAATGAGGTCTTCAACAACTACGACCTTCTGGCCCTTCTCAAGCTTTCCTTCTATCTGGTTTCCTCTGCCGTGATCCTTGGCTCCGGATCTTACATATCCCATCGGAAGATCCATGAGATGTGCTGTGATTGCTGCGTGAGCTATTCCTGCAGTCGCTGTTCCCATCAGGACTTCAGCCTCAGGGAAAACCGCCTCTATAGTCTCTGCAAGGCTCTGCTCAACGTCGTTTCTTACCTCAGGAGCCGTCAGTGTGAGTCTGTTGTCACAGTAAACAGGGCTCTTGATCCCGCTTGCCCATGTGAACGGCTCTTCAGGTCTGAGGAAAACAGCCTTGATGCTCAGAAGATCATTTGCGATCAGTCTTCTTATAGTCTCTGCGTTGTACATTTCTGATATACCCAATGCCTTTCTGCTGCACCCATGTGCAGCTCTTCTTATGAAAATGCAGCGAGACGAAAGGCCCGCCGCATCTGGATTCATTTATATTATCTGTTGTCCGTCCCCGGAGAACCTCTATCCGATAAAGTCCTCTCTGCACTTTGTGTATGCATCGATCGGCTTAGGCTCACCTGTGATGGATCTGCCTACTACTATGTAGTCTGATCCGACGGTCTTTGCGTCAGCAGGTGTCATTACCCTCTTCTGGTCTCCTGCGCTGTCTCCGGCAAGTCTTATTCCCGGCGTTACCGTCAGGAAGTCACTGCCGCATGCAGCGTGGATGTCTGCAGCCTCGTGTGCCGAGCATACAACTCCGTCAAGGCCTGCAGCCTTGGCGTTCAGGGCATACTGTCTTACGACCTGATCGAGAGGCTTGTCGATGAGCAGTTCTCTGTGCATCGTTTCCTCATCAGTTGAAGTAAGCTGTGTTACGGCGATCAGCTTAGGCTTGTCCGCATATCTTACAGCTCCGAGCATGAGTCCTTCCTTTGCAGCCTTCATCATTTCGATGCCGCCTGCAGCGTGGACATTTACCATGTCGACACCATATTCTCCCAGCACCTGCATGGTCTTCCTGACTGTGTTAGGGATGTCGTGCAGCTTGAGATCCAGGAACACCTTGTGTCCTCTCTCCTTGAGAGTCTTCACGATCTGCGGTCCCTCTGCATAGAACAGCTCCATGCCTATCTTGACGAAAGGTCTGCTGACACTGATGCTGACATGATCGCAGCTGACAACTTCATCTCTGATCTTGTTGAACTTGTCAAGGAATCTTATCGTCTCTTCTGCGCTTGCAAAATCACATGCGATGATTACGTCTTTGCCCATTTTTATCCTCCGGTATTACTGATGTGTCTTGCCTCAATGAGGCCGGCGTACTTATCAGCCCCTGCTTACTATAAGTATACAACAAATCAGTGTGCCGCGCCTATAATCTCTTTCAGCGAAGTTATACCGAATTTTTCCATAACACGCGGAAGATCATTAATGATATCTCTCGATGCAAATGGTTCTGTAAGATTTGCAGCACCAACCTCTACAGCGGTCGCTCCTGCCATCATCATCTCAATTACATTCTCAGCAGACGATACGCCGCCCATGCCGACAACCGGGATGCTGACCGCTCCCGATACCTGATACACCATTCTCAGAGCGACCGGGAATACCGCAGGCCCTGAGTAGCCGCCGGTGACATTGGCCAGTATCGGCGTTCTCTTTTTCAGGTCAAGTCTCATTCCCATCAGAGTATTGATGAGGCTTATGCCGTCAGCGCCCGCCTCTTCGCACGCCTTCGCGATGGATACTATATCCGTTACATTCGGAGACAGCTTGATGATAAGAGGCTTGTCTGTCGTTTTGCGCACTGCCCTGACAACGTCTGCTGCCATGCACGGATCGGTTCCGAACGACATCCCGCCGCCGTGAACGTTAGGACAGCTTATGTTGATCTCGAGCCATCCGACCTGCTCCTCGGCAGCCAGCCTCTCAGTCGTATATACATAGTCGTCTACCGAGAATCCGCTGACGTTGGCCATTACAGGCTTGCTGAATACCTTAGCCAGCTTCGGAAGCTCTTCCGAGATGACCTTCTCCACGCCAGGGTTCTGAAGACCTACGGAATTGAGCATTCCTGACGGGCACTCTGCGATTCTAGGCGTCTCATTACCGAATCTCGGATCCTTCGTGGTCCCCTTGAAGGAGAACGTTCCGAGGCAGTTGATATTGTAGAGCTCTGCAAACTCATAGCCGTAGCCGAATGTGCCTGAAGCCGGTATTACCGGATTGTCCAGTTCTATTCCGCAGAGATTGACTTTAGTATCTACCATAGTATCTCCTCCGTTCTGAGCACCGGCCCGTCCTTGCAAATCCTCTTGTAACCTGTGACTGTCCTGCAGCTGCATCCCATGCAGGCTCCGAAGCCGCATCCCATGCGCTCTTCAAAGCTCATCTGACCGGCTATCCCGGCTCCCTTATATACCTCTTCATACACAGCCTTAAGCATAGGCTCCGGGCCGCAGGTATAGAAGTGAGTGAATCCTTCGTCTGAAGCCAGCGCTCTGAATGCGTCTGTAACGAATCCTTTCACGCCTTCGCTTCCGTCAGCAGTAGCAACAGCCACCCTGCATCCGAGCTCTTCGAACTCGTCCGAGTAGTATATCTCTTCGGAAGAATTGAATCCCAGGATCACTGTTACTTCCCTGTCCATTCCGCGGGACTTCGCTTCCTTAATAAGCTCCTTAGCTGCAAGGTAGAGCGGCGGTATGCCGACTCCTCCTCCGATAAGCAGCGGACGGTCACCTGCATCGCTCAGATCATAGCCGTTTCCGAGCCCCGTCAGCACATCAAGCTGAGTGCCTGCAGGCATCTTCGTCATCTCTTCAGTTCCCTGACCGAGCACCTTGTATATGATGGTGACAGCACCATCATCAGTCCCGGTCCCGAGGCCCTCGCCGGTGTACGGCTCAGCATGCTTCACATCATTGACGCTGACAGGCCTTCTGAGAAAATGCCCGTCAAGCCTGATGTTAATGAACTGGCCCGGCGCAGTTACCGCAGAGGTATCCCCCTCGAGCACCATGCGCCACGTAGTCGGCGTCAGCTGCGTATTCTCTTTTATAGTAAATATTCCTTGCTTCATCTATTATCCCTTTTAAGCAGACTGTTCTGCGATTTCAATTAATACTGAAATGCACCGATTGTAAGATCATTGCATGGAGCGAGAATCCCGCAGGAATCGCCGCATTGATATGCTGCGATTCAGAGGACTCGAGCGAAAGGCAATGATCTTACTATGCGTCAATAGTAGAAATCGTCTGTACAGTCTCCTCGAGTACATCGAGAAGTACCCTTACGGTATCGAGTGATGTGAACAGTGTTGCGTTGTTCTCGCTTGCGCACTGGCGGATCAGCTGCCCGTCATTTGCAGTAACGTGATCGCCGACCTTCCTTGTATTGATGATGTACGCAATATGTCCGTTTCTGATAGCATCGAGGATCTCATCAGATCCGTCGCTGATCTTCTTCATCGATCTGGTCCTGATTCCGTTCTCCTTGAGATACTTCGCTGTTCCAGGAGTTCCCTCGATGTTGAATCCGAGGTTGTAGAATCTTCTGATCAGAGGAAGAGCCTCAGCCTTGTCATCTCCTGCGAGAGTAGCGAATACGGTACCGTATCCACGGAGTTTTGTACCGGATGCTGTAAGAGCCTTGTAGAGCGCTCTGTTGAGCTTGTCGTCATAACCGATTGCCTCTCCTGTCGACTTCATCTCAGGTGAGAGATATGTATCCAGGCCCTTGATCTTGTTGAAGCTGAATACAGGTACCTTGACGTAGTATCTCTTCTTCTCTTCAGGATAAATATCGAAGATACCCTGCTCCTTGAGAGTCTTTCCGAGGATTACCTCAGTTGCGATATCTGCAAGGCTGTATCCTGTTGCCTTGGACAGGAAAGGTACTGTTCTCGATGATCTCGGGTTGACCTCGATGATGAATACGTTCTCATCATCATCAACGATGAACTGGATGTTGTACAGTCCGACGATGCCTATTCCGAGTCCGAGCTTCTTTGCATACTGCAGGATGATGCCCTTGACCTTGTTGCTGATGGAGAATGTAGGATATACGGATATCGAGTCGCCTGAATGGACTCCTGTTCTCTCAACGAGCTCCATGATGCCAGGTACGAATACATTGTATCCGTCACAGATGGCGTCTACTTCGACTTCCTTGCCCTGGATGTACTTGTCTACGAGTACAGGCTTGTCTTCATCTATCTCTACAGCTGTCTTGAGGTAATGTCTGAGCTGCTCCTCATCGCCTACGATCTGCATCGCACGTCCGCCGAGTACGAACGATGGTCTTACGAGTACCGGATAGCCGATCTCAGCTGCTGCCCTGACGCCGTCCTCGATCTTAGTAACAGCACGCCCCGGCGGCTGCGGGATACCGAGCTCTTCGAGCACTTTCTCAAATCTGTCTCTGTTCTCTGCTCTGTCGATGGCTTCACAGTCAGTTCCGATGAGCTTTACGCCTCTGTCTCTCAGAGGCTCTGCGAGGTTGATGGCTGTCTGGCCGCCGAGTGTTGCGATAACGCCCTCAGGCTTCTCGAAGTCTATGATTGCCATTACATCCTCGACTGTCAGCGGCTCAAAGTACAGCTTGTCAGCCGTAGTGTAGTCTGTCGAAACAGTCTCAGGGTTGTTGTTTATGATGATTGCCTCGTAGCCGGCGCGCTTGATGGTCTGTACTGCGTGTACTGTGGAGTAGTCGAACTCTACACCCTGACCGATCCTGATAGGGCCTGCTCCGAGAACGATGATCTTCTTCTTGTCAGTAAGTCTCGACTCGTTCTCACCTGTGTATGAAGAGTAGAGATAAGCGATGTACTTTCCCGTGTGGAGAGTATCTACCATCCTGAAGATAGGAACGATTCCGTTCTGTTTTCTCTTGTTGTATATCTCAGTCTCCGTGAGGTTCCATATGTTAGCGATCTCCTTGTCTGAGAAACCGAGGACCTTGGCAGCCTTGAGTGTCTTTACATCGTTGACTCTGTCCTTGAGAGTCTTCTCCATGTCGACGATCTCCTTGAATGCCTTAAGGAAGATATCCGTGATCATGGTGACCTTGTGGATTTCCTCTATGCTTATGCCTCTTCGCAGAAGCTCAGCGATAGCATACATGTTATCGTCTCTGAACTCGGAGATGTACTCCATGAGCTTGTTGCGGCTCATGCTGTCGAATTTTGCCAGATGGAGGTGGCATACACCTGTCTCGAGCGATCTGATGGACTTGAGGAAGCTCTCTGTCAGAGTAGCGCCAATGCCCATGACCTCGCCGGTGGCCTTCATCTGGGTCCCGAGCTTGTTGGAAGCGTCCGCAAACTTGTCGAACGGGAATCTCGGGAATTTTGCAACTATATAGTCGAGGCTTGGCTCAGTGCTGCCCTTGCCGCCTGCGACCTCGATCTCGTCGAGTGTCATGCCTACAGCTATCTTGGCTGTTACTCTTGCGATAGGATAGCCGGAAGCCTTGGATGCGAGTGCAGATGATCTCGAAACTCTAGGGTTTACCTCGATCAGATAATACTCGCTTGTCTCAGGATGCAGAGCGAACTGTACGTTGCAGCCGCCCTCGATCTTGAGCTCTCTGATGATCTTGATTGCTGAATCGTTCAGCATCTTGAGATCGTGATCATTGAGGGAAAGTATAGGAGCAACTACGATGGAGTCACCTGTGTGTACTCCGACAGGGTCGACGTTCTCCATGCCGCAGATCGTGATCGCCTTGTCTGTTCCGTCACGCATTACCTCGAACTCGATCTCCTTGTATCCCTTGACCGACTTCTCTACGAGAACCTGGTGTACAGGTGAGAGGTTGAACGCATTGATGGCGATATCTTCGAGTTCCTTCTCATCATTGGCAAAGCCGCCGCCTGTTCCGCCGAGTGTGAACGCAGGTCTCAGAACGACCGGGTATCCGATGTCCAGCGCGGCTTTCTTAGCCTCTTCGATGCTGTATGTGATCTCGCTCGGGATGACCGGCTCGCCGATCGACTGGCACATCTCTTTGAAGAGTTCTCTGTCCTCAGCTCTCTCGATGGATTCGCTCGGTGTACCCAGAAGCTTGACGCGGCATTCGTCGAGGACGCCCTTTTTCTCAAGCTGCATTGCCAGGTTGAGTCCTGTCTGTCCGCCGATTCCCGGAACGATAGCATCAGGTCTCTCGTATCTGAGTATTTTTGCTATATATTCAAGTGTAAGAGGCTCCATGTACACCTTGTCTGCGATCGTGGTGTCTGTCATGATCGTAGCCGGATTGGAGTTGCACAGGATTACTTCATACCCCTCTTCCTTGAGTGCGAGACACGCCTGTGTTCCTGCGTAGTCAAACTCCGCTGCCTGACCGATCACGATCGGGCCCGAACCGATGATAAGTACTTTCTTGATGTCTTTTCTCTTTGCCATACTGCCCTCCTTCTATCTGTTAATGTATGCCGGCTTGCCGTCGCATACAGTGAGTACGTTGATTCCGCTGACTCTCCATCCTTCGAAAGGTGTTGCCTTTCCCTTCGAGAGGAAGTCAAGTTCAGGTGTTATAGTCCACTCGACTCCGAGGTCCCATACCGAGTAGTCGTTGCCGAGAGGTATGCCGAATCTCCTGCGCGGGTTGTAGACTAGCAGTTCCTCGAGCCTGTCCATGCTTATGATGCCCGGGATCACCAGGTATGTGTACAGGAGCGGGAACGCTGTCTCTATCCCGACTATGCCGAAAGCAGACTTCTCAAGTCCGCGTGATTTCTCTTCAGCTGAGTGCGGCGCGTGGTCTGTCGCGATGCAGTCTATCGTGCCGTCGATGATGCCCTCTATGAGTGCCTCTCTGTCCGATGCATCCCTGAGAGGCGGATTCATTTTCCACTTTCCGTCCTCTTCGAGCATGCTGTCATCCAGGAGGAGATAGTGCGGTGCTGTCTCGCATGTGACATCCACACCTTCAGCCTTGGCCTTTCTTATGATGTCCACGCTCTCCTTCGTTGAGATGTGGCACACATGGTAGGCGCAGCCTGTCTCCTTAGCCAGCTCCAGGTCTCTTGCTATCTGTCCCCATTCGGACTCTGAGCAGATGCCTCTGTGGCCGTGCTCTGCTGCATAGTTTCCGTCGTGGATGTAACCGCCCTTCAGAAGGTCGTTGACCTCACAGTGGGCTACGATCATTTTGCCCAGGGACTTTGCCTTGAGCATCGCCTCTCTCATCATGTCGTCAGACTGGACCCCGTGGCCGTCGTCAGAGAAAGCAATGCACTTGCCTGCCATGCTCTCAAGGTCAGCAAGCTCTTCGCCCTTCTGCCCCATCGTGATAGCGGCATATGGATATACATGGATGCACGCATCTTTTTCGATGATAGCGAGCTGCTCGTCCAGATGCTCTTCCGTATCCGCGACCGGATTCAGGTTAGGCATCGTGCATACTGCAGTGTAGCCCCCGTGTGCTGCAGCCTCAGCACCTGTCTTTATTGTCTCCTTATAAGAAAAACCCGGTTCTCTGAAGTGCACATGCACGTCGCAAAAACCGGGAATAATAGTGTATTGAGAAGATAAATCGACACCCGCCTTTCGGAGCAAGCTTATGTCTATCGTCGGGCTGAATTCGATTCTCGAAGTCTTCATTTTGTCCATCAAATTTCTCCTTTAATCTCAAATCGCCATATGTTAACAAGAATCGATAATGATGTCAAGGCAGCTGAGTGTGAATCTTTTTTTCACACAAAAAATACATCCGGAGCAGCTCAAAAATTCCGAACGTTGAGCCCCTCAACTCTTTTTTCTTTCATATGCTGACAACGGGGACGGTTCTCATTGTCATCTACAGATCTTTTATCAGAAGAAGTCTGCCCTCTTTTATGGATATCTCTGCTGTCTGCCCCGGCAGCACCTCATTGCTCACTGCATACTGGTAGCCGCTTGTGATCTCGGCATTGTCGAGTGTATACTTTGCACCCTTTATAGAAATCCCTCTTGCCGTTCCGGTCATGTTCAGAAGAGAAAAGAACGGATAGCGGTCACTGACTCTGGCGGTACCGCCTTCAGCTATGACCTCAAACTCGGAATAATCATCAGCTGCAAGCACCGTGCAGCCCCTGGACTCCAGATCGAACATCTCATATATGTTCGCAAGTGTGTGGTCCATCCTGCCTCCGAATACGCCGAGCATCAGGAAGTCCCTGAATCCTCTTCTCATTCCTTCCTTTGCCGCATATACGGTGTCTGTGTCATCTTTGACGACAGGCAGCACGATGGTCTCTGTATCCGCATGCGGATTCTCATATGAGTCAAAGTCCCCGACTATAAGAGAAGGCTTTCTTCCGAGCCCTTCAGCATGCCTAAGACCGCAGTCACAGTATATTACAAAATCATCTTCTCTGAGATATGAGCGGATGCGGTCATATTCCTTAATGTCCGCTCCGCCTATGATCACACATCTTCTTTCTTCCATAACATTCCATTCATTATGACACCGGGGACGGTTCTCTTTGTCATCTGATAACGATCACACCGGTCACCTTAAGGATATCACCGTCGACCGTGAATTTGATATCCCACTTCCCGAACGACATTCCGTATGTATATCCCGGCTGCTTTTCATATGCTCCGCGTGGGTCGGACTCAAGGACGCTTATCAGTCCTTCCCTCTTGTCACCGTCTATCATCGAAAGCAGGTCTTCAGGGAATTCTACTCTGAGTCTGCTGAACTCAGCTGTATCGGTAAAGCCTCCGCCGGCTTCGGGATGGCAGTCCGAATACGGGATGTACGGTTTGATGTCATACACAGGTGTGCCGTTCATCATATCCGCACCTGAAACAATTATTGCCAGTTCTTCCTGCGTCTCACCGATACCATCAGTGCTGTTTACAGGCCTGCCGCCATGCTCGATACGCACGAGCCTGACGCATGACATGCCAAGTGAATTGGGACGGTACGGGGATCTTGTCGACCATACGCCCTTCCTGATTCTGCCTCCAAGCCTCGGCGGTCTTACAGTCGGCGACCACTTCACCGGGTCCGCTTCCATGTCCACCTCATTCGCACTGAAACCCCAGATGAGCCAGATGTGGGTAAAATCCTCAAGCCCTCTAAGCGCATCGGCATTTCTGAATTCAGGATCTATGACGACTGCCTGCTCGAGGCTGACAAGCCCCGGCTGTCTTGGGATGCCGAATTTTTCGTTGTAGTCTGACCGGATGTGAGCGACCGGCCTGATAGTGTATTTTTCCATGAGAAAATGTTAGCTGATTTTACGGCACATTTCAAGATACACGGCGCCTCCCCGCAGATGCTGCAGGCTCTGAAAAACCAGCTAAAGATACGTTAAGGCAAATTGCTAATAATCACTTATTTGCGTATTATTATATTGGATTATTGTAAGATGATTGGATAACTATGCTTTCCTGCACAGATATATCTGAAAGGGCTTAAAAGTAGATGAAAAATCTCAGGCGCAAAACAATAGGAGCTGTCATATTCCTTATCCTTGCATGTCTGTCCGTAGCTTTGTCTGCCTCAGTCTCTTATTTCTCGACTGTATTTAACGACAAATCCGAGGAGGCAGTCAGTCAGGCTACGACCTTTGCCCGGACTGTCGACGGCATGCTGTCAACATCTGTCGCTTCTTTTATCGGACGTGGTGATGATATCATTGCTGATGCAACCCTGATAGCATCAGCAATAGCACAGGAAGATCCGGAGTCACTCGAGCCCGGAACTCATGGCAGCGGATATATAGTGAAAATCGAAAACGGCAATCTGCTTACGCCTGAGGGTTTTCCTCAGACGGAAAGGTTGTATGCTTCTTTACTTGCCCGTGATTACGATATCCTGCTGACTAATGAGCTGACTCTGGTTTATGCACATATCAGGGGGGCTTTCTATTACGTTGAGTTTCTTAAAGACCTTCCTGATCCGGCCGATACTACTGACATGCGGACCGCATTATCAAATCTCGCAGATGCGAGTGGCTGCGACTATGTGTATATGCAGACAGATAAGCTTGTATCAGACAATGACATCTATGTCGCTACCAATGATTATTACGGAAGCAAGACGCTCGCTGATATCGGACTGACAGAAAAAAATGTAAAACACCTGAACAAGAACGGATCAACGCTGGCTTATCTCAATGGCTCACCTAAATGGATCCGTCTTATTCGTCCTGACAACATCGATATGTCGGCAGACATTCTGGTCATTTTTGATCTGAGGGACATTCTGCAGGCTTCTGTACAGCAGACTATTGTTCTCCTGCTCCTGTCAATGATAATACTGGTCACCCTGACAGTCTGGATCCTCTCCGTATACAGTACTGTCCATGACAAGATCCTCGACGAGGAACAGTGCAGCAGGTACAACCCTAAGACTCTTAAGCACAAGACGGTAGCCGCACTGGTTGCCTCTTCACTTATTATTTTCATTGCTGCTGCATTCATCATTTCACTTAACTGCCTCTTTACTGAATCGAACAACGAGGCCAGAGTCCTTACTGAATTCAGGAACAGACTGATCGATGATGAGGACAGGACTGAAGCATCCTGGGATCAGAATAAAAGCAGATTCATTGATACAGCAAAGGACCTTGCTGCTCTTATCGACGATCACCGCAGTCTCCAGAATGCAGCATGGCTCAGACAGGCATCTGAGATCATCGGAGCTGACTATATAACAATATATGATACTAACGGCGATGAAGTAATCTCAAGCAGCCGGTACAGAGGTCTGTCTCTCGGGAAAGACGAGAAATCAGCGACCTATGACTTCAGGCGTCTTCTCAGAGGTGTCAAAAATATTTCTCATGCATCTGTGACCGATGAGGTCACGGGCCTGACAAGAGACCTGCACGGTATATCCCTGAGATACCTTTCAAACGACACGTCATATGGAGCACTTATCATAGCAGTTGATCCTGAAAGGTATTCCGCTACAGTCTATGCAGACATAGAAGATGCCGCCGCTGCCATGGCTCCTGCCGAAGGTTTCATTATCGGTGTTGATCCTGAAACAGGCATCGTCAGATACAGCAGTGATGAGAAGATGCATGACGCCCGGATGTCAGAGCTTTGCAGTGAGATAAAGACATATACGGGGTCCTTCATGGGATTTGTCAACTTCAGCGGAACCGGATATTATGTGAGATCAATTGAACATAAAGGTATCGTGTATTACTGCGGTGTCACCCAGAGTGAGATGTTCGAAGGAGTCCTCAAAAGATCATTCTATGCTGCATTCAGGTTCCTGATCATCGGCATTCTGCTTGCGCTCATCCTCCTCTCCGGATATAACGATGAGGTCTTTAAGACTTATGCTGTGAAGAAGGTGGATTCCGTGGGTCTGAAGATCAGAAGCAAAGCACAGAAGGCCGTTGAAAATGCATCAGAAAAAGCTGAAGATCTTTCACGCGAACGTACTGCATTCCTGAAGCACAGCTATCTGTCATTCACCGGTGACACTCTCAGTCCCGGGGAGAGGGCCAAGGCGGTACTTCAGTTCCTGGTACTCATATCTACTGTTATCATAAGCCTGATTTACCTTATGGACAGCTCTGAGTTCGGAGGATCATCATCAAACAGTGACGTTTTCAATTATATAGCACACGGTGACTGGGCCCGCGGGTTCAACCTGTTCTCAGTTGCTGCGATATTCTTCCTCGTATGCATCATGACAGTCGGATTGTTCCTGCTGAAACTTATCACCGGTCTGCTCTATCTGCCTCTTGACAGCAAAGCACAGACGACAGTCATGCTTGTATCCAACATCATCCGGTACATAACGATAATAATCGTCGTGCTCTTCTCTCTCGGATATCTGGGAGTTGACACAAGAGCACTTGTTGCATCCGCCGGTCTTGCCGGTGTAGCGATATCGCTCGGTTCCAGAGACCTTATCGCCGATATCATATCAGGAATAAACATTCTTGCTGAGGGCACATATAAGATAGGTGATATCGTCCAGATAGGCGGATTCCGCGGTGAGGTAGCAGAAATAGGCATGAGAAGCACCAAGATCATCGGACGCGGTGACAACATCAAGACTATACGCAACAGCTCTGTAGGCGATGTAATAAACTACTCCCGCCTCAACTCGTGGTATCCGATGCTGGTTACCGTCAGGAATACTGTGGATCTGAACGAACTGGAAGCTATGCTTGCTGAAGAACTTCCTAAGATTGCCAAGTCGTATCCTGATATGATAAGCGGACCTGAATACCGCGGAGTGGATTCTGTCAACGGTGACAAGACCACAATACTCATTCTGACAGAATGCAGTGAGAAAAACATCAATCAGGTACAGCGTGATATCAACCGTGAGATCACAGATCTGTTCAAGAAGCATAATATAGAGCTTCTCTGACAACAGTAATCACAAATGATGAGGGCACCTCTTCCACACGGGAAGCGGTGCCCTATTTTCATGATTCTTTGCTATTTTCCTGCAGTGCAGCCTTTTCCGGCTCAGGTCATCAGTCCGTTATATCGATATCCGGAGCGATAGTGATCTTATATCCAGGGAATGCTTCGCAGACTTCCTTGTAGAGTATCTCAAGGCCTTCATGGTGGTCGATGTCAAAACTCATGACCACATCGAACCTCATGTCCTTCTCCTCCTGATCAAGGTAGAAGCCATGCATCTGAAGCGCCCAGTCGTGATCAAGGACTATCTTCTGAACCTTGTTCCTGATCTCTGATGCATCGTTATCCGTAGTATTGTGAGAGTACACTCCGACGCCTGTCATGATAACGCCGGTCTCCTTGTATATCTTTGCCTGCACCCTTCTGGTGATGACATCGACATCTCTTACCGTCATGGTATCAGGCAGCTCGATATGAACAGACCCGTAGAACTTGTCCGGGCCGTAGTTATGGAGGAAGAGGTCGTAAGCTCCGAGGATCTCAGGCTCATCAACGAGCATCTTCTTGATTGTCCTGCTCAGCTCTTCATCTGCCCTTCTGCCGAGTATGTCGCTGACAGTATCGCTGATCATTTCGATACCTGCCTTGATGATGAATATCGAGATAACGACACCTACATAGGCTTCAAGGGATACCCCGGTGAATGTGAAAATGAGAGCGGTAACGAGAACGGCAAAAGAAAGGATCGCATCAGACATCGCGTCCGTTCCCGATGCCACAAGAGCTCCCGATC
Organism: Anaerovoracaceae bacterium; assembly: GCA_045540775.1. Taxonomy (GTDB): domain Bacteria; phylum Bacillota; class Clostridia; order Peptostreptococcales; family Anaerovoracaceae; genus Crickella. The sequence goes on along the minus strand of JAZQHU010000021.1, from coordinate 30,741 downwards.
CGACTTCCTGTCCTTTTGCCTTGACGTATCTGCCGAGGATTATCTTGGCGACGACTGCAACAGCTATGATCACCAGGGATACTGTCGAGTAAGAGACTTCATCCGGGTGGATGATCTTCTTGACCGACTCAACAAGCGAAGTGATTCCGGCATACAGTACGATCGCTGATACTATCATCGCGCTTATGTACTCTATCCTGCCGTGCCCGAGCGGATGCTTTTTGTCAGGCTTCCTTCCTGCCAGCTTGGCTCCGAGGATGGTTATGACTGATGACAGTGCATCAGACAGATTGTTTACGGCGTCCAGCACTACTGCGATGGAGTGCGATGCCAGTCCGACTATCGCCTTGAATGCGGCAAGCAGGATGTTGACTACTATGCCGACTATACTTGTTCTTACTATTACTTTTTCGCGATCTATGTTCATGATTCTTCTTTTTTCTGCCGCAGTCCGCGGCTGATTCCTGACTGTGTACTAAATATAATTTTGGCTCTTATTACAACTAATGAGTATAATTAATACAGAATGTTTATTCAAATACTTTTTGTTAAACAGTGTTAACTCTCCTTAACAGGCAGTTAAAAGTTACAATAATTGCGAGGACAATTATGAGCAGACATACGATAGCACTTCTCAATGATTCATTCCCGCCGGTGATAGACGGGGTCGCCAACGCCGTGGTCAACTACGGGCGCTGTATAGAGCAGAGTCACGGGCACGCAATAGTCGTCACACCTGAGGTTCCCGGCTCTGATGACAGCGTATACGACTTCCCTGTCGTAAGGTATCCGAGCATCGACACACGCAAGCTCATGGGATATGTCACCGGGTATCCGTTCTCACCTGAGGCGGCATACAGGCTGAAGGAAGAGAATACTGAGCTCCTGCACATCCACTGTCCGATGATGTCTGCACTGCTCGCAAGGCAGCTGCATGAATCCATGAACCTGCCTCTTGTCCTGACATGGCACACCAAGTATGACATTGACATAGCCAATGCTGTCAGGAGCAAAACCCTTCAGGAAGGTGCTCTTCAGGCGCTGCTGTGGAATGTGAATGCATGCAATGAAGTATGGACTGTAAGTCACGGAGCCGGAGAGAATCTGAAATCCATCGGTTATGAGGGCGATTATATCGTCATGCCTAACGGCGTCGATCTGCCGCATGAGTGTGTGTCTGAGGATCTCATCGCTGAAGTCACTGCGGGATATGACCTGCCGGAAGATGTCCCTTGTTACCTCTTCATCGGCAGACTGATGTGGTACAAGGGGCTCCGCATCATTCTCGATGCGCTCTCACAGCTTGATTCGCAGGGCATCGATTTCCGCATGGTATTTGTCGGCGCAGGCGGAGATGAACCCGAAGTGAAAAAATACACTCAGAAGCTCGGACTCGGACGTAAAGTCTTCTTTACAGGAGCCATCTCGGGGCGAGACCTCCTTAGGGCATGGTATGCGCGCGCAGACCTGTTCCTCTTCCCTTCCACCTTCGATACCAATGGGCTGGTCGTCAGGGAAGCCGCAGCCAGCGATACTGCCTCGGTCATCATAGCCGGCAGCTGTGCATCCGAGGGAATAACCGATGGCAGGAACGGTTTTCTCATAGAGGAAAACGCTGCGTCACTTGCTGCAAAGCTTACAGAGCTCACTAACGCTCCGGGCAAGGCAAAAGAAGTCGGAGAGACTGCCGGAAGAGAGATATACATCTCGTGGGAGGACGCCGTTGCGAATGCGTACGACAGATATGAGGTGGTCATAGACAGATACAGAAGCGGATACTATAAGACCCGCCTGCCTTATGATTATGATTTCTTCAGAGCTCAGGGCGAGCTCATGGAAACTCTCGGAAACATCGATGCAGCAAGACGCAGCATCGTGAGAAATGCAGAAGATCTGCGCGGGGATATGGACCGCACTGCAAGAAGCATCAGGAACAAGGCTCTTACAGACCTGATAACTGCCGGTTACGAGACCCGGCAGGAACTCAGGAGCATGAAGAGCGGCGCAGAACAGCTGTTACAGAGCAAAAAGGAAGCTGCCCTTGAGAGCCTTGAATCTGCCCGCAAGGAATTCTGGGAGACCCTGGACAGATATCTGTGATGTGTGATTCCGAATAATATCACCTGATTCTGAACAAAAATGCGCCCGGCAATTTGCCGGGCGTTTCTGTTGCTCTATCATGATCTCTATCTTCGTCTTCTGGCGTAAACGATGCCGCATTCGCATACAGCTGCGATCAGCATCAGGATCAGCCATCCTGCAAGATTGCTGTCGTCACCGGTTCTGACGCTTTTCCTGCCTCCGTTATTTTCATCTCCGGAAGCATCATCGCTGCTGTCTGCAGCATTGCTGTCCTTATCCGCGACCCATACAGCAGTAAGTTTATGGTTCCCGTTCATGACGTAAGTATCACCCGGATTGTATTCAGAACCCTTCCAGTAACTGAATGTATATCCTTCTCTCTCAGGCGCATCATGAATATTTATGACCTCACCGGTTTTCTGCTTTTCTACGATGTTTTCTGTACTGCCGTTATAGCTTCCGCCGTTCAGGTCATATGTGACGCTGCTGAACTCATCATCAACCAGGAGCTGCAGACGTATATATTGCCTTTCATACTGCATATCGCCCCCGTTTCCGACCTCCATCGTGCCGACATCAAGCACCTTGAATCTGGCACCGAGATTAAGAAGGATCTCATATTCCCCTGCGCCCCAGCCTGAGAAGCTGTCAATGACGACCGCGCCGAGCTTGCTGAGTGCCTCAGAGGATGCGTAGATCACTATCATTGTATTCGAATGGGATGAGAATGAAGCCGCGACACTCGGATTCGTGGTGGTGCTCATGAAGGCCGGGTCTGTGAATTCCTTGCCTATTGCATTTTTCAGCTGATCAAGGCTCGGAGGTTCTTCTGATGATTTATCTGTACCGGCAATGTCTGCCATCCTTTCGACCGTGATTCCGCTGTAAAGTACGATGTCGTCCGGTACTCCTCCGCGCTGGATCTCCGCTTCGAGCGCATGGTCCATCGTAAGGTACATCGGGGCAAAATCGTCTCCAACGTTTCTGATCGAATAATCGGTCTTGTACTGATCGTGATTGAGCACACATACCATACTACGGTAATGAGCTTCGCCCTTATAGAGCATTGTATACGGCATATTATACTGCGAGAACTTGATGTCGTCCTTATTGTAATCAATGTATTTATCCGACCATGCCGGGAATCCGGAGTTCGGAATCACCTGATACCCGCTGTACTTTCTGTCGGAGTACAGGCTCGCATTTCCTGACACTGAAGTATACTTTACAGTCGAATCAGGTTCTTGATAGGAGCCATCGCCGCCCGGCATCTCCGGATATTCTTCGCCATCCGTCTGTATGTCATCCCTGCGGGCAAAGCGGTCATTAAAGTCGCGATCAGACTCCTCAGTATCATCGCCAGTCAGTTCATCAGGTATCTGCGAATCCGGATCCGCTTCCTCATCTTCGTAAGGAAAATAAGTAGCATAACCTTCAAAGGCATTTTGTTTTATGTCGATTGTGTCCTTTATAGCATCATAGTTTATTATGCTCCCGTAGTACTGAGCATCATCATCTTCAATGCGCGGATCGCATATCCCGCTGTTCGTGAAGGAATTGGATTCGAATGTAATAGTCGATAAAGCACTAGCTACATCGATATGGACTCCCGCATTGCTGAAAGCGTATGGTGCAATGCTGACAACATCGGAAGGCATATTAAACTTCTGAGTCGGTCCGTCGTCCGGAACTCCCTCCGCCTCTTCAGTGATTCTGACAAGTTTGTTATCCTCTTCCTTGTACTTGAAGAATCTCAGCAGTCTGTATTTATATCCGGCTCCGGCCGCACCAAGAAGCAGCTTCGGCGGCGCTGCATCATTGCCTGTGCCTTCCTCAACTGTTTCTTTACCGGCTGTATCTTCATTTGCTGAAGCTTCTTCACCGTTTCCGGCAGTCACGTCTGCATTGCTGTCTTCAGCGGCAGCACTGTCTGTATCTGTTGCTGCCGTGTTGTCAGCATCGGTTGCCCCCGCATTATCGGTCTCTGGTACTCCTGTACTGTCAGAATCTGTTGCCGTTGTGCTGTCATCATCAGTTGATGTCGTGTTGTCAGCATCGGTTGCTCCCGTATTGCTGTCATCTGTTGATGCTGTGTTGTCTGGATCAGATGATACAGTTTTATCTGCATCTGACGGGGATTCGGTTACAGCAGGATTCCGGGCAGTACCTAAGGTTGCACCCAGGCCCCCGTTTCCGTCTGCCTCTGCTTTCTCATACAGCATGCCGTCTTTGACAACGAACTTGCTGCTGTCACCGTTTATGGATATGGCCTTGATCTCTGCCCCGTAGAAGGCCTTCTCATCAAGCGTCTCAATATCCTTCGGAAGAACCACAACACCGAAGGAAGTTTCATCGAATGCACCGCCTGCTATTCTGCGGACTTTTGAGTCTACAGTATAACGGGTATAGGATTTAGATTCGTCAGAGACAGTCTCGGTCACCGGGATCCACTTTTCTGTTTTGCTGTCATATTTTTCCGGAAGAGCGTTCACGAGAACAGTCCCGCCGTCCTCATATATCTGTCCATTTTCGATCAGACGCACTTTGCCTGACTCCGATTTCAGGATGCCGTCTCCGCTTACGTACACTCCACCAAGTTTAGTGCCTGAGAACGTTGTATCAGTGATCACAGTGTTGTTTGGCAGTATCAGGTGAACCTGTACAGCTCCGTCATTAGCATGAAACTCATGGTTGCCAATCTTCAGTCCCTCACCGCCTTCGAAGGAGAGCTCCGTCAGGCCACTGCATTTTTCAAACGCATAGTCTCCTACCGTCTTCACGTTAGGGCCGAATTCCAGATTACCAAGTGCACTGCAGTACGAGAATGCTCTCTTTCCCACAGTCTCGATCGAGTCAGGTAATTTAACGTCGAACAGACTCATGCAGTTACAGAAAGACCTGTCAGGCAAAGCCTTCAGTTGACTGGCTTTGCTGAGATCCACCTTTGATGCAAACTCGCATCCGGCGAAAACAAACTGTCCAAGTTCGGTCAGCCCTTCTCCGCCTGTAATGCTCTGAGCATTGCGGCAGTACAGGAATGCTCCGTCACCAATTTTGCTCACACTCCCCGGGATCACAATCTTCTCAATCTGCGCATCTCCGGAGAAAGCTGCTTTGCCTATGGTCTTAAGTGTCGAAGGCAAAGTGAGCGACGTAGCGCTGCTGCATGCCTCAAATGCGTAGTCGCCTATTGAGGTGATGCCTTCAGGCACATTGATCTTCGTGATCTTCGCATTGCCTCTGAAGCACTCACGTCCTATGGCAGTGACCTTATTCCCGCCTATAGATGTAGGGATCTTAGGTACTGCATCCTTTCCGTTATATGCGGTAAGGGTCACTGTCCCTCCGGATACGGTGTACTCATAATCACCCGATGTCTGAGATGCCGCATAGGTAAATGCACTGTTCATACCTGCACCCGGATACAGGATTCCTGATCCGACCAGTGACAGTATCATAAACAGCGACAGAATGACTGCTGCATGCGCTCTTATGTGTTTCCTATTGATTCTGTTTTTCTTCTTCATTGGCTTTTACTAGTCTTTCCTTAAGCAGAGGAATCGCGTATTTTACCCAGAACTCGCCTGACAGCCCGCCGGATGTCATTCCGCCGTGCTCAAACTCCTTGACGATCCCGATACTGTTGACTCTGAGTTCTTTTCCTGAAAGTCTGAGGTGTTCACTTCTGATGAAGTTCTCCAGCTTCTTAGGTGATACAGGCAGGTCAACACGGGATACGCGTTTCCTGAGATATCTCCAGAAATACGGATCCCCGCGGAAGCCCCACGCTTCAGGTTCAGGATCAAAAATAACAGATAGTTTCATAATCAGTGTGTCATTGATGCAACTGAAACCGTTGCTGTAAGGACTGTTTCAGCAACAATCCTGGATACAAGAGGCGTTACATCCAGCATCTGTTGTGCATTCTCCTCTTCAGCAGGTTCTTCTGCTGCCTCTTCCTCTTCTTCATCCTCACCATCCGCATATTCAATAAAGGTAGCCGGATCTGAGGACGATGCAGCAGTCTCTTTTCCAACAAAGACGCCTCTTAAGTCTATATCGTAGAATGGCATGATGAAGCTGTACTTGCCATCCTTGTCCTTTGTTATCTTCTGCAGTGTCATTTTGCCGTCTCTCTTGTAAATATATGCCAGAGTCTTGGTATCAAAACTATAACCGCTGTTTGAGCTGATTTTGACTACTACCTTGTCCCCGGGCCTGTACTGGTCTTTATTTACAGAAAGAGTGCCTCTTTCAGGTCTTGTGTTGATCACATTGACATTTCTCGCCTTATAGTATGCGACCATTTTAAGAGTGGCCATGGATGACGGCATGGTGAATGTCCCGCCGCTGACCGCTACACTCTTTCCGGCGGCATCGGTAACGCTGACATCAACATGTTCATAGGATGAAAAGTCATCGTCAAAGACGATCTTATCGCCCTCCATTGCAAAAATGGATCCGTGCTCTGATTCGTTTCGTCCATAGTCACTCGTGTTGACGATCGAAGTTGAGATAACCTTGTGGTATATGTCTGTCGCTGTAGAGTACCTGATCCTGTTTGCAATACCGAATACTGCTGTCACGGCATCATTAACAAGCATGCCTGTGGATGACATTTTAGTCGAATTGTTCAGAGATAGCCTCTGGATCTCGTTACCGTTACTGTCTTTCAGAACCAGTTTCAGCTGCTTGGTGCTTTTGCCGCCCGGTGAACTGCCCTGCTGAAAATCATCAGGAAGACCGATAACGCTCACTACGACCAGCTGTGAACCGGCTGCCACTGTTATGACCGGATCAGTAATAGTTTTGTAGTCATCAGTCGTAATATCTGTAATGACAGCACCATCATATAGATATTGTTTAGCCCCTACATTAAAAGAAAGGGACACACTGTCAGGCAATTCGTCGAAGTTGAACGTAAGATCGTGCGCTCCGGCATTGCCTGATTCGGATGCAGGTGTTTCGTTCGCTGCTGCACGAAGAGCCTTTAACTGTACCAGGGCTGTGTTTTTTACCTCTTTTTCTGATGCATCAATGTCAGCATCCGGCTGTGAGGCTTCTGCCTGAACATCTTCTTCTGTCTGCTCAGCATCTGCTACTGGCTGCGTTTCTTCCACTGCAGGCTGTGCTTCTTCTGTCGCAGGCTGCGCTTCTTCCGGCACATTACTGCTGTCTGCCTGAGGAGCATCAGCTGCCGGTGTAACATTGCTTGCCGGCTGGCTGTTCTCAGCTGAAGGCTGAGCTGCTGGAGAAGGCTGTGTAACCTGTGCAGACGGCTGTATTACAACCGGCGCTGCGGATTCAGCCGGTGCGTTTGCAGTTGTTTCAGCGCCCTTTTCTTCAGGCACTTCATCAGCAAAAGCAGCCATACTAAAACTGCCCATTATCATAAGCAGCATCAGAAGAACAGATGTGAGCCTCCTTGCATTATTTCTTTTTACCTTGTTTCTCATCTGAGCCTCCTAAACTTGAATGAGTAAAAACATGTTATTATGCTCCACAGAAAAGCAATTATAGCATATTCTATACAATGTCTATGGATTCTGGAGACATAATAACCCATATATAGTATATATCCAACACAGAATGCATGTCAAAAGAAACAGCACTGCATAACGAATTGTTATGCAGTGCTGTCTTCTGTTTCTGTTTTCAGTTTTTTTCAGGAAAAGGTCGCTGTTATCAAAATATGACAATCAGAACCGTCCCCATTGTCATGATTATCCTAAATATCTGAACAATGATGTAGTCGCCGTCAGTACAGTTTCTGCAACAACCTTGGATACAATAGGAGTAACATCGATCATTTCCTGTTCCTCAGTTGTCAGTTCTTCAGTTCTAGCTTCAGGTTCTTCAGGTTCTACTGGCGTTTCTGCAGCTGCCATGTACGGGACTGATGATCCTCCGGAATAGGATGAGCTGCTGCCGGATGAACTGCTGCTGCCGCCGGATCCTGAAGTAGAAGTACTTGTTCTTTTGAATACAGCTTCGACTGTTACACCGGAGTCCCGCACCCTGATGTATGAATCTCTTTTGAAGAATGATACATAGCTCCCGTCATCTGCTGTGAAATTCCATGTATCGAAGGAATATCCAGAGTTTGCTTTTGCCGAAACTATTATCTGCTTATATGGTTCAATCTCATCTCCGTTTTTGATTTCCTTTCCGGTCTCTCTGTCTTTAAGCGTTACGCTACCGCCTGCGCTTTCTTTGATTTTAATAGTCAAAGGCTTGAAGAAGCTTCCCAGTACGTATATATCTCTTCCCGGCATAGTGAATGTATATTTACCTGTTGCAGGATCTTTTTTAAGATATACATATTCATCCCATTGATCGCCCTGATAAGCATAGGCAACATATTTTATCCTGTATCCATCATCCGCTACAGCATCGACAGTGACCGTATCGCCCTTTGCGGCTTCTGTTTTGTCAACAGTCACGGTTCCCCCAATGTAAGGGTCCACTTCTAACTTATACTTCCTGACTTCAAATTCTGCAGTAAATGATATATCACCTTTAACTAAGCTCAGCTTCAGACTTAACTGATTCGATCTCATGCGCTCGAACATAGCGCTGGTAAAAACATTAGTCTCATCCCCGTTTGTTATAGTAAGCTGCTTGATCTTGTAACCATCATCAGGCTCTTCGGTAAATATGATCCTGTCATATTCCTTCCCCGGCAAATCGACCGTATCGCCGCTCGCTAAAGGAGTCTCTCCATCATCGGTTTTCAATGAAGCGGACAATTTTCCGTTCGGTACCTGGCTGTAGCTTACCGTGATTTTCTTTGTTTTATCATCAGAACTTTCATTTGCATTCATTTCGCTCCCTGCTGCTGCGTTCAGAGATGTTTTGCCCTCCCCTTCTGCAGCTGCTTCAGGCTGTGCGGAAAGCATTTTAGGCTGTACTGCATCTACTTCAGTCCGTACTTCAGCTGATTCTGACTGGACTGCAGCTGATTCCGGCTGTACTGTAGATGCCTCAGTCTGTACGTCAGGAACGGACTGTTCTTCGGCAGTAACATTCTCATTCCCGCCGGCAGACGGCTGTTTTTCAACCGGTGCAGCAGATTCAGCCGGTGCGGTTACAGTTGTTTTAGCAGCTTCTTCCTCAGGAGCTTCCTGAGCAAAAGAAGCCGCACTAAAACTGCCCATTATCATAAGCAGCATCAGAAGAACAGCTGTGAGTCTCCTTACATTATTTCTTTTTACCTTGTTTCTCATCTGAGCCTCCTGACCTTGTCTGAGTGAAAAACCTGATATTGTGTTTCTCAGGAAAGCAATTATAGCATAATAATATACAATGTATACTGCTTCTGGGGACATAATAACCCATATATAGTATATATTCACTCCCAAAAGGTTGTCAAAAGAAACAGCACTGCACAACGGCTTGTTATGCAATGCTGTCTTCTGTTTCTGTTTTCAGGATCTTTCAGGAACAGATATCTGTCGTCAGAAGCTGACAATCAGAACCGTCCCCATTGTCATTATTTCGCAAACTTCTTTGCTACCCTGCTGCCCTTGAGTCTGATTTTGAGCTCTCTTGGCAGTGCGTATGGCAGGATTGCCTTGAGCTTGCCGTCTTCTGCGGAGAACATTCTGGATGCCTTCGGATGATCTCTTTCGAGCTTGATTGCGTCGAATTCACATCTTGTGGTGCAGAGTCCGCAGCCGATACATCTGTTGACGTCGACTGTAGTAGCTCCGCACTTGAGGCATCTGTTGGCCTCGGCTCTGATCTGTGTTTCTGTGAGCGGCTCTCTCAGGTCATGCCATGTCTTGGTCGGGTCGCCGTCTCTGTGGCCCGGCTTCTGTCTAGGCATGTTGTCGTAGCTCTCTACCAGGATATCGTCTCTGTCGAGCTCGATGATCTCTCTGAGGTCACGGCCGACTGTCAGTCTGTTAGCTCCCTGATCCTTGTGTACGTATCTGTGGAGTGAGTCTGCGATTGGTCTGCCGCATGCGATAGCATCGATAGCGAACTTCTGACCTGTTACGATGTCGCCGCCTGCGAAGATATCTTCTTCTGCCGTCTGCAGTGTTACAGGGTCAGCAACGATCATGCCTCTCGGGCTGATCTCTACCCTGGTGCCTTCGAGCATCTTTCCAAGGTCTGGCTTCTGGCCTGTGCAGTAGAGTACTGTTGAGCACTCGAGCTCTGTTGTCTCGCTGTCATCGAACTTAGGATCGAATCTGCCCTCTGCGTTCTTGACGCTTACGCACTTATGGAACTTGATTCCTGTGACCTTACCGCCCTTTGTTTTGATCTCTACAGGGCCCCAGCCACCGTTTACGCTGATGCCTTCCTCTTCGCACTCTGTACGGTCTTCAATGCCCATAGGGAGTTCATCGTATCCCTCAAGAGCATACATGAATACACTTTCAGCTCCGGCTCTTACTGCCGATCTTGCTACGTCAGCACCGATGTTGCCGCCGCCGATCACGACTACGTTGCCGCTGAGCTTGCCAGCCTTAGGCAGCTTGCCTTTCATGAGAGCAACTTCGTCTTCGTTGATGATCCTCATGAAGTCGATACCGCTCATTACGCCCTTGGCGTCAGCGCCAGGTACGTCGAGCTTGCCGCCGCTCTGGAGACCTGCTGCGATGTAGAATGCTGCATAGCCCTGATCTCTCAGCTGCTGGATGGTAACGTCCTTACCTACTTCGCAGCCTGTTACGAACTCAACGCCCATCTCCTTCATGACTTCGATTTCGGCGTCTACTACGTCCTTCTCGAGTCTGAATGAAGGGATTCCGTATCTCAGCATTCCGCCGAGTGCCTTCTGCTTTTCGAATACTGTTACAGGATAGCCTCTCTTGCGGAGATAGTATGCTGCGGAAAGTCCGCCAGGACCTGCTCCGATGACAGCCATCTTGTACTCATCGCCCCAGAATCCGCCATATTCCTTGCCGCATTCCGGAATGAATCTGCCTTCTGCCTTGAGTTCCTGAGCTGCGATGAACTTCTTGATCTCGTCGATAGCTACAGGCTGGTCGATAGTTCCACGAGTACATCTGTCTTCGCATCTTCTGTTGCAGACAGCTCCGCATACTGCAGGCAGCGGGTTATCCTGCTTTATAAGCTCGAGAGCTTCTCTGTATCTGCCCTGATCTGCCATGTTGATGTAACCCTGTACTGACAGGTTTGCAGGACATGCAGCCTTACATGGTGATGTACCTGTCTCATAGCAGTTGATCTTGGCATCTTCTCTGTAGTTCTTGTTCCACTTTTCAGGTCCCCACTTGACTTCGTTAGGAAGCTCTGTCAGCGGATATTCGACAGTCTGGCCGTTCTTTCTGCACAGCTTCTGTCCGAGCTTTGCAGCGCCTACCGGGCAGACCTCTACGCACTTGCCGCATGCTACGCACTTGTTGTGGTCAACGTGTGCTCTGTATGAGGAAGCGGACATGTTAGGTGTATTGAAGAGCTGCGATGTCTTGATAGCGTTGCAGACTGTAGCAGAGCAGTTGCAGATGCCGACGATCTTGCCTTCACCATCGAGGTTGGTAATCTGATGTACATAACCGGCCTTTTCAGCCTTCATCAGCACTTCCATTACCTCATCATATGAAGCGTAGTATGCATCCTTGCCTGTTTCGACGATGTACTCAGCCATGTCGCCTACAGCGATGCACCAGTAATCTTCGATCTCGCCGCCACCTTCGCCTCTGATCCTCTGCTGTCTTCTGCAGGAGCAGACCATGAGTGCCAGCTTGCCTTCGTATTTCTTCAGCCAGTATGAGAGCTTTTCGATGGAAACAGCCTCATTGTTGGCCTCGATTGCCTTTTCAACAGGGACTACATGCATTCCGAGTCCGCCGCCGCCTTCAGGTACCATGTGAGCAACCTTGCCTACAGGAACCATTGAAGCGTAGTGGAAGAATGTAGCGATCTCAGGATGCTCTTCCATGAGCTTGCCTGTCATCAGCATGTACTCGCCGGAGCCTACTACCCACTTCGGTACAAAGTACTGTTTTTCATGCTTGTCATTCTCACGGTCAAACTCTAGAAGACCCTTTGCGCAGATGCCCTCAGCCATGTTGAGAGCCTCTGTTACGGACATGTTGTTTCTCTTTGCCAGCTCAGCAACTGTCAGCTTGACAGTTCTCTTCTTCTTGAAGCTGAGCATAAATCTGATCTCATCTGTAGTCAGAAGTCTGTCGAGCAGCCAGAAATCCGGCTCGTCGTTTGAGATCTTATCAGGCTTGCCGTTCATTCCGAGGTCGTCGGTGATCATAGCAGCAAGCTTTCTGACCATCTCTTCGCGTTCCTTATCTGCCACTTCATATGTTTCCGGCAGATAATCGTTGTCATTGAAGAAATAATGCTGAAATCTTTCAGGTACCATAATATTCTCCCTCTCTTATACAATTCATCCTTCTACAAAACGGGCGAAGAGCGGTATATCCCCCTCCCCCGCATTATTGTCTATATTTTATCACTTTGTATATTCCAATCCAATTGATGTTTTACAAATGGTAAGAAAAATACAAGGGAATACTGCGTTAATGTTTTATAACGCTTCATGTTAGGTTTCTTAAGAACTGCATCGGAATCATATCCTTTACAATTGAATCAGGAATTATTCAGACTATGAGGGCAAAATGCACGAAAGACACGATCTCTTTACAATCGGAGAGTTTTCAAAGATCACAGGGATGGGCATCCATTCCCTGCGTTATTATGATGAGATAGGTGCGCTCAAGCCTGAATATGTGGATCCCGTAAGCAACTACCGCTATTACAGCTTTGACCAGCTCCGCCGGGTCCCTGCCATAAACATGTGTAAGGAAGCAGGCATAAAGCTGAGTGAATTCGGGAGCTTTGTGGATAACGGGAATATCAATTACGTCAAAATCATCAGCGACAGCCGGGATGCCATCGACAGAAAGATCGAGGAATACCGTCTTCAGATAGAAGAACTGAACAGAGCGGAACAGCTTCTCAGTCTCAGAAGAACATCTGTCACAGGTGCGGCACAGTCTGTCGCATTCAGCGGACATCCTGTATGGCTGATGCCGTATGACGGTAATGAATTGAAGGATAACGAGACGGATGTTCTGGTAAAACTGTCTGCTCATGCAAAGCGGCGCGGATACCAGATATCTCCGGTATGCTTCGGCCTGATCCGTTTCTGTACGGGCAGCGAAAGCAGAAAGTATGCTTTTGCCGCTCTTAACTGTGACAGCAGTCCGCATGACAGTTCCGATCATATCTACCGGATCAGCGACGGGCAGTTTATCGTACAGGCATGCAGTTCGTGTTCGCTTGATGAAGCAGAGCAGCTGCTCGGAAACAGCCCGGACTGTGACTGCAGCACCCTCCTCTCATTCGTCTTCCTCGGCGAGGACTATCAGAGCAACAAATATTTTGCCGCAGCCCGGAGCAACTGACCGGCTGACACAGCGGACTCTATGCCGATGGCATATCACTTCACAAAAAACTGCTGCCTCTGTTGAGACAGCAGTTTTTCGTTGTCGGCTTTTTATATTCTGCGCTTACTATGCAGCTTCACCCTTCTTGATAGCGTCATGCAGGAAGAGGAACGATGTAATGTAGCAGACGCATACTACCATGATTGTAAGTGTGCGCAGGCTCATGCTCTTTACGATGAAGAATGCGAGGAATACGCCGATTGCTCCGCCGATAGCCTGAGTCCAGCAGGCAACAGGGTCATATCTTCCCTCCTGGATGAACTTAGGACCGTTACCGAATGCCATCAGGTATGCACAGGATCCCATCATAGCAGGGAATGCGCAGCCTGTGTCAAGTCCGAGGAGTACGCAGAGAGCCATGCACGGTGCATACAGACCTACGCCGATGGACATGAGTCCGCCGAGGCAGAAGTTAGCAACGATAGCGATGATCAGCTTAGCTCCGCGGAGACCTGTTGCTGTTCCGATCTCTCCGAAAGGTCCTACGCCCAGTACCTTGCAGAGCATTACTGTAGCAAGGATGAACATACCTACGAAGAGTGCGTATCTTACTTTCTTACGGTTGAACTTGGATACAACGCCAGCCATTGTGTATGCTCCGACGATGGAAGCAACGATCATGGATACGAGTGTGAGAAGATCCATGTCCGGTACGAAGTCGAAGAACAGGAAAGCCTCGATACATACAGGCACGGTGTCTCCTACGTTCAGTGTACCAGGGATGTTGATGTCGTCTACGGACTTGGTCAGCTTGAACATTGTTGTTGACGGAGCGAATGATCCGATACCCAGTGTGTCGAAGAAGTTAGCAACAACACCGATGATGCTGGTAGCCACAAGGTTCTTCGTCTCCATGCCCTTGGCCCATGTTTCCTTGAAAGTCAGACCTGTAACAGGGTCCTTTTCAGTGCTTGCAGCCATCTGCTTCTGCTTTCTGAGCATCAGGACGACGCAAAGAATAACACCTGCCAGCGAAATGGCCTTAAGAATAATCATTCCCATAAAATACCTCCTTGAAAATAGTGCTGGAATTATAAAAATTCTCTTATATGGCGAGTATAAACTCTAGCAGAATACTAGAGTCAATAAGTTGTAAAGAAAGATTCAATAAGTACTTAAAGGTGTTGACTCTAGCATTATGCGAGGCTTTAGAGTCTAATCACCCATAAAACAAATCTTTTAGCAAATTACCTGCGTATCCCGCCAGATCACCGCGGGTTTTTTGCTATTTTCCGCCATGTGCACTTCATGCTGATGCAATTAAAATTTTAAATATCGGTAGACTTACATAGTGAAAAAAGCATCTGAAAAAGGAAGTGAACAGTGTTATATTAGACATTGCATTACTTCAGAAATGGGGAACAGATAATGGATAATAAACGTCTGAATGCTTTTGTAAAATCCGCTGAACTGGGCAGCCTTTCAGCTGCAGCAGAAGAACTCGGCTACACGCCGTCGGCTGTAAGTCAGCTGGTTGCATCGCTTGAAAGCGAGTTCGGATTCCAGCTTCTCGTACGTACGACAAGAGGTGTCTATGCAACACCTGAGGCAGCGGGACTTATCCCTATTGTCAGGGATTACCTTTCGCGTGAGCAGCTCATATATGACTATGTTTACGGGATCAATAATCTTTCCTGCGGAACTCTCACTGTTACGGCATATCCGAGCATAGCGGCAAACTGGCTTCCGGATATAGTCAGCGAGTTCACATCTGATTACCCTGATGTGACCATTAACATTCTTGAGGGGATACGTTCTGATCTCTTCAAGCAGATCGAAAGCGGTGATGCAGAGCTTGCATTCCTTGCCTATGCCGACCCGATGCCTTATGAATGGATACCACTGGCAGAGCAGGAGCTCCTGGCAGTTCTTCCTGAGGACCACCCTCTTGCTGACAGAGAGTCATTCCCTATCAGCGCAGTGCAGGACGAGAACTTCATCCTTTCATCATCCGGGCGCGAGCCTGAGATCCTCAATATGCTTGCAAAGCACGATATCCATCCGGAGATCAAATATACGACTTACGAGACTCCTGTTAATCTGGCCATGGTCCAGCGGGGTCTGGGCATCAGTATCTGCAACGAGCTGAGTGTGAAAAACTATCGCGGCCCGGTCGTAAAAAAAACTCTTGATCCCCCTGAAAAAGTAACATTCGGCATTGCATTTAAGTCATATGACAACCTTTCGGCAGTTGCGCGCAAGTTCCTTGAATATTCCGTGCGCAGCCTGACCCGCGAAGAGAAATAGCTTCCTGGGCATTCATCACTGAGATATATTGCAAAGCAAAACAGGCTCTTAAGTTCACATGAGTGATCTTAAGAGCCTGTTATTTTGCGTGCGTTCTGCAGACAGATGCCATGTTCCGGTACGTATCCAGACACAGTGGTTTACAGGTCTGCGTTCAGAAGGTCTGTGTCGATCGGATATCTTCCGAAGATCCTTGCTGCATCCATCATGGCCTGAAGGTTCTCAGCCGGTGTATCCATCGGTGTCTGGCAGCCTGATGTCAGTGTAAATCCGTTAGGCGAATCCCATGCCTTGCGGATGCACTCCTTGCTTGCTCTCAGTACATCCTGAGGTGTGCCGAGTCTGATGACATCTACTGGTGGGACGTTGCCCTGGATAGCCATGTGAGGTCCGAGGACTTCCTTGGCTTCTTCGAGGTCCTCGATGTTGTCGAGACCGAAGCATCCGATACCTGTATTGTTGAGGTCTTCCCACAGCTTGCGGGAACCGCCGCAGATGTGAAGTCCGCATCCGCCGCCGTTCTTCTTGATGAAGTCGACATTGTGCTGGAAGTACGGCAGTGAGAACTCGCGGTACTGCTTTACTCTCAGAAGTGAAGTTGTGCTGACAGGATCAGCGAATCCAACGCCTACTCCCATCTCAAGCATCCTTGCGATGTATCTTTCGTTGTTCTCTGTGATGACCTCCATCAGCTGCTTGACCTTGTCAGGCTTCTTGATCATTCCGATCAGAAGGTTCTCTGTTCCTACTACCATTGCAGCAATGGTGAAAGGTCCGGTAACGGTTCCGCTGACAGGGACCTTATCACCGAGGTTTTCCTTGACCATCTTGAGGCCCTTGAGAATTATTGGGAGTCTTCCGTCCTTGTCAACGTCTACGAGCTTTGCCTGATCAACGTCATCGAGGCTTGCAAGGGCCGGTGTCTCAAGCTGTGCGATGTTGTGATCGTAGTACTTGATCTTGGATCCCATTGCCTCTGCCATTCCGCGGAGAGTTGTCGAAAGACCTGCTCCGTCTGAATGGAAAGTGTCATATATGTACTGCTCAAGTTCGAGCATCTTCTCTGAGGAGAAATAATAGTCCTTTACCTTGAGTCCGATCATCGGTGCAAGCGTCTCACCTGTATCGATGCAGCACATGATGCGATCGACTTCCTTACCTTCGCTCAGGAGCCTGTCTCTTTCAATTGCAGTCAGCTCGTCCTTAGGTATCTCAAGTCCGTGACCATACTGTTCAATAATATTCATATTTACCTTTTACCTCTTGATAGTTTTTATTCTGCTGCAGAGAACCTGTATCCCTGCATAATCAACCAATTGATTATACAACTGAGTGATGCCGGACGCTACACGCCCGGCACCACTATAAATATTATTTATGAGGAGGTATATTAGTCGTTTACTACCTTGTTCTGCTTCCAGTCCCACTTGCCCTTGAGTGTGATCTTCTCATACCAAGGAACGAAGTACGAAAGGATAGCGAATCCTGCGAGCAGGAAGAGGTACCAGTTGTTCGGGATGATGTCCAGAGGGCTTACTCTTCCTTCACACATGCTTGCTACTACCAGGAACTGAGCTCCGTAAGGGATGAGTCCCTGCATGATGCATGTGAACATGTCGAGGATGGAAGCTGTCTTTCTAGGGTCGATGTCATACTTCTCACTGATCTCTCTTGCCATAGGTCCGTCAACGATGATAGCAACAGTGTTGTTGGCTGTAGCCATATCTGTCAGAGCTGCAAGTACGGAGAGTCCGACCTGTGCTGACTTCTTGCCCTTGAATGTCTTAGACAGCTTGTCGATGAGCCAGTTGAGTCCGCCGTAGTGCTTTGCCATCTCAGCGATACCTCCGCAGAGCATTGACAGGAGGAATACTTCGATCATTCCCTGGAATCCTGCCCAGATCTGTCCTGCGAAATCCATGAATGTGATGTCGCCGTAAGCCATTCCGATGATTCCTGCTGCGAAGATACCGATTGTCAGTACCAGGAATACGTTCATTCCGATAAGAGCAAGAACGAGTACGAGGATGTAAGGGATTACCTTTACGATATCGAATCCGCCAACCTCGAGTGCCTGTGCTGTCTCAGGTCTTCCGAAGATGATGAGAAGTACGATTGTAACTACTGCTGCAGGAAGTGAGATCCAGAAGTTTGTTCTGAACTTATCCTTGAGCTCAACCTTCTGAGTTCTTGTTGCTGCGATAGTTGTATCTGAGATCATGGACAGGTTGTCTCCGAACATAGCGCCGGAAACTACTGCTGCCATTACGAGCGGAAGGCTGAGTCCTGCCTTGTCAACAACACCCAGAGCGATAGGAACGATAGCTCCGATGGTACCCATTGAAGTACCTGTTGCTGTTGCGAGGAATGCTGCGATAACGAACAGACCTGCTGTCAGAAGTGATGCCGGGATGATGGAAACTCCCATGTTTACTGTTGCATCAACTCCGCCCATAGCGCCTGCTACTGCTGAGAAAGCGCCTGCGAGCAGGTAGATCATGAGCATAGCCATAACGTCTTCGTTTGCTGCGCCTCTTGCGAAGATCGAGAAATTCTCATTGATTCCTGCCTTGTAGTTCATAGCGAAAGCTACAAGTACTGCGATAAACATTGCTACTACTGCAGGGAACTGGTAGAATGCCATCTCTACGCCTTTGGACTGCAGAATGATTCCTGCTCCGAGGTAGATAATGATGAATACCGCGAATGGTATGAGAGCCAGTCCGCTGCTTCTTCTTTTTTCTTCCATTTTGAAAAACTCCTTTAAAATATAAAACTCCTTAAAAACCAAAAGCCGCGCCCTCTTCAGACACGACTTGCCTATTCTAACGCGGCAGATAACGGGTGTTAAATAAGTTAAATCAATAACCACTCACAAAAAAATGCCCGTTGGTCTATAATTGTGGTTCTGTCCACACAAAGCAAATAAAAATCGGGCGAAACAACAAATTCCGCCCGAAACGCTGTAATTGCAAGCTTTGTATTTAAATAATCAATATTATTTCTTTTCTCCCAGCTTTGTCGGACCGTACTCTCTTACAGCATCCATGAACGCATATATATTCTCAAGAGGTGCGTCGACAGGGATGTCGCAGCCTGTGCTGACGATGAATCCGTTAGCTGAGTCAGCGCAGTCAGCGATGTCTCTCAGGACCTCTTCACGGACGTCCTCAGGCGTGCCGAGCATCATCGTATTGATCGGATCGACATTACCTATGATAGGCACTTTGTCTCCTCCGAGCTCCTTGGCTCTGAGAAGAGGCACCTTTACGTCGACACTCAGCATGTCGCATCCTGATTCGAGCATGGCCTCTGTGATCTTGTTGGTGTTGCCGCAGATATGGTATCCCATCGCAACTCCGTGCTTGTGGATCGCAGGTGCAAGCTCCTTGGTGTAAGGCAAAACGAGCTCTCTGTAAGCCTTCTCGCTCATGATATCACCCGATGCCACAGGGTCGCAGATGAAGATATCTACTCCGCATTTTGCAAATTCCTCGCTGACAGCAATAAGAGCGTCAGTCGAGAATCTCAGCAGCTTGTGCACGAGCTCAGGCTGCTTTCTTGTTGCAACAAGGAGCTTTGAAATAGGATATATGCTCGATGCAGCGGTCATAGGCCCTGTAAGGCTGGCACTTGTCCCGACAACATCACCTATCTGCTCAACGAGCATCTCGCATGCCGTGCAGCAGAGGTCTATCCATGGATCGTTCTTCCTGAGCACGCATTCCGGGTCAAGGTTGTCTACATCCTTAAGGTCCTTCAGTACATGCTCCACTATAGGCGGAGCTGTATTTTCAGGGTCTCCCAGGATAGTTCCGGCAGCCTGCCCTATTCCGTGAAGGCCGTATTCGATTGAAAGTCCGTCGAGTCCGAGCAGCTCATAGGCCTTCTTCTGGACCAGCACCTGGTTCTCTGCTGAAAGTCTCTTGAACCTGTTTTTCTCGCCGATAAGCCTCGGACCCACCGAGTCGATCATCGGCATTGCAGGCAGTCTGTCGACTTCCTTTCCATCAAAATATGCCGCCATACGTTCATTTGAAGTCATCTGGTCTTTTCTTACTGTCATTTTATCCTCCTGCCCCTATAAGGTCTTTCTCCACAGCTGATCAGACTGGCTTCCGGCTTCTCCGCCGAAATCAAAATCCTCATCCCTTACCGGTTCTCCCGGCTCCTTAACTATTATGTCTTCATCCCAGTCCCCTGAAATGAGTTTGCGCATTATCTCATTGCTGCCGGGCACTTTGCACAGTTCAAGGCCCAGAAGGTCTGCACACTTCTCAGCGTATTTCTCCACCGGCTCAAGCTCGTAGCATCCCGTGTCGATCACTGTGACCTTCGTGTACGAGTCAAACATGAGCTTCATAACCCGGAGGCCGCGGCGCTCGCCGTATCTCTCCTGCGCCCTTTCGAGCATCGAGAGAAGTGCTCCCTCATCCTTCGACCATCCCTTGGTCAGGTACATATTGCCAGCCTCCAGGAGGTTCCTCTTCTGCCTCTTTCCGGTGCAGAGCATCATGTTGCAGCAGTCATCGAACCTCGGCATCGCAAGCGCAGCATGCTTCGTGTGCCAGCCGCTCGCGCCCTTGCCGCAGAATCCGTACGCCAGCATGACAGTATCCGCACCGTCTGTTTCGGCCCTGCTGATCTCATTCTGTATCACTTCGCGCAGCTCATCAGGGTCATTGTGATACCCTCGCTCCATCCAGCGGATCTCGATATCTCCGTATCCGAAATGATCGAAGACGGCGTTTATCTCATCTTCGATCATTGAGCATGCTATGAGTATCTTCTTTCCCTGATACAGTCTGTGCATTGGTTCTCTCTGTTCCCGCTCCGGTGCTGCGTCCTACAGCTCCTTCATGACTATCTCGCGGAACTTTCCGTGGGACAGCTTGACACCAACATTCTTGATGCATACCTGTCCGCCGATCTTCGCTTTGCCCTTCATCTCCAGCATGGCAGCAAGGAAGTCTACTCCCTCCTCAAGCTGATGCTCTCTGAATTCGGCGTGGCCTGTGTCAACAAGAGCATATGTGAACTTAGGGCACAGCAGGAAGATGCAGGAATCATCCATGATCTCACTGACTTTTCTCATAAACGGATCGTAGAAATCCTCGACCGCATTGGTCAGGAACTTCGGTCCGAGAATGTCCAGAGCACCTGCTGAATCCGAGAAGATGAACACATCAACCCCAGCCTTCTTGCCGTTCTCTATGTATCTGAGAAGCTGCTCTGAGAACTTATCGAAGACCAGCTTCATCTTCTCTCTGTCCTTGCGGTATGCCTTGAATACGAGCCTCGGCTCCATCAGGGCATTGAGGATCGTGAACGGACCCGTCACCTCGAGGCAGACGGTCTCCCCTTCGCTCTTCATCGCAGCGCAGGCATCCAGCACCTCATGGATGCGCATTTTGCCGAAATCTATATCCGGCAGAGCCAGCACTTCATCCATGTTCGCGCAGATCGGGTCCTTGGCCCTCGGTCCTGTATTGGAGTCCCCGTAGTTGAGGACAGCACCCATCGCTTCGGCCTCAACGGTCCTGCAGAAAGGAAGCAGCACAAAATCCGAGTTGTCATGCTTCTTTATGGCCCTGGCCAGGGTCTGCATCGTGCCGCTGTGCATGTACGCATCCGGGAACTCAAGGCCGAGACCCTCAGTCACCTCTGCGCTTATGCCTACCGAGTTTGAATAAGTGCATTTGTATTCTCTTATATCTGCCATTTGATTCACCCCTCCAGGTTATTTAGCAAAATAGCTGCAGCTCTCTGCTGCACTTTATCTGAACGGATCCTCGTCGAAGAGGTCCCCAGTATTATCTCTTTTATGTCCGTATTCGAGCATCAGCGCGGTGATCTCGACACGGTTCCTCTCAGCCGACTTTTCAAGGTAGTCAGCCAGAGCATCGGCTGCTATGAGTCCGCGCTTCAGCATGTATCTCACAGCCTCTGCATTGCGCCTGTTGATTGCCAGGTCGAGGAGATTGCCCTGTCTGTCACGGGCAAAATCATCGATGATCCCGCGGTCTGTAAGTTCAGTTCCGTCCGTCAGCGTCTCATCCGCATTCTCCGCATGGCGCTCCATGTAGGTAAGCACGGCAGCGTATCTTGCTGCAGGCGGAAGCATTTTAAGTTTTGCCGGACTGATGACGATGTCTCTCAGGTTCCTGCACCCCGAAAAAGCAGTCCTGTCTATCTTCATGACAGAGTCAGGTATCCCGAGCGTCTGAAGAGCGTGGCAGCTTTCGAACATCTCACCGCCGATCATAAGTATGCCCTCAGGCAGACTTATCTTCTTAAGCTTCCAGCAGTGCTGAAAGAGACCTGAACCGGCGCTCTCAACTGCAGCCGGCAGTCTTATCTCCTCAAGCGAGTAGCACATCCTGAAGGCATAATTGCCTATGTGAATCACGCTGTCAGGGATCTCAAGCACCGTAAGATGATCCGCACCCGAGAAAGCGAGATCCTCAATATATCTGATATGCTGCGGCACAACATAATGCACCGCAGCATCCTCATATCTTATAAGTCTGTCACCGTCAACGATTACTGACATGCACAGTCTCCTCTGCATCTGACTTTTCAGTCATGATGCCCATTTACTTACTCCTGAGCCCCGAAAGTCCTTACAGTCTTCAGAACTTCCTGTACGTTGCCAAGCGGCGAGCCCATTCCAAGTCCGCATGCCGGTGAGATGATGTCCGACCCCTGGTTGTAGCAGTTCTTAGTCAGCTTTTCAACCGTTTTGCCGTCCTGCATCTCGATAGCGAACGTACTTACATTGCCCATGATGACCTTGTCCGGAAGCTGCTTCTTCGCCTCACGGATCGATACGACAGCATCGAAGCTGAACGCATCGCTGTGGAGTTTTGCCACCTTGTCATATACAGCCTTCATCTGGCCGCAGATGTGGACGATAGTCCTTGCGCCTGCTGCAGCAACAGCATCGACTACCTTGTTGATGTATGTTACAGCGTATTCGTCGAAGAACTTAGGTCCGAGGATCTCGCCTGTGCCGCTCGGATCCGAGATGACGATAACATTGGCACCGGCCTCGACCTCAGCAACGCCGAATCTTATCAGCTGCTCTGTAACGAACTCCATGTACTCATGAGCCAGTTCCCTCTTCTGACGGAGCTGTTTGTAGTATCTTGTCGGCTCCATTACCGAGCTTGCAACGCTGACAGGTCCTACGAGGTTTCCGATGATAGGAACATCGTGAGTCTCCTCCTTGAGGATCTTAATTGCATCGAGAACGACTTTTGCCCTTCCCGAATTCAGGTCCATCGGGCTTAGCTTCTTATAGTCCTCAACAGTGTCAATTGCATATCCAGTGATATGCGGCTCGAAGAGCTGCGAGCCCATCGTGCATGTAGCGCCGAGAGCCTCAGCCTCAACGGACATGCAGAACGGAACGCCGTAGTTCTCAAAGCATCCCTGATCAACGATGGCCTTCGCTAGGTCAGCCATCATCCTTGCATCAGTGTGAGCTTCAGGAAGGTATACACCTGCAACATCCTGCAGCTCCTTGGTGACCATGTTCATCATGCCGCCCGGGCAGATGCATGCAGGCCTGTCGACCCTCTCACCTTTCAGTATCTTTATAAGTCTTTCATTAGCAGTAGTCATTAATTCTTCACCCTATTGATTGAGCTTGCGACAGAGAACTTTGAAGAAATGCTCGTCGCAAGTTATTATTTTTTATGTTTTTATGATAAGCAGACATTGCCCTGCAGGAAGCGGTCGACCCTCGGTGCGAAGTCCGGCGACGTATGTCGACGGATCTAGCGACGAAAGGGCAATGACTGCTTATCTGAAGGTCGGGAAAATAAGGCACTCGGAGAGCAGCCTCTCATAGTTCTCAGTCGCACCCAGCTCAAGATAATCCATTTCATGCGCCAGCTCTTCCATCTCTCTCTTTACATCCGACGACATCAGTGCCATGTACGCACCTGTCTTGGATGTGTTGCCGACGTACTCTATCTTGTCCTCGACCTCGAACGGCAGTATTCCCGTTCCTGTGATGCTGTCAGCCGGCAGATGTGCACCGAACTGTCCTGCGATCAGGACGCTGTCAAGGTCTTCCATGCCGATTCCAGCCTTCTTCATGAGAGCCATGAAACCTGACAGGATAGCACCCTTGGCAAGCTGCACCTGCCTTACATCGCCCATCGTGATGCAGAGTGGCTCATCGCCGTCAGTCATCTTAAACGACCTCTTTCCCTCTTCATCGACAAGGATGTATTTCGATCTGTAGTCATCAGGTCCGAACTTGTCAGCCTTGACGAAAGCACCTGTCTTTCTTACGATGCCCGTCCTCAGAAGCTCCTTGGTTACCGTAAGGATACCGCTGCCGCAGATGCCTGCAGGCTCGCAGTCACCGATGATCTTGAGATCAAGGCCGTCCTCTCCGATGTGAATGTCCTCGATGGCACCCTCAGCAGCACGCATTCCAGAGCTGATGTTCATTCCCTCGAGCGCCGGGCCTGCAGCGCATGAGCACGACATAAGCCTGCCGTTTGCTGCAAGAACGATCTCGCCGTTGGTACCGATGTCTATGAAAATGGTATTGCCCTTGCGGTGCTTCAGGTCGCAGACGTAAGCGCCCGCAACGATGTCAGCTCCGATGTATGCGGAAACCGACGGCAGGCAGTACAGCCTTGCGCCCGGTGCAGCCTTGAGCCCTATGTCCGCAGCTCTCATGTCCTTCGCTTTCGCGAATACAGGGGCAAAAGGTGCTTTGCCTATAGGCGTAGCGTCCACTCCGACGAGCATGTGCATCATTGTGCAGTTGGCACCGACTGTGATCTCGTAGATCTCATCAGTGCAGACAGAGAATCTCTCGCAGATGGAACCGACCATCTTGTTGATGGAGCCGACGATAGCCTTTCTCAGCTTAATGATCCCGTCTTCAGGATGCTCGATCTCGTAAGTGATCCTCGTCAGGACGTCGAGGCCAAAATGCTTCTGCGCGTTGATCTCGGAAGCGTGTCCGAGCTCCTCGCCTGTGTTCATGTCTACAAGCGAGCATACGACGGTGGTCGTTCCGATGTCGATGGCGACACCGAATCTCCTGCCTGTCGTATCCCCGTGCTCGAGACCTGCAACGCGGCCGCCGTGAAGCACAGCAGTGTATTCACCCGGCTTCATCGAATCGATGCCGAGTGCTGTGTAGTCCATGCCTTCAGCTTCTGTCTGCTCAAGGATCTGGTCCTCGAACGGAGTCTGGTCGTCGAGTGTCGGCTTGTGGATCGTTACAGGCATCTTTGTGATGTCTGTTTTGAATTCAAAGTCAGGAAGATAGCCCGATGCGAGTACATCGTGCTTCTTCTCCTTCTGGAGCGACTCGACTTTGAGGTCTCCTTCAGGATTGACAAGACAGCCGAGCCTGATACCAGACTCGACTTCTTCCTGCTTGAGTATTCTAATTTCTGTTTCTGTTATATCACCGGCATCGCCTTCAAGGATCCTGACTTTGCACTTTCCGCAGATGCCCTTGCCTCCGCATGCATTGTCAACGAAGATCCCTGCGCCGAGCATGAGATCAGCGAGTGACTGCCCCGGTGTATAATCAATAATTTTGCCTTCCGGCATTACCGTAATAAGCGGCATTATATTCCCTCCCAGGTGATGGTTTATTATTCTACTCCGCAGAGCTTCTTGGCTACTTCTACAGCCTCAACAGCATTTCTTGAGTAGCCGTCAGCGCCGATGTCCTCAGCGTACTTCATGGAGATAGGGCTTCCGCCTACCATTACCTTGAAGTTATCTCTGATGCCCTGCTCCTTGAGCTTCTCGATGACAGTTCTCATGCCAGGCATGGTTGTTGTCATCAGTGTGGACATCATGATGAGGTCAGCGTCGACTTCCTTGGCCTTCTCGATGAAGCTGTCGATAGGAACGTCTCTTCCGAGGTCATACATCTCGAATCCTGCAGTCTCCATCATGATCTTGACGAGGTTCTTACCGATATCGTGTGTGTCGCCCTCGATAACGCCGATGACTGCCTTCTTCGAGTCGCCCATGCTTGCATCTTCAGGAAGGTGCGGTCTCAGAACGTCGAGTCCTGCATACATTGCGTCAGAGCAGAGCAGCAGGTCAGTTACGAAGTACTCTTCCTGGTCATACATGTCACTTGCGCGGTTCATTCCGTCAACAAGTCCGTGCAGAATTCCGTCGAGAGGATCATATCCTGCTTCGATGTATTCCTCACATACATCAGCGATCTCTTCGTCTTCCATCTCGAAGACGTAGTCAGACATCTTCTGCAGTAATTCTTCTTTAGTTGCCATAAGTTACATTCTCCTGTTTCTTAATAATATCTTCAATTGCTTTCATTTAACAATAGAAACCATGTTTTTATCTCGATAGATATACACATATTCTGAATGGTGATCTCGCAGAAGAGCGGGCAACCCGTAAGGATACAAAAATGTTGCGAAAAGCTCTTCGAGAATTATCACCTGAAGAATATGTGAATATCTTATTCCTTGGTCTCGATCACGTCGGACAGTGCTTCTTCAGCGATCCCGAGCGGCAGGCAGCCCTTTCTTGCGCCTCTGCCGTACTTGCGTGTTGCATAGATGAATGCGTCAAAGTTTTCTCTCGGTGTTCCGATAGGTACCTGGCATCCTGTGCCGAGTGTATATCCGTTCTCTGCCTCGGATCCCTTGATGATGCACGTTTTGCATGTCTCGATTACATCGTCGATGGTTCCGTTGAGCATTACATCTACAGGTGCGACGTTGCCCATGAGTCCGAAGTGAGGTCCCATGATGTCTCTTGCAGCTGCGAGGTCTTCCATGTTGTCTACACTGAAGTTGGCTACCTTGAGCTGGCTCATCTCATCCCACAGTGGCGAAGTCTTGCCGCAGATGTGGATTCCAGGCTTCCTTCCGAGTGCCTGTGTCAGTCCCTCGATGAGCTCTATAAGATGAGGCTCTGAGAACTTCTTGTAGTTTCTCTTGCCGAGGATGTCAGAGCAGCTGACAGGGTCGCAGATGGTGCACCCGCCGCCGCCGAATTCGTCAGCGAACATCTCTGCGTATGCGACTGTGTAGTCAACGCACCACTTCAGAAGGTCGTGAAGTTCTTCAGGGTGCCTTACTGTATCTCTCAGGATCTTCTCTACAGGTCTGATGCATGAAGCGTTGGTGAAAGGACCTGCAACAGGCATCGCGATACCCATTTCAGGGAATGCTGCCTTGAGGTCGATACCTCTCTGCAGGACTGACAGGAAGACCGGATTCTTCTTAGGGTTATCCTTCATGAGAGTCTTCAGCTGGTCATAGTCCTCAAGAACAGGCTTGATTACACGGTCGATACCTACTTCAGGAAAGTAGATCTCTGAACCTACAGCCTGCGCCATTGTCCTCAGTCTCAGTCCGGAAGCGAGTCCGCCGATGTTGAACTCTTCCTTTCTTCTCTTTATGACATCGATATGTACCTTGACATCATTTCTCCACTGAGCAGTAGTATATCCGAAAATGTTGGCCATAGCCTCTTCATTACTCTGGATCGAGAAAGGTATATGGTCTACCTCTTCACCTGCAGCGTATTTCTGCATTCTTTCCCCGTCAGTCATAGTCTCAGGGTACTTTTCCATTTCACGTTTCAGTTCTTCATAAGTCATATGAGTACCTCTTACATCTGCAAACATCAAAAAACATTCGGCTGACGCCGTTATTCATGGAATTATTATATCTGAATATTCTCAGCGCAATTATTGATATCGTCTATGCAAAATGTTCGGTGTATTTGAGGAAATAATAGTGCCACAAGAAAAAGCGCATGCAGGGAGTTATCTCCCCATATGCGCATGTTGTCTCTGTTGCATATTTTATTCCGGTCTTCAGCACTGGCTCCGGAAACTACAGCTCCAGCTGGTCGATCTTGCGGTCGATCTCGATCTGCCTCTCGCTGAACAGAAGCTCCTTATTGTGTCTGAAGTACTCCTCGCATCCGTATCTGTTTATGAACGCTGCGCTTGAAGCATCAGCGGTAAGCTCCGTGACTATCATCAGCATCTCTCTGCCCTCACCCCAGCAGCTCTCGGCGAATCTGAAAAGACCGGTCAGCTTGTCCTGAGTCCTGCCGGCCTGAGCTGCATGAGACTTAACGATCGTGCTGAACTTATCGCGTATAATGTCGAATGATTCATTGAAATCTCTGACTCCTGCGGTCTCTGATGCGAACTTCTCAAGTATGTCCGCAGTCCTCAGCATCACTCTGCGCCTGCCCTGATCGACCGATCCTGACCTTCTTCCGGCCTCAAGTTTATCTCTGAGTCCTCCCGCGAGCTCAGTAAGCCTCTCCTGCGGAGTCTTCTCGCCCGGGTCTTCCTCTGCATAGGCCTTGAGGCACGCTCTCAGCTCATCTATTACCTTTTCCTCGGTATTGCATGCGCGGATGTCGGTCCTCACATTGCTGAGGAGAAGTCCGATCAGTGTGTATACCTCGTCGAATCCCGCATCGGCAGCCTGGCCTATCATCTCGCCCGTGGCCTTGCCGAGAAGGATGTCTTCGACAGGATACTCGGTCCTGTACTTGTTGAAGAGGTCGTAATATACAGCGAACTCCTTGGCGGCCGCCTGATCCTGCAGGTACTGTATGATCAGGTCCTCGTCGACCTCAAGGCTGTTCTGCTCGTACAGATACAGCATCTTGCTGAGGTCTTCCCAGCCTCTCGGCGTTACAATGCTGCGGCCGCTTACGGTCGTCTCGACCGAGTAGAATCTGTTTCTCTTGCTCTGGAGGAATGTCGTGACCGCCGGATGTATCTCGGCTTTCAGCGCGTATTCCTTCCAGGTGTCGTAGTCAGCCTCGACATCGATCTTCTTGAGTCTGTCGAGTGTGACGATGTCAAAATCCCTGACAGAGTCGTTGTATTCCGGAGGGTTCCCGGCGCATGCGATGATCCAGCCGTCAGGAATGCGGTGTCTTCCGAACACCTTGTACTGCAGGAACTGGAGCATCAGAGGCGACAGCGTCTCCGACACGCAGTTGATCTCGTCGAGGAAAAGGATACCCTCCTTCACTCCGGTCTCTTCCATGAGCTCGTATATGGAAGAGATGATCTCGCTCATCGTGTACTCAGTGACATCGTATTCCTTTCCGTCATATACCTTGTGGCTTATGAACGGAAGTCCGATGGCGCTCTGTCTCGTGTGATGAGTCATGGAATACGAAATAATGCCGATGCCGAGCTCTGCGGCTATCTGCTCCATTATAGCTGTCTTGCCGATCCCCGGAGGTCCGATCAGAAGGACCGGTCTCTGCTTCTCGACCGGGATGGCGTATGCCCCGAACTCGTCCTTAGTGAGGTACGCTTTGACTGCGTTTCTTATCTGTGTCTTGGCTTTGCTGATGTTCATAAGATTCTGTTCCCTCTTATATGCACCGTTTGCCCCTTTTGCTTGCGGGCCAATTTACTTTTTACGTACTGTCTATATCCCCTCGCGCAGCTCATCCTGCTGCAGCAATACTCTTATCGCCCACACCGGCACTGCCGGCAGATGGTAGCCGTCGTCAACGAAGACGAAGGCCGTTTTGTACGGCGGTTTTGCCTCAGGATACGTCCCGAGTCCGTCCGTGAAATATATGAGTCCCTTGAGGTCCGTGAATGCTCCCTCCTTTAAGAGCCTGTCCACATAGGTGAAGACCGGTCTGAAGTCGGTGCCTCCGAGGCCTCTTATCTCCATCGTCTCAAGGTATCCGTCAAAATCCTCTGTACAGGTGATCACGGTGTCGTCCTGGATCTCCGCGTCGCACTGGATGATGTGGACGTTGATGTCACGGAAGAATGACCCCTGCTGATTCAGTATACCATATGTCCTGCGGAGGAAGGTCTGCACCTCTTCTCCTGCCACAGATCCCGAGGTATCTATCGCTATGACAAAATCCCTGATCCTGTGGTCCTCTCTGTACTCGAGAGGCTCTATAAGCGGCATGTTCCCGTAATGCGTCAGGCCGTAGGTGTAGTAGATGTAGTCGAACTCATCCTCAGACGTCTTTATCTCTTCTCCCATGGCCGCGAATTTTCTGAGAAAATCCGTGTAGTCGTATCTCTCGCGCGTCACGGCTCTTATGTTCTGGACGAGCGTTCCCGCAGACTCGCCGCGGACTTTGCCGAATATCTCGAGCTCCATCTCGATCTGCTTTGCGATATTCTTCCACTGGTCTTCATCGGTCAGGTTCACATCCTGTGACGGGCCGGATATGTGCTCTTTCGCCTGTGGTGCTGTGCCCTGCTTATGCTCAGGCGCATACCAGACGCTGTGATCATCCGGCGAGAACAGGTCTCTCATATATGCGGTCCTCTCTTCTGAGTACTGCATCTCTCCGAGCCACGCGTATATCTTCTCCGCGGTCAGGTATTTTACCGCAGACTTTATCTCTCTCAGGTATTTGTGCTGCCTGTCCTCCCTGTCCGATCTTGTGCAAGTGAGGCCGAGGTCGTTTATCGAAGCCTCGACTGCGATGTCGCATGCCAGGTCCCATCTCTTTCTGTCTATCCTGCTGCCGACGAACGGATGCAGGAATATGCAGTGCAGGATAATGTGCAGGTAGTCTCTTGTGATCTCCTCACGTGAATCCCTGTATATTCTGAGAACGTGCTCCGGGGCAAAATATATGCAGTCGCCGTCTGTCGAAAAGGTCCCACCATAAACAGACCTCCTGTGCATGCTCAGCGCCACATCCATGTAACGCAGATTCACAAGGAGCCTGTTTCTTGATATATCAAGCACATCATTCGCAAGATTCAGGATCTCTTCGTCAGCCATAACGTCAATTGCCGGTCTGTTTTATCTTCCGGCTTCACTGTCTTCCGGAATATCTATGTAGTCGAGCAGTTTTTTGATCTTGCCTGTCGTCTCGGCGGCAAGGCTGTGATCCTCCCCGCTTGCGGTAACACCAACAACTACAGGTCCCTTGCGGGCGATGCCCGGGAAGTAGAAATCGCAATGCGACTGGT
>JAZQHU010000020.1:0-13519 GCA_045540775.1 Anaerovoracaceae bacterium | reverse complement strand
AGACCGCTTGGCCTCCGACTTACTGTGGAAGTTATCAAAAAAATATTTTTATGGAGAAATTATCATGAATGGAGAAATTTTAGCTTTTGTATTATACTTCATCCTCATTGTAGGCGTAGGTATTTACTTCTTCTTTAAAGAAAGATCACAAGAATCAGAATCAAACTACTTCCTGGGTGGAAGAAAGATGGGACCTTGGGTTACTGCAATGTCAGCTCAGGCTTCAGATATGTCAGCATGGCTGCTGATGGGACTTCCTGGATCGATCCTCGCATTCGGATTCGGCCAGATGTGGATCGGTATCGGACTTGCTCTCGGTACTGCTCTTAACTGGATCCTCTGTGCGAGAAGACTGAGAGTATTCTCAGAGGAAGCTGATGACTCGATCACTATCCCGCAGTTCCTTGCTAACAGATTCGATGCAGATTCAAAGACACTGCAGGTAATATGTGCTCTGATCTTCCTGTTTGCTTACACAATCTACGTTGCTTCCGCATTCGTAGCAGGCACAACAGTATTCGGAACACTGTTCCCGGGAATCTCCACATCACTCGCAATGATTATCTTCGCACTGCTGATCGTATTCTACACGATCTTCGGTGGATTCACTGCAGTATGCTGGACAGACTTCTTCCAGGGCATGCTGATGATGATCGCTCTGATGGCAGTTCCTATCGTAGTTATTGCTACACATCAGAACCTCGATACATCACTGCTCACTAAGGTATATGAGTACACAGATGCAAGCGGCGCAGTCGTAACATGCGACTTCGGAGGCGGCCTCTTCAGCGCAAGCTGGCAGGATGTTGCAACAGGTCTTGCATGGGGCCTCGGATACTTCGGTATGCCGCACATCATCGTAAGATTCATGTCAATCGAGAAGCCTTCACAGATCAAGAAGTCTTCAACAATCGCTATCGTATGGGTACTGATCTCGCTCGGAAGTGCTTGCCTCATCGCTTACTTCGGCAGAATGCTCGTTGCTGATGAGCTTCTCCCATATGGACTGCAGAAGCTGGTATTCATCACAATGGCAAGAAAGTTCTTCCCACCAGCACTTTCAGGACTGCTGCTCGCAGCTATCATCGCTGCTTCAGTATCGACAGCAGATTCTCAGCTGCTCGTAGCTTCCAGCTCATTCACAGCTGACCTGTACACACTGTTCAAGAAGAACGTAAGTGAGAAGGAAGCAGTTCTTGTAGGACGTATCGTAGTAGTTATCATCGCAATCATTGCTTACCTGATCGCTTCTTCAAAGGGAGCAGGAGCTCAGGCTATCATGAACCTGGTAGAGAACGCATGGGGCGCATTCGGTGCTTCATTCGGACCTGTAATCATCCTGTCACTCTTCTGGAGAGAGTTTAACTACAAGGGAGCTATCGCAGGTATCATCGCAGGTTTCGTAGTAGACCTCGGATGGCTGTTCGGCGGTCTCTCCGCAAGCACAGGCGTATACGAACTGCTGCCGGGATTCATCTGCGGTGCAATAGTTGCATTCCTCGTTGCTAAGCTCACACCGACTCTTGATAAGGAAAGAGCAGTATTCGACAAGGCAAGAGAAAGAGATGCTATCGCTGACTAGTACTTTAGACTGATCACTATACTAATAATGATCGGTTCGGGTTATAGGGACGCAGGCCTTAGGGCCTGCGTCTCATTATTTTGCCTGAAAAAAGGCAGGAGGCTGCTTTCGAAGTCTGGTGTCCTTCAAAATGTAAAAGACGCTTTACATATTGAAATTTCAACGGTTTCGAGTCATAAAATCTGTAAAGAAAAGTTTAAAACACACTTTGCCGGTAGTAGTATTCAGGAAGACGTCCAACATGATGCCTGCTTTTGTCTATGGCAGGACGGAATACAGGGATGCACAAAAGGAGAAGTATTCATGAGAAGAAGAAAACTCGTAACGATAATACTGACACTGGCATTGCTTATAACACTGATGCCTGTATATACCTCAGCTGCAGGCTATCTGCCTAATCTGAAAGAAAAGTCGATGTACTATACACCTGATTACAGAAGCGGGGACTGTATACTGTCATCAACCAAGTCCATGATGAGAAGGGCAGCCATTGCGAGAAATTCCTACAGCTGGGATAAGATCACCAACACATCGCTGAGAGGGTCGGCTACTACAAGAGGACTTCTGAAGAACAAGTTCAACTATACCTGTGACGGGATCAAGTATACGGTTCAGGTTCATGCCCTGACAGGAAACAGTGAAAAGAAGATAAAGGATATTACATCCCTGCTGAAAAGCCATCCGGAAGGAATCGTAGTATGGGGAAAAGGTGCAGCTACCACAGGCACACACGGAATCCTTGTTACGGACAGTGTTGACGGCAAGCTGTATGGTGTTGACTCCACACACAATACTCATAAGATGAACCGTGGAATCGAGCCGTGGGAAAAAACTACCATGAAGTCCATCTCGTACTGCACTTACGTATGGTTCATCAGCAGCATCAGCGGAGGCGCAGGTAAGGGTCCTTCGGGTCCATCGACACTCAACGCTGCTGCAGTCAGAGAGCCTGAGCAGATAAAGCAGGGTAATGGTTTTACGATATTCGGCGTTGTAACATCAAATTACAGGATCAACAATGTAACTGTCTCAGTAGTTGATGCGGCAGGAAAAGATGTTATAACCAAAACAGCAGCTCCTAACGGCGGCATCTACCTGATATCCAATCTGGATTCCTCTGTGAAATTCGGTACGCTCAAGCCAGGCCGCTATACTTACAGGATCGCAGCTGTAGACGCTAAAAAAGGATATGCTGTACTGCATGAAAATATTTTCACTGTAGTACCGAAAAAAGGCGCTAAGGCTCAGGTGGGAGCAGCTGCTGCATCAGACAATGTGACGATCAGTTCAGTGAGAGCTCCGTCATCCATAAGAAAAGGCAGACCGTTTTCGATCAGAGGAAAGCTGAGCTCGTCACAGAAAATCAAAGAGGTCAGCGTACAGGTCCTTGACAGGTCAGGAAAGGCAGTGCTTTCGGCAACTTCAAAGCCTAACAAGAAATCCTACAATATCAATAACCTTGACGCTAAGATCAAATTCGGAAGACTTAGCAAAGGTAGCTATGTGTTTGCAGTCAAGGCGAGAACTGATTCAGGATGGGAAACACCTGTGTACAGAGACTTCACTGTCAAATAAAACAAGATCCGGCAATACGGCTTCATAGCAGGACAAATCAGAACGGCTCCGGCCCTGAATGAAAAAAATTCAGATTCCGGAGCCGTTTTAAGTTCACTTAAGAAATAACCTCTATCATACAGCTGTAAGGCAGAAACATCTATGCAAAACAAAAGTATAAAGAGGAGAAAACAAATGACATTGAAAACGAGAGGAAAGAAATATCTGGCTTTAGGACTGGCTGCACTTCTCATGATGTCGGCAGCAGCATGTTCGCAGGAAGCTGCAGATGCTGCAGAAACCGTCGAAGAGACCGCAGCAGACTATCTGACTAAGGAAGACATCACTGTCAATGAGACGATCGAAAACAGCGCGGACGGGGAACATGCCATCGAGGTAAGCGGTGAAGAGGCTGAGTACTCAAACATCGGAGTTACCAAGACCGGTGACTCGGATGGAGATGAGGCCGATTTCTACGGTGAGAACTCAGCGGTTTTCGCCACAGAAAAAGGAACTCTTACCATTAAGGATTCTCTTATTGAGACTAACGGGACACATGCCAATGCGGTATTCTCGTACGGAGAGGGCACAGTAGTCAACATTGCGGACTCTGTGATCGAAACAAGCGGAAACTGCTCCGGCGGACTCATGACAACCGGCGGCGGGACCATGAACGCTGAGAATCTTACTATAAATACATCCGGAAACTCTTCGGCAGCTATCAGATCCGACAGAGGTGGCGGTACAGTAAATGTTACAAAGGGATATTACAAGACAACAGGAACCGGATCTCCGGTCATCTATTCGACAGCAGATATCACTGTCAGTGATGCATACATGGAATCGACCGCATCACAGGGTGTAGTTGTAGAGGGAAAGAATTCCGTAACCCTGAAAAACGATACGCTTGTCGCTGACAATAACACCAAGAACGGAGACAAGTCTGACTACTACCAGGCCGTAATGATCTATCAGTCCATGTCCGGAGATGCAGCAGAAGGAAATTCATCATTTACTGCAGAAGGCGGAAGCATAACAAATAAGAACGGGGACGTTTTCTTCGTGAACAACACTGCAACGGATATCAGCCTCAAGGGAGTAAGCATCACCAATGAGGATGCTGAAGGAAACTTCCTGAGAGCTGAAGCTGCAGGCTGGGGCAATGAAGGCTCCAACGGCGGTAAAGTCAATCTCAATGCATCAGCACAGACTATCGAAGGAAATATAATCGTTGATGATGTATCTGTGCTCAACATGTACCTGAAGGATAAGTCTGCCTTCACAGGTGCGATCAATACAGACGGACAGAAGGGCGATGTCTATGTGGAAATCGAGGACGGAAGCACATGGACACTGACCGCTGACTCATATGTAAGCGGGCTTACCGTAAGCAAGGGATCAGCAATAGATCTCAACGGACACAAACTCTATGTAGACGGCAAGGAGTACACTGAAGGTTCAGCATCAGAGGGAACAGCTTTTGAGGTCAAGACTGAATCAGGCGGCTCCGGAGCTCCTGACGGCATGTCCGGTGACGGGCAGACTCCTCCTGACGGCGGTCAGGGAGGACCGGGCTCAGGAGACAGCAGCGGAAAGCCTTCGGGAAATCCTCCTGAAAAGCCGTCCGGTGACAATGGCGGTGAACCGCCTGCAAAGCCGGGAAGTGACTCCGCAGCATAATACAGGCAAAATCAGTTAACCATACAAAAGGGCTCCTGCGCGTTTAAAGCGCAGGAGCCTTTGCCTGTGTTTTCCCCGTTCCCCGATAACAGAAACGCAGCTCAGAGAGCTTTATTTTGCGATATAGCGTGTCTCGATGTAGTATCTCTTCTCGTTGGCTTCGCCCATGGAGAAGGTCTTGCGAGGCAGTGCTCCGTCTGCTGCTACTGCAGGGAAGAGCATGAACTTATCCATTGCAGGAAGCATGAATCCGGCATTGCCGTCTCTTGCGGACAGCTTCTCAACTGCATCTGTACCGTGGATGTAGTCGATATCGCACTCCTTGTTCTCCTTGACCATGATGTCAAGTACGTGCTGGAGGCATCCTACCTCGAGCTTGTTGGAAGGCTCCTCAACTACGATCTTGCCTCTCTGTGCGCCTGTGAGGTAAGGGATCTGGAATGCGCCTGCAGGAACTTCTGCATCTGCATCAGCGAGATATGCTTTGCCGTTGGACTCGTTCAGCAGTGAAACGACTTGGTTTACCATATCCATTCCGCTCTGACCTTCCTTAGCGAAGATGACTCTGTGGATAGGCTCAAATACGATACCTTCATCGTGGATGTTCTCTATCTCGCAGAGGGCGTATCTTGCAGGGTGGTTCTCGATCTCTTCAGGTGTGAGAGTCTTCTTGATGTTCTCCCATGCGGTCTTGGCTGTAGCGAGTGAGTGGTTGCCGTCTCCCATAGCCTGGAAGATAACATTTCCTGCTCCGTATTTCTTCTCAGCTTCATCATAGAGTGCGGAGAGAGCATCCTGCATTCCTGCGAGGTTCTCTTCCTTGATGAATGAACCTGTGATATGTCCGCCATCCATCATGAGGTCAGTGTCATAGATGACCTCTCTTGGCTGGTTGACGAGCGGCTCGATAACTGTTTTGCCCGGATCATCGATCAGGATGATGATGTGAGGCATTTCGATAGGAGCGTCACCTCTGATTCTGAGACGAGGCGGGATCCTCTCTACTACTGTACCCTCAGTAGCTCTTGTGAGTGATGTGGATCCCTTGTTGAAATCATATGCTTCAAGGTCTGTAGCGATCACAAGACCCATACGTGTACGTCCTTCAGCGGTCCTCTTGATGAGCATGCAGCCAGGCTCCATTTTGCGCAGTGTACCGTCTGCGAGATACTTGTCCATTGCAGCGCGGACTGCCTTGATGCGGTCTGCTTCATCTGGTCCGTCAAGATAGAGCTCAGGGAGCATAAGGCGGAGAGCAGACGGGCTGTCGCCTACGATCTCTTCGACTTTGTCCCAGTACTCCGGCTCGGATGTGTACTGGTCGCAGGCTACGACTGCCCATTTAAAGTAGTCGGTGCCTTCCTTCGGCAGCATCATTTCAGGGATATGAAGACCGAATTTACTCCAATCATAAGTTGCCATAATTTAACCTCCGGTTGATTATGCATTGTGTAAAGCAAAAGTGTTATTAAGTGGCCCCGTAAAGCCCTCATAAATGCGCTTAAGTGCTGCGAAAAGCGGCCGGGACCATTCATCTAATTATCGAATAAATCAGTTTATAATTCAAGGTGCAATATGCTATAATACAGTCAAACGGAAGCGATTGTTAATTGGTTTCCATACTGTATTTGTTTAACGGATGGCAGTCCGGCTGCTGCGAGATAGAGAGGGGCAATATGATGATCATGAATATGAATTTTCTTCGATGGCGCAGTATAAGAATACAGTAGTTTAATATGCATCAGAATGGCATTCACCCCGGGATAATATTGAAGACGATGAGGTCTGATCCTGAGAGGGCGAATGTTTTTTATTTCTGAGCAGTCAGAGATGTAAACGGAGGTAGTACTATGATTTCTAAAGCAATGCAGCCTTTCCTTGCCGGCAGCTCGCAGATAAGAGCTATGTTCGAAGAGGGCAAGAGAATGGCAAAAATCTACGGCGCAGAGAATGTCTATGATTTCAGTATAGGCAACCCGGGACTCAAGCCGCCGCAGGAAGTATTTGATGCGATCGATGAGATCAATCATAAGCTTGATCCGCTGTACGTACACGGATATCCGTCAAATGCCGGATACGAATCCACAAGACAGGCTATTGCTGACGACCTGAATGAGAGAGCAAAGGGAGACTATTTCGATGCTGATCACATTATCATGTCGTGCGGTGCTGCCTATTCTATCAACATGATCAACAAGTGCATCTTTGATCCGGGCGACAAGCTGGTGGTATTTGCTCCGTACTTCGTGGAATACGGCAACTGGGCACGCAACTGGGGCGCAGGTATCATCGAGGTACCGGCTAATGCCGAGCTCCACTTTGATCCTGATGCAGAGGCTCTGAGAGAGCTCCTCGTTCCTGAGGTCAAGGCTGTAATGCTGAATAACCCTAACAATCCGACAGGCAAGATCTATTCAAGAGAAGCTCTGGATGCTGTTGCTGACGTACTCAGAGAGGCTGAAGAGAAATTCGGACACACTATCTATCTGATCTGCGATGAACCGTACAGAGAACTCGTTTATGACGGCTCTGATGTACCGTTCCCTGGCGACTACTATGCAGATTCGCTGATCGCTTATTCATGGTCCAAGTCACTCTCGATGCCTGGCGACCGTATCGGATACGTTGCTGTTCCTAAGTGCGCAGAGGGACACGCTGAACTTGCAGCTGCTCTCGTAGTAGCATGCAGAGTACTCGGAGGTACCAATGCTCCTACTATTCAGGAACTGATCGTAGAGAGATGCATGAAGTGCAGATCAGACCTTGACTACTATAAGCAGAATGCCAAGGATCTGTACCATATCGTACATGAAGAGGCAGGACTAGACTGCATCTATCCGCAGGGCGCATTCTACATGTGGATCAAGTCACCTGTAGAGAATGAGATGGAATTCGTAAACGCAGCCAAGGATGAGAGGATCCTCATCACACCGGGAAGCGCATTCCACGGACCGGGATGGGTAAGAGCATCATTCTGCGGCAAGAACGAAACTATCATGAATTCCAGAGAATCCTGGCTCAAGCTCGGAGAGAAGTTCGGAACCAGGAAGTAGTATGACACCGGGGACGGTTCTCACTGTCATATTTTCCGTATCATGAACGACACATAAAGCAAAGCAGCATTTTCATCGCGTCATGAAAATGCTGCTTTTGATTAGTGTTATTGAAATATGACAGTGAGAACCGTCCCCAATGTCACATTATCTCTGTGGTACTGTGCCCGGCTTTACGCCCGGTACGATGCTGATGCGGTCTTCTGCTGTTGCTGCGATCTCGCCGAAGTCCTGAAGCTTTTCTTCTCCGCGGAGTACTCTTAAGGCTCCTGCAGCGAGAGCTTCCATTTCGAATTCGCCCGGCATTACTTCAACAGGGCAGATGAATGAAACGTGATCAGCGATATATTCGGATACATACTTGGAGTATGAGATGCCGCCTGTCAGGATGATGCGGTCTACCTTGCCGCATACTGTTGCTGCGAGCTTGGCGATATCCTTGGCAACGCTGAGGCACATTGCTTCATATACGATTGCTGCATACTTATCTCCGTCAGCGATCATTTTCTCTACGTCGCGTGCATCTGCTGTTCCGAGATGAGCGATGAGTCCGCCCTTGCCGTGGAAGAGTTTCATGGCTTCCTTGTATGAATACTTGCCGCTGTAGCAGAGGTCTACAAGACGCTTTGCGCTGACTCCGCCGCCTCTTTCAGGTGTGAAGTTGCCCTCGTCATCATTGACGGAATCGATGTTGACACCGTCCTTGTACAGTCTGATGGAGCTGCCGCCGCCGAGATGGGCAACGATGAAGGTGCACTCCTCGAACTTCTTTCCGAGTTTTTCCTCTGCACACTTGATAGCCATGGCTCTTGTGTTGAGTGTGTGGCCGACTGTGAAATGAGGGAGTTCAGGAACGCCGCTTACTCTGCAGAGAGGAATCTTCTCATCTGTGCCTATAGCGTCATAGATGCATACAGGAATGCCGTACTCCTTGTTGAGATCGAATGCGATCATGCTTCCGATCAGGGAAGGGTGCTTGGCTAGATCCTCAGGTCTTGTCAGGAAGTCGATCATTGCCTGGTCGATACTTATTGCCCCGTGAGGACAAGGCAGGATGTTGCCGCCTCTTGATACAGCTGCTGTCAGTGAATCGATGCTGACGCCGTTAGCTGCCATGGATTCTCTGATCTTACTGTATCTGAACTCGTACTGCTCTGTAACATCGCCAAAAGGAGCGAGCTCCTCTGTTGTGTGGCGGATGGTATCGTTGAATACTTCTTTGTCATCATCGTAAACTGCGATTTTGCTGGAAGTCGATCCGAGGTTCATAACGAGAATTCTCTCTGTGCCCATAAATGTTCTCCTTTTCTGTTATATCTGAAAAATCTGAAGCTTGGTCATGAAATGTGCCTGCCGGACTTCCAGGCTGCTGCCCCTCATGAATCCGCAGAACATCCACAAGATATATTATCATATTGAATTACAGAAAAAGTGAGCATTTCAAGGAAAAATCCCGGGTGCTCACTTTTCTATATTATCAGTCAGTAATTATGTTCTAGAGGTCTGCTGCCTCAGCTTCGATCTCTGCTGCTTCGCTGCTGTCTTCCGAGTCATCATACTCGTTGGTGAGGTGGAACTTGTCGAGCAAGTACATTACCAGTCCGAGTGCCATACCTGTAAGTGCAGCAAGGCTCATTCCGGAAAGCTGAGCTGATCCAAGCTTGATAGCAATGCCGGAGAGTCCGACTACGAATACTACAGATGTCATTGCAAGGTTGCGAGGCTTGGAGTAGTCGATCTTGGCATCTACCATAAGGCGGATACCGCTGGCTCCGATCATCCCGTAAAGCAGGAAGCTGACGCCGCCCATTACAGGGCCAGGGATTGTCTGGATAAGAGCGGAAGCCTTGCCGATGAATGAAAGCAGGATCGAGAAAGCAGCTGCGCCGCCGATGACCCATACGCTGTAAACCTTGGTGATGGCCATTACGCCGATGTTCTCGCCGTATGTTGTAGTAGGGCAGGATCCGCAGAATCCGGAGAGTGCTGTCGAGAATCCGTCAGCAAACATCGATCTGTGAAGACCAGGATCCTTGAGGAGGTCCTTGCCTACGACCTCGGAAGTAACGACCTGATGACCGATGTGCTCCGAAACAACTACCAGAGTAGCCGGGATGATTATCAGGATAGCCTGCAGGCTCCACTGCGGTGTCTGGAAAGCAGGAAGCTCGAATACAGGTGACTGTCCTACAGCTGAGAAATCAACAAGTCCGAATGCGAGAGCAAGGCAGTATCCTGCGATGATTGAAATCAGGATAGCAATAGCGCTTGCAAAACCTCTGTACAGTACTCCGCCGAATACAGCGAGGAGAAGTGTTACGAGGAAAACTGCGAGGACTTTAGGGTCAAGATTCTCTACCATGGTGCCGTCCGAATTCAGGATGCCGCCTGTCTGTGCTGCGTTGCCTGCGAGCTCAAGACCGATAAGAGCGACAACAGGTCCCATAGCAGCCGGCGGGAGAATAGCATCGATCCACTTGGTTCCTACAAACTTGATCAGGATAGCGATCGCACACATCATGAGACCGGTCACAACGAATCCGCCGAGTGCATATCTGTATCCGAGACCTTCAGTTCCGATGACAAGAAGTGCAGGGGAGATGAAGGCGAATGAAGATCCGAGATATGCAGGAGCTTTGCCCTGAGTGCAGATGATGAAGATGAATGTTCCGATGCCGTTCATGAGAAGGGCGATGGAAGGGTTGATCCCGAGAATGTACGGTACCAGCACTGAAGCACTGAACATAGCGAATGTGTGCTGGATCGAAAGCGGGATCCCTTTGCTCAGCGGGACTCTTTCCTGGATCCCGATGATTTTTCTCTGCTGTTTAGCCATAATTACCTCTTTCTTTTTAAAATATAAAATTTCCACGAACATTATACTTTCGCACAGAGACAGCTACAACGATTTGCGGATATTCATTTTGTATTTTTTGAGATAAAGCGGGAAAAGCTGTCCAAAAGCCGAACATATGGAAGTGAACATGAGTAGTTGTTCGCACTAAAAACAGGCAAAAGAACACGTGAAAGCCTCAGGAAGAATGATTGACTCACTTGCATATTATGATAATATTGGCATATGAGTAATAAAGTGAACGATGACAAAATCAAAGAGGCAAAAGCTAAACTTGCCTGCCATATAGAACCACCAAAAGGAAGCCCTTATGCGGAGATGCTCGCACAGAACGGGCTTAGTTCTGATGCGTCCGAGACTGCGCATGCACAGACGGGCTCATCGTGCGGAACGGCGGCCCCTGTACAGGGTGAGAAGATACGCCTGACAGAGATGACAAGTGCCGGCGGATGAGGCGCCAAAATAGGACCGGGTGTCCTGTCAGATATACTTTCGGGTCTTCCTAAGATTAGCGATCCGAGGATCCTTGTAGGATTCGAAAGCAGCGATGACGCGTGCGTATACAAGGTGTCTGATGATGTTGCACTGATCAACACGGTGGACTTTTTCCCGCCGATAGTTGACGATCCGTATATGTTCGGCCAGATCGCAGCGGCCAACTCGCTCAGCGACGTATATGCTATGGGCGGAGAGCCGAAGCTTGCCATGAACCTGCTGACATTCCCTAACAACAAGCTCCCGCTTGATGTGGTCAAAGCAATCCTCGAGGGAGGAAACGACAAGGTCAATGAAGCAGGTGCAACGATCGTCGGCGGGCACAGCATTGACGACAAAGAGCCGAAGTACGGACTGTC
This sequence comes from Anaerovoracaceae bacterium, assembly GCA_045540775.1. Classification (GTDB taxonomy): domain Bacteria; phylum Bacillota; class Clostridia; order Peptostreptococcales; family Anaerovoracaceae; genus Crickella. The sequence goes on along the minus strand of JAZQHU010000020.1, from coordinate 1,942 downwards.
CGTGACCGGTTTTGCACATCCTGATGACATCCTCAGCAACAGCGCATGCGAGGGGGATCTGCTGGTCATAACCAAGAAGATCGGAACAGGTATCCTGACTACAGCAGCCAAGGTAGACCTCCTGACGGATGAAGAGAATGCTGAGATGGAAGCAACGATGGCATTCCTGAACAGGTATGCATGGGAGGCCATGAAGGGTGTGAAGGTCGACGGGTGTACAGATATCACCGGTTTCGGACTCATAGGTCATGCTGCCGAGATGGCCCGCGCGGGAAATGTCACGCTTGAGCTGTACAGCCATAAAGTGCCGGTATTCCCTAAAGCCATAGAGATGGCTACAATGGGCATAATACCTGCCGGTGCATACAGAAACAGGGACTACACAGAGGGTGAAGTCATGGAGTTCCTCTCCAGGGACCCAATGAGGGATGCGATGCTGAGAGCAAGGCTCGACTGTCTCTACGATCCGCAGTCATCAGGCGGACTTCTGATAGCCGTCAAGGAAAAGGAACTGCCGAGGCTTATTGAACAGCTCGGAGAGAAGGGCTGTGAGACTGATGTAATAGGTGCATTCAAGCAGAAGAAGGGGAAATTCTCTATAGAGATCCACGACTGATGCTGACCGGCCGCAGATAACTGAACAGAACATAAAAAACAGCATGGAGCCGTAATGGTTCCATGCTGTTTGATTGGTATGACGGGCATGCCGTCAATCTGTGGTGAAAGTCCACAAGGGGCGTAGCCAACGACGAACCCCATAGCGACTCCCAAGGTTCAAATCGTGAGGTTTGGGCGAGAAGAAGGGATAGCGAAATCGTAGCCTGACGAACAGAAACCTAATACCAAGGCGCATACGGCGGATAAGCGGGCCAGCAGCCGCGAAGTCCAAAAGTTGGTCGTAACCCGTATGTGTAAATTAGGCAGGTAGACGAGGAAAGATTGACGACTTATCCCGTGAGGTCTCACGGACGGAGAAATCCGCAGTAACAACGAACCGTGAGAAGTCAGCCAAGGTCATAGTAGTGATGAAGTTCCTGTAATGGGAATGGAGCGAAGGACCGAACAATCCAATAGTCAAATGGAACTCTCAAGGCAAGTATCCGTATCCGACGAGAGCCGAAGTAGCGAAGACGTAACGGAGTGAATGGCTCACAGGAGATAGGAGTAAGGATACGAGAGCGAAGGAAGGAAAGGAGACAAATCTATGTCGCAACTATTAGAGGAAATACTCTCAAGGGAAAACATGATGCGAGCGTACAAGCGAGTAGTCGCGAACAAAGGCGCAAGCGGAGTGGACGGGATAACAACTGACGAGGTCAGACAATATCTCATCGAGAACTGGGAGGATATCCGCGAAAAGATCCGAAACCGCAAATACAAACCCATGCCGGTACGCAGGGTAGAGATACCGAAGCCGAACGGAGGCGTGCGTAACCTCGGGATACCGAGTGTGGTGGATAGAATCATTGAGCAGGCAATAGCGCAAAGACTGACTCCGATGGTAGAGCCACTATTCAGTGACTACAGCTATGGATTCAGACCGAAGCGCAGAGCACAGCAGGCAGTCGTCAAACTGCTTGAATACCTCAATGACGGATATACATACATCGTGGACATCGACCTCGAAAAGTTCTTCGACAATGTACCACAGGACAAACTCATGTACCTTGTACACGGGATAATCGATGACGGAGATACAGAGTCGCTCATCCACAAATACCTCAAAGCAGGGGTGATGGTACAGGGAAGATATGAGGCCACGGAGAAAGGAACACCGCAAGGAGGGAACCTCTCACCGCTCTTGTCTAACATCATGCTCAATGAGCTGGACAAGGAACTCGAAGCAAGAGGCTTGCACTTCGTGAGATATGCAGACGACTGCGTCATCGCAGTAGGCAGCAGCGCTGCCGCAAACAGAGTCATGCATACAATAACGAAGTGG